>NZ_DASRZX010000113.1:0-101921 GCF_035685885.1 Dyella sp. | reverse complement strand
AGATGGTGATGCCGGGCGACAACGTGAAGATGGTGGTCAGCCTGATCCACCCGATCGCCATGGACGAAGGCCTGCGCTTCGCGATCCGCGAAGGCGGCCGCACCGTCGGCGCCGGCGTGGTGGCCAAGGTCATCAAGTAAGTGGCAAAGTCGCCGCCTTCGGGCGGCGACTGTCTTGGATGGAGCGGCCGTAACGGCTCTCCTCCAGGCATGTTCAGTTGGAGGACGGCTTTTGCACTTCCCTCTGACGGAACTTTAGGTTATAGTGTTGAACTTGCCTGTCGCCGCGCCTATGGCTCGGACGACCTTACAGCGAAATGAGGCGCAGGAAGTGCTTCGAGTTCGCTGGCCGGGATGGCCAATACGCAAGAGAGGGCTTGGGCAACGAAGCGTGACGCTTTGTTGACCGGGCCATTTCGCGCGTTTTATGCTTTTCCGTCTTGGCGGGCCCATTTAGGGTCTGCCTAGTCTTTTAGGGTCAATCAAGCGGCATCTAGTCGCTCGCCGAGATTGACTTGCGGTACCAAGCGACAAATAGGGTTGTGCGGGTAGGCGAGAAGCCTGCTCGGTTCACAGTTTTTGTTCTTTCGATAAACAGGACACGGTTTATGGCGAACCAAAAGATTCGCATTCGGCTCAAAGCGTACGATCATCGTCTGATCGACCGTTCGGCCAGCGAAATCGTCGAGACGGCCAAGCGCACTGGCGCTACGGTTCTCGGCCCGATTCCGCTCCCGACGAAGATCGAGCGTTACACCATTCTGGTGTCGCCGCACGTCGACAAAGATGCCCGCGACCAGTACGAGACCCGTACGCACAAGCGCGTGCTCGACATCGTCGACCCCAACGACAAGACCGTGGACGCGCTCATGAAGCTTGATCTCGCCGCTGGCGTTGACGTTCAGATCAAGCTCGGTTGAGCGATAAACAGGATACGAAGATGAGTATCGGACTGGTTGGCCGCAAGTGCGGCATGAGCCGACTCTTCACTGAAGATGGACGCTCGATTCCGGTGACGCTGATTGAAGCCACCCCGAATCGCGTCACCCAGCTGAAGACGGAAGATAACGATGGTTACAGCGCTGTGCAGGTCGCAGCCGGCGTCAAGCGCGCCAGCCTGCTGACGCAGCCGCTGAAGGGTCACTACGCCAAGGCGAAGGTTGAGCCGGGTCGTGGTCTGTGGGAGTTCCGCGTGTCTGCCGATGACCTCGGCAAGTACAGCGTGGGCGCCGAGATCAAGGCCGACGACGTGTTCCAGGTGGGTCAGATCGTTGACGTCGCCGGCGTGTCGAAGGGCAAGGGCTTCCAGGGCACCATCAAGCGTCACAACTTCACCATGGGCGACGCGACCCACGGTAACTCGCTGTCGCATCGCGCACCGGGTTCTATCGGTCAGCGCCAGACCCCGGGTCGTGTGTTCCCGGGCAAGAAGATGTCGGGCCACATGGGTGCGGTGAACCGCACGCAGCAGGGCCTGGAAGTGGTCAAGGTCGACGCCGAGCGTCATCTGATCGCGGTGAAGGGCGCGGTGCCGGGTGCTACCGGCGGCGACGTCGTCATCCGTCCGACGACCAAGGGCTGAGGAGAGACGCCATGGAACTCAATGTTATTGGCGCCAAGCCGCTCAACGTGTCGGACGAAGTGTTCGGCGGTGAGCTCAAGCAGGCCCTGATCCACCAGGTCGTCGTTGCCTATCAGGCCGGCGGTCGTGCAGGTACCCAGTCGCAGCTGTCGCGCGGCGAGATGTCCGGTACCACCAAGAAGTTTAAGAAGCAGAAGGGCGGCGGCGCCCGTCACGGTGACTACCGTGCCCCGATCTTTGTCGGTGGTGGCCGCACGTTTGCTGCCAAGCCGCGTAGCTACGAGCAGAAGGTCAACCGCAAGTCGTATCGCGTTGCCATCCGCTCCATCCTGTCGGAGCTGATCCGCCAGGACCGCCTGAAGGTGGTCGAGAGCTTCGGCATCGACACCCCGAAGACCAAGGCGATGGTTGCCAAGCTGGCCGAGCTGCAGGTTTCCGGCCGCGTGCTGCTGGTGTCGGAAGATGCCAACGAGGCGACCTTCCTGGCTGCGCGCAACATCCCGTACATCCACGTGGTGGACGTGCTGGCGCTGAACCCGGTCAGCCTGGTCGGTTCGGACCACATCGTCATGACCGTCGATGCGGTGAAGAAGATCGAGGAGTGGCTGGCATGAGCAACGAACGCATTCTGAATACGCTGCGTGCGCCGCACATCTCGGAAAAGGCCGCGCGCCTGGCCGAGAAGAACCAGTACGTATTCGTGGTTGCCCCCGAGGCAACCAAGGCCGATGTCCGCGCTGCGGTGGAACAGATGTTCGACGTCAAGGTCGAGCAGGTGAACCTCGTCAACGCCAAGGGCAAGGTCAAGTCCTTCCGTTTCCGCGCTGGCAGCCGCCAGGGCAAGCGCAAGGCCTACGTTCGCCTCGCCGATGGTCAGACCATCGACGTGTCGTCCAAGGCCTGAGCCAGGAGTTGAATTGAGATGGCACTGATCACTCATAAGCCGACCTCCCCCGGCCGTCGCGACGCAGTCAGCGTCCGCACCGAGGGCCTTCACAAGGGCGCGCCGTACGCGGCGTTGACCGAAGCGAAGACCAAGAATGGCGGTCGCAATAACTACGGTCGTATCACTGTTCGCCACCAGGGTGGTGGTCACAAGCAGCGTTACCGCATCATCGACTTCAAGCGCGACAAGGAAGGCATCGTCGCCCAGGTCGAGCGCATTGAATACGATCCGAACCGCACCGCGCATATCGCACTGCTGTGCTATGCCGACGGCGAGCGTCGTTACATCATCGCGCCGAAGGGTGTGCAGGCCGGCGATCGTCTGGTCTCGGGCAGCGACGCGCCGATCAAGGCTGGCAACAGCCTGCCGCTGCGCAGCATCCCGGTGGGTAGCACCATCCACTGCATCGAGATGCGTCCGGGCAAGGGTGCGCAGATCGCGCGTTCCGCCGGTGCTTCGGTTCAGCTGGTGGCTCGCGAATCGGGCTACGCCACGCTGCGTCTTCGCTCCGGCGAAATGCGCCGCGTGCCGGTCGATTGCCGCGCCACCATCGGTGAAGTCGGCAACGGCGAGCACAGCCTGCGCAAGCTCGGCAAGGCCGGCGCGAAGCGCTGGTTGGGTATTCGTCCCACCGTTCGCGGTGTGGTGATGAACCCGGTCGACCATCCGCACGGCGGTGGTGAGGGCAAGACCTCTGGCGGTCGTCACCCGGTTTCTCCGTGGGGTACGCCGGCCAAGGGCTACAAGACGCGCTCCAACAAGCGCACCCAGCAGTTCATCGTGCGTCGTCGCAAGTAATAGGAAACGATCATGCCGCGCTCTCTAAAGAAAGGTCCGTTTGTCGACCTGCACCTCGTAAAGAAGGTGGAAGCCGCCGTTTCCGCCAACAACAAGCGTCCGATCAAGACCTGGTCGCGTCGCTCGATGATCCTGCCGGAAATGGTCGGCCTGACCATCGCCATCCACAACGGCCGTCAGCATGTCCCCGTGCTGGTCAACGAGAACATGGTCGGGCATAAGCTCGGCGAGTTCGCGGTGACCCGCACCTTCAAGGGCCATGGCGGCGACAAGAAGGGCAAGTGATGAGCACTGAAGCCAAAGCGATCCTGCGCAGCGCCCGCATTTCGGCGCAGAAGGCACGCCTGGTGGCTGACCTGGTCCGCGGCATGCCCGTGGGCCGAGCCAGCGACGTGCTCCAGTTCACCAACAAGAAGGCCGCAGCCATTGTTCGCAAGGTGCTGCTGTCGGCCGTCGCCAACGCCGAGAACAATCTCGGTGCTGACGTCGACGAGCTGAAGGTCTCGCGCATCTTCGTGGACGAAGGTCCGGCGATGAAGCGCATGTACGCCCGCGCCAAAGGCCGCGGTTCCCGCATCCTGAAGCGCACGAGCCACATCACTGTGGTCGTTGGCAACTGACTGAGGACGTAGACGATGGGTCATAAAGTTCATCCCACCGGTATCCGCCTCGGCATCGCCAAGGACTGGAACTCGAAGTGGTACGCCAACAAGGGCGAATACGCCCAGTACCTTGCGGCCGACCTGAAGGTCCGCGAGATGCTGCGCAAGAAGCTGGCCCAGGCCGGCATCTCCAAGATCCTCATCGAGCGCCCGGCCAAGACCGCGCGCGTGACGATCCACACCGCCCGTCCGGGCGTGGTGATCGGCAAGAAGGGCGAGGACATCGAGAAGCTGCGCAAGGAAGTCAGCGACATGATGGGCGTTCCGGCGCACATCAACGTCAGCGAAGTGCGCAAGCCCGAGCTGGACGCGCAGCTGGTTGCCGAGTCGATCGCACAGCAGCTGGAGCGTCGCATCATGTTCCGCCGCGCCATGAAGCGCTCGGTTGGCAATGCGATGCGCCTGGGCGCCCTGGGTATCAAGATCAATGTCTCTGGCCGTCTGAACGGCGCCGAGATTGCCCGTTCCGAATGGGCCCGTGAAGGTCGCGTGCCGCTGCATACGCTGCGTGCCGACATCGACTACGGCACCGCCGAGGCGAAGACCACCTACGGCATCATCGGCATCAAGGTGTGGATCTACAAGGGCGAGATCTTCGATCTCTCCCAGATCAACCAGGAGCCGAAGGAAGAGCAGTCCCAGCCGCGCCGTGAGGGTGGTGAGGGTCGTCGTGAATCGCGTCGCGAGGGCGGTGAAGGCCGTCGCGAGCGGACGGCGAAGTAAGGAGAGTTGCCATGCTGCAACCCAAGCGAACCAAATTCCGTAAGCAGTTCAAGGGCCGTAACGACGGTCTGGCCTTCTGCTCCAACCTCGTCAGCTTCGGCGAGTTTGGCCTGAAGGCAACCACGCACGGCGCGCTCACCGCACGTCAGATCGAAGCCGGTCGTCGTTGCATCACCCGCTTCGTGAAGCGCGGTGGCAAGCTGTGGATCCGCGTGTACCCGGACAAGCCCATCACCAAGAAGCCCATCGAAGTTCGAATGGGTGCCGGTAAGGGTGGCGTCGAATACTGGGTCGCTCCGATCCAGCCGGGCCGCATGCTTTATGAAATCGAGGGTATCGACGAAGCCACCGCACGCGAGGCGTTCCGCCTGGCCGCGGCCAAGCTCTCGGTCCAGACCCAATTCGTGACCCGGGCGGTGATGTGATGGCCATCAAAGATCTGACCAACAAGACGGCCGAAGAGCTGAACAAGCATTTGCTGGACCTGCGCAAGGAGCAGTTCAACCTGCGCATGCAGAAAGGCACCGGCCAGCTCAACCAGCCGCACCAGCTGCGCCGAGTTCGGCGCGACATCGCCCGCACGAAGTTCGTGCTCGGCGGCAAGAAGTAAGGGACGGCCGATATGAGCGACAACAAAAAGCAGACGCGCACCCTCGAGGGCCGCGTCATCAGCAACAAGATGGACAAGACCGTGACGGTCCTGATCGAGCGCCAGGAGCAGCATCCGCTGATCGGCAAGATCATCCGCCGTTCGACCAAGCTGCACGCGCAGAACGACCTGGGTGCCAACGAAGGCGACCTGGTCCGCATCGCGGAATGCCGTCCTCTGTCCAAGACCAAGCATCACCGCGTGGTCGAAATCATCACGCGCGCTAACGTCTAAGGGAGGGTGCAGACATGATTCAGATGCAAAGCACGCTTTCCGCGGCCGACAACAGCGGTGCCCGTGAACTGATGTGCATCAAGGTGCTCGGCGGCTCCAAGCGCCGTTACGCCGGTATCGGTGACGTAATCAAGGTCACCGTGAAGGATGCCATTCCCCGCGGCAAGGTAAAGAAGGGTGAGGTGTACAACGCCGTGGTGGTTCGTACCGCCAAGGGTGTGCGCCGTCCCGATGGCTCGCTGATCCGTTTCGACGGCAATGCAGCGGTGCTCCTCAACAACAAGCTCGAGCCGATCGGCACCCGTATTTTCGGGCCGGTCACCCGCGAGCTGCGCAGCGAGAAGTTCATGAAGATCGTCTCGCTCGCGCCCGAAGTGCTCTGAGCGGAGACCAGACCATGAACCGTATCCGCAAGGGTGATCAGGTCCTCGTGATCACCGGCAAAAACAAGGGTCAGCGCGGCGACGTGCTGCGCGTTGATGGCGACCGCGTGTTCGTCTCCAACGTGAACCTGGTCAAGCGTCACACCAAGCCGAACCCCCAGGCCAACCAGGCTGGTGGCATCGTCGAGCGTGAGGCTTCGATCCACATCTCCAACGTCCAGCTGTTCAACTCCGCCACGGGCAAGGGTGAACGCGTTGGCGCCAAGACGCTCTCCGATGGGCGTAAGGTGCGCGTGTTCAAGTCCAACGGCGAAGTTGTGGACGCGTAAGGAATCAATGTTATGACGACGCGTCTCGAAACGTTTTACAAAGACCAGGTAATGAAGAAGCTCACCGAGCGCTTCGGTTACCAGAACGTGATGCAGGTTCCCCGCATCACCAAGATCACGCTGAACATGGGCGTGGGCGAAGCGGCGGGCAACAAGAAAGTGCTCGAAAACGCCGTGGCCGACATGGCCAAGATCTCCGGCCAGAAGCCGATCCAGACCAAGGCCCGCGTGTCGGTGGCCTCGTTCAAGATCCGCGACGGCTGGCCGATCGGCTGCAAGGTCACTCTGCGCCGCGCGCAGATGTGGGAATTCCTGGATCGCCTGATCAACATCTCGCTGCCGCGTACGCGCGACTTCCGTGGTGTGTCGGGTCGCGCCTTTGACGGCCGTGGTAACTACAACTTCGGCATCAAGGAACAGATCATCTTCCCGGAAATCGACTTCGACGCCGTCGACGCGATGCGTGGCATGGATATCTCCATCACCACCACCGCCAAGAGTGACGAAGAAGCCAAGGCGCTGCTGGAAGCTTTCAGCTTCCCGTTCCGTAACTAAGAGAGTCGCGAGAGACACATGGCCAAGACCTCGATGGTTAACCGCGACCTCAAGCGGACCAAGCTCGTCAAGAAGTACGCCGCCAAGCGCGCCGAACTGAAGGCGATTGTGCTGAGCCCCACCGCCTCCTACGAGGAGAAGATGGACGCTCAGGCCAAGCTGCAGAAGCAGCCGCGTGATGCCAGCCCGGCTCGCCAGCGTACTCGCTGCGCCCTGACTGGTCGTCCGCGTGCCGTTTACCAGAAGTTCGGCCTCGGCCGTAACAAGCTGCGCGAAGCCACCATGCGTGGCGACGTTCCTGGCCTGCGCAAGGCCAGCTGGTAAGACCCCAAACAGGACGGGGCAGGGCGTAAGGTCCAGCTTCGTTCCGATGCGGCGGCAGGCTCATACCTGCTGCCGTTGGCGCGACTACGCGCCGTTATTCGCAAAGTCGGAAAAATGCTGCTATAGTCGACGGTCTGCGTTCCCGCAGGTCGACGCTTGTCGGCATACAACTCAAAACAGATTTCCGGTTTTTCGGATATCGGTGCACTCTGAAGGATGTTTTCATGAGCATGACTGATCCCATCGCCGATCTGTTTACGCGCATCCGCAATGCCCAGCTCACGGGCAAGCAGGCCGTAAACATGCCGTCGTCGAAGCTGAAGGTGGCCATCGCCAACCTTCTCAAGAATGAGGGCTACATCCTCGACGCCAAGGCCTCCACTGCGGAAGGCAAGCCGGTGCTCGAGATCAAGCTCAAGTATTTCGAAGGCCGTCCGGCCATTGAAACCATTACCCGTGTCAGCCGCTCCGGCCTCCGCGTCTACCGCGGCAAGGACGAGCTGCCGAAGGTCCTCGGTGGCCTGGGTATCTCGATCATCTCGACTTCCGCCGGTTTGCTGACCGACGCGCAGGCCCGTGCCAAGGGTCTGGGCGGCGAAGTCATCGGCCAGGTCGCATAAGGAGTCGACGATGTCCCGCGTTGCCAAAAAGCCGATTACCCTGCCGAAGGGCGTTGAGATGACCTCGAACGCCAATGGCATCACCGTCAAGGGCCCCAAGGGCACCCTGGCGACCCACGTCCTCCCGGGCGCTTCCGTTTCCGTCGACAACGGCGTGGCGAACATCGCCGTGGCCGAAGGTGCCGATGCCAAGTTTGGTGGCACGCTGCGTGCGCTGCTGGCCAACATGGTCAAGGGCGTCTCCGACGGCTACGAGCGCAAGCTTGAGCTGGTTGGCGTGGGCTACCGCGCATCGATGGGCGGCAAGTCGCTGAACATCGCTCTGGGCTTCTCGCATCCGGTCGTGTTCGACGCGCCGGAAGGCATCACCATCGAAACCCCGTCGCAGACCGAAATCCTGATCAAGGGTACGGACAAGCAGCGCGTGGGCGAAGTGGCCGCCAAGATCCGTGCGATCCGTCCGCCGGAGCCGTACAAGGGCAAGGGCGTCCGCTACTCGGGCGAGAAGATCACCCTGAAGGAAGCCAAGAAGGCCTAAAGGCCTATCCGCTTCCTGGAGAGAACACGATGAACAAGAACGAATCCCGCCTGCGTCGCGCCAAGTCCACCCGCTCGCACATCCGCAAGCTCGCCGTGGCTCGCCTGTCGGTGCATCGCACCGGGCAGCACCTGTACGCTCAGGTGTTTGCCGCCGATGGCCAGAACGTGGTGGCCGCCGCGTCGACCGTGCAGAAGTCGGTTGCCGAGGGCCTGAAGGGCACCAAGAACCTCACTGCGGCTGCCGCTGTCGGTAAGGCTGTGGCTGAGCGTGCGCTTGCCGCAGGCATCGAGTCTGTGGCGTTCGATCGCTCGGGCTTCCGGTACCACGGTCGCATCAAGGCGCTGGCCGATGCGGCCCGCGAAGCCGGTCTGAAGTTCTAAGCCGGTCGGTTTCAGGTGCCGGAGGAATCCGGCACTTGAAGCCAGCAAGTAGTACCTACAACTCCAAGCGGCTCAGCCGCAAGCAAAGTCCCGGTTCGCCGGGCATACGGAAAAGAACATGTCTTCTAACGATCGCGAAAATTCAGACGGCCTGCTCGAAAAGCTGATTGCCGTCAACCGCGTGGCCAAGACCGTCAAGGGTGGCCGCCAGATGAGTTTCACCGCGCTGACCGTGGTCGGCGACGGCGAAGGCCGCGTGGGTTTTGGTTATGGCAAGGCGCGTGAAGTGCCGGTCGCCATCTCCAAGGCCATGGAGCGCGCCCGTCGTCAAATGGTGACCATCGATCTGAACAACGGCACTCTGTGGTACGCCATCAAGGCCAACCACGGCGCGGCTCGTGTGTTCATGCAGCCTGCTTCCGAAGGTACCGGCGTGATCGCCGGCGGCGCCATGCGCGCTGTGCTCGAAGTGGTTGGCGTGAAGAACGTGCTGGCCAAGGCCGTCGGTTCGCGCAACCCGATCAACTTGGTGCGTGCAACCATCAAGGGCCTGCAGGCCGTTGCCTCGCCGAAGCAGATCGCTGCCAAGCGTGGCAAGACGCTGGAAGAGGTGCTGGGCAATGGCTAAGAACAACGAAACCGCCGCCACCGTGCGCGTGCGCCTGGTCAAGGGCCTGCGCGGTGTGCAGAGCCGCCATCGCCTGAGCGTGAAGGCGCTCGGCCTGAGCAAGCTCAATGACGTCCGTGAATTGAAGGACAGCCCGCAGGTTCGCGGCCTGATCAACACGGTCTATTACCTCGTGCGGGTTGAGGAGTAATCACCATGCGTCTTAACGACATCAAGCCGGCCGCCGGTTCCCGCAAGACCCGCCTTCGCGTGGGTCGCGGTATCGGTTCGGGCCTGGGCAAGACCGCCGGTCGCGGTCACAAGGGTCAGCACGCTCGCGCGGGCGGCACCCACAAGTACGGTTTCGAAGGCGGTCAGATGCCGCTGCAGCGTCGCCTGCCGAAGGTTGGCTTCCGTTCGCTGAAGAAGAAAGAAAGCCAGGAAGTGTTCCTGTATCAGCTGGCCACGCTCAAGGCTGACGTGATCGACACGATCGCGCTGCACCAGGCCGGTCTGATCGACAGCCACGCCAAGAAGGTCAAGGTTGTCCTCAAGGGCGAGATCGGCCGCGCCGTGAAGCTCTCGGGCGTGCTGGCTACGGCCGGCGCCAAGGCAGCGATCGAAGCTGCCGGCGGCAGCGTGGAGTAATCGAAGTGGCGTCAGCCCAGGGCACATCGCTCGGATCGCTCGGCAAGCTGACGGAACTGCGTCAGCGCATCTTCTTCGTGATTGGTGCGCTGATCGTCTTCCGTCTTGGTTCCTTCATCCCGGTTCCGGGCGTCAACCCGGAAGCCATGACGAACCTGATCGAGCAGGGCGGCGGCCTGATGAACATGTTCAACATGTTCTCGGGTGGCTCGCTGGCACGTTTCTCGGTGTTCGCGCTCGGCGTGGTGCCGTACATCTCTGCATCGATCGTGGTGCAGATGATGGGTTCGGTGATCCCGAGCCTGCAGGCGCTGCGCAAGGAAGGTGAGTCTGGTCGTCGCAAGATGACCACTTACACGCGCTTCGGCACGGTGGGTCTGGCTGCCTTCCAGGCGTTCGGTATCGCGGTGGCCTTGCAGAAGCAGGTCGCCTTGGGCGGAGCACCGGTGGTGTACACCCCGGGCGCCGGTTTCATCATGGCGTCGATCGTCGGCCTCACGGCTGGCACGATGTTCCTGATGTGGCTGGGCGAGCAGATCACCGAGCGCGGCATCGGCAACGGTATTTCGCTGCTGATCTTCGCGGGTATCGTCGCCGGTCTGCCGGGCGCCGTCGCGCATACGCTGACCATGGCCAGCAATGGCGAGCTTTCCGTGATCAAGATGATCATGGTGGTAGGCCTGATCCTCGCGGTAACGGCGTTCGTAGTGTTCATGGAGCGCGCCCAGCGGCGCATCACCGTGAATTACGCGCGGCGTTCCGGCGGGCAGCGGGCCTACATGAACCAGACGTCGCACTTGCCGCTGAAGATCAACATGTCGGGCGTGATCCCGCCGATCTTCGCGTCGAGCCTGCTGATGTTCCCGGCCACCGCAGCAACGTGGTTCGGCCAGGGTCATCAGTCGCGCTGGCTGACCGAGCTGACCCAGGCACTGACCCCGGGTGAGCCCTTGTATGACATCGTCTTCGCGGTGCTGGTGATCACGTTCGCCTTCTTCTATACGGCGATCGTGTTCAACTCCCAGGAGACGGCGGACAACCTCAAGCGCTCCGGCGCCTTGATTCCGGGTATCCGCCCTGGCCGTTCGACGGCTGATTACATCGATAACGTGATGACCCGTCTGACCGGTGTCGGCGCCCTCTACCTGGTGCTGGTCTGTCTGGTTCCCTCGTTTATGCAAAAGGCGTGGCACGTCCCGTTCTACTTCGGCGGCACCTCTCTGCTGATCGTGGTGGTTGTGGTGATGGATTTCACTGCCCAGGTGCAGGCGCACTTGGTCAGTCACCAGTACGAAAGTCTGCTCAAGAAGGCCAACCTCCGCCGCAACTGATGGCTGCTGGGGTGGTAGGAAGTTGGTCCGGATCGGAGGGCAGCGGCACCCCTGGTGCCGCAGGGCTTTCCTGTTGGGTTATTTACAGTTAGAATTGCGCGTTTACCGCGCACGAAACGCATCGGAGAAAGTACATCATGGCGCGCATCGCGGGTGTCAATTTGCCGGTCCAGAAGCATGTCTGGGTTGGCCTGCAGAGCATTTACGGGATCGGCCGCAGCCGGGCCAAGAAGGTCTGCGCGGACGCAGGCGTGGTTCCCACCACGCAGATCAAGTCCCTGAGTGAAGGTGAAGTTGAAAAGCTTCGCCACGAAATCGGTAAGTACGTCGTCGAAGGTGATCTGCGCCGTGAGGTGGGTATCGCCATCAAGCGTCTGATGGATCTGGGTTGCTACCGCGGCCTGCGTCATCGCCGTGGCCTGCCGGTGCGCGGCCAGCGCACGCGTACCAACGCACGCACCCGCAAGGGTCCGCGTCGCGCCATCAAGAAGTAACGGATTCCGAACATGGCTAAGCCTGTCAAGACCAAGAAGAAGATCAAGCGCGTTGTCACGGATGCCGTGGCTCACGTGCAAGCCTCCTTCAACAACACCATCGTCACCATCACCGATCGCCAGGGCAATGCCCTGTCGTGGGCGACTGCCGGCGGCGCGGGTTTCCGCGGTTCGCGCAAGTCGACCCCGTTCGCTGCCCAGGTGGCCGCCGAAAAGGCCGGCCGCGCTGCTGGCGACTACGGCGTGAAGACCGTGGAAGTCCGCATCAAGGGCCCGGGCCCGGGCCGCGAGTCGGCCGTGCGTTCGCTGAACGCACTCGGCTACAAGGTCCTCAACATCATCGACGTCACGCCGATTCCGCACAACGGCTGCCGTCCCCCCAAGAAGCGTCGAGTCTAAGGAGCATACCCATGGCCCGTTATCGTGGAGCTACCTGCAAACTCGCCCGTCGTGAGGGTGCAGATCTCAGCCTGAAGAGCCCGGCGCGTGCGCTTGACTCGAAGTGCAAGCTGGAAAACAAGCCCGGCCAGCATGGCGCCAACAAGCGCATGCGCATGTCCGACTACGCCAACCAGCTGCGCGAAAAGCAGAAGGTCAAGCGTATCTACGGCGTGCTCGAGCGTCAGTTCAGCAACTACTACACCAAGGCGTCGACCCTCAAGGGCAACACCGGTGAGAACCTGCTGCGCCTGCTCGAAAGCCGTCTGGACAACGTCGTCTACCGCATGGGTTTTGCGGTCACCCGCGCCCAGGCCCGTCAGCTGGTCAGCCACAAGGCTGTGCTGGTCAACGGCAAGAAGGTGAACATTCCGTCGTACCAGGTCCGTTCGGGCGACGTGGTTGCCCTTACGGAGCGCGCTCGCGCTCAGCTGCGCGTGCAGGAAGCGGCGACCGTGTTCGACACCATGGACCTGCGTCCGCAGTGGGTCGAAGTCGACAGCAAGAAGTTCGAAGGTACGTTCAAGGCGATGCCGGACCGCGGCGACCTGCCGACCGACATCAACGAGAGCCTGATCGTCGAGCTCTACTCGAAGTAATCAACCGGAGCCCTGCATGGCAGTTTCGTCAACTAGCGTGCTGCGGCCTCGCGGCCTCAGCGTCGAGCAGCTCGGTGCCAACCGTGCCAAGGTGGTGGTGGAGCCGCTCGAGCGTGGCTTCGGCCACACTCTGGGCAACGCGCTGCGTCGCGTGCTGCTCTCCTCGATCCCTGGCTCAGCCATCGTCGAGGTGGAAATTGATGGCGTGCTGCACGAGTACACCACCCTTGAGGGTCTGCAGGAGGACGTGATCGAAGTCCTGCTGAACCTCAAGGACGTGGCGATTCGCCAGCACACGGGTGATGAAGTCACCCTGACCTTGTCCAAGAAGGGCAAGGGCGTGGTCACGGCCGGCGACATCGTTGTCGACCACTCGGTGGAAATCATCAACCCCGAGCACGTGATCTGCCACCTGACCAAGGACATCGCCCTCAACATGCGCCTGAAGGTGCGTCGTGGCGTCGGCTACCAGCCGGCCAGCGCGCGCCAGCATCCGGATGATGAAGCGCGTCCGATCGGTCGCCTGCAGCTCGACGCGTCGTTCGCGCCGGTGCTTCGCGTGGCCTACGAAGTTGACGCGGCTCGTGTCGAGCAGCGCACCAACCTCGACAAGCTCGTGCTGGACATCGAGACCAACGGTACCATCGGAGCGGAAGACGCGGTTCGCAAGGCCGCCGAAATCCTCAACGATCAGCTGTCGGTGTTTGGCGATTTCTCGCGTCGCGAGAGCGCCACGGACAAGGCAGAGAAGGGCGGTTTCGATCCGCTGCTGCTGCGTCCGATCGACGATCTGGAGCTCACCGTGCGTTCGGCCAACTGCCTGAAGGCCGAGAGCATCTACTACATCGGTGATCTGGTTCAGAAGACCGAAGTGGAGCTGCTCAAGACGCCAAACCTGGGCAAGAAGTCGCTGACCGAAATCAAGGACGTCCTTGGTGGTCGTGGCCTCGCCCTGGGCATGAAGCTCGAAAACTGGCCGCCGCCGGGCTTGTCGCACGGCATGCAGCTGGGATGATGTTTCAAGGCGACCGTTCGCGGTCGCCTGTTGTATCGGTAGTTGGCGGCATGCCTCGGTAGAGTCGCCAACTTCCAAAACGGCCCTTCGGGGCCGCAGGTTTTTCGGGCGATCGTCTTGGTCGCTTGGTATTGGCCGTCTGACGAGTGTGTTTCGCCTCGGATTTTGCAGACGCCTGAAACGGCCGCTCTGGCCGTCTTGCTCAACAAGAGCCCGTTTCACGAAGGGCTTCATCAGCGGGTAACCGCGGGAAGTCGGACCTAACCGCCGGCTTTTCATAACAACAGACATAGAGAGTATTGCCATGCGCCACCAGAAATCCGGTCGCAAGCTCAACCGCACGAGCAGCCACCGCGAAGCCATGTTCAAGAACATGGCGTCGTCGCTGTTCAAGCACGAGCTGATCCGCACCACCCTTCCCAAGGCGAAGGAACTCCGTCGCGTTGCCGAGCCGCTCATCACGCTCGCCAAGGCCGATGGCGTCGCCAATCGTCGTCTCGCTTTCGCACGTCTGCGCGACAAGGAAGCGGTGGGCAAGCTGTTCATCGAGCTGGGCCCCCGTTACCGCGAGCGTCCCGGCGGTTACCTGCGTATCCTCAAGGCCGGCTTCCGCCCGGGCGACAACGCGCCGATGGCGTACGTCGAGCTGGTTGATCGCCCGCAGAAGGCCGAGGCCGCTGCCGAGTAATCGGTACCAGGCAAGCGTTTCGTGAAACCCCGGCAGGGTGACCTGCCGGGGTTTTTTGCGTTTCGGAGGGAGTGGGTTTGTGGCGTGTCGGCCTTCGTGTGGTGGGCTCGCGTGCAGGCCGGGCAGCGCCAGCGGAGTGGGGGCTCGGCTGTCCTGGAGCGACACTGGCGCCTACAGGCGGGGCCGTTTGTGTTGAGGCCTCATGTGGGGCGATTTGATTGCCCGAAACATCATCGCGATGTTTGGCGTGGCGGTCGCGCACTGGGTACGCTCCTGCAACAGGTCATGGCGAAGTTTGGAGCGCGCAGGCGAACGACGTGGAGCGCCAGGCGTGTCGATGGGGCAAGGCGGATAGTTCGGCAGGGCTGACAGAGTGGGGGCGAGCGGGTAATGTCCCGCTTTCGCAACGCAGCAAAGTCGAATCATGAATCCATTTCGCTGGTCGTACCGCACCACCTATCTCGTCGGCTTCTTCCTTTGTGCGGCCTTGCTGGGTTATGCGCTTTATGCGGAGCACGTGCTGGGCATGGTGCCGTGCCCTCTGTGCATCTTCCAGCGCATTGCCTTCATGGTGATGGGTGTGTTCTTCCTGCTCGGTGGCCTGCACGCCCCGCGCAGCGGCGCGCGTTGGGTGTATACCTCTGGCGTATTGCTCGGTGCGGCGGGTGGTATCGCCACGGCAGCGCGGCATCTGTGGTTGCAGACCTTGCCGGCGGATCAGGTCCCTGCCTGCGGGCCGAATCTCGGCTACATGATGGATACGTTCCCCTTCGCAAAGGTGCTAAAGATGGTATTCACGGGCTCGGGTGAGTGCGCCAAGATCGAGCCGGTATTTGGGCTTCCCATGCCCGCCTGGACGCTGCTGTGGTTTGTTCTTCTGGCGGTGTTCGCGCTCTGCGCCGCCTTGCGCAAGCGCGCTTGAGTCTGGTTCCCATGTCACACGCGATACCCGTCAACCCCGAAAGCGATGCCGCCTGGGCACCTGGCAGCTGGCAGCGACGCCAGGCGCTGCAGCAGCCTACCTATGAAGATGCCGCCGAGCTGGCGCGCGCTACCGGGCAGCTGGCTGCGTTGCCACCCCTGGTCACATCCTGGGAAGTGCTGGCGCTCAAGCACGCGTTGGCCGAGGCGCAGGAAGGAAAGCGGTTCCTGCTTCAGGGCGGCGATTGCGCGGAGAGCTTTGCCGACTGCACCAGTCCCATCATCTCCAATCGCCTCAAGGTGCTGCTGCAGATGAGCCTGGTGCTGGTGCACGGGCTGAAGAAGCCGGTGCTTCGCGTCGGCCGCTTTGCCGGGCAATACGCCAAGCCGCGCTCTGCCGACACCGAGACGCGTGATGGCGTGACCCTGCCCAGTTTCCGCGGCGACCTAGTCAACAGCCCGGAGTTCACGCCTGAAGCGCGTCGTGCGGATCCGCAGCGACTGATTGCCGCGCATTCGCACTCCGCGTTGACCATGAATTTCGTGCGCGCGCTGATCGATGGCGGCTTCGCCGATCTTCACCACCCGGAGTACTGGGATCTGGCCTGGGTGGAGCACTCGCCGCTGGCCGCCGAGTACCGGCGCATGGTGAAGGCCATTGGCGACTCATTGCGGTTTATGGAAACGCTCGCCGGTCCGATCGCGGGCTTCTCGCGGGTGGACTTCTTCACCTCCCACGAGGCGTTGCTGCTGCAGTACGAGGAAGCGTTGACCCGCCAGGTGCCGCGTCACCAGGGTTGGTTCAATCTTTCCACGCATTTCCCGTGGATCGGCATGCGCACGGCGGCGCTGGACGGGGCACACGTGGAGTATTTCCGCGGCATCCGCAACCCGATCGCCGTAAAGGTAGGGCCGTCGGTGACGCCGGATCAGCTGTTACCGCTGGTCGACGCATTGAATCCCGAAGACGAGCCGGGCCGGCTTACGCTGATCCATCGGATGGGGAGCACGCAGATCGGACAGGCGTTGCCGCGCCTGCTGGACGCGGTGAAGCGAGAGGGGCGCCGCGTGCTGTGGGTCGCCGATCCGATGCACGGCAACACCGAGGCTACCTCCAACGGCTACAAGACCCGCCGTTTCGACAATATCCGAGGCGAGTTGGACCAGGCCTTCGACATCCATGCGGCCGCGGGTACGCGCCTGGGTGGCGTGCACCTGGAGCTGACCGGCGAGGACGTCACCGAATGCATGGGCGGCGCCCGGGACCTCAGTGAGGCCGATCTCGATCGCGCCTACAAGTCGATGGTCGATCCCCGGCTCAACTACGAGCAGTCGCTGGAGCTGGCCATGCTGATCGTGCGGAAATCCACCGGGTCACTGGGCATTTGAGATATCCCGTACCTCGCCTCGTCCTAAGCCCGGCCCTCAGCCGGGCTTTTTCTTGCCCGGTCTGTGGGGGAGTTTCGAAAGAAGATGAGCCTGTGATGAATATGTGATGAAATGTCCCCACAAAATAGCGATGGCGTGAGTCGTTCCGGAGATGAGTCCGGAGACGCTCACCTTCCTACAGGGGTGTAGTTCCGGTCGTGATCAGGTCAAGCAGATGGATGGGCGTCGCCGGCAGGCAGGCGCAAATCCCATTGTTACTTCGCCAGCTTGCTGTCGCTGTCGCTTATGCGACGTGCTACTTGCTGCTGCGAAGTATTTCCGTGTCCCACTGGAATCTCTCGTCCGGCTTGCGGGTACTGTGCCTATTACTGGTTCCCTATCGCTACTTGCCGGCCATGGTGGTTGGCGAAATGGTTCCATTGGCCTTTTCCGGCTGGGAATATCACGGCGATTTCGGTTGGCCTTGGGCGGTCCTGCTGACCTTTCCGCCGCCGCTTCTGCTGACCGCCCCCCTATTTGCCTTTGCGCGACGTCGTTTGCCCTGGCTGCGCGACGGCAAGCCGGATATCACCTCGATCCTGATCTATGTGCTCATTGCCGCCACGGTGAGCGCGCTGGCCAGCCTTGCCGTGCTTGCGGTGATGCGAATGCCACCTGCCCCGGTAATTACTTGGCAAATCGCGTGGAATTACTTCCTGGGAGGCTACCTGGGAGCGTTGACGCTGGCCCCTGCGTTCCTCGCTCTGATTACCGCCGCGGGAAACCGGAACTGGGCCGAGAGCTGGCGCGCCGCCATACGCGATGGATTTGTCCGCAATCTCTTTGCTGGCGTCGTGCCGCCGTTGCTGTTGCTGGCATGGCTGAGTTTGCACAGCCAAGATCCCGAATTGACGGAAGTCGCGCGAATGGCAGTATTCCTGCCCGTCGCATGGATGACCCTGAGGCATGGGTGGCGGGGTGCTGCAGTGGCAGGCACGCTGGCCAGCGTGTCAGTACAGCTGACCCTGACGGTGATCAGTGACCCGGCGTTGATGCAGGCCCAAGCCCTGGTCGCGTTCGCCCTGTCCACCTTGCTGATGCTCGGTGGCCGATTGCAGCTGGCGCCCAGGCGTGTCGACGTACGGACCCATGATGCGGACGAAATGCTGCAGGGATTCCGCCTCGCCCAGCAGGGTCTTTACCAGGAAGAACAGCGGTTGCGCCATGTCGCCGAATCGCTTGATCGGCTGGGGCACACGCTTCGCGAAGGCCAGGTAAACATGATCAACCGGCTTCGTCCCCTGATGCCGGCCAACATGGAGCAGGCCTACAACCGGCAGCTGGATCTCACGCAGCGCGAAGTGCAGCGGCTGGCCAATGCGCTGCATCCGCGCTCCTGGCGCGAGCGTGGCCTGACGGCGACCTTCGAGGATGGCCCGCTGGCGCAGGCGGCCGCACTGGTGGGTGCTGGCTACCGCTGCGAAATTTCCGGGTGTGGCCTCAATCTGCTGGCACCGGACGTCCACATGATGCTTTATCGCCAGGCCTGCGAGGTGTTGGTTTACCTGCTGGCGAAGGAGCCTGTGCGCCATATCCGCCTGCAGATTCGCGGCGGCATAACGGGCGGCCGGCGCTGGGTGGTGTTGCGTGTCACGGCGAGCCGTGCCGCACACGTGCAGCGTGGAAGGCCTGTGCCGGAATGGCGTCAGCTGATCTCCCTTTTGGGGACGGACGGCCAAGGCATGGCCACGGTGCGCGAACGCGCGCAGATCTACGGTGGCATGGTGCACGAGCGCGAGGATGATGGCCGGCTTGGCGTCACGCTGTTGCTGCATGACGCCCTGCGCATCGGCATGGCCGAATTGCCGATGTCCTACGCGCGCCCGGTGACGGCCTAGGGCGCTGGCGGTATCGCTTTTCCGCCCACCTTGTCGAGGAAGGCGGGAGCGCGCCAGGCCCTGGCGTGCTGTTCGAAGCCATAGGCGATCGAGATCAACGTCGGCTCGCTCCACCGAGACCCGAAGAACACGATGCCCACCGGCAGGTCGTGCGCGAAACCCGCCGGGACGGTAATGGACGGATAGCCCGCCATCGCCGCCGGCTGCGAGGGCCCGCCCACGGTGGGATCGCCGCTCACCACATGGTCGCCCAGCACGGGATCGGTCACGAAGGTCGGTCCCCATGAGGGCGCCAACAGAGCGTCCAGGTGATGCGCCTTCATGGCGGCGTCAATGCCATCCGGGCCCGACAGCTGCTTCGCCTTGGCCAACGCGGTGGTGTAAGCCTCATCGCTCAATGCGCCCTTGGCTTGTGCCTGCTCGAACAGCTCTTGCCCGAACCAGGGCATTTCCCTGGCGGACTCACGCTGGTTGAATGCGATGAGGTCGGCAAGTGTCTTCACCTTGAGCTCCGGGCGCGTTGCCAGGTAGGTGTTGATGTCGTGCTTGAACTCGTACATCAGCACGGTCATTTCGACGTCGCCAAGTTCCTTCAGGTGCGGCAGTTCCACCGGGTCCACGATGATCGCGCCGTGTGCCTTCATCAGTGCGATGGACTCATCGAGGATGCGGTCGGCATTCGGCTCCGCGCCGCCGAGCTGGCGCACGACGCCGATGCGCTTGCCGTGCAGGCCGTTCGCATTGAGGAATCGCGTGTAGTCGGTGGCGTGGCGGTCTGCATCCACCGTGGCCGCGTCGCGCGGATCGCTGCCGGCGATGACCGTGAGCACCGCGGCGGCATCCGCCACGCTGCGTGCCATGGGGCCGGCGGTGTCCTGGCTGTGGCTGATCGGCACGATGCCGCTGCGGCTCACCAGTCCCAGCGTTGGCTTGATACCCACGATGCCGTTGGCAGCGGCCGGGCAGATGATCGACCCGTCGGTTTCTGTGCCGATGGCCACCGTGACCAGGCCGGCCGCGACCGCCGCGCCGGAGCCGGCGCTCGATCCGCAGGGGTTGCGGTCGAGCGCGTAAGGATTGCGCGTCTGTCCGCCGCGCCCGCTCCAGCCACTGCTGGCGTGGCTGGAGCGGATGTTGGCCCATTCGCTGAGGTTGGTCTTGCCGAGGATCACCGCGCCACCCTTGCGCAGGCGTTCAACCAGGCTGGCATCGCGCGACGCCGGAGCGTCCATCATCGCAAGCGAACCGGCGGTGGTGAGCATGCGGTCGCCGGTATCGATGTTGTCCTTCACCAGCACGGGAATGCCGTACAGCGGGCTGCGCTTGCGCGTGTGCTTGCGCTGATCGTCCAGTTTGCCGGCGATCGACAGCGCATCGGGGTTGGTTTCCAGCACGGCGGCCAACGATGGGCCCGCCTGATCGATGTGCCGGATGCGTTCCAGGAATTCCTGCGCCAGCGCGCGGCTGCTCAGTGTTCCCTTGTCCATGCGCTGCTGCAGGGTGGCCACGGAGGCGTAGCTGTTGTCGGCAGCATCGGCTGCCCACAGCGATGGGCTGGCAAGCAGCAGGGCAAGCACGGCGTACGAAAGCGGACGACGCAACACGGCAGCTCCTTGGGACAAGTTTGTGCGACATGATGTCGCAAAACCGCAGCGTATCGGAGTTTGCCGTGGTCCGACGTGGGGTGCTGCCTATAATGGATGCACGCTGTTGCCGCACTGTCATGACGGCGGCGCACCAGGCTTACCGGGGAACAGGATGAAAGCGCTCTCAGCCAAGCTGCGGCCAGCCAGGGGGCGGGTCGGTGCCTTGATGGTGTGGGCCGTTGTCGCATCGTTGGGCGCCCACGCGCAGGAAGCGCCGCCGCATCCGCCCATTCCCGACACGCTGCAGCAGCGCATTGCCGCCTGCACCGCCTGCCATGGCGTGCACGGCGAAGGCACGCCCGAAAGCGGGTTCTTTCCGCGCCTCGCCGGCAAGCCGGTCGGCTATCTCGCGCGTCAGCTGAAAGATTTCCAGGACGGCCTGCGCAAGTACGGTCCCATGGAGTACACCGTTCGCCCGCTGACACCGGCATACATGCGCGAGATCGCCGAATACTTCTCTTCGCAGGACGTCCCGTATGCGCGTTCGCCGATGCCCAGGCTGCCCGCTTCGGCATTGAAGCGTGGTGAGGAACTGGCGACGCACGGCGATCCCTCCCGCCAGATTCCCCCTTGTGCCGCCTGCCACGGCAGCCAGCTCACCGGCGTGCAGCCGGATATTCCGGGGCTGGTGGGCTTGCCGTACGACTACATCAGTTCGCAGCTGGGCTCGTGGCGAACCAAGACGCGCGCCACGGTGGCGCCCGACTGCATGTCCGAGATTGCCAACCGGCTGAGCGAATCGGACATCAGCGCCGTCTCGGCGTGGCTTGCGGGGCGTGAGCTGCCGGCGGACATGCACGCGCAGCCGGCCGGTTCGGTCACGCCACCGTTGCATTGCGGCGTACTGGGCGACAAGGGAGACGGCGCATGAAACGGGTGCTGTTGGTCGTTGTTGTCCTGCTGCTGGCGCTGGCCGGCTGGTGGCTGCTGCGCACCGAAATGCCTTCGCCGGTGTCGCCGTCGGCAAACCGCTTGGACGCGGCGGCGTTGAAAGACCCGTCGCTTGTCGCCAAGGGCGAGTACCTCACGCTGGCAGGCGATTGCGCGTCGTGCCACACCGCGCAGGGCGGCGCGCGCTTTGCCGGTGGACGCGTCTTGCCGACGCCATTCGGCAACATTCCGGCGCCCAACATCACGCCGGATCGTGAGACCGGTTTGGGCGAATGGCGCTTCGAGGATTTCTGGCAAGCACTGCACAGCGGGCGCGGGCGCCATGGGGAACTGCTTTACCCGGTGTTTTCCTACACATCGTTCACCAAGGTGACGCGCGACGACGCGCTGGCGATCTTTGCCTACCTGCAATCGCTGCCTGCCGTGCACCAACCGGCGAAGCCGATCGGCCTGGAGTTCCCCTACAGCGTGCGTAACAGCCTGAAGGCGTGGCGCGCGCTTTATTTCAAGGAAGGCGAGTACGTGCCGGATTCGTCGAAATCGGCGGCATGGAACCGCGGCGCCTACCTCGTGCAGGGCCTTGGCCATTGCAATGAATGCCACGCGCCACGCGATTCGCTCGGCGGTTCCAAAAGCAATCCATCGCTGTCGGGCGGCCAGATCCCGGCGCAGAACTGGTACGCGCCCGATCTCAGCACGCAGGCCAACGGTGGGCTGGCGGGCTGGAGCGAACAGGACATCGTGGATCTGCTGAAGACCGGACAGTCGACACGCGGTACCGCGTTTGGCCCGATGGCCGACGTGGTGTCGCAGAGCACGCAGCACATGCACGATGACGATCTGCGCGCCATCGCCACCTACCTGCAATCACTGCCGGCGCGGGCACCTGCGGTCGTGGAGACATCGCCGCTCGATACCAAGCCCGTGCTTGCCCAGGGCGCCAAGGTTTATGCGGAACGCTGCGCGGATTGCCACGGCAGGGACGGCAATGGCGTTCCTGGGGTGTATCCGCCGTTGAACGGCAACTCCTCGGTGAATGAACCGAGCGGAATCAACGCCATTCGCATCGTGCTGCTTGGCGGTTTTGCACCGGCAACGCAGGGCAACCCGCGGCCGTATTCGATGCCGCCGTTCGCACAGCAGCTCAGCGACAGCGATGTGGCGGCGGTCGTCACCTATATCCGTCAGTCGTGGTCCAACCATGCGTCGCTGGTGATGGCGCGCGACGTCATCGAGAACCGCCATACGCCGATCGACTGAATGGCATGCATCACGCGGCCGGCATGGCTCTGGCGGCCGGGGAGGGCAGGCAGCCGGCGCCTTCCAGGGCTACATGGATGGCGTCTTCCAGTGGCGTGTAGAGCGAATCGCCCAGGAAGGCGCGCAGCTTGCCGTCGTCCAGCCGTACGGGCGCTTGCCACAGGTAGCGCATGCGGCACAGTTCGCGCAGCGTTTCGTTGAAGGGTGAGGCGAGGCGCGCCAGCCACCAGGGGAAATGTCCTGCCGTGATGGTGGGGTCGTCGGCCGCCTGGCGAATGGCGGCGAGCATGGCATGGCCATCGATGCAGTAGCCGCCGAAGTGGAACGTGTCGAACGCCGCCAGTTCCGCCTCGCGCTCCAGCAGCCGCGCCATCGTTTCGGCCACGTCGGGCAGGTAAGCCCAGCTGTGCTCCACGGCGTACTGACCGGGATATTGCACGCGCCGCACGGGCTTCCCGGAAGACACCAGTCCCTGTCCGAACCAGTTGTTGCCACCGCGCGGCCCGAAGAAATCGCCGCAACGGAGCACCAGCGTGCGCACGCCTTCGGCGGCCGCGTCCTGCAGTCGCCGTTCCATCTCCGCGCGGATGTCGCCCTTGCGCGTGGCCGGATGTTGCGGCGATGCCTCGGTGAGCATGGGGAAGGCATCCGGTCCGTAGTTGTAGATCGTGCCCGGCAGCACGATGCGCGCGCCTTGCTCGCGGGCCGCGGCAAGGGTGTTGTCCAGCATCGGCAGCACGAGCCCACCCCAGTTCCGATAGCCGGGCGGGTTCACCGCATGGACGATCACCTGCACGCCAGCCGCAGCGCGGCGCACGTCGTCGACCCGCATGGCATCGCCTTGCAGCCATTCGATACCGTCCGCGCTGTTGACGGGCGGTTTGCGCACCAGGGCGCGTACGTGCCAGCCATGGCGTCGCAGGGCGATGCAGGTCTCATGGCCGATGCCACCGTTGGCGCCGATCACCAGGGCTATCCGCTGTGTCGTCGAGGTCATGGAGCTGTCTCCGTGGAAGTTGGCGACAGCGTGCCGTGGGGTCGGATAAAAGAAAATTGCTTAATGTCGAACGTCTGCTATACAAATATGCATGGCATTCGTGGATCCCGGCTGGGAGCTTTACCGATCCTTTCTCGCGGTCATGCGCGAAGGAAGCCTGTCGGCCGCCGCCCGGGCGCTGGGCATGACCCAACCTAGCCTCGGCCGTCACATGCGGGAACTGGAAACCGCCCTGGGCACGGCCTTGTTTGCCCGCTCGCCGCAGGGGCTGGTGCCGACGCCGCTGGCGCGAGAGCTCGTGCCACACGCCCAGGCCATGGCGTCCGCCTCCGCTGCATTGCAGCGCACCGCCTCGGCCGGCCGGGGCGAGGTGAGCGGCACGGTGCGCATCACGGCGAGTGAGGTGATCGGCGCGGAAGTGCTGCCGCCCATCCTCGCCGCGTTCCGCGAGCGACATCCGCGCATCGTGATCGAGCTGGTGCTGTCCAACGCATCCGCCGACCTGTTGAGGCGGGATGCCGACATCGCCGTGCGCATGGTCCAGCCCACGCAGGAGGCGCTGGTCGCCCGGCGCCTGGGTAGCGTGGCCTTGGGCCTGTTCGCTCATCGGCGCTATCTGGAGGCCCATGGACGCCCCTCGTTGCTGGCCGAGCTGGCCGACCACAGCCTGATCGGCTTCGATACCGAGATGCCCTATATCCGTCGCATGCGCGCCGATGGCCTGCCTTACGTGCGTGAGCGTTTCTCGTTGCGCACGGACAGCGACCTAGCCGCGCTGGCCGCCATACGTGCCGGTTACGGTCTCGGCATCATGCAGGTGAACCTGGCGCGCCGAGATCCCCAACTGGTGCACCTGCTTGCCGATGAACTGGCCATACCGCTGGAAACCTGGGTGGTCATGCACGAGGACCTGCGGCAGAGCCTGCGCGTGCGGCGGCTGTTCGAGCATGTGGCCGAAGGGCTGGTGAATTACCTGGGTGGCGGGCCGCCATCGACCTGATCGGCGAGCTCAGACGTCGCGCACGCAGGAAGCCAACGCGTGCCATGGTTCGAGATCCCAGTGCCCGCGCGCCTGGCCCGATGGCGACGGCAGCACAAACAGGCGCGTCTCGCCGATGCGTTCAGGCTGCAGGCCATAGGCCGCCGGTCGCCCCAGCGCTGCGCGCGCGGCCGCCTTGCTGGTGAAAGCCAGCATGCGGGGTGCGTGGCTCGCGATGCGCGCACGCAGCGCATCCACGTCGAAGGCATCGCGTGGCAACTCGTCGTCGTTACCCATGTGGTGCTTGGCAAGGTCGGTCAGTCCGATGCCCAGCGCCGGCAGCAGCGGAAACTCCAGCGGGGCGAACAGTCGGGGCGTCAGCGCCACCGCATGCAGCGCCCGCCAGAACAGGTTGCCCGGATGCGCGTAGTACGCACCCTCCTGCGCCGAACGCCGGCCGGCAGCGGTACCGCAGAACACCAGGCGCAGCCCGGGTTGCAACAGGTCGGGAAGAATCGGATCGGGCATCGGCGCAGCATACCCCGGGCCCATGCAACTCCCGGAATGAAAGACTGTCCGGTACATCAAATGTCGTGTTTCCCTGCGATTGTGCGCGCCAGTTGGCGGCCTCGCCGAAATCGATGTCCGTGTGTACAGACACGCATCGACAGGTTGCGCGTACTGCCGCTATAAAGATTGCCATCGAAGGGAGTACCCGTGAGCGAAGAGATCCTGATCAACGTGACCCCGCGCGAGACTCGCGTCGGTGTGGTGGAAAACGGCATGTTGCAGGAGGTGCACGTGGAGCGGGCGTCCCGGCGCGGCTACGTGGGCAATGTGTACAAGGGCCGCGTGCAGCGCGTGATGCCCGGCATGCAGGCCGTGTTCGTGGACATCGGGCTGGAGCGTGCGGCGTTCCTGCACGCCTCGGACATCCTGCGCCCATCCTTGCCGCCGTCGGCCGAAGGCACCGAGCTGCCTGCCACGGGCAATGGCCACGTGCCGTCGATCAGCGAACTGGTACATGAAGGCCAGGAGATCGTGGTGCAGGTGGTGAAGGACCCGATCGGCACCAAGGGCGCGCGTCTGTCCACGCACCTGTCGATTCCCTCGCGCTACCTGGTGCTGTTGCCGCACGCCCGCACACTGGGCATTTCCGCGCGCATCGAGGAGGAGGAAGAGCGCCAGCGACTGAAGGAAGTGCTGGGCGCGCTCATCGGCGAGAACCCGCTGGGCTACATCGTGCGCACCAATGCCGAAGGCCAGACCGCCGAGTCGCTGGCTTTTGATGTCACCTACCTGGGCAAGGTATGGCGCGTGGTGCAGGAGAACATCGCCAAGTCCAAGGTGGGCGAGCGCGTGTACGAAGAACTCTCGCTGCCCCTGCGCAGTCTGCGCGACATGCTCAACGACGACATCGAGAAGGTGCGCGTGGATTCGCGCGAAACCTTCGACAAGGTCGTGAAGTTCGTGCACAAGTTCATGCCGCAGCTGGACGACCGCGTGGAGCACTACAGCGGCGAACGCCCCATCTTCGATCTCTACGGTGTGGAAGACGAGATCCAGCGCGCATTGAAGAAGGAAGTGCCGCTGAAATCCGGCGGCTACCTCATCGTCGACCAGACCGAGGCGATGACCACCATCGACGTGAACACCGGCGGCTACGTCGGTTCGCGCAACCTGGAGGAAACTGTCTACCGCACCAACCTGGAGGCGGCGCAGGCGGCGGCGCGGCAGCTGCGGCTGCGCAACCTGGGCGGCATCATCATCATCGACTTCATCGACATGACCGATGAGGAACATCGCCGTCAGGTGCTGCGCATGCTGGAAAAAGGCTTGGCGCGCGATCACGCCAAGACCACGGTGTACCCGATGTCGGCGCTGGGGCTGGTGGAAATGACCCGCAAGCGCACCACCGAGAGCCTGGAGCGCCAGTTGTGCGAGCCGTGCCCGTCCTGCGGCGGGCGCGGCACGGTGAAGACGGCCGAAACGGTGACCTACGAGATCTTCCGGGAGATCACCCGGGCCGTCCGGCAGTTCAACACCGAGAAGCTGCTGGTGATGGCCAGCCCGAAGGTGGTCGGCCGCATCCTGGAGGAAGAGTCCGCCGCGGTGGCCGAATTGGAAGAGTTCATCTCCAAAAGCATACGCTTTCAGGCCGAAGAGCATTATTCGCAGGAACAGTTCGATGTGGTGTTGCTATAAGCGCCTGGGCCTGACGGCCGCCGGGCGAGCCGCAGCGTGAGCGGGGCCGTGAACGCCGTCTGGCGCAAACATACGCATCGTGGCGCCCGGGTACTGGCCTGGGTGTCAGGCATTGCCGTGATTTCACTGGCGGTGCTCATGGCCGTGACACAACTGCTGCTGCCTTCGCTGGCGCATCACCCCGAATGGGTGGCTGCGCAGCTCAGCGCGCGGCTGCAGCGTCCGGTGCAGTTCGAGGCGCTGGAAGGCCATTGGCAACCGGCGGGCCCGCTGTTCGTCATGCACGGCATGACCATCGGCGCGGACGACGGCCAGCCGCCGCTGCGCATTCCCGAGGCTGAGCTCAAGCTCGATTTCGGCGGCTGGCTGCTGCCGGCGCGCCATGTGGTGAACCTGCGCGTGAAGGGTCTGCAGCTGGACCTGAGCCGCGATAGCGATGGCACCTGGCACATCAACGGCATTGGCCTGGCGGGAGGCGAGGAGCGCCAGGCACCGGCGTTCGGCAAATTGTCGGTGGGCCTCTGGCTGCGCGATACGCGGCTGGAGATCACCGATCATCGGCTCGATCGCCATTACACGCTGCTCGCCGATCAGCTGCGCCTGAGCCGGCAAGGCAGCCGGATTCGCGTCGGCGCACTGTTGCGTCGCGAGGGCGCGCCGGGCGAGCTGCGCGGCGCCGGTAATTTCAGCGACGACGGCGCCGATGGCAAGCTGTGGCTGGGCGGCACCGGCATGGACCTGCACGCCATGTCGGCGGGTGTCGATCTGGACGGCTATACGGCCGAAAGTGGCGGCGGCTCGTTCGATACCTGGCTGGATTGGCGCGATGCCAAGGTCGTCCGCAGCCTCACGCATTTCCATCTCACGCAGCTTGCCGTCGCCAATCCTGACGGGATCAAGGCCAGTGTTCCCGCGCTGGACGGTCTGGCCGAGCTGGCGATCGGCAAGGATAGTTATCGACTGCGCTGGCTGGGCGATGACGGCAGCCGGCTCGACGCCACCGTGCAGGGCATCAACACCGACCAGGCCCAGGTCCAGGCGACGGCCGAGCACCTCCAGTTGGAACCGCTGGTGCCCTGGCTGGCACTCAAACCGCAGCTATCGCCGGCGCTGGCGCAATGGGTCGGTGGTGGCAAGCCACGCGGCCAGGTAACGCGTGCGCAGCTGCAGTGGACGCGCAGCGGCGGGTTGCAGCAACTCGATGCCGCGTTCAGCGGCGTGGCGATCGATCCGGTCGGCAAGCTGCCGGGCCTGGATGGCCTCAAGGGCGAATTCCGCGGCGATGCGCAGGCAATGGCGCTCTCGCTGCCCAATCAGGTCACCACGCTGCGTTTTCCCCACACGTTCCGGCAACCGTTCGTGATGTCGCGGCTGGGTGGCGACGTTTCGTTCTGGCACGACGAGGACGCCTGGCACATCGGCACCGACCAGCTGGTTTTCGAGGGAGCGGGCTTTGGTGGCAAGGCGCGCGGCGAAGTGGCGCTGCCCGATGCCGGTGGTCGTCCCTTCATGGACCTCTATGCCACCGTGACGCACGCCGAGGTGGTCGCCGCCAAGCTGTTCTGGCCGATCGACTCCATGTCGCCCGTCGCCGTGCAATGGCTGGACCAGGCGCTGATCAGTGGCAAGGTCGACCACGGCGATGTCGTGGTGCGCGGCGATCTCAATGATTGGCCGTTTCATCACAATGAAGGTCGCTTCGAGGCGCGCGCGGAAATCAGCGAACTGGTGATGGACTACAGCAAGGACTGGCCGCGCGCCGAGGGCGTGAGCGCGATTGCCAACTTCGTCAACAACGGCATGCTTGTCGAAGCAACCACGGGACAGTCGCTGGGCAACAAAGTCGAGCACGCGGTTGCGCTCATCCCGGAGTTCGGCAATGCCGTGCTCGATCTCAATGCCAGTGGCAGCGGCACGGGCGCGAGCATGCTGGAGTTCGTGCGGCGCAGTCCCATCGGCGTGCACCAGGCCGATACGCTGTCCAAGATCCGGCTCGGGGGCACCGGTGCATTCGGCTTCCATCTGTCGCTGCCCTTGGCTGACGCCAGCAACCTGGTACTCGACGGCCATGCCGACATGAAGGGCGTGGATTTCGACGCGCCCGAGTGGAACCTCAAGCTGGACAAGCTCACCGGTCCGGCGACGTTCGACAAGACAGGTTTCCACGCAGGGCCGCTGGATACGAGTTTTCGCGGACAGCCGTCCAGACTCGATCTCGCCATTGCCGGTGCCACGGGCAAACCGGACACCCTGTTGTCTGCACGCCTGAGCGGTCGCTACAGCATGAGCGAGCTGACCACGGGTTACAAACAGCTGGACTGGTTGAATCAGGTGGCTGATGGTCGAAGTGACTTCAACATCGGTTTCGATATCGCGCACACCAGCGGCACGGCGGCGACCACGCAGCAGTTGAGCGTGGATTCCACGTTGAGCGGTATGACGCTGGATTTCCCGGTGCCACTGAAGAAGCCTGCAGACGCAACGCTGCCATTGCATGTGGACATGAATCTGCCGATGACCGGCAGCGAAGTGCAGCTCAGCGTGGGCCAGGTCGTGCGTGCGCGCCTGCGCCTGCCGCAGAATGACAGCCAGTCGCTGGCGGCCACGTTTGCATTTGGTACCAAGGCGCCCGACACCGTTCCCGACAAGGGCATCCGGATCCGCGGCCGTCCCGCGAAGCTCGACGTGACGGGATGGACCCAGTACGCCTCCTCCGGCAGCAGCAATGGCGGTCCGGGGCTCGAGAGCATCGACGTCAACGCCGACCAGGCACTGGTGTTTGGCCATCCATTTGCCGACATGCATCTGCTCGCCACGTCGGGTACGGATGGACTCACCGTCGACGTGGACAGCGCGGGCCTGGCGGGTCGCTTTGGCATTCCGCTGGCCGATCTCAATCGCCGTGGCGTCACTGCGCGCCTGCAACGCCTGTATTGGCCCAAGGATGCTCCGGCGCCGGCGAAGAAGGGCGCGGTGCCGACTGCAGTCGCGAGCACGCCGGCGGCGACGGCATCGACTGGCGGGTCCGAAAATCCGAACACGCCACCATCCAATCCGGCTGTCACCGGCATCACGCCATCGGCGCTGCCACCGTTTCACCTGTGGGTGAGCGATCTGCGTTTCGGCGACTCCAAACTCGGCGAGGCGCGGCTGGAAACGTGGCCCACCGACCATGGCATGCACGTCGACCAGCTGCGCACGCTCTCGCGCAGCGTGCAGATCAATGGCACCGGCGACTGGGACGGCACGCCGAGCGACAGCCATTCCCACATGCGCATCGATTTCGTCGCGCAGAACATGGGCGACATGCTCGGCGCCTTCGGCTACGACGGTTTGCTCGCGGGCGGCAAGGTGCGCGCGCAGCTCGATGCCACGTGGCCGGGCGCACCGTCGGCGATGGAGCTGGGCAACATGGATGGCAAGCTCAGCATCAACATCACCGATGGCCGCATGCCCGAGGTGACACCGGGCGTGGCGCGCCTATTCGGCCTCATATCCGTGCTGGAGCTGCCGCGTCGCCTGTCGTTCGATTTCGGCGACGTGTTCGGCAAAGGCCTGGCGTTCGACGCCATCGTGGGCGATTTCAAGCTTGGCGACGGCAACGCCAACACCGACAACCTGCAAATCCGCAGTCCTGCCGCCGAGATTTCCATCCAGGGCCGCACGGGCGTGCGCGCGAAGGATTACGACTTGCAGGTGGTTGCGGTGCCGCACGCGGGCAACAGCCTTCCCATCGTGGGTGCCGTCGTCGGCGGCCCCATCGGCGTGGCCGCCGGTTTCGTGGCGCAGGGGCTGCTGGGCAAGGGCATCAACCACGCCGCCAGCGCCCGCTACAGGATCACGGGCCCGTGGGACAAACCCGTGATCGAGAAAAAGGACGTGCCCGTTGCTCCCGCCACGCCGCCGCTCACCGGCGAGGCACCACCGGCCCGGGATCCCTAGATCGTCCGAGTGGGGCGTGCGCGACACGGGTTCCCCGGCCTGCCATCAGGCTTTAAACCCCTCCGGCTGGCCCCACCTTGTTAAAGTCCCCTCTCTTTACCGATGGCCAAGACTTCATGGATTCACTGATCGCGCAGGCCGAACGCCGCCTGCTGGCGCCGGGCGGCCTGGCCGCCACCGACCTCGACCGCGTGTTCAACCAGTTGATGGGCCCGTCCATCGACGCCGCCGACCTGTATTTCCAGCATTCGCGCAGCGAGTCGTGGTTGCTGGAGGAAGGCATCGTCAAGGACGGCAGCCACTCTATCGAGCAGGGCGTGGGCGTGCGCGCCATCAGTGGCGAGAAGACCGGCTTTGCCTATTCCGACGAGATCGTGCTGCCGCAGCTGCTGGAAGCCTCCAAGGCCGCGCGCGCCATCGCGCAGGGCGGCAACGGCGCAGGCAAGCCGCTTGCGCTGAACGGTGCGCGGCAGTTGTATCCGGCCATCGACCCGGTGGAAAGCCTGCCCAATCCCGACAAGATCGCCCTGCTGCGCGAAGTGGACGCCTATGCGCGCTCGCGCGATCCGCGCGTGAAGCAGGTGATCGTGAGCCTGGCCGCCACCATGGATACCGTGCTGGTCGCGGGTTCCGACGGCACCCTCGCGGCGGACGTGCGCCCGCTGGTGCGACTGAACGTGCAGGTCATCGTCGAGCAGAACGGCCGTCGCGAGCAGGGCAGTGCGGGCGGCGGTGGCCGCTATGGCTATCGCGAGCTGATGGAGAACGGTCGCGCCATGGCGTTTGCCGATGAAGCGGTTCGCGGTGCACTGGTGAACCTGGAGGCGGTGGATGCACCGGCCGGCAGCATGGCGGTGGTGCTCGGTCCCGGTTGGCCGGGCGTACTGCTGCACGAGGCAATTGGCCACGGCCTGGAAGGCGACTTCAACCGCAAGGGCAGCTCCGCCTTTGCCGGCCGCATCGGCCAGCGCGTGGCGGCGCCCGGCGTCACCGTGGTGGACGACGGCACCCTGCAGGGTCGCCGCGGGTCGCTCAGCGTGGACGACGAAGGCACGCCCACCGAATGCACCACGCTTATCGAGGACGGCATCCTCAAGGGCTACATGCAGGACAAGCTCAATGCCCGCCTGATGGGCGTGGCGCCCACCGGCAACGGCCGCCGCGAATCGTTCGCGCAGCTGCCGATGCCGCGCATGACCAACACCTACATGCTCGCCGGCCAGCACGATCCGCAGGAGATCATCCGCTCGGTGAAGAAGGGCCTGTACGCGGTGAACTTCGGCGGCGGCCAGGTGGACATCACCAACGGCAAGTTCGTGTTCTCCGCCAGCGAGGCCTACCTGATCGAAGACGGCAAGATCACTCGTCCGGTGAAGGGCGCCACCCTGATCGGCGCCGGCCCGGAAGTACTCAATCGCGTCTCCATGATCGGCAACGATCTGGCGCTGGACGAGGGCGTGGGCGTGTGCGGCAAGGACGGCCAGAGCGTTCCCGTAGGCGTGGGCCAGCCGACGCTCAAGGTGGATGCGATGACAGTGGGTGGGACGGCGTCGTGAGGCGGCTGAAGCGCTGCTTGTAACGTAGCGGCCCTTCTCCGACGGGCCGGCAGGCGGATGAGGGTGCGTGCGGAGCGTGGCCATTCACGCCCAGGCAAGCTCCGCACCTTTACCACCTTCAGGTGGCTCGCCCCAACCCCTCACTCCACAGGGACTACCTTCGGGTCGCCAGCGGGAGAGGGGCTTTCGCGAGCCGCCAGGTTGTGGCTGTCATCCAGTGATCAAAACCTGCATATCGATAGAACAAAAGCTCATTTCGCTTATGCCATTCAGGCAGGGAAAGTGTGATTTCCGGACGTATAGACGTCCATAACCTCATGCTTACCAAGAGGGCGACGCGATGAGCGAGGTGACGCGCATTCTGCCGGCATCGGCCAGGCCATCCGAGAATGCCGCTGTGCGCCAGGAGCGCAGGGGTGCCTTCTCCAACGAAGACTGGTGGTCAGTGTGGATCGGCTTGGCTGTCATCGTGGTGGCCTGGGCGTTGTTCGCCAACGGCAGCAGCCTCAAGTGGCTGGCGGTGGCGCCGGCGAAATGGAAGACGCTGGCGGACGCGTGGCAGGGCATCGCAACCCATGCGCCGAACTACCTGGCGCTGTTCGCGACGTTTGCCTTGCTGTTCGGCACCGCGTTGGCCTTGCTTGGGCAGTCGTTGTCGCGCTTCCTGCCCAGCTTCCTGATCCTGTTCGTCGCTTCGCTGCTGATCTTCACGGCATCGGCCTGGACCGAGGCGGCGCGCTACAACCTTGAGGCGCCGCTGATCGCGCTGGTGCCGGGGCTGCTGGTCTCCAATACGGTGGCGTTGCCCGAATGGTTCCAGTCCGGCCTGCGGGTGGAGTTCTACATCAAGGTCGGCATCGTGCTGCTAGGCGCCACGCTGCCGTTGACCCTGCTGGTGTGGGCCGGTCCGGTGGCCGTGGGGCAGGCCACCATTGTTTCGCTCGCCACGTTTTTCGTGATCTTCCTGACGGGCAAGGCGCTGGGTTTGGACAAGCGTTTCGCGGCGGTACTGGGCGTGGGCGGCGCGGTATGCGGAGTGTCTGCCTCCATCGCCGCCGGTGGCGCGGTGCGGGCGAAACGCGAGCAGACGTCGGTCGCCATTGCGCTGGTCGTGGTGTGGGCCATCGTGATGATTTTCGTGCTGCCGTTCGCGTCGCGTGCGCTGGGGCTGTCCACGGCGGTGGCCGGCGCGTGGATCGGCACGTCCGAGTTCGCTGACGCCGCAGGCATCGCAGCAGCACAGGCTTATGGGGATGTCGCGCGCAACGCGGGTGGCGCCATCGCTGGTGCGCCGGATGCTGCCGTGCAGGCGTTCACCCTGATGAAGGTGGTGGGGCGCGATATCTGGATCGGCATCTGGGCCTTCGTGCTGGCGTGGGTGGCCACGACGCGTTGGAACAGCGACGACGGCGTGCAGGCGAAGGCCGATGCGCGCGAGATCTGGGCGCGCTTTCCCAAGTTCGTGATTGGCTTCGTGCTGGCCTCCGCGCTGGTCACCTGGATCGCGAGTCACTACTCGCTGGCGGACTATCGGAAGGTCGTCACGCCGGATCTGGTTGCGCCGATCAGCGCATTGCGCACCTGGGCCTTCACGTTCTGCTTCCTCAGCATTGGTCTCACCACGCGCCTGCGTTCACTTGCTGCCATCGGCTGGAAACCCTTCGTGGCTTTCACCGCCGGCGTGGCCGTCAACATCGTGATCGGCTACGTGCTGTCGGTGCACGTCTTCGCCGACTACTGGAACGGCCTGGGCGGATGAGCGCGGTGGCCGACCAGCGCGAGGCCTGCTGCGCGCATTGCCGTTTCCGTCGCGAAGATCGGAGCGAGATCGAACGGCGCGTGCCGGGCATGGTGTCGTTCGGTTCGGCGTATGGCGCGAGCATCGCAGCGAGCGCGCTGTGCGAGGTGCACGATGCGTGGGTGTCGCCGGGGGATGGGTGTTCGCGGTTTCGCGCGGTGGATGCGTGAAGTAGCCCGGATCGCGCACCAGGTGCGCTCCCACAGAAGCCTGCTCCGTTGCAGGAGCGCACCCGGTGCGCGATCGGTTCGCCTCAGTCTTCCGCTTCGTCCGGCAGATCGTCGCCAGCTTCATCCGCAACTTCATCGCTGTCGCCACCCGAGGCCAGCTGCTTCAGCAACTGATAAATCTCGCGATACGCGCGCGGCGGCTTGTTGCCATCCTTCTCCACCTTGGCCTGGCGCACCAGCGAACGCAGGTGCTGGCGATCCACGCCGGGATACTCGGCGATGAGCGCGCCCATCGCTTCGTCGGTGTTCTCCAGCAGCCGCTCACGCACAGTTTCCATGCGGTGCATGGCAGCCGTTTCCTGACGCTGCTTTTCGCGGTTTTCACCCAGCGCTGCGCGCACGCCGTCGAACACGGCGGTGTCGTGCCGACGCATGACCTTGGCCAGGAACGCGAGCTGGCGCTTGCGTGCGATATGCGCGGTGATGCGGCGGGTGGTGGCGATCTCGCGCTGCACGTCTTCGGGCAGTTCGAGTTTGGCCAGCTTCGATGCGGGCAGTTCGATCAATTGGTTGGCCAGCGCCAGCACGGCCAGCGCATCGCGGCGCTGCTGGGTGCGGGTGGGGCCGTAGTCATGATCGGGATCGTGGGTGTAGGTACGCTTCACGGGAGTTTCCAGCGGGCCGGCGACGCGTCAGTGCGCGGCGCCGGCGTGTTCGAACGGATTGGGCTCGGCCTGTTCCAGCGCAAAGCGGGGGATCGGCTCGCCGTCCAGTTCCACGGTTTCACAGAACATGACGGCAGGGCGCACCCACAGCCCGAAATCGCCGTAGAGCGCCTGGTAGACCACTAGTTCCTCCATCGTCTCGCTATGCCGGGCGGTGCCCAGGACGCGATAGCGCTGGCCTTTGTAGTGGCGGTAGATGCCGGCTGCCGGTGACATGGGCTGATCTCCGCAAACGCTCTTTGCAATCGGCCACGCCACCCCCATTTCGGGAGCGGCGCGGGTAGGACCGCGTATTCTACCCGTTACCGGAGTCTGGTTCGTGCCTTCTTGTGGCCCGCGTTCGCCGCCCAAAGCGCCCATGCGAGTGTTCCGGGGCGCAGCGCCTGACTGGCTGTCAGCTCAAGCCTCGTGCGCTTGCATGGGCGCTTTGGGCGGCCAACCCTGCGGGCCGGGTCTGTTTGCCCGCCAGCCGGCGTCATCCCTTAGTCGTGTATTGACATACACTCCCTCGCTCTTCCTTGGCAGGCAAGCAAACAGCTCCCGGCGCGGGCTACAGGAAGGCACGAACCAGACTCTGTTGCAGGAATTTCACGCGTGACCGAACTCAGCATCACCCAGGACCGCAGCCTTGAGGAACTCGATCGACTAGCCCAACTGGCGGAGGACGTGATCCGCCGCGCCCGCGCCGCCGGCGCCAGCCAGGCCGAAGTGGCCGCCAGCATCGATACCGGGCTGAACGTGAACGTGCGCCTGGGCGAGGTGGAGACGGTCGAGCACACACGCGACCGCGGTTTCGGCCTCACTGTGTATTTCGGCAAGCGCAAGGGGTCGGCCAGCACGGCCGACCTCAACCCCGATTCCATCCAGGCCACCCTGGACCAGGCCTGCGCCATCGCGCGCTTCACCGAGGAAGATGACGCCTCCGGGCTGGCCGACGCCTCGCGCATGGCCACGCAGTTCCCCGACCTGGACCTGTGGCATCCCTGGCGCATCGACACCGACGGCGCCATTGCGTTGGGCAAGCAGGTGGAAGACGCGGGCCGTGCGCACGCCGGCATCACCAATTCGGATGGAGCCAGCGTACAGATGGGTGAAAGCCTCGCCGTCTACGCCAACTCGCACGGCTTCATGGGGCGCGAGCGCGGCACGCGCCATTCGCTGTCGCTGTCCCTGATTGCCGGCGACGACGAGGGCATGCAGCGCGATTACTGGTATGACAGCGTGCGCTCGGCGGACGACTTCATGAGCGCCCGCGAGCTGGGCGACAAGGCAGCACAGCGCACGCTGGCACGCATGGGCGCGCGGCGGCTGTTCACGCGCCAGTGCCCGGTGATGTTCGCGCCGGAGGTGGCGCGTGGGCTTATCGGACACCTCGTAGGTGCCGTCAGCGGCGGCGCGTTGTATCGCCGCGCCAGCTTCCTGCTCGATCATGCCGGCAAGCAGATCATGCCGTCCTGGTTCAACGTCATCGAGCGCCCGTTGCTGATGCGCGGTCAGGGTTCGGGGGTGTTCGATGCCGAGGGCGTGGCTACCCGTGACAGTGCACTGATCAAGGACGGCGTGCTGGCGCGCTACGTGCTCGGCAGCTATTCGGCACGCAAGCTGGGGCTGGAGTCGACCGGCAACGCGGGCGGCATCCACAACCTGGTCGTGGAACCGGGCCAGGACGACTTCGAGGGCATGCTCCGCCGCATGGGTACCGGGCTGCTGGTGACCGAGGTGATGGGGCAGGGCGTGTCCACCATCACGGGCGACTACTCGCGCGGCGCGGCCGGGTTCTGGGTGGAAAACGGGCAGATCGCCTACCCGGTGGAAGAGATCACCATCGCGGCGAACCTGCGCGACATGTATGCCAACATCGTGGCCGTGGGCGCGGACGTGGATCCCCGCTCGCACGTACTCACCGGCTCGATCCTGCTGGAACAGATGACCATCGCCGGCGAGTAGGTCTTCCGGTAGCGGCAAAAGCGGCGTTCGCTTGCTAGGATGATCGCGACTGGCCTACAACCAGTCGCGAAGTCAGGCTTCTACGACCAGGAGAAGTTCGCATGAGCGTTCCCCCCGAATCCGTCGTACCGCCGCCGTCAGCTGGCCCCGCAGGCCCTACCGACATGCCTGCCGCCGATGAGCGTCAATGGGCACTCTTCGCCCATCTTTCCTCGTTGCTCGGATGCATCATCACCGGCGCCTGGTTTGGCTGGGGCTGCTTCCTCGGGCCGCTGATCATCTGGCTGGTCAAGAAGGACACCATGCCCTTCGTCAACGATCAGGCCAAGGAAGCGCTGAACTTCAACATCACCGTGGCCATCATCGGTTTCGCGCTGATGCTGTTGACGCTGATCACTTTCGGGCTGGGCGTGTTCATCGCCATTCCCGTGGGCATCGTGGTCGGCGTGGGCTGGCTGGTGTTCACCATCATCGCGGGCATTCGCGCCAACGAAGGCGTGCGCTACCGCTATCCGTTCACGCTGCGGCTGATCAAGTAGGGTCGAGCGGGAAATGAGGAGTGAGAAGTGAGAGAAGGCGGTCAGTTCGGCTCTCTTGCTTCTCGCTTCGCTTAACTGCTTTTCCCGCTCTTCAATGCAGCCCGATGTAGGTGCGTTTGAAGGTGACGGCCTGCTGCAGCGCGGGGACCTTCCAGGCGCCGGTGACGATCATCTGCTGGCCGTCCGGCGACAGCGCCCAGGTCTGTTCCAGCTCCATGCCGTCGGCGTACTGCACCGATACGTGCAGCTGTCCGTTGTCGATGTGCCCGCGCACCATGGCGTTGCCGCTGAGCGACTGGCGCGCCTGCCCGTCAAGCTTGCCCGTCATCTGGCTGCCGTCGTTGAGCCGCACCTGAAAGGCCTGATCGTCCTGTTGCACCAGCAGCACCGAGTCGAGCTTGAACATCGGCGGCATCGGGTAGGTGGCCGTGGCGATCGGGTCCTTGTCGGACACGGCGGCCTTGCCACCGGTGTTGTCGCCGTTGCCATGATGGCCGTGGCCGCCACCGCCCATGCCGCCGCCGTGCCCCATGCCACCACCACCCATGCCTCCGGCTCCGCCACCCATGGCGCCGCCCCCATGCCGTCCACCGCCATTGCCGTGGCCGCCCGGCGCAGCACCGGCGGAAGAGGAGGCCGGTGCCGGACCCTGCACCATCGCCGCCTGCTGTTCCTGCCGTGCCTCATTGCGCATGGCGGTCGTCAACGTATCGGTGGTGTCGCTGTTGCGATCGTCCAGGCGCCAGGCGCCGGTGAAGTCGGGTTTTTGCGGTGCGGCGTAGGCAGCGAGCGCGATTACCGAGCCGAGCACGGTGGCACTGGCGAGACGCACGGGGGAGAAAGGCGAGTTGTTCATGTGCGGGAGACGACGGCGTAGGTTTATCTTCAACGCCTGTCGGGGGCCCATGTTGACGCGAGCAGGCACGTCGTTGGAAAGACGATGCCCGCGCGCGGCATCGTGTGAGCGAGCCTTATGGGTGACACCGATCCCGCGAGTGGTCGGGCAGCGCTGCAGTCGCCCACAGGGTGGGCTCCCACGCAAGCCGAGGCAGCCGCCCGGCGTTCTCTGCAGGAGCGCACCCAGTGCGCGAAAAACCTATCCCCCAGGGGACGTCGCGGAGCGAAGACGCCGCAACCCAGGTCGGTCAGCAGTCAGTGCAACCGCGCCGCCGCGTACCCGGCCAGTTCTTCCAGCAGCACACCCCGTTCGCCCAACGGCGCAATCGCTTCCAGCGCATCGGCGGTCAACTGGGCAAGGCGTTCGCGCGACGCATCCATGCCGATGATCGAAGGGAACGTCGGCTTGTCCGCCGCCGCATCCTTGCCTGCAGTCTTGCCGATGATTTCCGACTCGCCTTCCACGTCGAGGATGTCATCGCGCACCTGGAACGCCAGGCCTACCGCATGCGCATAACGGTCGAGCGCGGCCAGCACGTCGTCCGGCGCGCCGGCGGCGAGTGCGCCCAGCTGTACGGAGGCGCGAATCAGTGCCCCTGTCTTGCAGGCGTGCATGTGTTCCAGTTCGGGCAGGGTCAGCCGGCGGCCGACCGCAGCGAGATCCAGCGCCTGGCCGCCAGCCATGCCTTCGGCACCACAGGCGCGTCCCAGCACGCGCAGCATCTCCACGCAGCGCGCGGGATCGACGCCCAGCGCCACGTCATGGGCAAGCAACTCGAAGGCCAGTGCCTGCAAGGCATCGCCGGCCAGGATTGCCATCGCCTCGCCGAACACGATGTGACAGGTGGGCCGGCCACGCCGCAAAGCGTCATCGTCCATCGCTGGGAGGTCGTCATGCACCAGCGAGTAGGCGTGGATCAGCTCGACGGCACAGGCAGGTGCATCCAGGCGGGAGCCGTTCTCGCCGAAAGCGTGCCCGGCGGCATACACCAGCAAGGGGCGCAGACGCTTGCCCCCGCCGAGCACTGCATAGCGCATGGCGCGGTGCAGTTCGAAGGGAGCGGTGTCTTCCGAAGGCAGCGAACGGGCCAGCGCCTCATCGGCGCGCACGATCAGCGACTTGAGGGCCGTACCAAGATCAGAGTTCGGGTTCAAACGGTTCGGCGCTTTCAGGAGCATCGGGATCGAGCAGCAGTCGTACGCGCAACTCGGCACTTTCCAGTGCCTGCTGGCAATGGCGATAGAGGCCGATGCCGCGCTCGAAGGAGGCGAGGGATTCGTCCAGGCTCAGGTCGCCACCTTCCATGCGCGCCACAAGCTGTTCGAGCTCGTCCAGCGAGTGCTCGAAATCGGCGGCGGGAGCCTTGTTGGCGGGGACGGGAGCGGACTTGGCCATGGCCCGCAAAGCTAACGCAGGGGGCGTGCGGAATCAATCTGCGAGCGGGGAAAGTCGCGCTTGGCGTGCGATATGCATCGTGTTTTCTTGTAAGGCAGGTCGGGGCGTCGTGACCGGGTGGCGGACAGTTTCACTATCGGGGCACGCCGTTTTCGGTTGTACGGAAGCGTGTTGTGCATGGCGAGCTGGTGCAGGGAAGCTGATGCGCTGCCGCCCCCCACAGGGGGAATAAACGGGAGCTCACCGCACCCGCCTTTTCTTTTTTTGTGGGAGCGCACCCTGTGCGCGACAGCCTGCGGAGCGAAGAAACCGCGACCCCAGTGGCCTTCCACCTGCCACCAGTTCAAGTGCGCTACTTACCAGGCCGGGCTCCAGCGTGGCCTGGCTTCGCCCAGCAATGCCTCGCCACGGGCGGTCAGCCAGCGATCGCCCACGCCGATCAACTCGTCACCGGCGTACAGCAACGGGCACGCCAGGCGGCGCCAGGGAGGCATACCGCTCTGCTGCAAGAGATCACGCAGTTCGCGCGTGTGAGGATTGCGTGCGGGGCGCAGGTGTTCGCCACCGCGGCGCAGGCGGATTTCCAGCGGTTGGGCCAGCACGGCGGCCGGTTCCATGCTCAGGCTGCCGCCATCGGGCAGGGCGATGGGTTCGCCATGCCACGCCGCCTGCCATTGCGGGTCGATGGATGGTTGGGGCGGTAGCGCCCACAGCCGTCCCTTCCACACGTGGAGTTCGGCACCAGGCCAACGAATGCGTGGCAGCTGGCCGTCACGGGCGACGCACTGGCGTTCGATCTGTGCGCGCTGTGCGGCGGTCGGAGCCGGCAGGCCTCGTGCATGCAGCCATTCGTCCAGCAACGGGTGGCGCAGGGCGGGCGCGAGGGCCAGCCAGCCATGGGCATCGAGACTGCCGGTCGTCGGGTCTTGCAAGGCAGTCAGGGCGGCGCGCCACTGCTGCGCGAGAGCCAGTGTTGCCTCGCGGCTGTGGCGAGCGCTGTGCACGATGGAGTCCACCGCCTGCGGCCAATGCTGGCTCAGGCGAGGAAGGATCTCGTGGCGGAGGAAGTTGCGCGACAGCCGGTGATCGCCGTTCGATGGATCTTCGATGCACGGCAGGCCGTGGTCCAGCACATACTGGCGCATCCCATCGCGTGGCATGTCCAGCAACGGACGCCAAAGCGTGCCTTGTCCCAACGGACGCATGGCTCGCATGCCGCCGAGACCTTCCGGGCCGGCACCGCGCAGCAGTTTCAGCAGCACGGTTTCCGCCTGGTCATCGCGATGATGCCCCAGCAGCAGGCGTTCGCCATCGCGCAACGACAAGGCGAAGGCGCGATAACGCGCGTCGCGTGCCGCCGCTTCGAGCCCGTATCCGCGCGCGTGATCGATTTCGACGCGCAACACCATGCACGGGATGCGCCACTCCTGCGCGAGTTCACGGCAATGCGTCGCCCATGCATGGCTCTGTGCGTGCAGCCCATGGTCGACATGCAAAGCGCGCAGTCCGCGTGCGTGGGCTTCGGGCAGCTGGGCAAGCGCGTGCAGGAGTGCGGTGGAGTCGGGCCCGCCGCTGTAGGCCACGCACAGCGAACCTTGTGGGTGTTCCCGCAGGGACCGTTGCAGGGTGTCGACGAGCCTATTCACGAGGTGGCGATTTCTTCGTCTTGTTGCGCACATAGATCACCTTGGGCCGGCCCTCGCCAGGGCTGCGGCGATCTATCTCGAACAGCGTGGTGGCGGTGATCAGTTCGCTGAGCTTGTGATATCCGTAGCTGCGCGCGTCGAAGTTGGGGCGCTGCTTGGTGATGATGGAGCCCACGCCACCGAGTGCTGCCCAGCCATCGTCGTCGGAGGCCGCTTCCACGGCATTGCGCAGCAGGTTCACCAGGCTGGAATCCTGCTTCAGCTGTGCCGCCGTGCGTGGCTTGAGCGGCTGCTCTTCATCGGGTTTGGCCACCAGGATGTCGGTGTAGATGAACTTGTCGCACGCGGCGACGAAAGGATCGGGTGTCTTGCGCTCGCCGAAGCCATACACGATGAGCCCCGACTCGCGGATGCGCGCGGCCAGCCGGGTGAAGTCGCTGTCGCTGGAGACGATGCAAAAACCGTCCAGACGTCCGGAATAGAGCAGGTCCATCGCATCGATGATCATCGCCGAGTCGGTGGCGTTCTTGCCGCTGGTGTAGCCGAACTGCTGCATCGGCTGGATCGACTGCGTGAGCAGTTGCTCCTTCCAGCTCTTCAAGTGGTTGGACGTCCAATCGCCGTACGCACGCTTCACGTGCGCCGTCCCGTACTTGGCCACTTCGGCGAGCAGTGCCTCGGCGATGGCTGGTTGGGCGTTGTCCGCATCGATGAGGACGGCGAGCTTGGTGCTGTCGGTGGCCATGTCGCGATTCCCTGGCGGCGATGCCGTGGATGGTAGCGCGGTGGCGTGACCGGACGGTGAGGCGGGTGGCGTTGCCTGGCGGTGGACGCCAGTGGACGAAAGGGATGCGGCCTTACTGCTTCGCGACGTCCCCTTGGCGGATAGGCTTATCGCGCACAGGGTGCGCTCCTACAGGCCAACGCCGCGTGGGACGGGGTTATTCGATGTACGCGCCGTAGCCGCGCAGGCGCTTGTAGCGTTGCTCCAGCAGGTCGGCCGTCGGCATCGCTTCCAGCTCGTCGAGCTGGTTCATCAGCACGGCTTTCAGGCGCACGGCCATCGAATGCGGGTTGCGATGGGCACCGCCCAACGGCTCGCGTACGACCTTGTCGACCAGGCCCAGCTCCAGCAGGCGGGGGGCGGTGAGGCCCAGCGCTTCGGCAGCGTCCTTGGCCTTCTCGGCGCTCTTCCACAGGATGGAGGCGCAGCCTTCGGGCGAAATCACCGAGTAGGTGGAGTACTGCAGCATCACCGTGCGGTCGCCAACGCCGATGGCGAGCGCGCCGCCGGAGCCGCCTTCGCCGATCACCGTGCAGATGATGGGTGTCTTGAGGTCGGCCATTTCCAGCAGGTTGCGCGCGATGGCCTCGGACTGGCCGCGCTCCTCGGCGCCGACGCCGGGATAGGCACCCGGGGTGTCGATGAGCGTGAACAGCGGCAGGCCAAAGCGCTCGGCCATCTTCATCAGGCGCAGTGCCTTGCGATAGCCCTCGGGACGCGGCATGCCGAAATTGCGGCGCACCTTGCCCTTGGTGTCGCGTGCCTTCTGGTGGCCGATGATCATCACCGAACGACCGTTGATGCGGCCCAGGCCGCCCACGATGGCGGCGTCGTCCGCGTACGCGCGGTCGCCGGCCAGTTCGTGGAATTCGTCGCATATCACGCTGATGTAGTCGAGCGTGTATGGGCGGCCCGGATGACGCGACAACTGGGTCACCTGCCACGGCGTGAGGTTGCGGAAGATCTCGTTGGTCTTGAGCTTCAGCTTCTCGCGCAGGCGGCCGACTTCTTCGTCGATGTTGAACGCCTGCCCGTGGCTGGCATGGCGAAGCTCTTCAATCTTCGCGTCCAGTTCGGCGATCGGTTGTTCGAAATCGAGGAAGTTGGGATTCATTCGATGCAGTTTGAGACACGGAAGCGCGGCAGTATACCGGGCTGGGAAAAATCGCGGGAACGGGGGCGTATGGGAGAGCCAAGGACAACAGAGGGAAGCGTGAGAAGTGGGAGCCAGCCCGCTTTCTCTCACTCTCTTAACTCACTTCTAATAATTCAGTCGCCGCGCGGCCTGTCATCCGTCTTCACGATACGCAGCTTGGCCGCCTCCACCCCAGGCACCGCCCGGATGGCCCGCAGCAGCTCGGGAATGGCATCCACTCGCCAGTCCTCACCCAGTTCCAGGTCGGCCTGGGCGTTCTTATTGTGATAGCCGTAGAGAACCACGCTGGCACGTCCACCGCGATAGCCGGCGAGGACGCGGCGCAGGTCGTCGATGAAACCGGGGCCGACGCCATTCAGTTTCAAACGAAGCAAGCGGGCGTAGCGGCGGCAGGCATCGCCAAGGCTCAGCGCGCTGCGGGCACGCAGGGCGAAGCCGCCGCCGGAGAAATCGTCGATGCGCAGGCCACCTTCGACCACCAGCAACTCGTCGCGGACCAGCAGCGGAGCGACCTGTTGGTACAGCTCGCCGAAGAAGCTCACCTCGATGATGCCGGTGCCGTCTTCGAGTCGGACGAAGGCGTCGCTTTCGCCGCGCTTGCGCACAGCGGTGACCATGCCGGCCACCGTCCACGGCGTATCCGGGCCGCGGCGGAAGCGATTGTTGTCGCCGTCGTCGTTCTTGCGCGGCTTGGGCGGCTGATAGCGGTCGGCGATCTCGCCCAGCGGGCAGGTGGAGAGCTGGGCCAGTTCTTCCTTCCACGGATCGGTGGGATGGCCGGAAAGGTAATGGCCTAGCGTGTCGCGCTCGCCTTGCAGCAACTGCTCGAGCGGCCAGTCGGCCACGACCGGCAGGTCCACTTCCACTACCGGGGCCGTGCTTCCCATCATCGCGCCGAACATGTCGTTCTGGCCGCTCTGCGCGTTGCGCAGGTGCTGCTCGGCGGCCTTCATGGCGTTGGGCAACTGCGCCATGAGGCTGGCGCGGTTGGGCGCCAGCGCATCGAGCGAACCGGACAGGATCAGCGCTTCCAGCACGCGGCGGTTGAGCTTGGTCGAATCGACGCGGCGGCAGAAATCGGCGAGGTCCTTGTAGTCGCCGCCGCGCGCGTGCTCGTCCGCAATCGCCTCGCACGCGCCCTGGCCCACGCCCTTGATCGCGCCGAGGCCGTAGCGGATGACCTTCGGTTCCACCGCGACGAACATGAACTGCGAGGCGTTCACGTCCGGCGGCAAGACCTTCAGGCCGATCGCCTTGGATTCCTCGATGAAGGTCACCGCCTTGTCGGTGTTGTCCATGTCCGACGAAATCGTCGCGGCCATGAACTCGGCCGGGTAGTGCGCCTTCAGCCATGCAGTCTGGTAGGACACCAATGCATAGGCAGCAGCGTGCGACTTGTTGAAGCCGTAGCCGGCGAATTTTTCCATCAGGTCGAAGATGGAGTCGGCCTTGTCGCCGGTGAGCCCGTCCTTGGCGGCGCCTTCGCGGAACTTGGCGCGTTCCTTCGCCATTTCCTCGAGTTTCTTCTTGCCCATCGCGCGGCGCAGCAGGTCGGCGCCGCCTAGCGAATAGCCGCCCACGATCTGCGCCATCTGCATCACCTGCTCCTGATAGACCATGATGCCGTAGGTCTCTTTCAGGATCGGCTCGACGCGGGGATCGGGATACTCCACCGTCTCGCGACCATGCTTGCGCGCCACGAAGCTGGGGATCAGGTCCATCGGGCCCGGGCGATACAGGGCCACCAGCGCGATGATGTCCTCGAAGCGGTCGGGCCTGGCGTCCTTGAGCATGCGCTGCATGCCAGAGGATTCCAGCTGGAACACCGCCACGGTCTGCGCTTTTTTCAGCAACTCGTATGGCGCCGGATCGTCCAGCGGCAGCGCCGAGATATCCAGCGCTTCCTCGCCGCTCGCCGCGCGGCGAGCGTTGATGGCCTTCACCGCCCAGTCGATGATGGTGAGCGTACGCAGGCCGAGGAAGTCGAACTTCACCAGGCCGACGGCTTCCACGTCGTCCTTGTCGTATTGCGTCACTACACCCGCGCCACCCGGTTCGCAGTAGAGCGGCGCGAATTCGGTGAGCGGCCTGGGACCGATGACGACACCGCCGGCATGCTTGCCGACGCCACGCGTGAGGCTTTCCAGGCTGAGCGCCAGGTCGATCAGCGTGCGCGCCTCCTCGTCCTGCTCATACAGCTCGCAGAATTCCTTGACGATGCGATCGGGCTCTTTCTTGGCCTTCTCCGAGCGGCCCAGCGCGCATTGCAGCGTGAGATCGAGCGGTCGCGCGGGAATGAGCTTGGCGATGCGGTCGACCTGGTTATAACCCATGCCGAGCACGCGACCGGAATCGCGCAGCACGGCCTTCGCCGCCATCGAGCCGTAAGTGATGATCTGGCTGACGTGGTCGCGACCGTATTTGCGTGCGACGTAGTCGATCACCTCGTCGCGGCGATCCATGCAGAAGTCGATGTCGAAGTCGGGCATCGACACGCGTTCGGGGTTGAGGAATCGCTCGAACAGCAAGTCGAACTGGATCGGGTCCAGGTCGGTGATCTTCAATACCCACGCGACCAACGAACCCGCACCCGAACCACGTCCCGGGCCGACCGGGATGCCGTTCTGCTTACCCCAGTTGATGAAGTCCGCCACGATCAGGAAGTAGCCGGGAAAGCCCATCTTGATGATGACGTCCAGCTCGCGTTCCAGGCGTGTTTCGTATTCCTCCTGCGTGCGGCCGGGCGCGACGCCGGCAAACGCCAGTCGCTCCTTCAGGCCTTCGCGGGAAAGCTCTCGGATATAGCTGGCCAGGTCGTGGCCTTCGGGTACCGGGAAATCGGGCAGGTAGTAGGTGCCGAAGTTCAGTTCCAGCGTGCAGCGCTTGGCCAGCTCGAGGGTGTTTTCCAGCGCTTCGGGAACGTCAGCGAACAATGCCACCATTTCCTCGGGCGACTTCAGGTACTGCTGGTTGCTGTAGTCGCGCGAGCGCTTGGGATCGGCCAGCACGCGGCCCTGGTTGATGCACACGCGCGCTTCATGAGACTCGAAGTCTCCCTGCTTGAGGAAGCGCACGTCGTTGCTGGCGATCACCGGCAGATCGAGTTCGGTGGCCAGCCCCAATGCAGCGGCGTTCCAGTTTTCCTCGCCTTCGCGACCGGTGCGGGTGAGTTCCAGGTAGAGCCGATCAGCCATCTGCTGCGCGAACGGGCGCAGCCGTGCCGCCGCCGCGTCGATGCCCTGGTTCACCGCGATGCGGCCGACCTCGCTCTCGCGTCCCATCATGGCGATCAGGCCATGCGTCGCCTGCGGCGTGAGCCACGCCATGTCGACCATCGCGCGACCGCTGTGCTGGCCGTCGCGCCAGGCGCGCGACACCAGGCGCGACAGGTTGAGGTAGCCCTCGTGGTTCTGGCAGAACACGGTGAGACGCCACGGACGCGGATCGTCCGGCGAGCTCACCCACAGGTCCGCGCCCCCGATCGGCTTGATGCCGGCCGCGCTGCAGGCCTTGTAGAACTTCACCAGCGCGAACATGTTGCTGTCGTCGGTCAGCGCCACTGCCGGAATGCCTGCGCGCACGCAGGCGTCGACCAGTCCCTTGATGCGGATGGTCGAGTCGACCAGCGAGTACTCGCTGTGCAGGTGGAGGTGTGCGAAGCGGACGGACATGGCGTGCGCGCAGGATGGAACGCCAGCCTACCGGCGTCGGTCCGACCGGACAAGAATTGACATCAGCCGCAATCCGTCCGGCTCAGGGCGCTGCGGCCGGCGTGGCTGGCGCTGGCTGGCTCAGCAGGCCGTCCACTTCGGCGAGGATCGCATCCAGCATGCTTTCGTCGTAACCCACATGGACCGCGGCGACGCGACCGTCGCGCCCGATCATCACCATGTGCGGAATGCCGTCGACGCCGTAGGGTTTGGCGATGTGCTGGTCCTTGGCGTCGAAGGTCAGGATCACGTCCAGGCTTTTCCAACTGCGGCGGATCTTTTTGAAAGTGTCCAGGTCGTCGTCGTGGCTGACGCCGACCACGGCCAGGTCGTTCGCGCCCTTCATCTTCTGCAGCGCGGCGAGTATCGGCATTTCCTTCATGCAGTAGCCGCACCACGACGCCCAGAAGGTGACGATCACGACCTTGCCGCGCAGGTCGGACACGTGCACGTCGTTGCCGTTGCGGTCACGGCCCAGGTAATCGGGCGGTACGTCGCCGGGGCCGGGGCGTGCCTGGCAAAGGGTGGCAGTCAACAACAGCATCAGGCACAGCGCCAGTCGTGCGTATCGGTGCATGGAAGTTCTCGTGTGGATGAATGAGTGCGCTGTCATTGCGTCAGGCCAGATCACGCGGCGCGGTATCGGCATCGTCGGCGACCTCATAGCGATTGCGGCCCAGGCTCTTGGCACGGTAGAGCGCGCGATCGGCCGCGTCGATCAGGTCGACGGCCTCGGTGCGCATGCCTTTCCGCTGGGTGGCGACGCCGATGCTCACGCTGAGGCGTCCCTGCGGGCTGCCTTCATGCGGAATATGCAGGCGCTCCACTGCCAGGATCAGCCGCTGCGCGATGGCATCGGCGGCATCGTGGCCCGTGTCGGCCAGCACCACGGCGAATTCCTCGCCGCCGTAGCGGGCCACCAAGTCGCCGCTGCGGAACAGGCTGGTGGTCAAGGCCCTTGCCACGCTCACCAGGCAGGCGTCGCCTGCGAGATGGCCATGGCGGTCGTTGAACTGCTTGAAATAATCGATATCGATCATCAGCAGCGAGCAGGGCAGGCGGCCTTCGCAGCTGGATTGCAGCGCCTCGCGCAGGCGCGCATCCATGGTGGTGCGATTGGCGATGCCGGTGAGTGGATCGCGTCCCACCTGGTGCTGCAACGATTCGTTGTCCAACTGCGCGGCGCGCTGCAGATCCAGATGCTGGTGCTGGATGAAGGCGACGCGCAGCCCGTAGAAGATCACCGACGCGGCCGCCACCGCCACGCCCGGCGCAAAGGCCACGCGCGAGACGTTGATGCCCAGCAGCAATACGCCGATGGAAAGCATGATGGGTGCGAAGAAGGCGATCGTTTGCGACGTGCGCATGCTGGGCCGCCAGCGACGCAGTAGCCGCGGCGGACGTCGGACCACCACGAGGGTGAGCGCGACGTACGGCAGGTCGACCATCAGCGTGATCCAGGTCGGCAGGCCCTGGAGTTCGATCCGGTTGTAGATGGCGGCCACCATGGCATTGACCAGCAGGTAGCTGGCCGACGCGAAGAACAGGAAGCGCAGGCGCAGGCCGCGCGCGCCCAGCATGCGCAGGATGGCCATGAAGGCCATCGAAAAATCGATGGCGTCCGCATGCCAGATGATCACGCTTATGTTCCCCGGGGAGTCGCCGGGAATGGCGCGGGTGATCAGCACATAGAGCATCACGCCGACCAGGCACGACATGACCAGGTCGAGCAGCCGAACCGGTGTGGGTTCGCTGCGTCCGTGCGCCCGGACGAGGAGCAGCATCGCCGGGATCATGTAGAGCGCCGAGCAGACCACGCCGATCGCGCTGAGGTAGCCACCCTGGTCCTTGAGCACGGTGGCGAGCACGTTGATGGCCGCCCAGGCCACCTGCAGGCTGGCCGCCACGGCGAGGAGCAACCATGGCATGTGCAAAGGCTTCGGGTCGCGGCCACGGCGCGCCATGACGGCGGCGATGGCCACGCATTGCACGCCCATGGAAGCCAGCGCGGGGCCGATGCCGGCCGCAAGCATCCCGTGGCTGACGAGCGCCACGTGGACAAGCACCATGACCAGCAGTACCCCTGTAAGGCGCACGTTGTCGCTTCCGTCGAGCGGCAATGGAACGGACTGCGTGGGCTTACGCCCCCCCTGTGATTCCATGGTAGCCCCCGTGCATGACCGCCAACAACATGCGGTGGCGTCAGCGGAGACCTGACACCTCTGGCGGTTGCGGGTGGCCGCCGTGGCTGGCATGGTTCAGGACTTTCATGCACGAATGGCGGCCCGACGGGCTTCCGAAGGTACTGTCGATGTCACTTCTTCGCTCGCTATTTGCCGTCAAGCCCGTCGAGGCCTCGCTGTCTTCCAGCGACAACCTGCGGCGCACGCTGGGCCTCAAGGATCTGGTCGTGCTGGGCGTGGGCGCGGTGATCGGCGCCGGCATCTTCGTGATCACGGGCCAGGCGGCAGCCGAGCATGCCGGGCCCGCGTTGACGCTGTCGTTCGTGCTGGCGGGCCTCGCCGCGGCCCTGGCGGCGCTCAGCTATGCGGAATTCGCCGCCATGCTGCCGGTTTCCGGTAGCGCCTATGTGTACGCCTACGCGACCTTCGGCGAGCTGCTGGCCTGGTTCATCGGCTGGAACGTGGTGGCCGAATACTTGCTGGCGGTGTCATCGGTGGCGGTGGGCTGGTCTGGCTATGGCGTGGGGCTGCTGCACAGCATGGGCATCGACGTCCCCTCGGTGCTGGCCAATGCCCCCGTGTCGTTCCGCGACGGCCATTTCGTGGCCACCGGCGCCTGGATCAACCTGCCGGCGCTGCTGGTGGTCGCTGCCATCACCACGCTGCTCTATGTGGGCACGCGCCAGTCGACGCTCTTCGCCAGCGTCGTGGTGGTGCTCAAGGTGTTGGTGGTGATTCTCTTCGTGGTTTTCGGCCTGCAACACGTCGATACGTCGCTGTGGCATCCCTACGTGCCGGCCAACCAGGGCGGCGACCACTACGGGTGGGCGGGCGTCTTCCGCGCCGCCACCAGCGTCTTCTACGCTTACATCGGTTTCGATGCCGTGGCGACGGCAGCGCAGGAAACGCGCAACCCGCAGCAGAACGTGCCGGCCGGCATCCTCATTTCGCTGGCCATCTGCACCGTGCTCTACATCATCGTCGCGGCCGTGCTCACCGGTCTGGTTCCGTACGCGCAGCTGGCGACCGCCGAACCCGTGGCGACGGCCCTCGCGGCGCATCCATCGCTCGCCTGGCTGAAACTGCTTACCCAGGTTGGCGCGGTGGCAGGACTCACCTCGGTCATCCTGGTGATGCACATGGGGCTGGCGCGCATCCTCTACTCGATGGCGGGTGATGGCCTGCTGCCACGCATGTTTGGCGCCGTGCACGACCGCTTCCGCACGCCACACCGCACCACGGTGCTGGTGGGCCTCGTGGGTGGCTTGCTGGCGGCAGTTTTCCCGCTCAGCCTGCTGGGCGACCTGTTGTCGATGGGTACGCTGTTGGCGTTTTCCACCGTGTGCATCGGCGTGCTGGTATTGCGGCGCACGCATCCGCACCTGGCGCGAGGTTTCCGCGTGCCGGCGGCGCCGTTCGTGTGCTCGCTCGGCGTAGTGGTGTGCCTGTTCCTGCTGGCTCAGATGAACGCGGGCAACTGGATGTTGCTGGCCTGCTGGACCACCCTGGGCATGCTGATCTACATCGGTTACGGCTATCGCCACAGCCTCCTGCGCGGCCGCGGCTGAGCCTGCACGACGGCACGCGCAGCTGCGTACCGTCGTCCTGCATGCGCTCACTTAGCCTGAGATGTGGAAACGTCCATCTCCGGCCGAATTGTCGATGTAGTGATCCAGCCACCGGACCGAAAACGGGTGGCGGTCGTAGTCGACGTGGGCGTCGGCTGCCGACATGGGTTCCGGTGCGGGGCGCGGCGGTGTTGCCTCTACGGGGCCAGTATCCGGCGATGTGATGACGTCGCGCGGGCGGTTGGGAAGCGTCATGACACGACTCCTGCGTTGCACGTTGCGTTTCAAGGCCGCATGGCGGTAAGGGAGGCCACGCGGGTAGACCCGGCGTCCCTGCCTCGATGACATCCACCTTGCCAACCGCGTGCGTCTCGGGCCGGCGTGGGCTCGCTTGCTGAAGCGAGCCCGGTGGTGGCTTCCTTCATCTATTCGGATGCGGCGGCGGGCGAAAAGGTTGCCTCGGCGAAAGCTTGCTGTCGCGCGAAGGGCGATACAGGCCATCGAATCCTGACTCCGCAGGCGCCGTATCGCAGGTCACGGCTCCAGCGAAGTCAAAGCTAGTCTAGTCCCGTTGCATGCGCATGACGTGGGCCATAGGACATGCTGTCAGCGCCCGCAGTTGGCCTTCTTGATGCTTGGGATGAAGCGCTTGAATGGACGTCCAAACGGCGTGCGGTCAGAACAGCACGCCCTGGTCCACCAGCAATTTCACCGGCGCAAAGCTGCGCCGATGCTGGGGGCACGGCCCCAGGCGCTTGAGCGCGTCCAGGTGCGCGGGCGTCGCATAGCCCTTGTGGACGGCGAATCCATAGCCGGGATGAAGGCGATCAAGTTCGACCATCCAGCGGTCGCGCGTGACCTTGGCGAGGATCGAGGCGGCGCTGATCGCCGGTTCCAGTGCATCGCCACCGACGATGGCGCGTCCCGCGCAGGGCAACTCGCGGGGCAGCGCGTTGCCGTCGATCCACGCCTCGTGCGCCGACGGCGTCAGGCCCGACAGCGCGCGGCACATGCCGGTCATGGTGGCCTGGAAAATGTTGATGCGGTCGATCTCGTCCGCCGTCACCAGCACCACGCAATGCGCAAGCGCCCGATCGACAATCTTTTCGTAGAGCGCTTCGCGCCTGGCGTGCGTGAGTTTCTTGGAGTCGTCCAGTCCGCGTATGCGCGGGCGGCTCGGGTCGAGAATGACGGCGGCGACTGCCACGGGACCGGCGAGCGGACCGCGCCCCGCCTCGTCCACGCCGGCGACGAGACGCACCAGCGTGGCCACCTCGGGTTCGGCGACGGTGCTGACGGCGGCAACGGACTTCACGCTAGGCATGCTGGCGTTCCATCAGCTCTGCGACCGCCTCGGCGGCGAGGTCACCCGCATGGCCTTCCAGGTCACCGCGCAGCGCGTGATGCAGTTGCTCGAACACCGAGACGATGGCGCCGCGGCGCTCGCTGTCCTGGAATAACGCAAGCGTGGCTGCGGCCAGCTTCTCCGGCGTGAAATCGTCCTGCATCAACTCGGGCACCAGTACCACGTCGTCGCCCATGCCGCCGGCTCGCGCCAGGATGTTGGGCAGCGAATAGACGTCCGTCTTGAGCATGTTGAGCGCACGGGCGATGCGATAGCTCACGGGGGATACGCGGTAACCCACCACCATTGGGCGCTTGGCCAGCATGGCCTCGAGCGCTGCCGTGCCTGAGGCAAGCAGTACCACGTCGGCTGCGAGCATGGCTTCGTGCGCGTGGCCGTCCAGCAGCAGTGGCGCGTCATCGCCTGCGTTGTCGCCGAGCATCAGTTTCAGAGTGGCGTGCACGCGCTCATTGGCGGCCGGGATGATGACGCGCAGGCCTGGCATGCTCGCCGCAACGCGCTTGGCGGCGTCAACAAAGCCACGTCCGAGCTGCTTGATTTCCGAGGGCCGGCTGCCGGGCAGCACGGCGAGCACCGGCACATTCTGCGCAAGCTGGAGGAAGTCGCGCGCGCCGGCGCGGTCGGACACCATGGCGAAGCGGTCCGCCAGCGGGTGGCCAACGAAGCGGGCATCGACGCCATGCCTTGCATAGATGGCAGGCTCCATCGGGAAGAGGCACAGCACGCGGTCGGCGCTGCGGCCGATCTTCTCCGCCCGCTTTTCGCGCCATGCCCACACCGACGGGCTGACGTAATGCGCCGTGCGGACGCCGGCGTCGCGCAGGCGTTGTTCCACACCGAGATTGAAGTCAGGCGCGTCGATGCCGACGACGACAGCAGGCTTCGCCTTGACCAGGCGAGCCACGAGCTCCTTGCGCAATCGCAGCAGGCGCGGCAGGTGCGAAACGACCTCGGCGAAGCCGAACAGCGAAAGCTCCTTGATGTCGTACCAGGATTCAAACCCCTGGGCCTGCATGCGCGTGCCCCCGATGCCCACGAAGCGGGCGTCGGGATAGCGGCGGCGCAGCGCCACGATGAGATCGGCGCCGAGCTGGTCGCCGGAATCTTCGCCGGCAATCAAGGCGATCAGAGGTGCGTGCGATGTCGCTCCGACGTTGGGCATGTCGTTACATCAGCCCCCGGAGCCAGAGACAGCGCGCGGGTTTGGTTGGTTGATATGTGCGCAGCGCATATCAACGCGCGAGCGAGCGCTCGCTGCGATCCAGGAAGTCGAGCATCGCGCGCACGTCCTCGCTGTCCGCTGCCTGCGTCACCAGTTGCTCGCGTGCATCGGACAGGGTGAGTCCGGCCATGTACAGCGTGCGATAGGCGCGCTTGATCGCCGAGATGCGCGTGGCATCGAAGCCGCGGCGCTTGAGGCCTTCGCTGTTGATGCCGCGCGGGCGCCCGCGTTGCTCGTTGGCCATCATCACGAACGGCGGCACGTCCGAACCCAGCAGGCAGCCCATGCCGATGAAGGCATGCGCGCCGACCTTGCAGAACTGGTGCGCACCGGAGAACCCGGCCATCACCACCCAGTCGCCCACTTCGACGTGGCCGGCGAGGGCGGAATAGTTGGAGAACACCGTGTTGTTGCCGATCTGGCAGTCGTGCGCGACGTGCACGTAGGCCAGCAGCCAGTTGTCATTGCCGATGCGCGTGACACCACCACCATCGCCGGTGCCGCGGTTGATGGTGACGAACTCGCGGATCTGGTTGCGGTCGCCGATGACCAATTCGGTGCGCTCGCCAGCGAACTTCTTGTCCTGCGGCGCGCCGCCGAGCGAGGCAAACTGGCTGATGCGATTGTCGCTGCCAATGCGCGTGGGACCCTCGATCACCACGTGCGGTCCGATCACCGTGCCTTCGCCGACATGCACGTCGGCGCCGATCACGCTGTAGGCGCCGATGCTGACGTTGTTGGCGATGACGGCGGAGGGATCGATCTGCGCAGTGGGATGGATCATTTCTCGGACCTCGCGGCGCACATCAGCTCGCAGCTCGCCACTTCCTTGTCGCCGACCATGGTGCGCGCCTCGAACAGGCCCATGCTGCGAAGCAGGCGCTTGAGCGTTACTTCCAGGCGCAGCTGGTCGCCCGGCACCACCGGCGCATTGAAGCGCGCGTTGTCCACCTTGGCGAGATAGAACAGCGGGCTGCCCGTGTTGCCTTTCAGGCGGCTGGAAATCTGCGTGAGCAGGCCGGCGGCCTGGGCCATGGCTTCCACGATCAGCACGCCCGGCATTACCGGATGGCCCGGAAAGTGGCCCTGGAAGAACGGCTCGTTGATGGTCACGTTCTTGATGGCCACCACGCTCTTGTCGGGCACCAGTTCGATCACGCGGTCGACCAGCAGGAACGGATAGCGGTGGGGCAGCAGCTGCTGGATATGTTCCACAGTCACGGGAAGGTGGAAGGGCACGGTGAGCTCACTCATTGTTGCGGTCCTTCTCAAGCGCCGAAAGTCGGCGCGCGTATTCATCAAGATGCTTGAAACGCGCCGCATTGCGGCGCCACAGTCGGTTTTCCTGCAAGGGAACGCCCGAGGAATATTCACCGGGTTCGCGTATGGAGTGCGTGACCAGGCTCTTGGCGGTAATGGTAACCCGGTCGGCGAGCTCCAGATGGCCCAGCACGCCCGCGTTGCCGCCGATCATGCAGTAGCGGCCGATCCTGGCGCTGCCGGCCACCGCGGCGCAGCCCGCAAGCGCGGTATGTGCGCCGATGAAGACGTTGTGGGCGATCTGGATCTGGTTGTCCAGGCGCACGTCCTCTTCCAGCACGGTGTCGTCCAGCGCGCCACGGTCGATCGTGGTGTTGGCGCCGATTTCGCAATCGTCGCCGATGCGCACACCGCCTAGCTGGGGCAGCTTGATCCAGTGATCGCGGTCGAAAGCGAGGCCAAAGCCGTCCGAACCGATCACGGCACCCGGATGCACCAGCACGCGCTTGCCCAGCGTCACGCGAATGACCAAGGTCACCCGGGCCACCAGGCGTGATTGCGCGCCCACCACGCATTCCGGACCGATGATGCAGTGCGGGCCCAGGATCGCGCCTTCCTCCACGACGGCGCAGTCCTCGATCACGCAACCCGGACCGATGCTGGCGGTTGCTGCCACGCGCGCACTCGCGGATACGACGGCGCTCGGATGGATGCCTGCCGGTGCTGCCGAAAGTCGCTCGAACAGCGCGGCGATCTTGGCGTAGGCGACGTAGGGATCGCGTGCCACCAGCGCAGGAACGGGACTGTCGGCGACGTTCTCTTCGCGCATCACCACGACGCCCGCGCGCGTGCCAGCCAGTTGCGAGGCGTACTTGCTGTTGGAAAGAAAGCTCAGCTGGCTGGGGCCAGCGCCCGCGAGCGTGCCCACGCCATCAATGATGCGACTGCCATCACCGTGAAAGGTGAGATCGAACCGTCCGGCCAGCTCGGAAACAGTGGTTTGGAAAACACTCATGCTTGGCTCCCTGCAGTCGGGGCATTGTAGAGGCAGGCGCCGCAGGGCGCATGAAAAAAGAAGGCGCGGACAGGCCGCGCCTTCTTTCCTGGACCTTCCGGGCGGCTATGCCGTTAGAACTGGCTGCCGAAGGTGAACTGGATGCGCTCCTCGTAGTGACCATCGTCCGCCTGGGTGCGCAGCGGCACCGCGAAGTTGATGATCAGCGGGCCGATCGGCGCCTGCCAGTGCAGCGAGACACCCGTCGAGACACGCAGCGTCTTGGCGCTGAAGCTCTGGTAGTCCTGATAGGCGTTGCCGACGTCCACGAACCACGACACGCGTGCCGTGTTGATGTCCTTGAGGAAGGGCAGCGGCAGGTACAGCTCGGCCGTGCCCAGCACCTTGAATGCACCACCGATCGGCTGTGCGTAGGAGTAGTAGCCGCCGGTACAGGTGCCGTTCTTGTTCGGCTGGATCGGCGAGCCGTCAGCGTTGGTGCCCGTACACACGCGAGGACCGAGCGTGTTGTCCTGGAAGCCACGGACGTCGCGCACACCACCGGAGTAGTAGTTTTCCCAGAACGGGAAGGTGACCGGGTCGCCCTTCTGGAAGCTGGTGCCGCCGTCATAGTCGAAGGTCTGGCCATAAGCCTTGCCGTAACCGACCTGGCCGTCCACGTACAACACGAAGCCCTTGCCGATCGGCCAGTAGTGGTTCGCCTCACCGAAGATCTTGTAGTACTGCACGGTGGAACCGGGCAGTGCGATATCGGTGGACAGCGACAGCAGGCCGCCGCGCGTGGGCGCCCAGTAACCGTTGCGGGTGTCGTGCGTCCAGCCCAGCGTGGCATCCCAGGTATGGATGGTCTGGTGGCCCAGCGCGTTCTGGTAGTCGATCATGATCTGCGGTGAGTAGCTCACCGTAGTGACCGCGTTGTTGTTGAGCGTATCGATGTACTGGTACGCGAGGTTGATCTTGTTGCTGCTCAGGCCCAGTCCGGTACGGACGGTGTCCGTTTCCGAGATCGGGAAGCTGAGGAAGGTCGAGAACGACTTCATCGAACTTTCATAGTTCACGAAGTCGCTGTTGGTGTCGCCGTAGTTGCTCTTGGTGTAACCGGCGTTGTAGCCGATACCCACGCCGCTATCCGTAAGGTACGGATTGAAGTAGCTGGCGTTGATGGAGGTGGAGTAGTCGCTGCGCGACGCGCCCACGGTGAAGCTGTCACCGGTGCCGAGGAAGTTGTTCTGCGACACCGACGCGGACAAGATGATGCCCGAGTACTGCGAGTAACCCACGCCGAACATCAGGCTGCCGGCGGACTGTTCTTCCACCTTCGCGGTCAGGTCGACCTGGTCCTCGGTGCCGGGCACCAGGGCCTTGTCGATGTTGACCGTCTTGAAGTAGCCCAGGCGCTGCAGGCGGATCTTGGAGCGGTCGATCGCCGGCTGCGAGAACCAGCTGCCTTCCAGCTGGCGCATTTCGCGGCGCATCACGTCGTCTTCCGTGCGGGTGTTGCCCTGGAAGATCACGCGGCGCACGTACACGCGCTTGCCCGGCTCCACGTAGAGCGTCAGGTCGACGGTGCGCTTGTCCTTGTCCAGCTTCGGCACAGGCGTCACCTTGGCGAACGCGTAGCCGATGCTGGCGAGGATGCTCTTGATCGAGTTGGTGCTGGCTTCGATCGCCTTGCGATTGAAGGTGTCGCCCTTGTGCACGTACACCAGCTGCTTGAGCGAGTCCTCCGGAAGGATCAGCTCACCAAGCAGGTGCACGTCGGAGACGGTGTAGATGTCGCCTTCCTTCACGCTGGCGGCGATGTACATCGTGCGCTTGTCGGGCGCGATGGTCACCTGCGAGGAGTCGACGCCGAAGTCGGCGTAGCCGCGGTCCATGTAGTAGGACTGCAGCTTCTCCAGGTCGCCCGAGAGCTTCTCGCGCGAGTACTGGTCGTCCTTGGAATACCAGGACATCCAGTTGGTCGTGTCCGACTCGAAACCCTTGCGGATTTCCTTGTCGGTAAACGCCTTATTGCCGACGATGTTGATTTCCTTGATCTTGGCAACCTTGCCTTCGCGGATTTCGATATCGATCGCGACGCGGTTGCGGTCAAGGTTGGTCACGTGCGGCTCGACCGACACGTTGTACTTGCCGCGGTTGTAGTACTGGCGCACCAGTTCCTGCTGCACGCGGTCAAGCGACAGGCGATCGAAGGTCTCGCCTTCCGACAGGCCGATTTCCTTGAGGCCCTTGCGCAGATCATCTTCCTTGATGTCCTTGTTGCCGCGCAGGGTCAGCTTGGCGATGGACGGACGCTCCACCACCTTGATGACCATGATGTTGCCTTCGCGCTCGACTTCGACGTCGCTGAAGAACTTGGTCTGGTAAAGGGCGCGGATCGCGCGTTGGGCGCCATCGTTGGTAAGGCGGTCACCCTTGTTGATCGGCAGGTAGTTGAGCACCGTGCCGGTGGAAATGCGGCTGAGCCCGTCGATACGGATATCGGAAACGACAAACGGCTCAAAGGCGAGTGCGTTGGCGGTCAGTGAGGCAAGCAAGATCAGGGCGGCGATACGCTTCATCGTCGATTCCGTTGTTTTTATTTCGATGAGGCGGCCTGGACCGCCCCGATCAATGCGTGAAGCCAGGACAAGCCCAGCCTTGAAAAGGTACTTGCATCATCCCCGGATGCGTCGGGTAAACCATCGCCATGTCCCCGCGGCCTGCGCCGCAAATACACCTCGACCCCGCACGTCGCGCGACTTCCTGCAAAGTCGGCGCGCGTCACGAGGGAAGGAAGCGATGGATGTCGTTGTAGAAAGCCAGGCCCATTAACGTGAACAGCAAGACCATGCCGACATACTGACCGGCCATCATCGTGCGTTCGCTGACGGGACTGCCCTTGACCAACTCAATAAGGTAATACAGCAGCCAACCTCCGTCCAAGACGGGGATGGGCATGAGGTTGAGCACGGCGAGGCTGAGCGACACCAGCGCCAGGAACTCGATGAACCAGGCAGGGCCCATGCTGGCCGAGGCATTCGCCACCTGGGCGATGCCGATCACGCCGGACAGGTTCTTGGTGGAGGCCTGGCCACTGATCATCTTGCCGATCATGTTGAAGATCGACGCGGTGCGTTCCCAACTGGTCGAAAACGAGGCCTGGATGGCCTTGAGCGGGCCGTAATGGACCAGCGCCTGTTCCGGCTGCGGAGGACGAATGCCGATCTGCCACTGCACCTGATGGCCTTCGATGGATTTCCGCACCGCTGTCACCGAAAGCGTGATCGGCTGGCCGGCGCGCTCGATGGCGATGGTCAGCGTGGGCGACTTGGCCGCCTCGTTCTTGACCAGTTCGGCGAAGGCGTCGAAATCGCTGACTGGCTTGCCGTTAACCCCGACCAGGCGGTCGCCGCCGCGCATGCCCGCGGCCTGCGCGGGATCGCCCGCGGTGACCGTGGCCGCAATCGGCGGTGGCGGGGCAAGCTTCAGGCCCAGCTTGTCGAGGTACTGATCGATGCCCTGGCCCGCGGGAAGCTCCTGCAGCGGCAGCACGACATGGCGTTCGGTGCCGTCGGTGCCGCGCACGTCCATCGGCAGCGGCTCGCGACCGAGCATGGCGTTGGCCACCGCGTCCAGCGAATCGCTCCAGGTGGCCACTGGCTTGCCGTCGATGCGCAGCACACGATCGCCCGGATGGATGCCGGCCTGGGCGGCCATGCTCTGCGGTGCGGCGGTGACCAGGGGGGCCACGTCCGGCTTGCCCAGCATGAACATCAGCCAGAACGCGAACAGGGTGAAGATGAGATTGAACGCCGGACCGGCCGCCACGATCGCGATGCGCTGCCAAACGGGCTTGCCGGTGAACTCCTGGCCCGCAAGCGCGGGATCGACCTCACCTTCGCGGGCGTCCAGCATTTTCACGTAGCCGCCCAGCGGGATCATCGCCACCTGGTATTCGGTGCCGTCCTTGCCGATGCGCTTCCAGACCGCCTTGCCAAAGCCGACGGAGAAACGCAGCACCTTGACGCCGCACTTTCGTGCGACCCAGTAGTGGCCAAATTCGTGAAAGGTCACCAGCACGCCAAGCGTGACGAGCAACCAAAACACTGAGCCGAGGAGAGAATTCATCTGTGAGAGCTTATCAGGCTTGTCAGCACGCGTTACGAAGAATACGGCGGGCGGCTTGGCGGGCTGCCCGGTCGCGTTCATTCAGGGTCTGCACATCGACCACGGCTTGCGCCGGCAGTTCCGTAAGCACGCTCTCGACGAGGTCCGCGATGCCCAGGAATGGCAGTCCTCCGGCCAGGAATGCCTCAACGGCTACCTCATTGGCAGCATTGAGGATGGCAGGCGCATCGCCACCTGCGCGCAGCGCCTGGAATGCCAGGGCCAGGCAGCGGAATGTGGCGAGATCGGGCTGTTCGAACGCCAGCGGCGCGCAAGCTGCGAGATCCAGCGGCGAGACGCCCGCTTCCACGCGCGCCGGCCACGCCAGGGCGTGGGCGATGGCCGTGCGCATGTCCGGGTTGCCCAGTTGCGCAAGCACTGAGCCGTCGACGTATTCCACCAGCGAATGCACGAGGCTCTGCGGATGAACGAGGACCTCGATGGCATCCGGGCTGGCGCCAAACAGGTGGTGCGCCTCGATCACCTCGAGACCTTTGTTCATCAACGTAGCCGAATCGACCGAAATCTTGCGGCCCATTATCCAGTTCGGGTGCTTGCATGCCTGTTCCGGCGTCACGCCCGCCAGCTCCGCGCGGCTGCGGCCCCGGAACGGACCGCCAGAGGCGGTGAGTATCAGCCGGCGCACGCCGCTGGAAGCCAGGTTGGGGCGGCCGCCCGGCAGGCACTGGAAGATCGCGTTGTGCTCTGAATCCACCGGGACCAGTTCGCCGCCGCCGGCCGCGAGGGCCTCCAGCAGCAACGGGCCGGCCATCACGATGGATTCCTTGTTGGCCAGCAGCAGGCGCTTGCCGGTCCGCGCAGCGGCCAGCGTGGAATCGAGCCCCGCCGCGCCAACGATGGCCGCCACCACGGTGTCGCACAGCGAGCCGGAGACGGCGTGGGTGATCGCCTCGTGGCCGCTGGCTATGTCACAACGAACGCCCGCGGCGAGCAGTCGACGGGCGAGTTCACCCTCGAGCGTCGGATCGGCGATCACCGCCAGGTCGGGACGATGGCGGATGCACAGATCCGCCAGCGCCGCCACATTGCTGTGCGCGGTAAGCACGCTGGCACGGAAGCGATCCGGATGCCTCGCGATGACGTCGAGCGTGCTGCCGCCAATGGACCCGGTAGCCCCGAGCACGGCGACGCGACGTGGCAATGCCGTACTGCTGTTCATAGGCCCAGCAGCAATTTGCCGACGGCGAAGACGGGGAGGGCGGCAAACACGCTGTCGAGACGATCAAGCAGGCCGCCGTGGCCCGGAAACAGGTTGCCCGAGTCCTTCACCGCGGCATGGCGCTTCATGAGGCTTTCCAGCAGGTCGCCCACGATGGAAGCCACCACGGTTAGCAGCGAGAGCACCAACAGGCCCACCAGGCGGCCACCTTCGATACCCAGCAGCAGGCCGCCAACCACGGCCACGAGTGCACCGGCCGCGAAGGCACCATAGACGCCCGCCCAGGTCTTGCCGGGGCTGATGGTGGGAGCGAGCTTGCGGCGGCCAAACTGGCGTCCGCTGAAATAGGCACCGATGTCGGCGGCCCAGACGATGAACAAGGCCAGCAGGGTCCACCAGTGGCCGTGTTCACCCGAGCCATGGATCGACACGGCCGCCACCCAGGCCGGCACGATGACCAGCAGGCCCGCGCCCAGCTTGAAGAAGAGGTTCTCCCGCGTGGGCGCGGCGGCAAACGCGAAATGGCGCAGCCATTGACCCGCCAGCACCCACCACACCACGCCGATCGCCATCACCGACGTCCACCAGGCAGTGCCGCGTGCGCACCAGCACAGGGCGAACAGCAGGGCGGTCAGCACCAGCAGCGCGATGCGCGGCGGCGTCGGCTTGAGGCCCGACAGGCGCGTCCATTCCCACATGGCCGCAAGAAACGCGACCACGACCACCGGCGCAAACACCCAGGTGGGGGCGAGCAGGATCAGCCCGATCACCAGGGGAGCCAGCACCAGGGCGGTGAGGGTGCGCTGTAGCAGCATGCGGTTCCTTGTTATCCCTTGCGGGCGACTTGGTCGCCGGTCTTGCCGAAACGGCGTTCCCGGCGGGCGTAGTCCTCGATCGCCTGTTTGAGGCAGGTTTCGTCGAAGTCGGGCCACAGGGTATCGGTGAAATGCAGTTCAGCGTAAGCCAGCTGCCACAGCAGGAAGTTACTTACCCGGCATTCGCCGCCGGTGCGGATGAACAGGTCGAGCGGCGGCAGCTCGGCAAGGCACATCCAGTGTCCCAGCAGCTTTTCGTCGATTTCCTCGGCGCGAAGCTCGCCGCGTGCCACGGATTCGGCTGCCTTGCGTGCGGCCTGCACGATGTCCCAGCGGCCGCCGTAGTTCACGGCGATGTTCAACTGGAGGGCTTCGTTGCCCGCCGTGCGGTTCATGGCGCCCAGCATGCGCTGGCGCAGGCCAACCTCGAAGGCGCTGAGGTCACCCACGAAACGCAGTCGCACGCCGTTGGAATGCAGTTCGTCCACTTCTCTGTCGAGAGCGCGGACGAACAGCTCCATCAGTGCACCGACTTCGTCTTCTGGGCGCTTCCAGTTCTCGCTGGAGAACGCGAAGAGAGTGAGCACCTTGACGCCTTGGCGCAGGCAGGCCTCGACCACGCTGCGTACGGCCTTGCGGCCTGCGTTGTGGCCGAACGTGCGTGGCCGGTGGCGGAGTTTTGCCCAGCGGCCATTGCCATCCATCACGATGGCAATGTGGCGCGGTATTCGCGCGGAATCGCTGGTCATAAGGACAGGCTCTCGACCGATGGCGCTCAGAGCGCCATCAGCTCCTCTTCCTTGTTCTTCACGACGGCATCGACGTCCTTCACGAAGCGATCGGTGAGCTTCTGGATCTCGTCTTCGGCCTTGCGCTCGTCGTCTTCGGTGATCAGCTTTTCCTTGAGCTGATCCTTCACCTGCTGCATGGCATCGCGGCGCACGTTGCGGATGGCGATCTTGGCTTCCTCGCCTTCATGCGCCACGTGCTTGGCCAGCTCGCGGCGACGCTCCTCGGTGAGCGGCGGCATGTTGAGGCGGATCACGGTGCCGGCGGTGGTCGGCGTGATGCCGACGTCGGAGGCCATGATGGCCTTTTCGATCGGAGCAACCAGGCTCTTCTCGAAGGGGGTGATCAGGATCGAGCGGGAATCGCCCAGCGCGACGGTGGCCACCTGGTTCAGCGGCATGTCGGAGCCGTAGTACGGCACCTTGATGCCATCGACCAGCGCGGTGCTGGCGCGGCCCGTACGCAGACGCGTCAGCGTGTGCTTGAGGGAGTCGATGCTCTTGCCCATGCGGGTCTGGGCATCGTTCTTGATGTCGTTGAGCATGGGTACACCCCTTGAACCGTGCAAGCCGTCGAGTATAGCAGGGGGCCGCAGGGCGTTGGGTTATCGAGGGAGAGGGGCGGGTAGCGGGGACGCTGAAACCCAGCCCAAAGGAACGACAGGAGCAGCAGCGGCGCTTCTTGCGCACCGCTCGACTAGCCGCGGCAGCCGGTTTTGGCGTTGACGCTACCCATCGCCCAATTCAGGACTAACCCACGAAGCGCCGCCATCGCTGGCGTTGCCCGCAAGCACTCAGTTGTCGCAGACGATGGTGCCGATCGATTCGCCCGCCATGATCCGCATGAGGTTGCCCGCCACGGTCATGTCGTAGATGCGCAGCGGCATGCCGTGGTCGCGGCACAGCGCAATGGCCGCAGTGTCCATCACGGCCAGCTTGCGTTCGATCACCTGGTCGTAGGTGAGCGTGTCGTAGCGGGTGGCATCGGCATGGCGGGCCGGATCGGCGGTATAGACGCCGTCGACCTTGGTGGCTTTCAGCAGCAGGTCGGCACCCACTTCCACCGCGCGCAGCGCCGCAGCGGAGTCGGTGGTGAAGAACGGGTTGCCGGTGCCGGCTGCGAACAGCACGATGCGGCCCTTTTCGATGTGCCGGATCGCGCGGCGACGGATGAAGTCCTCGGCCACGTCGTGGATCTGGATGGCGCTCATCACGCGGGCGTAGCCGCCACGGCGCTCGATGGCGTCCTGCATGGCCAGGGCGTTCATTACGGTGGCCAGCATGCCCATGTGGTCGCCAGTGACGCGATCCATGCCTGCAGCCGCAAGGCCGGCGCCGCGGAAGATGTTGCCGCCGCCGATGACCACGCCGATCTGGATGCCGGCCTTCTGTACTTCGATGATTTCGTCGGCGAGGCGGCCGATCACCTTGGGATCGATGCCGTAGTCGGCTTCGCCCATCAGTGCTTCACCGGAGAGTTTGAGCAGGATGCGACGAAACTTAAGAGGTGCGCTCATGGGGTCTCCGGATTGTGTGATGCAAACCGCCGCATTGTAGCGAGAGCGACGCATGCCTGTAAGACTTCCGCGGCCTTGCAGTTAGCATCGGGTGTATTTCCATGGGGCAGGGAGGCTGGGCATGGGCTGGCGCACGCATTACTTCGGCACCGAGAATCCGACGCGGGGGCACCGTATCGCGATCCACAGCATCATCGCGGTACTGACGCTGGTGGCCTATGGGTACTGGAACGACTTCATTCCGGAGGAGCGGTGGTCCTGGTGGGGCCTGTATGCGTCAGCCGTCGCCGCCGCCATGCTGACCGGATGGCTGATGTGGCTGGGCATCAGTCGACGCAACCCGGGATTTACGGGCAATGTGGTGGCGCTCGCGGCGCTCGCGGCGCTCTCGCCGCTGATGTTTGTAGCCTTGGGCGGCTTTCTGTGGATGGCGCTGGTGCACGGCGTGGCCGGTGCGTACACGAGATTGCTTGGGACGAGGGAGGTGGAGGTTGCCACGGTCCGTCTGGAGTACAGGTACGGACGCGAGTGCCATTACCAGGCCAGGGGGCGGCGGTTGGACTACGCGCTGCCCGGCCATCTATGCGTCCGTTCGTTGTACTACGATTCGCTTCCCGGGCATCTGGTCGACGTGGAGCTTCACGGCCAGCGCAGCGTGTTCGGATTCAACGTCTCGGGCGTGCGCCACCGCGCCGATCTCGGTGCGGGCAGCCGTTGAGCGGGCAACAAAAAAAGCCGCGGTTTCCCGCGGCTTTTTTGGCATTGCATGAAGCGGGTGCTTAGACCTGCATCGCCTTGGCGACTTCGGCCAGGTAGTCTTCCTGCACCTTCTCGATGCCTTCGCCAACAGCCAGGCGAACCACGGCCACGACGTCCGCGCCTTCCTTCTTCAGCGCGTCGCCGACGGTGACGTTGGTGTCCAGCACGTACGGCTGGCCGACCAGGGTCACTTCCGAGACGATCTTGTTGATCTTGCCGGAGATGATCTTTTCCAGGATGTCGGCCGGCTTGGCCTTGTCCTTCTCGGTCATCTGGCTAAGCGCGATTTCCTTTTCCTTCGCGATGAACTCGGCCGGGACGTGCTCCGGCTTGACGTGCGGCGGGTTCATGGCCGCCACGTGCATGGCGATGCCCTTGGCCAGCTCTTCCGAGCCGCCCTTGAGTGCCACGATCACGCCGATCTTGCCGCCGTGCGAGTAGGTGGCCAGCGGGCCATCATTCGCGATGCGGGCAACGCGGCGCACTTCGATCTTCTCGCCGATGGTGGCGGTCTGGGTCTTGGCGGCGGACTCGACGTTGTCGGCGCCCGGGAAAGCGGCGGCCTTGGCGGCGTCGATGTCGGCAGCGCCGGAAGCCAGCACGGCCTCGGCGACTTCGTTGGTGAACTGCACGAAGTTCGGCGCCTTGGCGACGAAGTCGGTCTCGCTGTTCACTTCGACCAGCACGGCCTGGCCGTTGGCCTGGGCGGTGGCGACGCGGCCTTCGGCGGCCACGCGGTCAGCCTTCTTGTCGGCCTTGGCCAGGCCGGTCTTGCGCAGGTATTCGATCGCGGCGTCGATGTCGCCGTTGTTCTCGACCAGCGCCTTCTTGCAATCCATCATGCCGGCGCCGGAGCGCTCGCGCAGTTCGCTAACCAGTTTTGCGGAAATAGCAGTCATCTGGGTTCCTCAAAAGCTTTGATGCGCCCCGACCCCCTTGCGGGCCGGGGCAAGTAAGGCTTACTCGCCGTCCGACGGGGTCTCGTCGTTGCGGCCGCCGCGGCCACCGCGACCACCGTCACGACGCGGCGCGCCAGCACCCTTCTTGGCCGGGCCGCGATTGTTGCGGTCGTCACGGCGCGGGGCAGCCTTGCGCTCTTCCCTGGCAACCGGGTTGCCTTCCTCGTCGAGCTCGACGAACTCGTTGGCGTCGCCCTGGGCAGCAGCCGGAGCGGCAGCCTTGCCTTCGAGGATGGCGTCAGCGGCGGCGCGGGCGTACAGCTGGATGGCGCGGATGGCGTCGTCGTTGCCCGGGATGGCGTAATCGACCAGTTCCGGGTTGTAGTTGGTGTCGACCACGGCGATGACCGGGATGCCGAGCTTCTTGGCTTCCTGCACGGCGATGTCTTCATGACCGATGTCGATGATGAAGAGGGCGTCCGGCAGGCGGTTCATGTCCTTGATGCCGCCCAGCGAGTTCACGAGCTTGTCGCGCTCACGGCGGCGGGCCAGCACTTCGTGCTTGACCAGCTTCTCGAAGCTGCCGTCGGTCTCGGCGGCTTCCAGCTCCTTGAGGCGGGCCACGGACTGCTTGACGGTGCGGAAGTTGGTCAGCATGCCACCGAGCCAGCGGGCGGTGACGAACGGCATGCCGGCGCGTGCGGCTTCTTCGGCCAGCGGCTCGCGGGCCGAGCGCTTGGTGCCGACGAACAGCACGGTGCCGCGCTTCTGCGCGATGCCCGACAGGAAGTTCATCGCGTCGGTGAAGAGCGGCAGGGTCTTCTCGAGGTTGATGATGTGGATCTTGCCGCGGGCGCCAAAGATGTACGGGGCCATCTTCGGATTCCAGTAACGGGTCTGGTGACCGAAATGGACGCCAGCTTCGAGCATCTGGCGCATGGTGACTTGAGCCATGGTGTAACTCCGATTTTCAAGGGTCGGTTGACGACCCGGGGGTTGGGACCTCCACGCATCCCCGACTTCGACCCCGGCAACCCGTATGATGTGGAGGGTTGGCCAAGGCACCCCGAAGGCGGTGCCGATGCGTGTGTGGCGTTTGAGTGTCCAATCAAGGACTTGTGGGGCTTGTACCGCAACGCGGTTACAATCTCCCTCGCTTTGCGACTACCGCTTGTGCGTGTGAAAACGGACAGGTCGGGTCAGCAAAACTTCGAAATTGTAGCCGGTACGCCGGCAGCGCGGCAAGTTGCTGGATTTTTAGGCAATTGCCGCCATGTGAGTAGAACTATGGCAGTCACCCTGAAAACCCCTGAAGACATCCAGTCCATGCGCGAGGCCGGCAAACTGGCCGCCGAAGTGCTGGCCATGCTCAAAGAGCACGTGAAGCCCGGCGTTACCACCGAGGACCTGGACCGGCTGGCCTACGAGCACATCACCAAGGTGCAGAAGGCCATTCCCGCCAATGTGGGCTACAACGGCTTCCCCAAGACGCTGTGTACATCGGTCAACCATGTCATCTGCCATGGCATTCCGACCCCGGCCAAAGTGCTCAAGGATGGCGACATCATCAACCTCGATGTCACCGTGATCCGCGACGGCTGGCATGGCGATACCAGTCGCATGTACTTCGTCGGCACCCCGTCGGTGCTGGCCAAGCGCCTGGTGGATACCACCTACGAGGCGATGATGCGCGGCATCGAGTCGGTGCGTCCTGGCGCCACCCTGGGCGATGTCGGCGCGGCGATCCAGAAGCACGCGGAAGCCGCCGGCTTCTCGGTGGTGCGCGAGTATTGCGGCCACGGCATCGGCAAGGTCTACCACGACGAGCCGCAGGTGCTTCACTACGGCCGCTCCGGCACGGGCCTGGAGCTGAAGAAGGGCATGACCTTCACGGTCGAGCCGATGATCAATGCCGGCAAGCCGCAGACCAAGCAATTGCCGGATGGCTGGACGGTGGTCACGAAGGACCATTCGTTGTCGGCGCAGTGGGAGCACACCATCGCAGTGACCGATGACGGGTTTGAGATTTTGACGCCTTGGCCGGACGCGGCGTGAGGTGGATGAGAAAGGGTCGCTTCGGCGGCCCTTTTTTTGGCCTGTCGCAGGGACTGATGTCGCGCCATTCCATTGTAGGAGCGCACCCTGTGCGCGATGGCCTTTCGCCTCAGTCCTTCCTACCGTCATTCCTGCATAGGCAGGACAAGCGCGAAGCGCGCAGAACGCCCGTAGGGCGGCCCCGAAGGGGCGAGCGTAGCGATCATCCAGTGACCTTGCTCTTAGTTCTTTGATTTTGCGCTACGGCCAGCGTGCCGCCTACGACCGAAGGAAGTCCCCGTGGGACGCAGCGGGCGTTTCGACGTCCTGCCGGCGACGCGCAAGTTAGTCCCGCGGGACCGCCGAGTTACTTTTCTCTTGCTGCTCCAAAGAACGTAACCACCGAGATGGCAATGTCACGGTGGAGAGGGTGAGGGGCTTGCGTGGCACCCACGGTCTTTTTGGCGGGCTCGCTGAAGCGCTGCCCGAAGGCCGTCGGTGAAAAAGTCTTGCGTGGACCACGAATGGAGCGCTCGCCACCCCATTCCAGCGAATTCGCAAATCCATGACTGCTTCTCCGCGCCATGCATGGCAGACTTGCTGCATTGCCACACGCGTCTGCTGACCATGCCTGTCGCCCCGATCGTGCTGCCTCCCTTGCCACGCCTGCCAACGGCGGTGCCGCGTTCGGGCGTGTCGAGTGATGCTCGTCGGGCATTGCGTCAATTGCTGGGCGATGTGGATCGCGCGCTTGCCACGGCGTTCCGTGATGGCGCGGATGCCAGCGCCCTGGCACATCGGCGCAGCGAGTCGGTGCAGCGCATCGTGGTCCATGTGTGGGTGGCTTGCCTGGGCGAAGTCAGCGATGCCGCACTGTTTGCCGTGGGTGGCTTTGGCCGCGGTCTGCTGTTTCCGCATTCCGATGTCGATCTGCTCGCGCTGGTCGGTCCTTCCGAGCCGGCGCGATTGCGCGCTTTGGAGCAATGCTTCGCCACGTTTTGGGACATCGGCCTGAAGGTCGGCCACGCGGTGCGCGATCTCCCGCAATGCCGGGCGCTCGCCGGGCAGGACGCCAGCGTGTTTACCAGTCTGCTCGATGCACGGCGGCTGGTCGGCGATGCCGCCATGGAGGAAGGACTTAACGCGATCGTCAACGATCCGGCATTGTGGCCTCCGGCGCAGTATCTGGCCGTGCGTTTGTCCGAGCGCGACGCGCGCCACGCGCGCTTCAACGACACGGCGTACAACCTGGAGCCCAACCTGAAGGATGGTCCGGGCGGATTGCGCACGCTCGATGCGCTGCGCTGGCTGGGCCGGCGGCTGGCGCATGCGGATGATTTCGACGACATGGTTGCCGAGGGGCTGCTCGATCCGGCGGAGAAGGACACGCTGGAACAGTCGGAAGTCACTCTGCGTCGCTATCGGTTCGCGCTGCATTTGGAAGCCGGGCGCGCGGAGGAGCGACTGCTGTTCGACTACCAGCGCGCGCTGGCGGCCAGCCTGGGTTTCCAGGACGAGCACGAAAAGAACCTCGGCGTCGAGCAATTCATGCAGGGCTACTACCGCGCGGCCAGCCAGGTGGAGCGCCTGGGCGTGCAGATTGTCGAACGCTTCGAGGAGATGCTGGAGCCGCCGACGGATCCGCAGCCCGTGGGTGAGGACTTCATTCGCTACGGCCGACGCATCGCCGTGCGCGATCCGGATCTCTTCATGCGCCGTCCCGCAGCCTTGGTCGAGGCATTCATCGCACGCTTGGGCGAGCCTGGCATCACCGGATTTACTGCGGAAACGATGCGTCGCATGCATCAGGCATCCGCCGTGCTTGAGCGTGCGCTTGCCGATGATCCGGAGGTGCTGGCGGCTTTCCTGCGCTTGCTCCGCCTCGGTGCGCCGGCCGTGGAGGCGATGTGGCGCATGAATCGCCACGGCCTGCTGGCGGCCATCTTGCCGGCCTTCGGCAAGGTCTTCGGGCGCATGCAGTACGACCTGTTCCATGTCTACACCGTGGACGAGCACACGCTGCGCGTGCTGCGCAACGTGGCGCGTTTTGCCGATCCTTCCGCCGCATCGGAATTTCCCATCGCCTGCGAGATCTGGCCGACGCTGCCCAAGCCCGAATTGTTGCTGCTTGCCGCGTTGTTCCACGATATCGCCAAGGGGCGTGGCGGCGATCATTCGGTGCTGGGCGAGGAGGAGGCCATCGCCTTCGGGAGCCGGCTGGGCCTGCCCGAGGAAGATACCCAGTTGGTGGCGTGGCTGGTGCGCTGGCACCTGTTGATGAGCACCACGGCGCAGCGCCAGGACATCACGGATCCCGATGTGGTCCAGCGTTTTTCCGAGGTCGTGGGCAGTGGCGAGCGCCTGGATCTTCTGTACCTGCTGACCATCGCCGACATCATCGGCACCAGCCCCAAGTTGTGGAACGGCTGGAAGGACCGACTGCTCGCGGACCTCTATACGTCCACGCGCTACGCCTTGCGCAGTGAGGAAGACCTGCCGTCGGATGCCGCGGCACGCGTGCAGGGTTGCAAGGAGCAGGCGCTGGCCAGGCTGGAGGCGGACGGCTATATGGCCGATGCGAGCGCGCGCGTGTGGCGTGCCTTTCCCGAGCAGAGTTTCCTGCGCCACCATCCCGAGCAGATCGCCTGGCAGACAGCTGCCATCCTGGACGCCAAAGGCGCGACGCCACTGGTGGCGGTGCATCCGCAATCCGTGCGCGGCACGACGGAATTGTTCGTCTACACACCTGATCGCGATGGCCTGTTCGCCGCCGTGGCCATCATGCTCGACCGCTTGCACTTCTCCGTGATGGAGGCGCGCATCCTCAGTTCCTCCACCGGCATGGCGCTGGATACCTTCCTGCTGCTGGAATCGGACTCGCAGCAGCCCGCATCGGCGGAGCGCGCCGAAGAACTGAAACAGCGCCTGCACCGTGCCTTGTCACAACCCGGGCACGTACACCAGCCGTCGCGACGCAGCATGTCGCGCCACCTCAAGCACTTCCAGGCCGCGCCAAAAATCGCCTTCAGCACGGTGGGTGGCCGCACGCGGCTTGCGCTGGTGTGCAGCGATCGGCCCGGACTGCTGGCCGCGGTGGCGCAGGTGATGTTCGAGTCGGGTGTGCGCGTCCACGATGCGCGTATCGCCACGTTCGGCGAGCGCGTGGAGGATTTCTTCCTGGTCACCGATCGCCACGATGCTCCGTTGAGCATCGATCAGCAGGACAGGTTGCTGCACGCGTTGCTGGACCGCCTGGGGACGAGCCGCGCCGCGTGATCGGTCACCCGCTGGATTCAGGCTAAGGCCGCGTGAAGTCGTGCCATTTCTCGCCTGGTGCAGCGCAGTGCGTTACGGCGACCCCGCCGCTGCGTTAGCATTCGCGGGTATTCATCCAGTCTGCGAAACCCATGCAAAGCATCGAGTCCCTCATCGAGGACGCCTTCGAGCGTCGCAACGAACTGACCCAAGCGGAAGTGGAGACGCATCTGCGTCCCGCAGTCGAGCAGGTCATCAATCTGCTGGAAACCGGCGAGCGTCGCGTAGCCGAGCCTGATGGCAACGGCGGCTGGACGGTGAACCAGTGGATCAAGAAAGCGGTGCTGCTGTATTTCCGCATCAACGGTAACCGCGTCGTCGACGGTGGCCCCGCACTGGCTTTCGACAAGGTGCCGCTGCGTTTCGCGCATGGCAACGATGCGGAGCTGGAAGGCCTGGGCGCACGCGTGGTGCCGGGTGCGCTGGTGCGCCGTGGCGCGCACGTGGCGAAAGACGCGGTGCTGATGCCGAGCTACGTGAACATCGGCGCATACGTGGGCGCGGGCACCATGGTCGACACCTGGGCCACGGTGGGCTCGTGCGCGCAGATCGGCGCAGGCGTGCATCTTTCCGGCGGCGTGGGCATTGGCGGCGTGCTGGAACCGTTGCAGGCCAACCCGACCATCATCGAAGACAACTGCTTCGTCGGCGCGCGTTCGGAAGTGGTCGAAGGCGTGATCGTGGAGAAAGGCAGCGTGATCGGCATGGGCGTGTTCCTGGGCCAGTCCACGCGCATCTACAACCGCGCCACCGGCGAGGTCAGTTACGGCCGCGTGCCTGCAGGCAGCGTGGTCGTCGCCGGTAGCCTGCCGTCGAAGGACGGCACGCACAGCCTGTACGCCGCGATCATCGTCAAGCAGGTGGACGAGAAGACGCGCAGCAAGACCGGCATCAACGAGCTGCTCCGGAGCGCTGAATGAGCGCCACTCTCTACGGGCTCACCACCTGCGATACCTGCCGCAAGGCGCGCAATTGGCTCGACCGTTTCGAGGTGCCGTACACCTTCGTCGATTACCGCGCCAATTCCGTACCGGCAGCCACGTTGAAGACGTGGGCGCAGCAACTCGGCGGTTGGGAGAAGCTGGTCAACAAGTCCTCGACCACGTGGCGCAGCCTGCTGCCGCAGCGCAAGAACCCGGGCAGCGACCCGGAGTGGACCCTGTTGCTGAAGGAATATCCGGCGCTGGTGCGCCGTCCGGTGGTGCTGCAGGACGATGGTTCGGTGAGCGTCGGCTTTACCGACAACGGCTTCAAGAAGTTGTTCGGGCGTTGAGGCTGCGCGCCCCGTGATGGTGCGTCTGTCCCGGATCCTGCTGATGGCGGCCATCGCGCTGTGGCTCGCGCTGGTCGCCTTCGGCAATCTCACCGATTACGACAGCAACTGGCCGTTCGTGCAGCATGTGCTGGCAATGGATACCATTTTTCCGGGCGCGGGCATCCATTACCGCGCCATCCACGCGCCTTGGCTGCAACGCACGGCGTACGCACTGATCATTGCCACCGAAATGTTGGCCGCGGTGCTGTGCGGGCTCGGCGCGTGGCGGCTGTGGAGCGAGAGGGCCGCCAGTGGCGCGGCATTCCACCGGGCCAAGCGCGTGAGCGTGCTTGGCCTTACCGTGGGCGTGGTGCTGTGGCTGGGCGGCTTCATCGCCGTCGGCGGCGAATGGTTCGGCATGTGGATGTCCACGCAATGGAACGGATTGGAAAGCGCATTCCGTTTCGTGGTGGTGTTGCTGTTTGCGCTGGTCTGCCTGGGGCAGCGCGACGGCGAGCTGGACGAATGAGTCACGTGGAGGCGGCATGACCACTCATCGCGCGCAGCGCTATCGCATCAACCTGCGCATCGAGCGCGACAACGCGGCGCTTTACGGCCGGCTGGCGGAAGTGACCGGCAACGAACGATTGGCGCGCGCTTACCGGCGCATTGCCGAGATCGAGCACACGAACGCCGGCTTCTGGGAGGCGCGCCTGCGCGAAGCAGGTCATGAGGTTCCGCCGCTGCGCGTGAGCTTGCGGGTCAAGGCGTTGGGTTGGCTGGCATCGCGCTTCGGCACCGAATTCGTGATGCCCACCGTGGTGCGCATGGAACATGCGGATCACGTGTCGACACCGGTGGATCGCCAGGGCCAGCGCAACCACTTCGCCGACGACACGCTGCCGATGCCGCACGGCCGGCACGGCGCGCAGAGCGGCAACACGCTGCGCGCCGCCGTGCTCGGTGCCAACGATGGCCTGGTCTCCAACAGCAGCCTGGTGATGGGCATGGCCGGCGCGGCCACCGGCGATCACGCCATTTTGCTGGCGGGTCTTGCCGGGCTCGTTGCCGGTGCCTGTTCGATGGCGCTGGGCGAATGGCTGTCGGTGAACAGTTCGCGCGAGTTCTACCAGGCGCAGATCACCGAGCGAGCCGAACGCCTGGCCGTGGCGCCCGAGGATGGCATGCAGTATCTCGCCCGGACGTATCGCGAAAAGGGGCTGGAGCCGCAGGCCGCCGACGCGCTGGCACGCCACCTGCTGACCACGCCGCGTGCTGCGCTGGACACCATGGTGCGCGAAGACCTTGGCGTGGACCCGGGCGATCTCGGCGGTTCGGCGTGGAGCGCATCGATTTCCTCGTTCTGCCTGTTCGCCTTCGGCGCGCTGTTTCCGGTGGCGCCGTACTTCGTGACGGGTGGCTCCCAGGCGATCGTCGCCAGCATCGGGTCCACCTTCATCGGCCTGACCCTGATTGCGCTGGGTACCTCGCTGTTCACCGGACGCAGCTTGTGGTTCTCCATCGCGCGCCAGGTAGGCATCACGCTGGCGGCCAGTGCCATCACCTATCTGGTCGGCCATTTGCTGGGCACCGCCATCGCAGGCTGACCGTGGCTGTGCTTGCTATGCTGACCGCCCCGTTCCTGTCCTGCCGCCATGTCCGACGTACTCGATCTCGCCATTGACCTGATCCGCCGCCGCTCGGTGACGCCCGACGATGCGGGATGCCAGTCCCACCTGGCGGAGCGCCTTTCGCGTGCGGGTTTCAAGTGCGCATCGTTGCGCTACGGCGAGGTAGACAACCTCTGGGCGACGCACGGCTCGGGCGGCCCGACCCTGATCTTCCTCGGCCATACCGACGTGGTGCCGACAGGACCTGTCGACGTATGGCAGAGCGATCCGTTCGAACCCACCCTTCGCGATGGACGTCTATACGGCCGTGGCGCCGCTGACATGAAAGGCTCGGTGGCAGCCATGGTGGTGGCGCTGGAGCAGTTTGTGGCCGAGCACCCCGATCATCGCGGACGCGTCGGCCTGTTGCTGACCAGCGACGAGGAAGGTCCGGACAATCTCGATGGCGTGCGTCGCGTGGCGCAGCATTTCCGCGACACGGGCGAGCGCATCGACTGGTGCGTGGTGGGCGAACCCTCCTCGAAGGAGCGCCTTGGCGACCTGATTCGCGTCGGGCGCCGTGGCTCGCTTTCCGGCACGTTGACGGTGCGTGGCGTGCAGGGGCACGTGGCGTATCCGGAAAAGGCGCTGAACCCGATCCATGCGTTTGCGCCGGCGCTGGCCGAACTGGCGGCGCAGCGATGGGACGAGGGCAACCAGGATTTTCCGCCCACCTCGTTCCAGGTCTCCAACCTCAACGCGGGGACCGGCGCCAACAATGTCATCCCGGGCACGCTCACCGCGCTGATCAATTTCCGCTACAGCACGGCCAGTCGCGCCGAAGACCTGCGCGCGCGCACGGAGGTCATCCTTGCCCGGCATGGCCTTGACTGGCACATCGACTGGTCGCTGTCGGGCGAGCCATTCCTTACGCCTCCGGGTGGCGCGGTGCGCGAGGCGGTCATCGCCGCGTGCCGCGAGCTGTGCGGCATCTCGCCGGAAGAAAGCACCGGTGGTGGCACATCCGATGGCCGCTTCATCGCGCCCCTGGGCGTGGAGGTCGTCGAGCTCGGTCCGGTCAATGCCACCATCCACAAGGTGGATGAGTGCGTGTCCGTGGACGATCTTGAGCAGTTGCCATCGCTGTATCAGGCCATCTGCAAAAAGCTACTGGCCTGACGGCAGGTTTGCCCCCGCGCGTGAAGGCGTGGCAACCTCGGGCGTGCACCAGACACCATGAAGTCCGCCCGACGGGAGCCCCCATGTCTCGTACGTTGCTCGCCACCGCGCTTGCCGCGGTTGTTTCCCTGAGTGCCTTCGCCGCGACGCCGTCACGTGAGCAGGCCGGCCTGGCGCAGATTCGCGAAGCGGACCTGCGCGCCGACATCGGTTTTCTCGCTTCCGATCCGCTCGAAGGGCGCTTGTCGCTGCAACCCGGCGATGACGTTGCCGTGCAATGGATCGCCTCGGAATTCGCCAAGGCGGGGCTCAAGCCGGCGGCCACCGATGCCCAGGGCAAGCCCACCTTCCTGCAGGCGGTGCCGCTGGTGGAATATCGCCCGGACGCAAAGGCCACGCGCTTGACGCTGAAGCTGCAGGGCAAGAGCGTGGAATGGAAGGATCCCGAAGTGGCCGGCTCGTTCTCGCAGGACGTCGATGTCGATGCGCCACTGGTGTTTGCGGGCTACGGCATCACCGCACCGGAGCTTGGCTATGACGACTATGCCGGCCTCGACGCCAAGGGCAAGGTCGTGGTGGTGTTCGACCACGAGCCGCAGGAAAAGATTGCAAACTCCACGTTCAATGGCACCGGCAATACGCGTTACGCCACCACCTACGTGAAGGTGCTCAACGCACAGGAGCACGGCGCCGTTGCCGTGCTGGTGGCGCCCGAACCGTCGCACAACCATCCATCGGCGCAGGAAATCCGCACGCGCATCGGCCACCACGCCGAGCATGCCGACAACCCCATTCCGGCCCAGGCGCTTGCCGACAACCCTCTGCATATTCCCAGCATGGTGATTTCCGCGGCGGTCTCCGCTCAGCTGCTGGCACCGACAAGCAACACGCCGGCCGCGCTGCAAAATGCCATCGATCAGGACTTGAAGCCGCGCTCGCAGGCGCTCGCCGAATCGAGCGTGAGCCTGCACCTGAAAAACAGCTCGCGGCGTGAAGCCACCACGTGGAACGTGGTGGGCATGGTGGAAGGCAGCGACCCGAAGCTATTGGCGGAAACCATCATCATCAGCGGGCATCACGATCATGACGGCGAAAGCGGCGGCAAGATCTGGCATGGCGCGGACGACAACGCCTCGGGCACGGTAGGCGTGGTGACGCTGGCACGCGCCTTCGCCGCCAATCCGGCCAAGCCCCGGCGTTCGGTGCTGTTTGCGGTATTCGCCGCCGAAGAGCGTGGGTTGCTCGGCGCGTATTACCTCGCGGCGCATCCGCTGCGTCCGCTCGACACCACGCGCGCCATGATCAACTTCGACATGATCGGCCGCGACGAGCAGCCCAGCCAGCAGACCGACGGCCTCATCGACGTGCCAGCCGATACCACCAATCGCCTCAATCTGATCGGCGCGGCCTACAGTCCCGATTACCAGCGCACGGTGGCGAAGCAGAACGAGCAGGTCGGCCTGGTGCTGGACGATCGCTTCGACCACGAGTACGCGCTGAACGTGTTCTTCCGCTCCGACCAGTTCCCGTTCGTGCTGCACAACGTGCCGGCTTTCTGGTGGTTCACCGGCTTCCATCCGGACTATCACCACCCCAGCGACACGGCGGACAAGATCGACTATCCGAAGATGGCGAAGATTCTGAAGCTCGCTTATCTCAGCGCCTGGCAGTTCGCCGACGAGGCAACACCGCCGCGGTTCGTGGCGCATCCGGGGCGCTAAGAATCTCCGAGTTGCTTGGGCGTTCCCGTGCAGGGGAACCATACGCATGGTTCTCCTGCACGAGCGGTTACGGCGCTGATCACGAGCCCGTGAGATAGGGACCGATCATTGGCTTGTCGTCACCCAGGACCGACATGACATCGCCATTGGGCTGGAGATAGTCCAGCCGCCGGGGTGTTTCGCTGGACGCCGTCGATGTGCCATCGGTGGACGCCACGCCGACATTGTCGTGCTGCCCGCTGAAAGTCAGCGCCAGCATCCTGCCGACCTCCAGGCCACCATCGCGCAAGGCCTGGCGAAGGGCGGCAGCGTCATGGTCGCCCCATCGCCTTGCATATTCGTAGCCCAGTTGGTTGCGGCTCCACTTCGCAGTCCTGGCTTCGGCCAGGTTCTTCTTGTGTTGTTCCTGCTTGGCGACCACGGCGCGACGCTGCTTGATCGCAACGGTGTCGTAGAGCCCCTGTTTGTTGAGCCGGTCGATTTCGGCGTTGATGGCAGCCTGGTCCCAGCGTGCATTTTCGTCGGCAATCATGCGCTCGGTGTCGGCGGGCACCTTGTCGGGGACATGCAACGCCGCGGATTGGAAGACCAGCACATTGTGGAAGGCTGGTTTGCGCCGCCAGCGGTCGGAGGTGTCGCCCGGGGCCTGCCGGAACAGTTCGACGTCGGCCACCACCACTACATGCGAGAAGTCCGTGCTCAATGCATAGCGGGCGTGCAATACCAGCCACGCCTTCATGTCCGGTGACGGCGCAAGTTCCTTGTCGTCAGACACGACGTGCGTGCTGCCTCCGCTGAGCCAGGCAACGTTTCCGCTCGACTCCAGTATCGCCTGCTGCAACTGCTGCTCCAGGCCCATGCTCCTGGTGGCTTCGCGCAAGCCCGCAATATGCGTTTCGGCGAAGTTGTGGCTGTCGGCTTTTGCCGTGGCGGAGACAATCGCCATGCCCAACGCATTGCCCACAGAGGTGACGCCGATCGCTTTCCAGCTCATGGGCTGGGTGGTTGTCGCGCTTGGAGGCAGCGGCCCTTCCACGCCCGCGTAGAGCGCTTCGATCGTGGGCTGGTTCATCGCGAGAAACAGCGGTGTCTGCTGAAGCTCAGCGACATACGTCGAATTGGCGACGTCGGCAGCGTGAGTGGGCGAGGACAGTGTGATGGCGCCAGCAGCGCACAGGCCTGCCAGCAATCTTCGGTGATGCATCTGGAATTCCCCCGATTATGGGAGGGGACGCAAACGCTCGCATTCGGCATGCAGGTCCGGCGCTGGCGACGTCCCCCCGGCGTCACCAGCGCTTGTTGCGAAAACCGTGATGCCTACGCTGTCATCGTTCCGGCAACAGCGTAAGCGTGTGCTGGTCCGGACCCGGCAGCAGCGGCGTCGGGCGGCCGTTGACCCAGTCTTCCTCGCCGGCGCCGTGATACGGCGACAGCGGATGGCCGCTCTGGCCGCCAGGCATGTGCAGGATGCTTTGGGCTTCGTGCCCGGGCATGGCGTCGATGCGCTCGGAAGAGCCGAAGCCGGGTGACACCACGCGCGGCATGTTGTGATCGCCGGCCACGGGTTCGTCGGGCATGTCGAGGAAGCGCCCGATGAAGGACGGCAGGGCACGCGACAGCGGATTGCGGATGGCAGTGCGGTTGTATTCGCCCCAGGTGCGCGCCGCCAGCCCGCCGGGCTGCTTGCCCAGCTCGTCGACCACCTGGTGCGCGGCTGCGTTGAGCAGGGCGTTCCAGTTGTCGTACTTCGGATCGAGCAGGTGATCGGGGCGATCGCGCAGCAAGGCCCACACGGCGGCTTCGGCGTCGATCATGCCGGGCCACGCGAAATCATCGTGCTTGGCCTTCACCTGTGCGACGAACGGCGCGAGCACGGCTTCCTTCACCTTGTCGCGGAATTCGCGCACCAGGCGATAGTCCACGCTTTCGGGCGCGGCGCGGCCTGTCCAGGTGGCGGTGAGCTGGCGCAGTTGTTCCAGTTCCGGATCGCTGGTGCCGGCCAGGGTGTCCTGTAGCAGGCGCTGCCAACGCGTGAGCAGCACGGCGCGATTGTCCAGTTGGACGTCCAGCATGTTGCCGGCCGTGAAGCTGTTGCGTGCGCGCAGGTCGTCGCGGATCTGCTGCGCACGCGCGCCGAGGTCGTGCCCACCGTTGCCAAGCAGTTCCAGCTCGGCGCCGTCCACCGTGCGGTTGTTGGCCGTCCACAGGCGGCCATCGGCCGGATCCTCGACACGCGGATACTGCGCGGCATCGGCACAGCCGAGCCAACCGGTGTCGGGCGTCGACCAATCCGCCGGCAGTTGCGGGTCGAAACCCTTGCGCAGCGGAATGCAGTTGCCGGTGACGGTCCAGCCGATGTGGCCGGCACTGTCGCCGGCCAGCAGGTTCTGCGGCGGCATGCCCATGGTGGCGGCGAGGTCCAGCGCGGCGTGCGCGCTGGTGGCATGTTCAAGCTGCATCACGCCGAGGTTGTAGCCGCGGGCGCGATCGCCGACCCAGGCCAGCGCCAGCGGCGTGCCGTCGATGTCCTTGCCCATGATCGGGCCCCAGCGCGTCACTTCCACCTTCAGCGTGTGGCTGGGTGCGTCCTTGATGCGGATGACTTCGTCGTGCATCTCGATGCTGGCCCAGCCCTCGGGCACCTTGTAGCGGCTGGCGTCGTTCGGATCGCGCTGCACGCGTACCCAGTCCAGCCAGTCGCCGTAGCTGTTGGTGAAGCCCCATGCCACCTGGCCGTTGGAGCCGACCACCAGCGCCGGCGTGCCCGGCAGGGTGACGCCGTTGGCGTCGCGCTGGCCGTTGGGCGCGGTGGGGTCGGCGTAGCGCAGGCGCGCGCGGAACCAGATGTTGGGTACGCGCAGACCCAGGTGCATGTCGTTGGAAACGATGGCCGCGCCGCTTTCGGTCAGGCTGCCGGCCACGGCGAAGTTGTTGCTGCCCGGACGCTCCGCATCGAGCGCGGGAAGCAGGGCGGCGGTGAGCGCGGTGTTGTCGGTGCTCGTCACCGGTTGCTGCTGGCGCAGGTTGTAGTCACCCGCCGCCGGAATCACTGGCGGACGCGAGAGGTCGCCCTTGAGCGGCGCCTCCCAGTCCGGATCGGGCGACAGCAGGAAGTTGGCCACCGAGGCGGGCAACGCGGAGCGCAGCTCGGCGATGTGCAGCTCGCGGTCGTTGCGGCCGTCGCCGTTGAGGTCCAGGTACATCGCGGCGATCACCAGGAAGCCATCTTCCGGACGCCATGCCTGGGGCTTGGTGCCGAGCAGCAGGTATTCCCAGGGCTTCACGTGCAGGTCGGCAAGGCCGGCGTTGACGCCCTTGGCGTACAGGTCCAGCGTGTGCTTCTGTTCCGGCGGCAGCGCGGCATAGGCCGCTTCGGCCACGCTGCGCAATCGATGGCGGCGATGGTTGAGGTCGGTATCCAGCGCCTTGGCGCCCACCAGTTCCGACAGTTCGCCCGCGGGCAGGCGGCGCATCAGGTCCATGGCGAAGAAGCGCTCCTGGCCGTGCTCATAGCCCAGGGCGTAGGTGACGTCATCACGGGTCTTGCCCGTGATGGTGGTGGTGCCCAGCGCATCGCGCGTGATGGACACGGCGTCGCTTAGCCCGGCCAGGCGTGCTTCGCCGTCGAGGCGCGCACGGCTGCCGGCCAGCAGGAACCAGCCTGCGGCGAACAGGACGACGATCAGCACGAGCAGGGTGCCCAGCAGATAACGAAGCCAGCGGAAGCGTCGGGGTTGAGTCATGGCGCGTGCAGTTCGGTCCGGATGATGGGTTGAAAGAAACGGGCCGGCACGCGGGTGCCGGCTTTCAGGGCGTCGGTTGGGCAAACACCGCGAAGATGCCGGCGTAAGGCTTGACCATGAACGTGGGGGCACCGGCGTAGCCTTCGCCGTCCACGTAGAACTGCGAGATGGTGCCGTCCAGGTACAGCGCATCGTGGCAGCCCAGCTGTTCCTTGAACAGACGGGCGAACGTATGGAAGTTGACCGGCGCTTCGCTTACGGCGAACACCACCTGGTGCGAGGTCCTTGCGCACACGCCGCTGCGCCACTTGAGGCTGTTGGAATCGTCGATGAACTGGTCGTTGAGCTTGCCGTCGATCACCAGCATCGGGCCGGACTGGCTGGCCCATTGCACGGGCCTGGCTTCGGCCTTGAAGGCCGCGCTGGTGCGCACCGCGGCGTGACCGTCCGGGTAGACCGCGAACACCCCGTTGGGCAGCAGCGAGAAATTGCCCGACGCGGGATTGCCATGGGCCAGGTTGAGCGGCACCACCGTGCGGCCGTTCTCCACGTAAAGGCCCAGCGGTGCGTACTGGCGGTCGTAGATGCCCGCGTTGGCGGCAAACAGCATCCGGCGCCCGTGCGACAGGCCCCACTGGCGCAGCGAATTGATGGTGCCGAACGGCTCGCCGCTTTCCGGTTCCTTCCAGTGCAGGCTAAGCGACTCGCGCTTGAGGTCGATGCTCACCACGCGGAAGTTCTGGTTTTCGAACACGATCTCCCGCCCGTCCACGGCGCGTGCCTGCTGGTCGCAGCCGGTCAGGCCAGCCAACAGCGCGAGCGTTGGCAGCAGGACCCAGGCGAAGTGGCGGGGCGGACGTCGTACGCGGGACGTAGGCATGCCCCCGATGGTCGCCGGGCAGACGCGATCGACGCAAGTCCGGGCACCGCATGTTTTAGACTTGACGTTTTCCCCGGTAGCGCCACCCATGCTCTACACACCCATCGTCGCCACGCTCGGTTACGTGCTTTCGCCCGATCGGAAACAGGTGCTGATGATCCATCGCAACGCCCGTCCTGATGACATGCACCTGGGCAAATACAACGGCCTGGGCGGCAAGATGGAGCCGGGCGAGGACATCGCCGCGTGCATGCGCCGCGAGATAGCCGAGGAAGCCGGCATCACCTGCGAGTCCATGTCGTTGCGCGGCACCCTCAACTGGCCCGGTTTCGGCAAGCACGGCGAAGACTGGCTGGGCTTCATCTTCGTGATCGACCGCTTCAGCGGCACGCCGCATGAGGGCAATCACGAAGGCACCCTGGAATGGGTGCCGCTGGATCGCCTGATGGACCTGCCGATGTGGGAAGGCGACCGCCACTTCCTGCCGCTGGTGTTCGACAACGATCCGCGTCCGTTCCACGGCGTCATGCCGTACAAGGACGGACGCATGCAGTCCTGGGCGTTTTCGCGGTTGTGAGCGGCTTGATCCGCATCGTCGCCGCCGTGATCCGCGACCCGCAGGGCCGGGTGCTGATGGTGCGCAAGCATGGCGCTGCGGTGCTGCAGCAGCCCGGAGGAAAACGCGATGCGGAAGACCGCGACGACCTGCACACACTCGAGCGCGAGCTGCGCGAAGAACTCGGTTGCGTGATGCATCGCGAGGGCGCGCGCTGGCTGGGACGCTTCAGCGCACCTGCCGCCAACGAGACGGGTTTCGTCGTGGAGGCGGAAGTCTACGAAGTGCACGCCGATGGGCCGTTCATGGCACAGGCGGAGATCGAGGAAGTGCGATGGGTTGATCCGGCGGCGCTGGATGGGCTGGCCATCGCGAGGTTGAGCAGGGAGCAGATTTTGCCGGTATTGGTGGGCGAATAGACGCTTGCCGTCTGGTGAAAGCGCTTGCCTCTTTTCCGCGAGATCATCTTTCGGTGCGTGGCCCCGAGCGTCACTTCAACTGTCGGCCGATAAGTCGACAGGTGAGGTCGCTCACAGGGTGCGCTCCCACAGAATTGCATTGAGTCGCGAGGGCTTCACACGACGATGAGCCGCGTAGCGGCTCGAGCATGTATCGGGCCCCTATGGCCCGAGCGGTCGGGAGGCGGAATAGCCCGAAGGGTGGCCGGCATGGATGCCGGCCAGTGGATCGTCAGGGCAGGACGCCCTGTCGATCCCCCCGTCTCCCGGCCGCGCCCCCGTAGGGGCGGGACATCGGGGGCGCTTTTCTCTTGGCATTGCCACCTTCACGGTGGTGACTTCTCTTTGGCGAGACAAAGAGAAGTTACCCGCTCGCCGGCAGGCGAGTGGAAGCCCGCGGCAGGCGAGCACGTTTACGAAATGATCAGATGAGCCGTGAAGGTCTTCGTCGACAGAATTGGCCTCATCACGGCTCGCACGAAGTTCACTGGTTGCGCACTCGCGACTCCAGCAACCGCTCCCTCGTACAGCGGCCGCACGCGCCAAGTAGCGAAGACCAAATCACGCCGTCGCCGCGGACCTGTTCCGATTGCGCCCGGTGATATGCGCCAGCGTATTCACGTTGTCCACCAACCGATCACTGATGCGCGCGAGCAAATCGGCCGCCTGGCGATCCTCGGCCATGTTGAGCAACGCGGCGTACGTGCGTTGCAGGCCGCGCAGGTCGGGCAGGGCTTCGGGTACGCGTTGCGTGCGCAAGGCGGAGGCTACTTCGTGCAGGGCGGTGGATGCATGGTCGACGAAGGCGCACATCTCGGCCGTTTCCGGCAGGCTGTCGTGATCGTCGATGAGTGCCTCCAGCGTCATCGCCGTGCGCGCCAGGCGGTTGCCGTTGGCGAACAACGCGGCAGCCAGTTCCAGCAGCGCGTGCGGCGTGCCCGGTTCGGCACGCATGCGATCGAGCGATGCCTGTGCGTTGCTGCGCGCGGTGCGTGCCGCGGTCCGTGTTTCGCGGCGCACGTCCGCACGTTCGGGGTGCGCGAGTGCATGCAGGTAGTCGGCGTAGGCATCCAGCATGTCCGACAGCGCGGCGCGGGCGCGACCGCGTTCCCATGTAGGCCACAGAAAATAGGCCAGCAGCGCCATGCCGCTGCCAAGCGCGGTGTTGATCACGCGATCCAGCACCGCGTCGCTGGAATTGACGCCCTCGAAGGAAAGCAGGATCACCACGGTGCCGGTGAGCGCTGCCACGGCAATGCCGTAATGCGCGGTGGCGAGATAGCGAAACGCCATGCAGAGCACCGCCATCAGCGCCAGGTGCGCCCACACTTCATGCGGCGCGAAATGCAGCAGCGCCGTGGTAAGCACGAGACCAAGCACGGTGCCGACCACGCGCAGCAGTCCGAAGTTGAAAGTGGCGGCAAAGTCGGGGCGCAGCACGATGGCGGCGGTCATCGGCAGCCAGTAGCCGTGGGGCAACGCCAGTTCGCGCGCGACGAACAGCGTGGCCGTAAGCGTGATCGCGCTGCGTACCGCGTGGCGGAAGGCCACCGAATGTGGCGTCAGGTTGGCGCGCAGCGTGGCGCGCGTGGAACTGCTGCGCAATGCGGCGGGCAGCGGCGTTTCGTCCGCTGCAGCCCGCAGTTCGCCGCGGCTGCCGGCCCAGTTGGCGTTGCGCACGGCAGCGGCCAGCTGGCCCGACAAGGCGTGGATGTGCGTGGCCAGCCCGTCGGCCTGGCCGCCGTCGCCGAGCAAGGCGTTTTCGCTGGCCTGCAGCGTCTGCAACGCGCGTTCGGCCTGTTGCGGTGGCTCGCCCGCTTCCAGTGCGTCGGCAATGGCGGCGAGCACGCGCGCGGCGTCGCCGCGGAACATGGCGTGGATGGATGCGTTGGCGCGCAGCTCGGCCATCGCGGTGAGTTCGAGGCGGATGCGCTCGGCCAGTTCCAGCAGCACACCGAAGGCTTCCATCGCGCGACCGCGCGCATGGTGACGGCCCAGCAGCGTGTGCTGCAGCGTGGTCATTGCATCCGTCAACGCGGGTACGTCGGCATCGTCGTGCGCCTGCTGCCGTGCCAGCGCGGAGAGACCGCGGTACACGTCGGCCAGGGCGTGGCGCTCGGGGCGATAGCGCTGCAGGGGCCATGCGGCGACCGAGAACATGGTCAGCAGCAGGCCGCCGGCGAAGATCAGGCTGGCCGCGCCGATGGCTTCCGGCAAGGGCCTTGGCGTGGCGGCCGTCACCACCAGCAGGATCATGCTGGTCATGCCCACGCGGGTCATGTCGGTGCCGAATACCACCAGCAGGCCGCCGCAAAAGCCGAACGCCGCCGTGGCGATCAGGATGGGAATGAGCTGGTCGCCGATGAGGAATCCCAGCAGCGAAGCGAGGCCGGCGGCGAGCGAGGCGAGCAGCAGCCGCGCCATGCGTTGCCGATACGGCCCCGGCTGATCGGAGAACATCGTGTCCAGCGCGCCGGCACCGATGCCGAGCCCGATGCCCGGATGGCCGCTGGCGACGCCGATGGCGAGCGGCAGGATTACCGCGGCGGTGTTGCGGAACACGACACGGGCGGGCACGTCGGGCCGCTTGGCGGTCAGCAGGCTGTCGACCACCGTGGCGCGCAGGGAGTAACCGCTGGAAGACATGACGCGTCGTTCGCTCCTAAACGAGGTGGTCATTCTGCCTCAGGGTGCCTGAAACGAATGCGACGACGGCGAGATGATTTGGCTTTTGGGTGGCGACCTTTGGGTAGCTACGACGTGGCCGGCTTCAGCACGTTGTAGGTGCGGTGCTCACAGGGTGCGCCCCCACAAGGAAAAGGTCGAAAGGGCGGCGCTTGTGTGCCCTGTGTGGGAGCCCACCCTGTGGGCGACCATGGCGTGGCGGCTTCACCGCGCTGTAGGCTTTTCGCGCACTGGGTGCGCCCCTGCAACGCACGAAAGGATGGGCGCTTGCGAGCTATGTAGGAGCCCACCCAGTGGGCGACCGCGGCGTGGCGGCGTCACTGCGCTGTAGGCTTTTCGCGCACTGGGTGCGCTCCTACAAGGGAGGCGTGGCCAGCTGGCGGGAGAGGGTGTACAGCACGCGCAGGTCCTGCGGGTCGAGGGTGTCGCCTTCCATGCCGCGGAAGTGATGGTGGAAGGAGTGCACGGTCGCGGTGCGATTGTCCAGCGAATAGCCGATCAGGCCCAGCGCCATCCACGGATCGAAGCCCGGCGGAGGATCGACCAGGTCTCCGCGTGGCCACAGGCCGAAGCCGGCTTCGGCCAGCTGTTGCCACGGGAAGAGCGGGCCCGGATCGTCCTTGCGCCCGGGTGCGAGGTCTTCATGACCAATGATCTGCGTGCGAGGAATATGCAGGCGATCGGTGAGATCCGTCAGCAGGCGCAGCAGGCTGGCGATCTGCGTCGGGGTGAACGGCGAGTGGCCGTCATTGTCCAGCTCGATGCCGATGGAGGCGGAGTTGACGTCGGTGATCGTGCCCCAGCGCCCCGCACCGGCGTGCCACGCGCGCTTGTCGTCGGCGACAAGCTGGTAGACGCGGCCGTCGTTGCCGACGAGGTAGTGCGAACTCACCGGGCCGCCGCTGTTGGCGGTGCGAAGCGTGTGCAAGGCCTGCTCCGCGGAGTTCTCGTCAGTGAAATGCACGACGATCAGTACCGGCCGTCGCGTATCGAAATTGGGCGAGGGTTCCCATTGGGCGATGGGGTTGCGTACCGGCGCGGGCGCGCACGCGCTCAGCAGGGCCAGCAGGAAGCAGGGCAGGAGCGTGCGCCGGGAGAGTTTCGTCAGCATGGCGGTCACATCGCGATGGGGTACAGCGAAGCTGCCGCAGCGTTGCGCCAAGGTCAAGCCGCAAACGAAAACGGCGCCCGGAATCCGGACGCCGTTTTCGTGCATGCAGCGGGGCAGGTCAGGCGCGGCCGGCGAACTCACCGGTCAGCGTATTTACCCACACCTTTTCTTCGTTGGTGATGTACTCGGGCACCTGGATCTCGATGCCGGTGTTGAGCTTGGCTGGCTTGGTGCGCTTGGTGGCGCTGGCGCCCTTCAGTTCCGGCGCGGTGTCCACCACGGTCAGCGTCACGCTGGTGGGAACCTGCAGGCCCACCGGCGCATCATCGATCAGCTGCACGTAATAGCCCTCGACATCTTCAACGATGTAGCCGGCGTTGTCGCCCACCAGTTCCGGCGAGAGCAGGTACTGGGTGTAGTCCTCCTTGTCCATGAACACGAAGACCTCTCCGTCCATGTACGAGAAGTTCGCCTCGCGGCGCACCAGGTCCATTTCCTTGAGATCGTCGTCGGCGCGCAGGCTCAGGTCGAACTTGCGGCCACCGGGGATCGAATACATGGTGAAGCGGAAGGTGACGTTGCCGCCACGCGCGGTGGGCGAGCTGCGCTCGATATCGCGCACCTGGTAGACGGTGCCTTCGTGTTCGACCACGTTGCCTTTCTTGACGTCGGAAGCTTTCATAAGAACCAGGAGTGAGTGAATAGACCAGGAGTGAGTGAAGAAGCGAGGAGTGAGAGAGCAAGGGGCGGGAAGTGCAACTCTCACTCCTCGCTCTTCGTCACTATTTTCTCGTTACTTGGGTTGCAACCGCACGGCGCCATCCAGGCGGATGGTTTCGCCGTTGATGTAGCGGTTGCCGAGAATGAAGGCTACGGTGCTGGCGAATTCGTCCGGCTTGCCCAGGCGCGACGGGAACGGAATCGAAGCCGACAACGACTCCTGCACCTGCGGCGGCATGCCGTCGACCATCGGGGTCCAGAAGATGCCCGGTGCGATGGTGGCCACGCGGATGCCGAAGCGCGACAGCTCGCGCGCCATCGGCAGCGTCATGCCGACCACGCCGCCCTTGGAGGCCGAATACGCGGCCTGGCCGATCTGGCCCTCGAAGGCTGCGACCGATGCGGTATTGATGATCACGCCGCGCTCGCCGTCTTCGCCTGCTTCGTTGTTCTGCATCAGCGCGGCAGCCGCCTTGGCGACGTTGAAGCTGCCCACCAGGTTCACCATCACGGTGGTGGCGAAGGTGTTGAGCGGCATCGGGCCGTCCTTGCCCAGCATGCGACCCGCGCCCAGGATGCCGGCGCAGTTCATCACCACGTTGAGGCCACCCATGGCTTCGCGCGCGGAGGCGACGTTGGCGCTCACGCCCTCTTCGGAGGTGACGTCGGTGCGGTAGAAATGGCCGCCCAGCGCCTTGGCCGCTTCCTGGCCCTTCTCTTCGTTCACATCGAACAACGCGACCTTGCCGCCGTTGGCGACGAGATGCTGCGCCACCGCGTGGCCGAGACCGGAGGCGCCGCCGGTGATGATCGCCTTGACCTGATTGAGCTGCATGGGGAAGTCCGTAAAGCGGTTGAAAACGCCAATGGTAGCCCAGCAGGCCCGACCCGGTTCGCCGGAAGGCGCCTGGGGACGGTTAAGCGCCGGGGCGGCCGTAATGGATAAGTCGGGCGGCGCAAGGGGCCCCGTCGGGCGGCCGGCCTATCACCGGTAGCCATACTTAGAGCTTTTGTCGGTGGCGTTTATATCGATTTTCAGGGCTCTTTCTGCGTCAACGGGTAGTACAACTCCAAGGGTTGGTCACGGGCGCCGCCCGAGGAAGGCTGCCATGGAGCTTGGGGACGATCAGCGGCGAGGCGGCGGGGCAGCGCGGGCCGGTGGCTCGCCTGCTTCGCCGCTGCTGCCGATGTGGTTCGCATGGGTAGTCGCATGCCTGTTGTCGTGCGTGGGCCAGGTCGCCGCGGCCGCTCCCGCTGCCGGTGCGGATAGCGCCTATTTCATGACGACGTCGCAGCTGGCCGATCCATTGAGGCCGTTCGCGCATTTGCCCAAGGGCGCGTCGGTGAAAGTGAAGGCAGCCGTCATCGCGCTGCCCGATCCGCTGGAGACGCGCCTGGGTCGCGCCTTCGATGTCGAGCTCAGTGCCGTGATCAGCGCGTTCCAGGCCAATGGCTATGCGCTGGACGGCTTTGCGCTGGCATGGGCGCCGCGCGATCCGGACAAGGATGGCGGCTATCCGGCGATCCAGGACCCCGCGCGCGAATGGCCGGGCGTGCTGCTGTTTCGCCGTGACAACTGGCGCAACTGCCATGCAACCTCCGGCGCGCAGGCATTCTGCGGTTCGACCTACTACGCCTTGTTCGTGGTCGGCGAAACGCCCACCTCGGGCGTGCATCCGGATGCGTTCCGCGTGGCCGCGCGCTGCGCCATGCTGGTGGACGGCATGCGAAGCACGGCCTCGACGACGGCGGATATCGCTTCGGTCGACTGCCACGACGAAGAAACCAGGACGAGCGAGGCGGCCAATCCGGGCGCACCGGACGACATGGATGCACGGCTGGCCGGGATCGGATGCGATCGCCAGCTGGACATCATCGGCCCGTCCTTCTCCGGTTCCATGGAATCGATGGCTGCCGCGTTGGGCAACGTAGCGAAGGCGGCGGCCACGTCACCGTGTATCGGGTCCGGGCCGAAACAACTGCGGATACGGCTCGTATCGCCTTCCGCCAGCGTAAGCAACAACGAAGAGATCAAGTACCACGACTATCTCGCCGCGGCCGACTCGCCCACGTTCAAGGTGGCATTCCTATACCGCCCGCTGGCGTACAGCGTTTCCGACCAGATGGATACCGTGATGGCGTATCTCGAGCCGCGCCTGGGTGCCGACGGCACCGTGGTCGTGCTCAGCGAGGAATCGAGTTTCGGCGAGGGTGCCCGCGACGACCTCACCAGCAATCGCCTCGGTGAACAGAACGCCATCTGCACGCGCCGCAACGAAGCGGCCCAGGGCGAACCGCATTGCTGGGGCCATCTGGTCAGCGTGCAGTTTCCGCCGAACATCGCCGCGATTCGCGCCGAGCACGTGAAGCTCAAGCAAGGCGAGGACGCACAGCGCAAGCAGTTCCTGCCCGAGCGCCTGCTGGAACTGGACCTCACCGGCGTGGACAAGGGCACCGACCAGCCGCCCACTTACCAGCCCAGCCTCAGCTCGCGCTCGGACGAACTCATGCTGTACCAGACGTTCGATGCGCTGAAGAAATACGTGCGTCCCGCCGCAGTGATCGTCATTGCCACTGATGTGCGCGACCGCCTGTTTTTGCTCAGCGAAATCCGCGACCTGTTGCCGGGCTCGCTGCCCATCGTGCTGGAGCAGGACAACCTGCTTGCGCATCCCGACTATCGCGACATCAGCCGCGGCAGCATCACCATGCCCGCCGGCCAGAGCCTGGTTTGCCTCAACACGTACAACGATCCGATTCCTTGTCCGCAGGGCGAGGGCACGAAAGGATTTGCAGCGGCCGGCAAGGACACGTGGGAATGCCCGCTGATGCCGCGGCATTTTGCGTTCGCCACCGATTACGCGGCCAATACCTTCCGTGCCGCGACGCGCCTGGCCAAGCTGCAGGACCTGCCCGCCGACCAGCAGCATGCCTTCACCGATCCGGACAGTGCCTGGATGGCACCACCGATGCTGGTGGCGACGCTCGCCGGGTTCCAGTACGCGGACATCCAGAGCAAACGCCCCGTGTCCGCCACGGCGCCGAACGCATGCAAGGTGACGCCGGCGCAGGGCAAGCAGGACATCCTGATCGTCGCGGACACGCGCATCCAGCTGCAGGAGCCTGTCTATCTGGGGATGATGCTGTTCTTCACCGTGATGCTGGCCGTGGCTTGCTGGCTGACCTGGAACGGGCGCGACATTTCGCTGGTGTCGTTCCCCGTATGTCGCCATGCGCTGCGCTGGATGCGCGTGACGCCCAGCACCACCGGATCGGCCCGCCACACCTCGTCGGGGTGGCTGTTCGCTTGGCTGCTATTCGCGCTGGCGGGGCTGGCGATCGCGGGTGGCAAAGTCATCACGATGTTGCCGCCGCCGTCCTATGGCGACACCAACCTTGCGCACGGTCGGGACCTGTGGGCGTTGATCGCCCTGTGCCTGGGCTATGCCTGCTTCGTGGCGTTCGCAGCGTTGCGCGTGCTCGACTGGAACGCACACTGCCTCATGCTGGCCCAGGCCTTGGAAGAAAATTCGCGCTTTGGCACGCGACTGCGCCAGCTGGGGCATTGGCATGCCGCGGCGGGCGCACTGATCCTGTTGATCTGCTTGCCGCTGAGCGTCAACGACATGAGTCCGACCAGCACGGAACACCCGTGGATCTCCGAGCTCAGCGGCGTCCTTGCGCTGTGTGGCAGCGCGTTCTTCCTCGTGTTGCTGGCCGAAACCTTCGACCGTTGGCGTCGCACGACCCTGGAACTGGCGAAGGTGATACCGCTCGTGCGCGAGAAGACCGGCCTTGCCGACTGGCCCACGCCGTGCCTCCTCGACGAGAGGCCGCGCAGTCCGTTCAATATCGTCATGCGCAGCGACAACTACGACGCGTGGCGCCGGCAGCCACTGTCGGCATGGACGGCACAGACGCGAAGCCTGCTCGACCGTACCTGGCCCTTCGGTGCCGAAGGCCCGCCGTTCGATACATGGCAGGCCCAACTGGTGGCCGAGATGAAGCTGGCGGCTGCAGCCGTGCGCACATGTGCATGGTGCGCCGTGCTTGGCGCTACTTTGGCGCTGATGCTGATGCAGGTGTATCCGCCGGTTTATCCGCGGCTGCAGACCACCGCCGCCACCATCCTGCTGGCCCTGTCCTTCGCGGCGATCGTTTACGCCGTACTGCAGCTGGAAAAGGATGCCTTGCTGGGCCGGATGTTCACCGACGACAAGGATCACCTCACGCTTGGCGGTGCACTGACCGCGCTATGGCCCAAACTGCTCGCGTTCGGCTCGATCCTCGTGATGGTGTTCCTGCCCAGCGCGTGGGATTGGCTGGGCGGGATGGTGAAGGCCGTCAACACGCTGCACTGAGCCGTCGCGGGTGGCGACGTGTGCTACTGCGCGAGCAGCTCGCGGAAGGCGTGCGAGTTGGCGAGCGCAGGGAAGGTCATCACGGGGCGCGGCGGATTTTCGGGCGGCTGCAGCTCCTTCTGCCACACGCCCACGTCCCACCATTGGCCCAGCTTGTAACCACTGCTGCGCCACACGCCGGCAGTCGTGAAGCCCATGGATTCATGCATCGCCACGCTGCCTTCGCCGGGCATGGTGATGACGCCCACGGCCTGGTTGATGCCCTGCAGCCGCATCGCATCGAGCAGCACGCCGTACAGGCGGCGCGCGATGCCGCGTCGGCGTGCGTCGGAGTGGACATAGATCGAGGTCTCGGCGATCCAATCATAGGCGGCGCGCTCGCGGAAGCGGCTCGCATAGGCATAGGCCAGCAAGCGGCCGTCATCCTCCCAGACCAGCCACGGATAGTGCTGCAGTCGCGTGGTGATGCGCTGGCGCATCGCCTCCGTGCCGGGTAGTTCGGTCTCGAAGGTTTCCACGCCGGAAAGCACGGATGGCGTGTAGATGTCATGGACGGCCGCTGCGTCGTCGGCGCGGGCAATGCGGATCATGCGAGGCACTTCTCCATGCAGATGCTGCGAGGGTTGGCGCGGTGTTCGCCGAAGGGCGCGCAGCGGCGATAACCGGCACGTTCGTAAAGTTCCACGGCTTCGGTCTGCGCGGTGCCGGTTTCGAGTCGTATGGTGGTGCGCCCGCTGCGCGCGATTTCCTTTTCGAGTGCCTCCAGCAGCTGCTTGCCCAAGCCCAGTCCGCGGCACGCAGGCAGCACGTACATGCGCTTCACTTCCACGTAGTCCGCATGCCGCACGCAGGCGCCGCAGGCGACGGGCGTGCCATCGACGCGTGCGGTGAGAAAGGTGACGTTCGGTTGGCGCAGCTCTTCCACCGACAGCGGCTGGATATTCCCTGTGGGGTAAAGCTCCGCGAGATAGCCGTCCAGTTGCAACAGCAGGGGAGCGACATCGGCGGCAGCAGGATCATCCACCTCGAAATGCAGCACGGGTGGCGTCAGCATGATTCGTACTTCCAGTTGCGCCGCTTGCCTTCCGCCAGCCACTCCAGTGTGGAGGCCAGGCGCTTCTGTCGCGTGGTTTCGGTCTTGGCCTCGGTGATCCATTCGACGTACTCGCGCTGTGCGCTGGGCGGGAAGCCCTCGAAAATCTTGCGCGCGGCGGCATGCTTGCGCTGGGTAAGTGCTGCGGCGAGATCATCCGGCACGCTGAGCGGAGTCTTGGGCTTGGCGACGCGCCTGGGCTTGGCGCCGCCGTCGGACAGCGACATGCCCTTGCGCACGAGCGCTATCAGGGTCTTTTTCGGCGGCAGCTCTTTCAGCGAGGTGATTTTGCCGAACTGGCCCATGCCACCGGCGCGTTCTTCGCCGACCACTTCCTTGTGCAGCCAGAAGCCGAAGCTACAGTGCTGCTTGAATGCCGCCATGTTGCACAGGAGCGCGCCCTGGTAGCTGAAGAACGGCATGCTCCATTTGATGCCTTCCTCCACCTCGGGGCAGGCTTCGTGGATCACCCCGCGCAGGTGCTCGAGGATGGGCTGGGCGAAGGGCGCCGCCTTGGCGATATAGACGTCGATACGCGGATCATGGCTGCCCATGGCGTGGGTTCTCTCGATTACAACTCGCGGATGAAGAACTGGTCGCAGCTGAAATGGCCGGTGCCGCCCATCGGCGCGGACAAGGTGGTGAAGCCATGCCGACGATACAACGATTGCGCCGCATCCATGCCCGTCAGCGTCTCCAGGTAGCAGCGACGGAAGCCGTAGGTCCGCGCAGCATCCAGGCAACGCAGCATCATGGCGCTGCCCGCACCGATGCCGCGGGCTTCGGGCAGGAAATACATCTTGCGCAGCTCGCAGACCTCCGGGTCGCCGCCTTCCAGCGGCGCCACGCCGCCACCGCCCAGCACCACGCCGTTGCGCTCCACCACGAAGTAGGCACTGCGCGGGCGCGCATACGCTTCGCACATGCCGTCCACTTCCGCATCGTGGATGGCAAAGCCCGGACCGTCGGCGCCGAATTCCGGCATCACGGTGCGGATGACGTGCGCGATGGCGGCGTTGTCGCGTGGTTCGATGGGGCGGATCAGGAAGTCGGTCATGGCGTTGCCTGCGGTGCGCGATAGACGACGCCGTCCTTCATCACGAAAACGGTGTGCTGGAGGTCGTCGATATGCGCGCTGGGGTCGCCCGTGAAGGCGGCAAGATCAGCGCGCAGGCCGGGCGCAATGCGGCCGAACTTCTGTTGTTGGCGAAGGATGCGCGCGGCGACATCGGTGGCCGCGTGCAGCGCCTGCGGTGCGCTCATGCCATCGCGCACCATGTTGGCCGGCTCGCGCCAGTTGTCGCCATGGGTAAACACGCCCACGTCGCTACCGTTGCCGATGGTCACGCCTACCTTCATCGCCGTGCGGAAGGCACGCTCCGCCTCGCGCATGCGCGCGGTGGGCTCGCTCTGGCCGGGTACATAGTGTTCGAAATACTGCGCCGTTGCTTCAACCGCGGTCAGCGTGGGCTCGTAGGCGACGCCATGCTGCTTGAGCAGCTTGAATGTCGATTCGCTGGCGCCATAGCCGTGCTCGATGCTGTCCACGCCCGCTTCCACCGCCAGGCGCACGCCCTCATCGCTGGACGCATGCGCCGCCACCGGGCGGCCGGAGAGGTGCGCCGTATCGACGATCGCCTTCATCTCTGCCAGCGACAGCGTCGGCTGCGTGCTGCCGTCGACGCCGACGCGATAGTCCGCATAAAGCTTGATCCAGTCCGCGCCGCGGCCGGCCTGTTCACGCGTCGCGCGGATGGCTTCGTCCACGCCACTGACCTCCTGCGCACCGCTGGGCAGGTCCATGTCGGGGCGGAATCCCCGGGGCCCGGGCCCGTAGCTGGCAGTGGCGACGATGGCGCGCGTGGCGACGAACAGGCGCGGCCCCGGAATGATGCCTTCATCGATGGCGCGCTTGATCGACACGTCCGCAAAACCGGCGCCTTCAGTGCCCAGGTCGCGCAGCGTGGTGAAACCGGCCATGAGCGTGGCGCGCGCATGCGCGGCAGCTTCCAGCGTGCGGTAATCCTGCGGTTCCTTCAGCACCTGGTCGTTCCACAACGTTTCGTTGTACGGGTGCAGCAGCACGTGGGAGTGCAGGTCGATGAGGCCGGGCATGAGCGTCGCACCGGGCAGCGCGATGCGCTGGGCACCTGCAGGGGCGTTGATGCTGTCGAGCGGACCGACCGCCGCAATGGCGCCATCGTGCACCAGCACGGCCCAGCCGGCGTGTGCCGCATCGCCATCAGCCGTCCAGACGCGATCGGGAACCAGCAGGCTGTCGCCATGCGGTGCCGCCGCTGCGGATGCCACCGCCACCAGCAGGGCGGACAACGCGCCCAGCCAACCTTTCCAACGAAACCGCCGCATCATCCGCCTCCCCACGCATCGAAGGCTCGATTCTAGCCAGGGACGGCAGGCGTGGGCGAGGCGACTTCCTTCCTATCGCGCGGCGTACGTGATGGCTGCCGCCAGTTGCGCGCAGTCGCCGTCAGGCTTGGTGGTGGGCGTGACGCAACTCTGGAAGCCCTGCGGCAGCGACGTGAAGCTCATGGTGTCGCCTTCGTGCACGGCGAACATCTTGGGCGGCATGGCGCACGCGGCACTGGCCGGCGCGCAGTCATTGGCGAGCACCGTGTAGTGGCAATCGCCGCTCTGGCTGCTGATGCAGCGGAACGTGGCGAGCTGGCCCACGGCGTGCACCTTGCTGAAGATGACGTCCTGGCCGTTGACGATGGTGTGCACGACGACGGTGCGACCCTGCTCGCATCCGGCGAGACAGGGCAACAGGAAAAGTAATGCGACAAACTTGTTCATGATCACCTCTTGCACGTGCGTGGCGCGGCATGTCCGCAGGGGTTTACATGTTCCGGAACAGCGCCATGAAGGGTTGGCTTACCACGAGGGTCTCGGGGCGCTGCTTCAACCGCAGCGTTCCCTTGCCGGTGTCGTCGCGGACGATGGAGGCGACCGCGCGGAGATTGACGATGGTCGAACGGTGGATCTGCTTGAACGTACCCGGATCGAGCATGGCGGCCAGTTCGCGGATCGGCGTGCGCAGCAGCGTCTCGCCGTCGGCGGTCATCGCCACGGTGTACTTGTTGTCGGCGCGGAAATAGGCCACGTCGTCCACCATGATCAACCGCGTTTCGCGGCCGTTGCTGGCCGTGATCCAGGTGAGGGGCGGCTTGCCCGCGCCACCGCCGACAGTGAGGTCGCGCAGCAATGCGGCCAGTGCCGCCGCATCCGGTGGCGTCGTGGCGTGTGCCTTGATGCGTTGCACCGTGGCCGCCAGCCGCTCGGAGGTGATCGGCTTGAGCAGGTAATCGATCGCGCCGCGTTCGAAGGCATCCACCGCGTACTGGTCGTAGGCCGTGGTGAACACCACCTGCGTGCCGGGGCTCGCTTCCGCTGCCGCGGCCGCCACTTCCAGTCCGCTCAGGCCCGGCATGCGAATATCGAGGAAGGCGATGTCCGGCCGATGCTGGTCGATGGCTTCCAGCGCGCTGGCGCCGTCCTCGCATTCGGCAACGATCTCCAGCTCCGGCCAGGCCGTGGCCAGCGATTCGCGCAGCGCGGTGCGCAGCAGCACTTCGTCTTCGGCGATGATGGCGGTGGTCACGGCGATGTCTCCGCGTTGTCCTTGGCGACGCGCACCGGCACGACGATGGTGCTGGCCACGCCCTCCGGCGCATTGCTCACCACCGACAGCGACGCTTCGGGGCCGTAGATCAGGCGTAGCCGTTCGCGCACGTTCTTCAGACCGATGCCCGTGCCGCCGCTGGCGCCGGTGAAACCCAGGCCGTCATCGGCCACGGTGATCGCGACGGTGCCATCATCGCGGCGGGCTCGGATCCACACCGTGCCGCCGCCGGGCTTGCGCTCCAGGCCATGCTTGATGGCGTTCTCCACCAGGGTCTGCAGCATCATCGGCGGCAGGGTGATGGGACGCAGCGCATCGGCCACGTCGATCTCCAGCGACAGGCGCGGACCCATGCGCAGCTTCATGATCTCCAGGTAAGCGCGCGTGCGTTCGAGCTCGTCGCCCACGGTCGACAGTGCGTCCTCGGTGAGCGGCAGCGAGTGGCGCAGGTAGTGGATGAGGTGGCCCAGCATATGGTCGGCCTGCGCCGGATCGGTGCGCGTGAGGTACTGCGCGCTGGCCAGCGTGTTGTAGAGAAAGTGCGGCTCCACCTGGGCGTGCAGCAGGTTCAGGCGGGCGACGGTGCGCTCCTTCTCGCTTTCCGACTGAGCAGCGCGGGCCTTTTCGTGCCGGCGCTTTTCGGCCACGCGACGGGTGATGGCGCGGGTGATCGCCTCGGCGTTTTCCAGGTTGGTGCCGTCATCCACGCGGAACCAGTCGCTCCACGCGCCAGCCTCCGGCTCGCAGATCAGCGTGACGCTGCTGCTGCCGTCGCCCGGCGTCACCGTGGCGAAGATCTGGTTGCGCAGATGGCCGAACCAGGTGCCGGGATCCAGACGTCCAAACGAACGGTGGCCATAAGTGACCGGTCGCTGCACCTTGGCGCGGACCTGCAGGCTGTCACGGGCGCTTTCCACTTCTTCGCTGCGTGGAAGTTCGCGGATGGCCGCGTCGAGCAGATCGAACGATTCGTCGGCATCGAAGGGGATTTCCACGCGGCGCCGCTGGCGGTTGCCCAGCGTGTCTTCATCGATGCGGCCTGCCACCAGCCGCACGCGGCGCAGGTGCGATACCGCGCCGGTGATCACCATCAACAGGGCGATGAAGATCAGCAGTACGACGGTGCCGGCCACGTCGTGATGACGAAACGGCGGGCTGTCCGCGAGCACGAGAGCCACGAACAGCAGCACGAGGAACCAGGCTACGACCAGTCGTGCGACGAACATCAGGCTCTTGAACACGGCGCGATCCTGCGGAGTGGGAACGGAGCGGAGCATACCCAGCCTTTTCGTTGGCGGGAGCGCCCCGGCGATGAAACGGGGATACAGGCGACGAAAGGAGGAAACGCCGGGACGAAATCCGGCCCGGCGGCGGCGCTAGCGGCTGTAAAGCCCGCGGTGGGCGCCATACCGATACCACTGGGCGACGGATTCGGGCAGCAGGTCCGCCAGGGGCAGACCCATGCTTTCGCACAGCGCCAGCGTGTCCAGCAACGCCTGTTCCATCGGACCGGGACCTACCAGGCCGGCGTGTTCGCGTTCCAGCATGGCCTCGGCCAGCATCCGCTCGCTCCAGCTGTAAAGCGCGTCGGCCCGGCGGGACAGCTCGGCGGCGAGCCAGGGACGCAAGGGTTCGTGCAACAACAGGCCTTCGTCCTGTGCGAGTTGCCGGGCTAGCGGGATAGCTTCGGCACCGACGCCGCGATACCACTCGGTGTGGCCGGCCGCCGACGCGGGCACCACCAGCGGCGCCGGTGCGCGATGTTCGGGCCAGTGCGTGAGCAGCAGGCGCTCGATGCGACGTGCCTGCGCGACGCGATCCACTTCCACCAGCAAGCCGCGCCCGAGATCGAATAATTCGAAGAAGCGCCGGTTCAGCGTGCGGAAGCGTTCCATGGGCTCGCGTGTAAAACCGATCTTCAACAGGTCCTCGTCGCGGCAGGGCAGCACGTACACATAGGCGCGGCCACGCGACGCGAATCGAGGTTCGACGAAGTCTTCATCCATGGCGATGCACGAGGCCAGCAGGCGCGGCGAAAAAGCAGAGGTTGTGCCTCGTTCGTCTCATCGCCGGGGACGCAAACTAGGCGGCCGTGCGGGCGCGGGTCACGCGGCTCGCGGTTTCCTTGTGCAGCTGCGCAGCGAGCCAGGCGCCGGTGGCGACGAGGATGTCCAGGTCGATGCCGGTCTGCATTCCCATGCCGTGCAGCATGTAGACGACATCCTCGCTGGCGACGTTGCCCGTCGCGCCCTTGGCGTAAGGGCAGCCGCCCGTACCGGACACGGCGCTGTCGACCACGCGCACGCCTTCCTCCAGGCATGCGAGGATGTTGGCGAGCGCCTGTCCATACGTGTCGTGGAAATGCACGGCGAGCGCCTCGATGGGCACTTCCTGCGCCACTGCATGCAGCATCGCGCGCGCCTTCGACGGTGTGCCGACGCCGATGGTGTCGCCAAGCGAGACTTCATGGCAGCCCAGTTCGTGCAGGCGACGAGCGACACGCACCACATCGCTCAGCGGCACGTCGCCCTGGTAGGGACACCCGAGCACGGTGGAGACATAGCCGCGCACCTTCACGCCCTCTTCCTTCGCGCGGGCGAGCACGGGCATGAAGCGCTCGATCGACTCGTCGATGGAGGCGTTGATGTTCTTGCGGTTGAACGCTTCGGACGCGGCGGTAAAGACGGCCACTTCGGTGACGCCCACTGCGCGGGCGCGTTCGTAACCCTGCTCATTGGGCACCAGCACCGGATAACCCACACCCGGCACCTTGCGGATGCCCTGGTAGACCTCGGCGGCATCGGCCATCTGCGGCACCCACTTGGGGCTGACGAAGCTCGTCGCCTCGATCGACTGCAGGCCAGTGCCGGAAAGGCGATCGATCAAGGCGATCTTCACGTCAGTCGGCAGCAGGGTCTTTTCATTCTGCAGGCCGTCGCGCGCGCCGACTTCGACAATGCGTACATGGTTGCTGGTGTTCATGATCGGAGCATAGCTCGTTGGTGGTGCTGACAATGTTGAGAATGCGTGGGCGGAGCGGTTTCTCCAACGGCGCAAAGCTCAATCCGCGAACCGCACCAGTACCGCATCAGCCTCGACGAAATCGCCTTGCGCCGCGCTGATGCTGGCGATGGTGCCGGCGCGCGGTGCCTTGAGCGCCAGTTCCATCTTCATCGCTTCCATCACCAGCAGCTCCTGGCCTTCTTCCACGACATCGCCCGCGTTGGCTTTCACCAGCACGATGCGGCCGGGCATCGGCGCCGTGATCTGGTTGCCGCCGCCAGTTTCCTTGGACTGCCACGCGAAAGCCGGTGCGCGTTCGAATGCATGGCGGTTGCCATCGGCATCGTGCACGGTGATGCGCGATGCATCGACGCGCAGGGGAACGCGTAGCGACTCGCCATCGAAGCGCGCGCTGAGCGTCGCCTTATCGCGCCGCGCACCGCGGACCTCGGCACGGTCCTCGCCGTGGCGAAGGCGATAGTCGCCATCGTGGCCGTAGGCTTCGACTTCATGGCGCTGGCCGTGCAGCGACAACGCCACGATGCGCTTGCCCGCATGGCCGATGCGCCATGCGTCAGCGCGTGCCCAGGGCGAATGGGGATCCGTGCCGTTGCCGGAGCTGGCGACGACGGCCTGCTCCTCATCCATCATCGCAGCCACCGCGGCGGCGAACAGCACGTTCGCTGCGGGTGTGGCGTCGCCGGCCAGGAATTCCGGCAGATGGCGATCGAGATAGCCGGTATCGATGCGCCCCCCGACCACCACCGGGTGGCGCGACAACCGTTCGAGAAAGGCGATATTGGATTTCGGGCCGACGATTTCGCTGGCCAGCAACGCATCGCGCAGGCGTTGCAGGGCCTGCGGGCGATCCTGGTCCCACACGATCAGCTTGGCGATCATCGGATCGTAGAAGATCGTCACCGTGTCGCCTTCGATCACGCCGCCGTCGATGCGTACATGGCGCGACGGCGCGGGAAGGCGAAGCTTCAACAATTTGCCGGAGCCGGGCAGGAAGTTCTGGTCGGGATCTTCGGCGTACAGGCGCACTTCGATGGCATGCCCGCGCGCGTGGATCTGCTCCTGCGCCAGCGGAAGCGTTTCCCCGGCAGCAATGCGCAGTTGCCATTCGACCAGGTCCAGCCCCAGTGTTTCCTCGGTGACCGGATGTTCCACCTGCAGGCGCGTGTTCATCTCCATGAAGAAGAACTCGCCATCCTGTCCCACGATGAATTCCACCGTGCCGGCGCCGACATAGTCCACCGCCTTGGCGGCGGCCACCGCGGCGGCGCCCATCGCGGCGCGACGTGCGTCGTCGAGGAAGGGCGAGGGCGTTTCCTCCAGCACTTTCTGGTAACGGCGCTGCGCCGAGCACTCGCGTTCGTTGAGGTGGATGACGTTGCCGTGGCTGTCCCCGAATACCTGGAATTCGATGTGGCGCGGATGGTCCACATAGCGTTCGAGGATCACGCGGGTGTCGCCGAAGGCGCTTGCGGCTTCGCGCTGCGCGGAGGCGAGTGCTTCGGCAAATTCCTTCTCGCCGCGCACGATGCGCATGCCCTTGCCGCCGCCGCCCGCGGCCGCCTTGATCATCAGCGGGAAGCCGGTGCGGCGCGCCTGTTCGGCGAGCACATCGGCCGACTGGTCTTCGCCGTGATAGCCCGGCACCAGCGGCACGTCGTGTTTTTCCATCAGCGCCTTGGCGGCGGCCTTGGAACCCATCGCATCGATGCTTTCCGGTCGCGGGCCGATGAACGCGATGCCTGCGTCGGTACATGCACGCGCAAATGCGGTGTTCTCGGAAAGAAAACCGTAACCGGGGTGGATGGCCTGGGCGCTGCTCTTGCGCGCCACGTCGAGGATGGCATCGCCGCGCAAGTAGGACTCGGTGGGACGCGGCCCGCCGATGGGCCATGCCTCGTCCGCCAGGCGCACGTGCTGCGCATTGGCATCGGCCTCGGAATACACCGCGATGGTGTGGATACCCAGGCGCCGGCAGGTACGGATCACGCGGCAGGCGATCTCGCCGCGGTTGGCAATGAGTACGCGCTGGAACATGCGGCTTCCGGGTCGGTGGGAAGCTGTCAAAACTAGCAGATTGCTGCGTCCGAGCCGATGCGCGGCGCAGCATGACAGGCATGTCTTTCCTGTGGGGGCGCACCCTGTGCGCGACTGGGCGAAGCATGGTGCTGCGGTGCCGTCGCGAGGACCGGTCGCCGGGGTGCCAATGGTTGTCGCGGTCGCGCACAGGGTGCGCCCCACAAAGGAAGAGGGACGAAGGCGCGCTACTCGCCTTCCCAGTACCCCACGGTGAGTTCCGCCTTGCTCACATGGCGGAAGCCTTGCGGTTTGCCGTCGGCGGCCGGCGGGTATTCGGCCATGACGCCGAACTTGCCGGTGTCGGGGTATTCGCAGATCTCGGGCGATTGCCTGGTGCTGACGGCGAGGTAACGCATCTCGGTGTCGCCGGTGTTGATGATCTGGTGGGCCGCCTCAGGGCCACCCGGCGGGCAGGCGATGACGTCGCCCGCGCGGATGGCGTGGCGTTCCTCGCCGATGCGCACTTCGCCGTTGCCTTCGAGGATGAAGAACATTTCCTCGTTCACGCGATGGCAATGCAGGGGAAACGCACGCTTGCCCGGCGGTACGGCGGTGATGTTGTAGCCAAGTTTCTGTGCGCCGATCTGCGCCGAGAAGCGCCCCATGTGCGCTTCGTAGCGCTCGGCTGTTTCGCCGGTCGGTCCCATGCCGGGCGGAAAGGGCTGCAGTTGGACGTCAGCGATGTTGATGATCGGACGTGGCATGGCGGATGTCCTCAAGAAGATGGCCCACGTATTTCCCAATGCGTCGAACGCGCCGG
>NZ_DASRZX010000112.1:0-18527 GCF_035685885.1 Dyella sp. | reverse complement strand
ATGTACTCCTCGTCGTTTGACGAGGGACGGTAACCCTTGGGCAGATCGATCGTGGTGGTGGAAGGCAGCGCATAGCGACCGTCTTCCCGCGTAATGCCGTTATCGAGAGTTGCAGATTTATTCATCGAGGACTGCTGAGCTTTCTGTTTCTTGATGGGGGTATGGCGAGCGGTAGCACTCGCTACTTTACCGGTTATTGGCAGAGCAGCGGGCTTCGCCGGAGCGGAAGGAGCGGTTTTCGCCGCGACAGGAGCCGGCGGCGCCTGCTTGGCGGGTGCGGCCGGCTTGGCCGGCGCTGCCTTGGCGACCGGCTTGGCCGGTGCCGCCTTGGCGGGTTTATCGGGTGCGGCCACCGGCTTGGCGACCGACTTAGGCGGCTGCTTTTTGGCCGGCGTCGCCACAGGCTTGGCGGCGGGTTTTGCCGAGGGCTTGGCTACGGGCTTGGCGATCTTCTTGGCCACGACAGGCTTCTTGGCCGGCGCGGCTTTCTTGATCACCGGCTTGGGAGCGGCTTTCTTGGCGACAGGCTTGGCAGGCGCCTTGGTCACCACCTTTTTGGCGATGGGCTTCTTTGCCACGACCTTCTTGGCGACAGCCTTCTTCGCCGCCGGCTTCTTGGCCACGGCTGCCTTGGCTGTCTTCGCCGGCTTCGCCGCCCGCGCGGGAGCTGGCTTCTTGCCGGTCTTGACGTCCTTCACCTTGCCGGCGGGCTTTCCCTTCTGCGGCTTGGTGGCTGTCGCACTACGCGTCGTTTTCGCCATTTCCCTTCACCATTTTGCCTTGGCGGCCGGGAGTTATAGCCCATGTCCCTAACACCGGCAACCGTGCTTCTGGAATACTTGAGACACTACATGCCGCAAGCTGTTTCGGCAGCGTCAAAATCGTCGTGACCCGACTCATACTTCTACTGATCGGCTTCTACAAGCGCTGGCTAAGCCCCCTGCTGGGTCAGCGCTGCCGCTTCCATCCCAGCTGTTCGGATTATGCACGGATTGCGGTCGTGCGCTTCGGCCCGATGCGGGGCGGCGCCCTGGCCGGGTGGCGCCTGTTGCGCTGCCAACCCCTTTGCGAGGGCGGAGAAGACCCCGTCCCCGATCAGTTCACCTTCCGCCGTTGCGGTACTACCGGAGAAACTCATGTCCCATGACTGGCTGATCAAGAACGCCGAACTGGTCAACGAAGGCCGCCGCTTCCACGCCGATGTGCGCGTGAAGCAGGGCCGGATCGACGCCATCGGCGGCGATCTCGACGCACGCTCCGGCGAGCAGGTCATCGATGCCAGCGGCCTGTGGCTGTTCCCCGGCATGATCGACGATCAGGTTCACTTCCGCGAACCGGGTCTGACGGACAAGGCCGACATCGCCCACGAGTCACGCGCCTGCGCCGCGGGCGGCATCACCAGTTTCATGGAGATGCCCAATACCCGGCCGCCAGCCCTGGACCGCGACACGCTGGAGGCGAAGTACGCCCGCGGCGCGGAAACCTCGGCGGTCAACTACGCCTTCTACATGGGCGCCAGCAACGACAACCTCGAAGCCATTCGCCGCCTCGATCCGCTGGCCGCGCCGGGCATCAAGGTGTTCATGGGCGCGTCCACCGGCAACATGCTGGTGGACAACCCCGAGGTGCTGGACGGCATCTTCCGTGACGCTCCCACGCCGATCATCACGCACTGCGAAGACACGCCGATGATCGACGCCAACCTGGCCAAGGCACACGAGAAGTACGGCGATGCGATCCCGGCCTGGGAACATCCGCTGATCCGCTCGCGCGAGGCCTGCATCAAGTCCACGCGCCTGGCGATCGAACTGGCTCGGCGCCACAACAGCCGGCTGCATGTGCTGCATATTTCCACCGCCGACGAACTGGCGCTGTTCGAGCCCGGCCCGGTCAAGGGCAAGCGCATCACCGCCGAAACCTGCGTGCACTTCCTGCATTTCGACGATCGCGACTATGAACGCCTGGGCTTCCTGATCAAGTGCAATCCGGCGATCAAGACGGCAGCCGATCGCGAAGCCATTACCAAGGCGCTGGCCGAAGGCCGCCTGGACGTACTGGCCACCGACCATGCGCCTCACCTGCTGGAAGAAAAGGGCCAGCTCTACGACAAGGCACCCAGTGGCCTGCCGCTGGTGCAGTTCGCCCTGCAGGCGGCGCTGCAGCGCGTGTTCGAGGGCAAGCTGACGCTGGAGCGCGTGGTGGAAGCGGTGACGCATGCGCCGGCCACGCTGTTTGACGTGAAGGAGCGCGGCTTCCTGCGCGAAGGCTATGCGGCCGACCTGGTGCTGGTCGACCCGAACAAGCCACACACCGTGCGTCGCGAGGAAGTGCTGTCCAAGTGCCGCTGGTCGCCGTTCGAGGGCTATACGTTCAACAGCTCGATCGCCGCCACGTTCGTCAACGGACAGCGGGTGTGGGATGGCAAGGTGGTCGACCAGAGTGTTCGTGGCAAGCGCTTGACGTTCGCGCGCTGATCAATTGGTCTCTTGTGGGAGCGCACCCTGTGCGCGACAAGCGGAACTCGCGGTTCACCGAGACTTCGCGGTCGCGCACAGGGCGCGCTCCCACAACGTGACTCGCTACGGCACGGGGCGGAGCGTAATGCTCACCGGCCCCTTCTCACCCGAGCGCCCCAGCACACTGGTACGCGTGTCGCTGATGGCCAGCAGCTTGTCACCCTGCTGCATGCGCACGTTGATGGCGAAGTCCACGCCGTCGCGCAAGTCGGCCGGGTCGTAGCTGATGAGGAAGTCCACCGGCGAGGCGCCGACAGGCTGGATGCGTTCCTCGGAAATCATGCGGGCAGCCACGTCCTGGCGACTCACGTCGGCCAGCGTCACCAGCAGGTATGCATCGGCCGGCGCGGGCTGCGGGAGTTCGTAGCGGATGTCGCCGGTGATCGACTTCATCAGCGACTGGTGCACGGGTGCCACGTCGGGAGCAGATTCCTTTGCATGGTGCGAGAACATCGAGCAGCCAGCGAGCGCGATGACGGCAACCGCCAGCAGGGAAACACGAAATGACATGCCTTTCTCCTCCAGAGCCCGGCGAGGACTCCGGGAAATGCTAGCAGGCGAGCGCCCGACCGCGACTCAGGCGCAGCCCTTTCCGGCATAACCGCCTTCCACGCCCTTGCTGGCATAGGCCACGGCGTCATGCGGGTGCAGGCTTTCCTGGTGCTCCACGCGAATGTGGAAATCGGCCAGGTCCGCATCGGCGTCCAGCGTCTTCTGGATACGCCGGGCGGCGTCCTCGCAGAACATCAGGTTGCCGCCGTTGGCCAACGCGAAGGCCTGCTCGTCCTCGCGCTTCACGGCCGTCTGCACGGGTGTGCCAAGCGCCTGCTCGGTGCGGTCGATGAGGTGGATGAGATCGAATTTGGCGCCCTCGGCCGGACGCACCCGCAGGCGAGCGACGCTGCGCTGTGCGTGCGGCGTGGCGACGATGCCCTTTTCGCTGCCGAGCCAGGCGAACACGGCTGCGTGGTCCACCGGCTGCGCGGGATCGAAATCCTGCGCGAACTGGTCCTGGATGAGTTGGCGCGACAGCGCCGCGGAGGCAGGGCAAGTGGAGGAATAGACGATCTCGGTGCCCAGTTCCAGCAGGAATTCATTGCCCACCATGCTGGCCTCGATGCACACCGGATAGGCCCGCCAACCGCTGTTGCCACTGCGCAGCGCGGGGCGACGCACCAGGTGATCGAAGCGGATACTCAGGCACGCACGGTCGGAAAGGTCCTTGTGCGAATCGAGAAAGCCGCGCAGCAATTCGCGCAGCGATGCAGCGCTCAGCGTCTGCGTACTCAGTGCCTGCTCGACCTGGAGATAGAGCCGCGACATGTGGATGCCGCGCTTGTCCGGCCGGCGCAGGTTGACGAACGCACCAACGCGCGCGCTGGCGCGCTGCACATCGCCGTCCCCCGCGTCGAAGCGCACCGGCACCTCGATGCCATCCATGCCTACCCAGTCCAGCTCGCCAACGAGATGCGGCTGGGCGTGGACTGCCACGTCAGGCAGCAGGCGGGCGGTGTTTTCCTCGGTGTACATGGTGAATCCTTAAGGTCCGATCGGGCGCCAGGCGCCGCGAGAGACATCAATCTTGGGGCAGCGCGCGGGCCTCGCAATAGTGGCGCGGGGGAAACGCTGCGTCTTCAGTCCACCCGCTTCCGCCACGCCCTTGCGGCTTGCCAGGCTTGCCACACCACGCCCGGCCCCTGCCTTGCCTGCCCTTTGCGCAGTACATCCAGCGGATCGGCTGCCTTGCGGGCCCTGGAGACCAGGGCAGCGCCGTGGCGCGATTCCAGCCCTCGGAAGGCGCTGAGCGGTCCTGGCAAACGGTCTGCCTCACGCCAGGCGGCATGCAGGTCGTCCAGCTGCGCGCGAATGGCCTCTTCGCGCTGGGCGCTGGCCGTGCGCAGCTGTTGGCGGCTCAGGCTGTGCCTGGCCAACCTCGCCATGGGCAAGGCCAGGCGGTCGCGCTCGGCGTCTTCTTCGAGCCGCAGCAGCGAATACAGCAGGTGTGACAGGGTAGCCACGCGCGTGGCGCGTTCCGGCGAAGCCTGTTCGCCGTACCACCAGGCCGTTTCCAGCGAAGCGATGGCGCCGTGCAATTGCGAGGCGGCGGCGACCTGCGACGGGAAATCGGCCGCGGTGCCCTCTTCCAGCTGCGCCATGCCGGCCAGCACCGGTGCTACCCAGCGATCGGCGGGCAAAACGTGGGCGCGCTCGTCATCGAACAGCACCTGTGTCAACGGATGGCGCCCTCCGCTGGCCGCGGCGCCTGAAAGCTCCTCTGCCCACCAGTTCAACTTGGTGGCGGCCACCTGCGGCTCGCGGATGCCATAGGCGGCGGCCAGCCATTCCTGCTCCAGCGCCGCCAACGCGATATGGCCGGGGTAGGTTTTCTGATCGACGAACGCCAGCGCAACGCGCTGCTGCGGCTGCACCGCCAACCACTTGTCGATGTAGCTCTGCAGCGCAGCGTCACTCACGCGGCCACCTTGAGGCGCAGCGTGAGATCCGATGGATGGCCGATGACCAGATCCGCCTGCCACTCCTCCGGGTCGCCACCGTCCAGGTAACCCCAGCGCACGGCCACCGTGTACAGACCCGCAGCCGCGCCTGCCAATACATCGCGACGATCGTCACCCACGAACAGGCAGCGCGCCGGATCCAGCCCGGCCTGCTCACAGGCGAGCAGTACGGGTGCAGGGTCCGGTTTCTTCACCGGCAAGGTGTCGCCGGAAACCACCGCCGCCACACGCTCGCTCCAGCCGATACGCACGACCAGGTCATCGGTAAGAAAACCCGGCTTGTTGGTGACGATGCCCCAGGCAATGCCTTGTGCCTCCAGCACTTCCAGCAGTTCGTCGATACCATCGAAAGGATGTGTACGCTGGGCCATCACCGCCTGGTACAGCTCCAGGTAGCGCGGCACGCGCTGCATCAGGTCGTCGTCGCTTATGCCGGGAAAAGCGCAGCGCAGGATGGCGCGCGATCCTCGCGACACGACCTCGCGAACCATGTGAAACGGAGGCACCGGCACGCCAGCTTCTTCGCACTGGATCTTCAACGCCGCGAAGAGATCGGCGGCGCTGTCCAGCAGGGTTCCATCGAGATCGAACAACACGCCCTGGATGTCTTGCGGAAACGGCTTCATGCAGGCTTCCGATCGAAGGGAGTCCCCGCGCGGCGCGCGCTGATCAGGTAATTCACCGCAGTGATACGGCTCAACCATGCCTTGCGGTTGATCGGGTTGTAGCCGAGTCCACTCACGTCTTCGACCTCGAGGCCGGCATGACGCATCAGGCGACCGAGCTCGGAAGGCTTGAGGAATTGTGCGTAGTGATGCGTGCCGCGCGGCAGCATGCGCATGAGGTATTCGGCACCGAGGATCGCCGCGCCGAAAGCCGCCGGCGTGCGGTTGAGGGTGGACATCACCACCACGCCGCCGGGCTTGACCATGCGAACCAGGTCGTTCACCAGCGCCTCGGGATCGGGTACGTGCTCGATCAGTTCCATGCAGCACACCGCGTCGAATTGCCCGGGCTGTGCCGCCGCGAGATCCGCCGACGACTGCACGCGGTAGTCGATATCGAGCGAAGGATGTTCCAGGCGAGACTCATGCAGGTGAAGGCGGGCGATCTCGATCACCTTCTCGCCCATGTCGATGCCGGTGACGTGCGCGCCGGCCTTCGCCAGCGCTTCGCTCAGCAGGCCGCCGCCGCAACCCACGTCAGCCACGCGCGCGCCGCGCAGGTCCAGGCGCGCGGCCACGTATTGCGCGCGCACGGGATTGAGGTCATGCAACGGGCGGGATTCGCCGTCGGGATCCCACCAGCGCGCGGCGAGCTTGCCGAAACGCGCGATTTCCTCGGGGCTGACATTCGCAGCAGCTTGCATGGAGAGCGTCCTCAAAGAGCAGTGGCAGAGCTTAACGCGCCTGCCATTCGTAGACCGTGATATCCCAGCCGCCGCAGGTATAGGCGGGATCCTGCTGGACGATGACGAGCGCCTCGTCCAGGCTTGGGGCAAGCATCAGGTAGGCGCCGCCGGTTTCATCGCTGAAACCGCCCGACAATTCCAGCCGACCGCCGGTGCGCAATCCCTGCAGGAAATCCAGGTGCGGCTGCACCATCGCGGGATCGAAGTCCGGGCTGCGCATGGCCATGACGAGATAACGGTTCATGGCTTCAACCCGCGTCGATGGCAGCGATGCGTTCGCGCCACGCATGCGTCTTGGCGAGCACCGCGTCGGTATCGATATCGGTCAGCACGCGACCGGAGAGCTTTCGCACGCCATTGATCCACACGTCGGTCACCTGGTGGCGGCCCGTGGCATAAGCCAGCTGCGAGGCGATATGGAACAGCGGCTGCGTTTCCAGATCGGACAGGCGGATGCCCGCCAGATCGGCCTGCTTGCCGACCTCGATCGAGCCGATGCGATCCTCCAGCCCCATGGCGCGCGCGCCGTTGAGTGTCGCCGCCCGCAATGCGTAGGCCGCATCGAAGGCTGCGGCGTCGTTCGCCACCGCTTTGGCCAGCAACGCGGCCGTGCGCATCTCGCCGAACATGTCCAGGTCGTTGTTGGACGCGCATCCATCGGTGCCGATGGCCACGTTCACGCCCGCCTGGCGCAGCTTTTCCGCCGGACAGAACCCGGAGGCCAGCTTGAGATTCGATTCCGGGCAATGCACGACGGATACGCCTGCTTCCGCACAGGCGGCGATCTCGCCATCGGTCATCTGGGTCATGTGCACAGCGATCAGGCGATCGTTGACGATGCCCAGTTTCTGCAGGCGCTGGAACGGACGCAGGCCACTCTTGGCCTTCTCCTCTTCCACCTCATGCGCGGTTTCGTGCGTGTGCAGATGCACTTGGATGTCGAGCTGGTCGGAAAGCACGCGGATGCGCTCGAAGCTTTCGTCGGACACGGTGTAAGGCGCGTGCGGCGCGAACGACGTGCCGATCAGGGCATCACCCCGGAAACTGTCGTGCACCTCGATCGCGCGGTCGAAATATTCGTCCTGCGTCTTCGCCCACGCCGTAGGAAATTCGATCACCGGCAGGCCGACCACGGCGCGAAAACCCATGCGTTTGTAGGTGGCGCCGATGACATCGGGGAAGAAGTAGTTCTCGTTGGCGCAGGTGGTGCCGCCGCGGATCATCTCGGCTACTGCCAGCTCCACGCCGTCGCGCACGAACTCATGACCGATCACCTGGGCCTCGACCGGCCAGATGTGCTTCTGCAGCCACACCATCAGCGGCAGGTCGTCAGCCAGGCCACGCAGCAACGTCATCGGGTTGTGCGTATGCGTATTGACCAAACCGGGAATCAACACGTGCTCGCCCAGCTCGGCGCGCTCGCGCGGTGCATAGGCGGTGCGGGCGTCGGCGATCGGCAGCAGCGCCACGATGGCACCCTTGTCCACCGCCACGGCGTGATGCTCAAGCACGACGCCATGCGGCTCCACGGGCACGACCCAGCGCGCTTCGATCAACAGGTCGATGGGTTGCGGGGCGGTCTGGCTCATCCTGGGCTCACTTTTCGGAAAGTTGGATACGACATGGGGCGGATCACCTCGCGGCGGCCGCCCCATGCTTGCCTATCGGCATGACGTTTTTTCGCTCGTCATGCCACCTGCCTTCGCAGGAATGGCCAACTGGCAAAGGCGCGAGCCATGCCCGCGAGCCAGTTCGTCACTTGCCGACGCGGCTCACGTACTCGCCCGTGCGGGTGTCGACCTTGATCACTTCGTCCGTACCGACGAACAGCGGCACGCGCACCACGGCGCCGGTTTCCAGCGTGGCTGGCTTGCCGCCGCCGCCGGAAGTATCGCCACGTACGCCCGGATCGGTCTCGGTGATCTTCAGCTCGACGAAGTTCGGCGCCTGCACCGTGATGATCTCGCCGTTGAACAGGGTGACCACGCACTCTTCCTCGCCCTTCAGCCACTTCACGGCATCACCCATGCCCGCCTTGGTGGCCTGGTGCTGCTCAAAGCTTTCCTGATGCATGAAGTGCCAGAACTCGCCATCGGAGTACAGGTACTGCATGTCGGTATCGACGACGTCGGCGACCTCGAAGCTGTCACTGGACTTCATGGTCGATTCGCTGGTGCGGCCGTTCTTCAGGTTGCGGATGAAGATGCGGGTGAACGCCTGCCCCTTGCCGGGCTTGATGAAGTCGGCGTCGGTAATGACCCACGGGTCATTGTTGTGAAGGATCTTCATCCCCTTCTTGACGTCGTTGAGACCGGCGGTGGCCATGCGCTTGCACTCCAGATGTGATGCCACCACAAGGGCAGCTAGAATACGGGGTTACCCGGGCCCAGGGCCCGATTCAAGACCCATTATGATAACCGCAAGCCATGCCGCCCGCCTATCTCCGCCCGTAACCGACTGGCGCACGCTGTGGCGCGAGGCCGTGACGGACCCGCGGGAGCTGCTTGAGCTGGTGGGTCTGGGGCACCTGGCCGCACGCCTTCCTGCAAACGACGCGGGCTTTGCGGTGCGCGTGCCGCGGGGTTTCGTGGCGCGCATGCGTCATGGCGATGCGAAGGACCCCCTGCTGCTGCAGACGCTGCCCCAGCTGGCCGAGCTGGATATCGTGCTGGGCTTTGGCACCGATGCCGTGGGCGACATGGCCGCCCGCTCAGCCCAGGGCGTGCTGCACAAGTACGAAGGCCGCGCGCTGCTGATCGCCAGCGGTAGCTGCGCCATCAACTGCCGCTACTGCTTCCGCCGCCACTTCCCTTATGGGGACGAAATGGCCGCCGCCGGGCAGTGGCGCAAGGCCCTCGATCACGTCCGGCAGGACCCTTCGATCAGCGAGCTGATCCTTTCCGGAGGCGACCCACTGTCACTGGCCACGGCGAAGTTTGAAGGGCTATCCGAAGGGTTGGCCGAGATCCCGCACGTCACTCGCCTGCGCATCCATACCCGCCTTCCCGTGGTCCTGCCCGAACGCATCGACGACGCCTTCATCGCCTGGCTGGAACGCATGCCCCTGCAGAAGGTGATCGTGCTGCATGCCAACCACGCCGCGGAATTCGATCAGGGGGTCGATACCGCTTGCTCGCGCCTGCGCCAGGGAGGGGCCACGCTCCTCAATCAGTCCGTGCTGCTGCGCGGCGTCAATGACGACATCGACACCTTGGCGGCCCTGTCCGAGCGCCTGTTCGCCGCCGGCGTGCTGCCCTACTACCTGCACCAGCTCGATCGCGTGCAGGGCTCGGCGCACTTCGAGGTGGACGATCCGCGGGCGCTGGCCCTGGTGGAAGGCATGCGCCACCGCCTGCCCGGCTACCTTGTACCCAAGCTGGTGCGCGAAGTTGGCGGCGAGCCGTCCAAGCGGCCGGTGTAACGCCACTGCCATGGTCCTCGCGTTCGAGGTGTGGGGCTCGTCACTACAGGAACATTTCTGCTGGCAGTAGCCCGCGGAATCCGCTAAAAACCAAGGACGGCCCGCGCCCTGCTGTCATGGCAGGCTTCCTCCAGCAACGGCGAACAATGGATAGCTCGACGTGCCCATGAAAACTGACCAGGTCATCAAGATCCTTTTCATCGAAAAGTCAGTCGAAGATGCGGAACAGATCATCAGCCTGCTGCGCAACAACGGCATCGCCGTCCGCCCGGCACGCGCAACCAGCGCCGAGCAGGTAACGGCCGCGCTTGATGAGCTGGGCCCTGACATCGTGCTGTTCGATCCTGCCGTGGGCTCGCTGGAGCTGCGCGAGGTGTCGCGCATGCTCGATGCCCATGGTCGTGACCTTTCGCTGGTGGCACTTGTGGGCCAGATCGATAACGCGGCAGTCACGGAACTCTTCGTCAACGGCGCGCGCAGCGTGGCCCTGCGTTCGCAGCCCCGGCAGCTGATGGCAGTGATCCAGCGCGAATTCGACGCCCTCAACACGCGCCGACAGCTCCGTCGCCTGGAAACCGCGTTGCGGGAATCCGAGCGAAGGTGTGATGCGCTGCTGGATTCCTCGACCGACCCTATCGCCTACGTGCACGAAGGCATGCACGTGCGCGCCAACCAGGCTTACCTGGATACCTTCGGCTATACCGATTTCGATGACCTGCTCGGCCTACCGGTGCTCGACATGATCGGGCCGAACGACGCCGACGAATTCAAGAGCACGCTGAAGGGCCTTTCGCGCGGCGAGAAACCCAGTGCGCCGATCGAGCTGCAGGCACGCCGCGCCGACGCCACCAGTTTCAAGGCCAGCGTGGAGTTCGCCCACGCAATCTTCGAAGGCGAACCCTGCCTGCAGGTGGTGTTCCGCCGCCAGCAGGTCGACGCCAGCGTGATCGAGCAGCTTCAACGCGACCAGGTGACTGGCCTGTTCAACCGCGCCCGCATGCTCGAGTGCATCGACCAGGCTGTGGCGGCGGCGACGGAAGGCACCAAGGGCCAGTCGTTGCTGTTGATCGAGCCGGACAACTGGCAGGCGATCGTCGGCGGCGTGGGCCTGGCCAAGGCCGACGAACTGCTCGCCTCCTTCGCAAGCCGCGTGGAAGGCCAGCTCGGCGCCCACGACACCGCCGGCCTGCTCGCCGAACACACCATCGGCGTGCTGCTGCATACGCGCAACGACGAGGCGATCAAGCAATGGATCGCGGGCCTGCAGCAGGCCATCGCGGGAGGCATCTTCGACTTGGGCAGCCACTCCATCACGGTCACCACCAGCATCGGCGGCAGCATGCTGGGCGAGCGCAATGCCAACACCGAGCTCCTGCTCAACCAATCCAGCCAAGCGCTGCGCAATGCGCAGAGCCAGGGCGGCAACCGCAGCGAGCTGCACGACCCGGCCGCGCGCGAAAAGGCAGAGGAAGAGCGCGAGCGCTACTGGCTCGGCGTGCTCAAGCAGGCGCTGACCCAGGACGATTTCGTGCTGTATCACCAGCAGACCATCAGCCTGCAGGACGCCGAAGGGGAATTCTCCGAAATCCTGCTGCGACTCAACGGTCCGCAGGGCGAAGTGCTTCCGGGCTTCTTCATGCCCATCGCGGAAAAGCACAACCTCACGCCGGCGATCGATCGCTGGGTGCTCAACCAGGCCATCGAGTCGCTGCGCACGCGCGATCGCAATGGCACTCCCACCACCTTCTTCGTCAAGTTGACGGCCCGCTCGCTGGAAGATCCGCAATTGCTGCCATGGCTGGGCGAACGCCTCAAGCAGGCGGCGCTCAAGAACGGCCGCCTCGTGCTGGAAACCACCGAAAGCAAGGTGGTGACCTCGCTGCGCCCGGCACAGGAATTCATCCAGGCCTGGAAGAAGCTGGGCGGCCAGTTCGCGCTGGAGCAGTTCGGCTCGGGCCTCAATTCGTTCCAGCTGCTCAACCACATCGATGCCGATTACCTGAAGATCGACCGCAGCTACATGGCCGATCTACCGCAACAGCAGGAAAGCCAGAAGAGAGTGGCCGAGATCTGCCGCCAGGCCCGCGAACTGAAGAAGCAGACCATCGCCGAATGGGTCGAGGACGCAGCGAGCACTTCGCTGCTGTTCGCCTGCGGCGTGGATTTCGTGCAGGGCAACTTCCTGCAGGAGCCACAGCGCCTCACCTGACGCACGCGACTTTGCGCGAGCGCCCCCGGTGCGCGATCGGCGGAATGTCGGTCGGCAGAAACACAAAAGCCCGCCCACCTGGCGGGCTTTTTCATGCCCGGCGCGCAGGTACAACCAAGCGTCGATCGCGTACAGGGTGCGCTCCTACGGAAGAGCGGAAATGGAAGCGGTGCGGCGCCTGGCGTGATGCTCTCTGCCTTTGCAGGAGCGCACCCAGTGCGCGATTGGCGAAACATCGGTCTGCAGAATTATGAAAAACCGCTTGCCTGGTGGGCTTTTATGTTCTGACGATACCGGCATAGCCAGCCGCTGATCGCGCACAGGGTGCGCTCCTACAGAAGAGTAGAACCGCGGCGGAAGGCACAAACAAAAACCCCGCGGATCGCTCCGCGGGGTTTTTGGTATTTCGGTGCAAGACGCCGGGATTACTCCGCAGCGGCAGCCTTCTTCTTCGCAGCCTTGGCGGCGGAGACGGCGGCGACGTCTTCCTTGATGCGGGCAGCCTTGCCTTCCAGGTTGCGCAGGTAGTACAGCTTGGCGCCACGCACCTTGCCCTTGCGCTTCACTTCGACCGAGTCGATGGCCGGGCTGTGCGCCTGGAAGACGCGCTCCACGCCAGTGCCGTGCGAGATCTTGCGCACGGTGAAGGCCGAATGCAGGCCGCGGCTACGCTTGGCGATGACGACGCCCTCGAACGCCTGGACGCGCTCGCGGTTACCTTCCTTCACCTTCACGTTGACCACCACGGTGTCACCAGGGCCGAATTCCGGCAGCTGGCGGGTGATCTGCTCGGATTCGAACTGTTCGATGATCTTGTTCATGGCAACACCTGTCTGTTCACTGTGCCCTTAATGGGCCATATCGTCGTGCCGCGTCTGCTGAGCATGTTCGCGACGGAATTCATCCAACAGCGCTCGGGATTGGGCATCCAGCGCGCGCTGCGCCAAAAGATCGGGACGTCGCAACCAGGTCCGTCCCAGCGATTGCTTCAGGCGCCAACGGCGAATCGCCGCGTGGTCACCGGAAAGCAGTACGTCCGGTACGTCGCCCAGTGCGTCATGCACCGGTTTTGCATAGTGCGGGCAATCCAGCAGTCCGTCCGAAAACGAATCCTGCTGCGCCGACTGCGCGTCGTTCAACGCACCGTCCTGCAAGCGGCCTACGGCATCGATGATCACTGCCGCGCCCAACTCGCCGCCGGAAAGCACATAGTCGCCGATGGAAATCTCTTCGTCGACCTCGTGCGCCAGCAGACGCTCGTCCACACCCTCGTAACGCCCACAGAGCAAGGCGATGCGCGGCAGCCTCGCCAGCGCTTCTACCCTGCCCTGCGTCAGCCGCGCTCCCTGCGGACTGAGGTAAATCACATGCACCGGTTCCGGTGCGGCGTCACGCACGGCCTTGAGGGCATCGCGCAACGGCTGGATCAGCATCACCATCCCAGGCCCGCCGCCGCAGGTGCGGCCGTCCACGGTACGGTAATTGTCGGTGGCGAAGTCGCGCGGATTCCAGGTTTCCACCTGCAGCAACTCACGCTGCTGCGCACGTCCCACGACACCAACGGCAGCACACTGACGCATGAAGTCGGGAAACAACGTGACGACGTCGATGCGCATGATCCTCAACCCTTGTGGCGGCGCATGGCGCGCTCAGAATTCAGGATCCCAGTCCACCACCATGCGCCCGCCGGACAAATCCACCGAACGCACATACGAACCCTGGATGAAGGGAACCAGCCGCTCGCGCGTACCGTCCTTCACCACCACGACATCGTTGGCGCCGGTCGCGAACAGATGACTGACTCGCCCCAGTGCCACGCCTTCCGTGGTGACGACCTCCAGACCCTCAAGGTCGACCCAGTAATACTCATCCTTGCCGGGAGGCGGCAGCAGTTCGCGGGCGACGTAGATGTCCTGTCCCACCAACGCTGCTGCTGTGTCTCGTTCGTCAACACCGGGCATTTGGGCAATGAGCCCCTTGCCTTGCGGACGACCTTTGACTCCCGTGATCTCCGTTTCCACACCCGGCGCCGATGTGAGCAGCCAGGGTTGGTACGTGAAGATCTTCGTGCGGGGCTCAGTCCAGGATTCGATCTTGAGCCAGCCCTGCACGCCATATAGTCCGACGATGCGTCCCACGAGGACGCGCCGACCGACTACCGTCATGCTCAGGCAGCCTGCTGCTTGCCGGCTTCCTTGACGAGGGACGCGACCTTGTCGGTCAGCTGCGCACCCTTGCCAATCCATTCCTGCACGCGAGCAACGTTCAGCTCAAGGCGCTTGTCCTTGCCCGAAGCCACCGGATTGTAGAAACCGACGTTCTCGATGCTGCGACCGTCGCGCTTGCTGCGCTGATCGGTGACAACGATGTGGTAGAACGGACGGCCCTTGGCGCCGCCGCGCGAAAGACGAATCTTGACCATAAATAAAAGCTCCAGAATTGCCGGAATGCCGGCAGCACGCACGTGGCCGTGCGCGGTGAACGCGACATTTTAATGAATTTTGAGGAAAAAGGAAGAGCTGACTGGCAAATTCGGCCGGAAAAACCGGCTGCCCCGTTCAGCCTCAACGCATCGGCGGGAAACCACCACCCATGCCGCCCATGCCCTTCATGGCGCCACGCATCTGCCGCAGCAGACCCTTCGTGCCGCCCTTGGAAAGCTTGGACATCATCTTTTCCATCTGCATGTACTGCTTGAGCAGGCGATTGACGTCGGCCGGCTGCGTGCCCGAACCGCGTGCGACGCGGGCGCGACGCGAGCCGTTGAGCAGATCCGGATGGCGACGTTCCTTCTTGGTCATCGACTGGATGATCGCGACCATGCGCTTGATCTCGCCGTCGTTGACCTTGGATTTCACGTTCTCGGGCAGGCCCGATACGCCCGGCAGCTTGTCCATGAGACCAGCCAGGCCGCCCATGTTGCTCATCTGCTCGAGCTGGTCGCGCATGTCGTTGAGGTCGAAGCGCTTGCCCTTGATGACCTTCTCGGCAAGCTTCTGCGCCTTTTCCTGGTCGACCTTGCGCTCCACTTCCTCGACCAGCGACAGCACGTCGCCCATGCCGAGGATGCGCTGCGCAAGGCGATCGGGATGGAACGGCTCCAGTGCGTCGGTCTTTTCGCCGGCACCAAGGAACTTGATCGGGCGGCCTGTCACGTAACGCACGGACAGCGCTGCGCCACCGCGCGCATCACCGTCGGTCTTGGTCAGCACCACGCCGGTGAGCGGCAGCGCTTCGCCAAAGGCCTTGGCGGTGTTGGCCGCGTCCTGGCCGGTCATGGAGTCGACCACGAACAAGGTTTCGATCGGCGTGATCGCGGCGTGCAGCGCCTTGATCTCCGCCATCATCGCCTCGTCAACGTGCAGGCGGCCGGCAGTATCGACCAGCAGTACGTCGACCACTTCGCGGCGCGCGGCTGCGATGGCGTTCTTCGCAATGTCGACCGGGTTCTGGCCCGCCTCGGACGGGAAGAACTTCACCCCGACCTGCTCGGCCAGCGTGCGCAACTGTTCGATAGCGGCCGGACGGTACACGTCGCAGCTCACCACCATCACCTTTTTCTTCTTGCGCTCGGTGAGGAAGCGGGCGAGCTTGGCCACGGTGGTGGTCTTGCCGGCACCCTGCAAGCCCGCCATCAGCACCACGGCTGGTGGCTGCTGCGCCAGGTTCAGTTCGCTGTTGGCGGTGCCCATGACGGCGGTGAGCTCGTCACTGACCACCTTCACCAGCGCCTGGCCCGGCGACAGGTTCTTGAGCACGTCCTGGCCGACCGCGCGTACCTTGACGCGCTCGATCAGCGCCTGCACGACCGGCAGGGCCACATCGGCCTCCAGCAAGGCGATGCGCACTTCGCGCAGCGCTTCGCGGATGTTCTCCTCGGTCAGGCGACCGCGGCCGCGCAGGCGGTTGACGGTGGCGGAGAGGCGTTGGCTGAGGGATTCGAACATGGCGAGCAGAAGTCCAGGGACAAGCGCTCAAATATAGCAGAGCCGCAGCCGCACCACCCCGTCTGCCGGTTCAGCGGCTTGCGGGCTGCGCTTTCAGCCAGTTCGCCACATCCCGGATCACTCCGCTGTCCACATGGCCAGGCACCTGGTAGTCGGCCAGCGTGCCCTTTCCCGCGGGCATGAACAGATGACTCAGGCCCTCGTACAGATGGAAGCTGACCTGCGGTCGGTCGGCCAGCGCCTGCTGCCACTGCGCGAAATCCTCCACCGGCGACACCTGGAAGTCCTTGCCGCCCTGCACGATGAAGAGGGGCATCGCGAGGCCTTTGGCCACCGACACCTGGTCATAGTCGCGCAGGCTCAGCCAATAACTCTGGGGAACGTCGCTGAACATGCCGGGCATGGGTTGCGCCGGATCTGCCTTGGCCAAACGCAGGCGCTCATCGGCGACCGCCTGCACGCTCTTGCGGATCTGCTCGTCCGTCAGGCCCAGCGTCTTGCCCAGCTCGCGCGCCTGCCATGCCTGCACGTCCAGCAAGGTGCGCGTGGGCGCCGCGAGCAGGATCAGTCCCGCCAGCTGCGGATCACGCTGCCCGATGCGCGGCGCCATGTAGGCCCCGAGGCTATGTCCCAGCACGAACAGGCGATGCGGATCGATCCCAGCCTGCGCCCGCAATTGCTTCACGGCGGACAGCGCATCGTCGGTCACTTCCTGGTCGATCGTGTAGCCGCCCGCTTGCGCCTGCAGCTGCGCGCCATAGGTGTAGGTCCGCTTGTCGTAGCGCAGGCTGGCGACGCCGGCGGCCGCCAGGCCCTGGGCGATGTCGCGGAAAGGCTTGTTGGGGCCGATGGTCTCGTCACCGTCATGCGGCCCCGAGCCGGCGACCAGCACGACGGCCGGGAACGGGCCCGGTCCCGTGGGCAGGGTCACGATGCCGGGCAGCAGCCCCAGCGGCGAAGGCACATCCAACGCGCGCTCGTTGGGAGCCAGCGACTGCGCGGCCGTGGGATCGGCCATCGGCGCGAAATGCAGGCCATTCACCTCGCCCGCCCCATCGCAACCCACGCGCATCGCCAGCCAGCCATGGGCGAAATGCAGCGGCGTTTCCACCAGCGCGCCGCCCGCTGCAGGCTGCTGCTTGCTGTCGCCTGAGCGATCGAATGCGCCGAACTGCTGCGGCAATCGTCGGGACCAGATGTCGTCCAGGCGCTGCGCATCCACGGCGGCCTTGATGCGCGCATTGAAATGCGTGGTTGCGGCGGCGTAGTCGCCCTTCTGCAGTGCCTGCAGGATGTCGGCGGCACGCTGGCCGCACACATCCGTGGATGCCTGCGCAGCACAGGCCGCGACCAGCAGGCAGCATCCGATCAAGCATCCCTTCAAACTCGGCATGATTTTCTCCTCGCCCGTCACGGGGCAGTTAGCGTCGTTCGATGTGCCGATAGACCAGCAGCGAATACAGAACGCATGCCGCGGCCATCAGGAGGACCAGCGCAAACGTCAGCCAGCGCGGCCCGCCGAAGGCCACGGCCAGCATCACCAGCGCGCCGGTGGCCACGAACATCCAGCCGCCCGCCCGATGGGTGCGTTCCCACACGGCGTCGCTGGACAATGTCCACGGCGTGCGGATGCCTATAAAGAAGTTCTTGCGCAGCTTGCCCATGAAATTGCCCAGCACCATCAGCAACGCGCCCAGCGACAACGACGTCACTTTCCACATCGATACGGCGTAGCCGGCGCTCGCGACGAGCCCGGCCAGCAGGATGACCAGCAACGCCGCCTGCACCGCCAGCATCAGCAACGCATACACGGACGAAAAGCTGGACAGCTCGAAACCGCGTGGCGAAATGCCCGGCAGCAGCCACAGCAGAAAACTGAGGCCGGCCATGATCAGCACCGGCATGGCCGCGCCCCACGGCCGCGAACGATAACCGTCCGGCGCGCCCTGCAGGTTCCAGTGGACCGGCACTTGCGGTGGCAATGAGGGATAGAGCCAGAGGACCGCCGCCAGAGCGATGGCGACAAACACCAGCGACACCAGCAGGCTGCGCGAGAGTTTCATCGTTTGCTTCCCTTGGAGGGTTGGATGGGGAACAGGTCCATCACCATGCGCGCAACGTCTTCCATCAGCGTGCTGTTGAGCGAATAGACGATGTACTGGCCGCGCCGCTCGGTGCGCACCAGGTCGGCCTGCTTCAGCACGGCGAAGTGATGCGACAGCGAGGCCGGCGTAATGTCGAATGCCGCGCCAATGTCTCCCGCGCTCAGGGCTCCGCCCTGCAAGCGTTTCAGGATGGCTCGCCGGGTCGGATCGGCAAGTGCGCGGAAGACAGCCTGCTGTTTCACGAAGGCGCCAGGGCGGTGACGGAGAACTAGATATTTAGACAAATATCTAAATGACGCAAGTGCCTCGGTCGCCGTTCACGCCCCGATGGCCGTGTGCGACACTTCCCCGCCATGCTCACCGTCGCCGCATTGATCGCCATCGTCGACTACCTGCTCGCCG
>NZ_DASRZX010000111.1:0-2239 GCF_035685885.1 Dyella sp. | reverse complement strand
GGAAACGCAGTCCAACGTCGTGCTGCGCGGCCCTGCCGCCGCGGCAAAGCTTCCGCTCGCGCGGACCGTGCCCCAGGCATCGGCAATTTGCCAGTTCACCACGTCGCTGGCGCTCGCACGCGTCACGAAGCGCAGCTGAATGCTGGCGCCGGCGGCGACCATGCGGGTGCCGTCAGCGCTGGCGAGGTCTGCCTCGATGGCATCGCCGCTGCCGTCAGTGTCAGTACTCTCGCCAGGCGCATTGCAGCTAAGCACAGCCGTGCTCGGATTGCCGGCGCTGGGCGTGGGTGCCGTTGGCGAGTCCGTCGTGCTCGCATACCAGCACGCTTTGGCCGACCCCGGTGCGGGATCACCGAAGACACCGTTATTGCACGCCACGCCGTCGGTGAAGGTCTTGGTCACGTATTGCGTGGCGGTGCCGTACTTGACCTGCCGGGTGCCACTGAAGACGCAGGTCTTGTTCTCCGTGGCACAAAGTGTCCACGCATCAGCCGCCTCCACGGCAAGACGCGCCGTGCCGCCACCGTTGCCACATCCCGACAATGCGGCCAGCAGCACCCCCCCACCCCACCAAATCCACATGCTCGCCAGCGTCTTACTTGGGCGCGGCCAGGCGGCCGCGCTTGCCTTCGGGCTAATGCAGGTTGTCATGGCTTCTCCATCGTTTGTCCCTTCACCCGGGTTACATTGGCGAGGCGCTGCAGGGGCGACGCGGACCCTGCTTGGTCACAGATGGCTGGCGGAACGGGACGCCGCGATGCAGGTCCACAGTCTGCCAGCAAGGCGTGCAGGGTCCGGCCGGACAAGAAGTGGGCGCCGCTTCGGACCGGCAGCGTGCACGAGCCGCCAGCCCGGCACTGTCCGACCGGTTCCGCAAGCTTATGCCTGGCGCACCGGATCGATTGGCCAAAACCCCATCTTCTGCCGACGAGCGCGCGTTGGCGCGGCACGCCCACAAGTCGTGAAGGAGAGCGTGCAAAAGATGGGGAGGCCGATTTCGTCAGGCGCCCGGACTTTCCGCGAGCATGTCACGGCTTATTTTGTTCGGCGACTGGTGCCAGTTCGGCGGTGCTGGCCCGATGGATTGGCGGTGACGCGAGGCGGCGAGCTCGAGCGCCGAGATGCGGCTGGGCGAGTGCGCGTGCTTTTCGAAGGCCTCGCCATCATTCATGAAGCCTTTCTGAAAATCCCCTGCTGCATCATCTGCTGGCGCCAACTCAGAAAGTCATTTTGTAGAGCTCCTAAGAGACGGTTTCAAAAAGCCTCCGGGGGCTGTTAACTTTGTCAGCAAGCTGTTAACCTGAGCCATCGTGACAGATGGATCAGGGAGATGGGCAAGCCGATCATTGATGACGAATTGTGGAAGCTAATCGAGCCACTTCTACCTGCAGCCAAACCACGTCGGTTCAAGTACCCGGGGCGCAAGCCGGTGCCGGATCGCGCAGCGCTGACAGGTATCTTGTTTGTGTTGAAGACTGGGATCCGCTGGCGCGACCTGCCGGCGGAAATGGGATGTGGCTCGGGCGTGAGTTGTTGGCGCCGACTGCGCGATTGGCAGCAGGCCGGTGTGTGGGACGCATTGCACGCGCAGTTGCTAGCCAAACTGCGCGCGGCCGACCAAATCGACTTCTCGCGCGTGGTGGTGGACTCCTCGTCGATACGTGCGGTTGGGGCGGGCGAAAAACTGGACCGAACCCCACCGATCGCGCGCGACCCGGTTCCAAGCACCACATCGCCACCGACGCCAACGGTACGCCGATCGCGGCGATCCTGACCGGCGCAAACCGCAATGACGTCACGCAACTGGTACCCCTGATCGAGGCCATTGTGCCGATCAGAGGTGCTCGCGGCCGACCATTGAGTCGGCCCAAGCGCGTGTACGCAGACCGGGGCTACGACCACGACAAGTACCGGCGCCTGCTTCATGAGCGCAACATCTCTACCAGCATTGCACGGCGCGGCCAGCCGCATGGCAGCGGCCTTGGGAAGGTGCGTTGGGTGGTCGAACGTACTCACGCCTGGCTCCATAATTTCCGCCGCCTCCGTATCCGCTTTGAGCGTCGCGCTGATATTCACGAGGCATTCCTCAAGCTCGGCTGTTGCCTGATCTGCTGGAACACCCTTCAGCGCTCTCAGCAGTCTTTATGAAACCGTCTCTAAGAGCTGATGCGTCTGATTGTGGTCGGAGTAGGTGCTAACGAACTGTCGAACCGCCGCGACATCGCCTTTCTCGCCCTCT
>NZ_DASRZX010000110.1:0-3242 GCF_035685885.1 Dyella sp. | reverse complement strand
GTATCAGCAGCCATCGCGGACGGACGGATCCGCTATCACGAAGAAATCACCGATGGGCTGGAGAATGCGCCCCAAGCCTTTATTGAAATGCTGGCGGGACGCACCTTTGGGAGCGCACTGGTACGCGTAGGCTCATAAGCCTTCGCAAAGTGACTGTTTCATCGGGATTTTCCTTGCCTTGCCCATCACGTCGCCGGATAGAGCCTTGGGAACCAGCGCTCCACGACATCGATCGGGAACCCTGACCGCAACGGCGCTTTCGCTCGTGTCGATGAGCAGCGGCACGCGTCCGCGCTCGAGATCGCCCGCGAGCAATGCCTCTCGTAGCACTGCGAAGCTGCGCTTCGGCAGTCGCTCGGCACTCTCCTCATCGCGCACGTACAGCTCCATTCGACGCTGGAGTTCGGACGGATCGAGCAGCTCACGCATGTAGCGGATCTGGTCGAGGCAGGTTTCCAGGAAGAACCGGCAAAAGTCGATCAGCGCATCCTGGGACAGGGCCCCTCGCCCATCGAGATCGCTCTTTCGTGGTTGATCTGCAGCCATCAGCAGGCGTTTGTATTCGCCCGAGTTGCGCTCGAGACCGCGCGACACGGACCAGAGCGCAGAACCGATCCCGATGTCGCGCAGCAGCGCGTGCGACATCAGGCGCGCAACACGACCGTTGCCATCGAGGAACGGATGAATCCACAGAAAGCTCCGTCGCTCAAGCTGCACCCGTCCGCCACAGTCCATCCAGCCAGCCACTCACCTCCTGCACCAGCCGCAGCCTGTTCTGCACCTGGCAGTGCCCATCGGCACCGGTGGCGGCATCCAGCTCCACGCAGCACTTCTCCTGCGAGGGAATGGCGGCATGCCATTCGCGCGCCTGTTTCACGAAGATGGGCGAATCGCCGGTGCCGATGATGGAGAGGAACGGCACGGTCACCAGCGAAGGGTCGGCCTGCATGCGCGCACCACGGTCGTGGAAATCCTGCACGCTGGTCGCACCCATCTTCCAGACCATCACCTGCCGGGCCCGCTGCGCGGCCGCGGTCTGCTTGCCGGCATTGGCAAGGTCGCTCTGCACCGAGGCCGCGAACAGCTCGTTCGGCCGCGGGAACGGCGTGGTCGCGATCACACCGCCCAGCCGCTGCTCGTAGCCGGCGGCGCGGGTCACGAAGTAGCCCCCCAGCGAAAGCCCCATCAGCGCGATGCGGCCTGGCCGCGCGCCGAAGCGCTCCACCAGCAGGTCGATCACGGCGCCAATCGGCTTCTCGGCTTCGGCTTCCCAGTACATGCCCTGTGCCTGCTGCAGGCCCTGCCCGGGCAGGTCGGCCACCGCCACGGAGAAGCCGCGCTCCAGCAGCCCGCGGCCCACGCTCAGGAACAGGTCCTCGAAGCTGGTATCCGCGCCGCCGATCACCAGCACCACCGGTGCGTCCGCGCTGGCGTTCTGGAAGAAGGCGCCCGGCAGCGACTTGCCGGCATACGGCGCGTTGAAGAAGCGCGCGTCGATGCCCAGCTCCTGCATGGCCTTCGGGAACTGCGCGCGCTGCTTCGCCACCAGGTCCGCGAACTCGGCACCAGGCTTCGCGAACTGCCAGGCAGCGCGGAAGCTGGCAAAGGATTTCAGGCGCGCCTCGCCCGCCTGGCGATGCCAGCCGCGCGCCTTCCATTCACTGGCCTGACCGTCCAGCACCATTGCGTAGTCGTGGAAGGACTTCACCCAGCTGTCCGGATCGCCATCCTTGATGGTGGAAGCGACGTGGAACGCCTGCCCGATGTCGAGACCGCCCGTGGGGCCCAGCGACATGGCGCTCATGAAGAAGAGATCCATGTCGGTGTCATCGAAGAAGTACTTGCGCGACAGGCGCTGGTCGGCACGTGCGACGCTCATTTTCGCACCGTGCGGTCGTAGCCGGCCAACCCGGCAAGGGTGGTGATGAGCAGGGCGATGGGCATGGAAGTCTCCGGCGGTTGTGTGTGGTCGCTGGGCGCCATAATATGAGCATCGCTCATATTCAGGAACTCGCATTCCATGGCCCAACGCGCCGCCGGGAAATCCAAGGGAAATCCTGCAGTTGGCCGGCGCGAGCCCCGCCAGAAGCGGGCCCTGGCCAAGATCGGGCTCATGTTGGAAGCCGCGATCCGGCTCATCGAGGAAGGCGGCACCGAGGCGTTGACCACCAACGCCATCGCCGCGCGCGCCGGCGTGAGCATCGGCACGCTGTACCAATACTTCGACGGCAAGGACGCCATCCTCGACGCGCTGGCGAAGCAGGAGGTCGCCGGCACCACCGAACGCGTGAAGGCCGCCATGGCAGCGCCGCCGCAACAACGGGGCGGACGGATCCCGATGCTGCTGAACGCGGTGCTGGCGAGCTACGGCGGCCGGCGCGTCGCACATCGCCGCGTGATGACACATGTGATGTCGCGCGGCCGGGCCGGGGGAATGAATCCCTTGTTCGCGCACATCATCGACGCGCTGTCGAACCAAGGGCTGGAAACCGGAGGCGGCGCACCGCTGAAGTTGTCGGCCGCGCAGGCCTTCGTGCTGACCCATGCCATGGCGGGCGTAATGCGCGGCGTGCTCACCACCGGGAAGGGCCTGCCACCGCGCGAGGAAATCGAGGTCGCCCTCACCCAGCTGGTCACGGGCTTCGCGGCTGCCTCAGCGCCATCCACCTGACAACTGCGGCATCGATCCGGAAAGCCCGCGCTTCACAGCTCGAAGCGGAAGCTTACCGCGACGCGATATTCGGTATCGCCCGCCACACTGCGAGGGCTGCCACGCCGAGAAGCTCGCCGCATTAAGCTGCAAGAAGCGCGGGTTTATCCTTCGTGCGGTAGTCGGTGCATGGCCGAGACCACCCGGAATCACTCATCTTGCGACCTGTATCCTATCAGGATACAATGCACCGTGATCAAGTCCTTCCGTCACGACGGTCTGGAACGCTTCTACCGCACTGGCTCGAAGGCCGGCATTCAACCAATGCATCACGTGAGGCTGCGCACGCAACTGACCGCCCTGGATGCCGCGACGCATCCACAGGATCTCGCCGCGATCCCGGGCTGGCGCCTGCATGAGCTGGAGGGCAATCAGGCTGGTCGCTGGTCAATCACGGTCAACGGCAACTGGCGACTGACCTTCAGTTTCGAGGGCACAGACGCCGTGCTCCTCGACTACGAGGACTATCACTAGGAGAGGCAACATGAGTCAGATGCACAACCCCTGCCACCCCAGCGCGGTGCTCAGAGAG
>NZ_DASRZX010000109.1:0-12234 GCF_035685885.1 Dyella sp. | reverse complement strand
CTTACCACCGCGCTTGGCAAGGGCGTGGTGATCGCCAAGGACACGCCGAACTTCATCGGCAACCGCATCGGCGTGTTCTCGATGCTGGCCACCATGCATCACACGCAGCAGTTCGGCCTGGGCTTCGACGTGGTCGACGCGCTGACCGGCCCCGCCGTAGGTCGTCCCAAGAGCGCCACCTATCGCACGGCGGACGTGGTCGGCCTGGACACCATGGCGCACGTGATCAAGACCATGGCCGATACCCTGGCCGACGATCCGTGGCATGAATACTTCAAGGCGCCGGTTTGGCTGTCGGCCCTGATCGAGAAGGGCGCGCTGGGCCAGAAGACCGGCGCAGGCTTCTACCGCAAGGCCGGCAAGGACATCGTCGTGATCGACGTGGCCAAGCAGGACTACCGTCCGTCCGAGCAGAAGGCTTCGGATGAGGTGTCCGCCATCCTCGCCATCAAGGATCCGGCCGAGAAGTTCAGCAAGCTGCGCGCTTCCAGCGATCCGCAGGCGCAGTTCCTGTGGGCGACCTTTCGCGACCTGTTCCACTACACGGCTTATCACCTGGCCGACATCGCCGACACCGCGCGCGATGTCGACTTTGCGATTCGCTGGGGCTACGGCTGGAAGCTCGGTCCGTTCGAGACCTGGCAGGCGGCCGGCTGGCAGCAGGTGGCCGGCTGGATCGCCGAGGACATCGCCGCCGGCAAGGCCATGAGCAAGGCGCCGCTGCCGGCGTGGGTTACCGACGGCCGCAACGGCGTGCATGGCAAGAACGGTTCGTACTCGGCCAGCGCCAACACCGACAAGCCGCGTTCGCAGCACCCGGTCTATCAGCGCCAGCTGTTCCCCGATCCGATCCTGGGCGAGAAATTCGACCAGGGCACCACGGTGTGGGAGAACGACGGCGTGCGCCTGTGGACGCTGGGCGATGACGGCGTGGGCATCATCTCGTTCAAGACCAAGATGAACACGGTCAACGACTACGTGCTGGACGGCGTGCAGCAGGCGATCGACGTCGCCGAGCAGCAGCTCAAGGCCGTGGTGATCTGGCAGACCGGCGAGCCGTTCTCGGCCGGCGCCGATCTCAAGGGCGCGCTGGGCCTGCTGCAGGCCGGCAAGTTCGACGACTTCGAAAAGATGGTCGCCAACTTCCAGGCCACCAGCATGCGCATCAAGCACTCGCTGGTGCCGGTGGTGTCGGCGGTGCGTGGTCTCGCTCTGGGCGGCGGCTGCGAATTCCAGATGCATTCGGCCCGCACCGTGGCGGCGCTGGAAAGCTATATCGGCCTGGTCGAAGCCGGCGTGGGCCTGCTGCCCGCCGGTGGTGGCCTGAAGGAACTGGCCGTGCGTGCCGCCAAGGCCAATCCGGAAGATCCGTTCGAGGCACTGAAGAAGGTGTTCGAGACGATCGCGATGGCCAAGGTCTCCGGCAGCGCGATGGAAGCCAAGCAACTGGGCCTGCTGCGCGACAGCGACGTGGTCGTGTTCAACGCCTACGAGTTGCTGTACGTCGCCAAGAAGGTCGCCCTGTCGCTGGCCGAAAGCGGCTGGCGTCCGCCGATGATGGCCCGCAACATCCCGGTCGCCGGCGACGTGGGCACCGCCACGTTCCAGGCTTCGCTAGCCAACCTCGCCGAGGGTTACTTCGCCTCGCCGCATGACGTGGCCATCGCCACGCGCATCGCCGACACGCTGTGCGGCGGCAAGATCGAGCGCGGTTCGCAGGTCGACGAGGAGTGGCTGCTCCAGCTGGAGCGCAAGCACTTCGTGGAGCTGGCCAAGACCGAAAAGACCCAGGCCCGCATTGCCCACACCATGACCACCGGCAAGCCGCTGCGGAACTGATCCGCCCTGCTCCCTCCCCTTCAAGGGGAGGGTTGGGGCGGGGATGGTTGTCCCCGCATCGTTAATACATTCGCCCATATCCGCGCACAGCGCGAAGGGCAACGGAGAACGATATGACCAAGCAAGTGCAAGACGCCTACATCGTCGCCGCCACCCGTACGCCGGTTGGCAAGGCGCCGCGCGGCGTGTTCCGCAACACCCGTCCCGACGACATGCTCGCCCACGTGATCCGCGCCGTGATGGCGCAGGCGCCGGGCATCGACCCGCATCGCATCGAAGATGTCATCATCGGCTGCGCCATGCCCGAAGCCGAGCAGGGCATGAACGTGGCCCGCATCGGCGCGCTGCTGGCCGGCCTGCCGTACACGGTGCCGGGCGTCACCATCAACCGCTTCTGCTCCTCCGGCGTGCAGGCCATCGCCATGGCCGCCGACCGCATCCAGCTCGGCGTGGCCGACCTGATGATCGCCGGCGGCACCGAGAGCATGAGCATGGTGCCGATGATGGGCCACAAGGTGGCGATGAACCCCGCCATCTTCGCCAACAAGGAAGACATCGCCATCGCCTACGGCATGGGCATCACCGCCGAGAAAGTGGCCGAGCAGTGGAAGGTCACGCGCGAGCAGCAAGACGCGTTCGCTGTGGAAAGCCATCGCCGCGCGCTGGCCGCTATCGCCGCCGGCGAGTTCAAGGACGAGATCACTCCGTTCCAGCTCGATGACCATTACCCCGATCTCGCCACGCGTGGCATCAAGACCGACAGCCGCCTGATCGACACCGACGAAGGCCCGCGCGCCGGCACCACGCTGGAAGTCCTCAGCAAGCTGCGCACGGTGTTCCGCAACGACAAGTTCGGCGGCTCGGTGACGGCCGGCAACTCCTCGCAGATGTCTGACGGCGCCGGCGCGCTGCTGCTGGCCAGCGAGAAGGCCATCAAGGAGTTCAACCTCACCCCGATCGGCCGCTTCGTCGGCTACTCGGTGGCGGGCGTGAAGCCGGAAGTGATGGGCATCGGCCCGAAGGAAGCGATCCCGAAGGCGCTCAAGCAGGTCGGCCTCACCAAGGACCAGCTGGACTGGATCGAACTCAATGAAGCCTTCGCCGCGCAAGCGCTGGCGGTCATCGGCGACCTCGGCCTCGACCCGGCCAAGGTGAACCCGCTGGGCGGCGCCATCGCGCTCGGCCACCCGCTGGGCGCCACCGGCGCCATCCGCGCCGCCACCCTGCTGCACGGCATGCGCCGGCGCAAGCAGAAGTACGGCATGGTGACCATGTGTATCGGCACTGGCATGGGCGCGGCGGGCGTATTCGAAGCGCTCTGATCGCCCTGCTCCGCAAGACGAACGGCGCCGCAGCGATACGGCGCCGTTTTTTTGTTGCAGAGGCAACCCCAAGCCCGGGGCTGCGTGCAGAACATCGCATCATCCATGCGATCCGTCTCAGCGACGCATTCGGGCCGGGCCGGAGCCGCGTGCCGTGGCGCGTTACAATCCATGGTCACGTCTCGTCCGGATCCACCCCGCATGCGCAACCCCCTGCAGGAACAGCTACTCAAAGCCGGTCTCGCCAAGAAGGGCAAGGTCGACCAGATCGCCCGCGAGCAGGTCAAGCAGCGCCAGGGCAAAGCTCCTTCAGCCCAGCCTGTCGAAAAGATCGATGCGCAACGCCTGCAGGCCGAACGGGCGGAGCGCGATCGCGCGCTGGCTGCCGAACGCAACGCACAGGCACGCGCCCGCGAGTTGGCGGCGCAAATTCGCCAGATCGTCGACGCCAACAAGATCAAGCGCGAAGGCGAGATCAGTTATCGCTTTACCGACGGCGACAAGATCCACAGCATGCTGGTCAACGAATCACTGCGCACGCAGTTGGCCAAGGGTTCGCTGGTGATCGTCCGCTCCGGGGACGGTTACGAGCTGCTCCCGCGCGTGGCCGCGGAGAAAGTCCGCGAGCGCGAGGCCTCCGCCATCGTGCTGGATCATGGTCAGCCGGCCGACAGCGCTCCTTCGAGCGAGGACGACGAGTACTACAGCCAGTTCAAGGTGCCGGACGACCTTACCTGGTAATACGCCGCGCATTATTTGGCGCGAAGCCCGGTCTGGACATGGGCAACGCCTGGGCTCTGCGCACGCCATTTGTTTCCTGCCGCTTTTGGCGCGATCGGATTACCGGCCGTCCTCGGCCATCTCCTAAGGTCTGCCTACCCCAAAGACCCGCAGGAGATTTCCCATGTCACAGGTATGGCTCATCACGGGCAGTTCGCGCGGCTTCGGCAAGGCATTGGCGGAGGCCGTGCTGGCCGCCGGCCACCGGCTGGTCGCCACGGCGCGCCAGCCCGTCCAGCTCGAAGCGCTCGCTCAACGTTACGGTGACCAGGTTCGAACCGTTGCCCTGGACGTCACTGACGCCGTCGCCGCGCAGAACGCCGTGCAGGCCGCCGTCGACGCATTTGGACGTCTGGACGTAGTGGTCAACAATGCCGGCTACGGCAACCTTGCCACCGTCGAAGAAGGTAGCGACGACGACTTTCGCGCGCAGATGGAAACCAATTTCTTCGGCACGGTGAACGTCACTCGTGCGGCCCTGCCCGTGCTGCGCCGCCAACGCTCGGGGCACATCGTCCAGTTCTCTTCCATCGGTGGACGCATTGGCGTGCCGGGCATGGCGGCTTACCAGTCGGCCAAGTGGGCGGTGGAAGGCTTCTCCGAAGTGCTGGCCAAGGAAGTTTCTGCCTTCGGTATCAAGGTGACCCTGGTCGAGCCCGGCGGCTTCCGCACCGACTGGGGTGGTCCGTCGATGACGGTTTACGCCCCATCAACGGATTCGGAATACGCCGCCGTGCTCGCCCCGATGATGGCCATGCGCAAGCAGCATGCAGGCAATGAGACCGGCGATCCCGACAAGGCGGCCCAGGCCATCCTGTCGATCGCGGGCATACCCCAGCCGCCGCTGCGCCTGCTGCTCGGTTCGGATGCGGTCTATCTGGCAGGACAGCAGGCCGCCAAGATGGCTACGGAAGACGCCCAATGGCGCGCGCTCAGCCTCTCGACCGATTTTGATCTCTCACCACAGGCCGCCGAAGAACGTGATCGCATGTTGCGCGCGGTAATCTGAGTGACGCTGCCCAGGCGCGCGAGGAACACACGATCGTGAGAGTCGACCAGATACCGCTCAGTCGTGGCGCCTTCGCGCGCATGACCGCGTCAGGTCTCGACGTGCCCGCCGTGCTGACACGCGCGGGCCTGTCGCTGGAGCTGATGGCGCAGCCGCGTCCCGTCGTCAGCACCGCACAGTTCTTCGCTTTCTGGCATGCCGTGGAAACGGTCTGCCACGATCCCTCGCTGGGCCTGCGGCTCGGCGATGGCACGCGCACCGAGATCTACGACATGGTGACCGCGGCCGCGTTGCATGCGGGCACGCTCGGAAAGGCGCTGGACAAACTGGCACGCTACAAGCGCCTTACCTGCCCCGAGGATGTGGTGGTGGAACTCGGTCGTGATGAAGCGGCCGTGTCCATGTGCTGGATGCTCGCCGAGGGACACACGCCGCGCCTCCTGGTGGACGCCATGTTCGCCTCCAACTTCGCGCTGGCCGAGCGCGGCACGGGACGCGCCCTGCATCTGCGGCGCATCGAGCTGACCCGTCGCCCCGCGGAAGGCGCGCTGCTGCACGCCCACTTCCGCTGCGAGCTGCGCTTCAACGCACCGCAGGACCGCATCATCTACCAGCGCGCGGACCTGGAGCTGCCATTTGTCACGCAGGACGAAGGCCATCTCGCGAGTCTGCTTCCCCTGCTGGAAGGTTCGCTGCGCGAGCAGACCGCTGCCACGCCGCTGCGCGATCGGGTGTGGAACGTGCTGTCGCGCGGCATGCGTGGCGGACATCTGCGCATGTCCCAGGTAGCCGACCTCATGCACCTGAGCCCGCGCACCCTGCAGCGCCGCCTTGGCGAGGCTGGAACCACCTATCAACAGGTGCTGGACCAGGTGCGCCACCATCTTGCCCGCCACCTGCTCGATGCCACCGATCTGGACGTAGGTGAAATCGCCTTCCTGCTCGGCTTCGAAGAACTCAACTCGTTCAACCGCGCCTTCCGCCGATGGGAAGGCGCCACGCCTGCACGCTGGCGCACCGTCACCGTGAACTGAGCACACGACGCCCTGTTGTCGCCGCCCCTATCGCGCACATCGCGCAAAAAAGTTCAGGTGCTGGCCGGGGCAGATATGTGCCATGCGTGTTACATGCGTCGAGGTTTAGCGCTACCGGCCTGCGCCATGAACCTGTGGCCATCTTGAAACGCACTCGTGGATCACGCCGAAAGCCATAGCCAAAAGCCATGTGTGATGCCGCGCGAGGCTGTGGTACTCGTAGCCGGCGGCGATCCATCTGCGTCTTCGCTCGGCACGTCGTGTCTTTCACAAGAGCCACCACAGGATACGGACCATGGTCACCGACGAGAATCTGGCCGGGGGAAAGCATTTCCATTTGCGCCGGCATCTGGCGTTGATGGCACGCGGAGTTGCGGAGCTTCCGGTGGTGCGCCAGGTCAGCAGCCCGCTCTACCGCAACTACTTCCGCAAGCCCTGTCGCCGGGGAAACCTCTACTTCGGCGTCTACAAGACTTATGAGGACGCTCTTGAGCAGGCGCATCAACTGTCCTCGATGCAACTGCCATCGACCTACGACGTCGACGGTGCAACGACCAAATACCTTGACCAGATCGAGTCCTTGCGGCCGTGCGACTACCCTGCGATGTTCTGGATCGATCGCATCCTAAGGGATAGCGGGAGACGGGTCTTCGATCTGGGCGGCCATCTGGGCGTCGCTTACTACAGCTATCGCCGCTACCTCAGCTACCCGGCGGACCTGGTGTGGCGGGTACATGATCTGCCCCGTGTGATGGCGGCAGGAAAATCCCTGGCAAGAGAGCTCGATCCGGCTGGCTCCCTGCAGTTTTGCGAAACACCCACGGGCGGCGATGGCTTCGATCTGCTGATCAGTTCAGGCGCACTGCAATACCTGGACTACCGGCTCCCGGACCTGATCGATCGACTCGACCGGCCGCCTCGCCACGTACTGTTCAATCTCACGCCGCTGCATGCCGAGAAATCGTTCTTCACCCTTCAGAACCTCGGCATCGCCATCTGCCCGTATCGGGTGGAATCCCAGGTTCGGTTGATCGAAGACATGCAGGCGCGTGGCTACACTTTGCGTGATCACTGGCGCCTGGGCGAGCGCAACCTGCGCATACCTTTTGAGCCTGGCTACGAGGTAGGCAGTTATCACGGTTGCTATTTCGAGCGAACCGCGTCTTTCACCGCGTAGCGAAGACACCGTGATCATCGGGAGACGGCTTCGGAGCCTGCAGATCGCGCCTGCGTAGGTCAGGCCGCTCTTGCCCAAACGCGGCCCACTCCATGCCGATGCTGTTGCTGCCCGCCGGAAGCGAGGCGCTGCCTTGGGTAGCGCCTCGCTTTGCCCATGCCCGGCACACCCGCCCGGGATTCCTTTAGGATGGCTGCTTTCGCCCTGCCGCCGAGAGGAACGTGCCGACGATGAAGACCGACGAAACCACCGCTGGGCCTGCCGAAGCGCACCACCTGCAGCGAAACCTGCGTAACCGGCACCTGCAGCTGATCGCGATCGGCGGCGCCATCGGCACCGGCCTGTTCATGGGCTCAGGCAAGACCATCAGCCTGGCCGGTCCGTCGGTGATCTTCGCCTATGCCGTGATCGGCAGCGTGCTGTTCTTCATGATGCGCGCGATGGGCGAATTGCTGCTGTCCAACCTGCACTACAAGTCCTTCGTCGACTTCAACTACGACCTGCTGGGCCCGTGCGCCGGTTTCTTCACAGGCTGGACGTACTGGTTCTGCTGGGTGGTCACCGGTATCGCGGACATCGCGGCCATCACCGGGTATGTGCAGTTCTGGGCGCCTGGCGTACCGCTGTGGCTGCCCGGCACCGTATGCATTTCCCTGTTGCTGGGCCTCAACCTGTTGACGGTGAAACTGTTCGGCGAACTGGAGTTCTGGTTCGCGTTGGTGAAGATCGTCGCCATCGTGGCCTTGATTGCCATTGGCATCGTGCTGATCGCCATCGGCTTCACCTCGCCCTCCGGTGCAAAGGCCGCGGTGTCGAACCTGTGGACCAACGGCGGCTGGTTCCCGCACGGCGGCGCGGGTTTCCTGGCGGCCTTCCAGATCGCGGTGTTCGCCTTCGTCGGCATCGAGCTGGTGGGCACGGCATCGGCCGAGACGCGCGATCCGGAAAAGACGCTGCCCAAGGCAATCAACTCCATTCCCATCCGCGTGATCGTGTTCTACGTGCTGGCCTTGCTGGTGATCATGACGGTGACGCCGTGGAACCAGGTGGCACCGGATCGCAGTCCGTTCGTGAACCTGTTCATGCTGATCGGCATTCCGATCGCTGCGAGCCTGATCAACTTCGTGGTGCTCACCTCGGCCACATCGTCCGCCAACAGTGGCATCTACTCGACGGGGCGCATGCTGTACGGCCTCTCGGCCGGCAAGCTTGGGCCGCGCCCGTTCGCGAAGCTGAGCAACAACAACGTGCCGGCCAACGGCCTGCTCTATTCGTGCCTACTGCTCTTCATTGGCGTGTTCCTGCTCTATCAGGAAGGCGACGTCATGAAGGTCTTCACCATCGTCACCACGATCTCCAGCATCTGCTTCATCTTCGTGTGGTCGCTGATCATGATCGCGTACATGCGCTACCGGAAGCAGCATCCCGAACGCCATGCCACATCGATCTTCAAGATGCCCGGCGGCGTCGCCATGTGCTGGCTGGTACTCGCGTTCTTCGCCTTCGTGCTATGGGTGTTCGCGCAGAAGGAAGACACGCTGCAAGGGCTGATCTACACGCCGCTCTGGTTCGTGGCCCTGGCGATCTGCTATCCGTTCTACCGCAGGCAGGCGATCGAGCATCGCAAGCTGACGCATTGATGCAATGAACCGGCGACCATGCGTCGCCGGTCCATGCGGCATGGCACTTTCACGCAGGCAATAAAAAAGCGACCCGAGGGTCGCTTTTTTTTTTGCTGATCGCGATGCATCGATCAACGGAATCTGGAGCGGGAAACGAGACTCGAACTCGCGACCCCGACCTTGGCAAGGTCGTGCTCTACCAACTGAGCTATTCCCGCATCGGAGTCGCGCATTGTAATGGGTAATCGCGGCCCGTCAAGCACCTGTCATGAATGGATCGTCTCAGCCGTCGTCCCGCGGCAGGACATGGCCCGTGGCGTCGCCCTTGAGGCTGGGCCACGCCGCGCGCAGGTAATAAAGGCCGGACCAGATGGTCAGGATGCCCGCAATGACCAGAAGCACTTCACCGATGTGGTACAGCCGCAACGCCTCGGCACTCCGCTCGTGCTGCACGATCAGCACCACCAGCGCCACCATCTGCATGACCGTCTTGAGCTTGCCGATGAAAGCCACCTTCACGGTGGCGCGCATGCCGATCTCGGCCATCCATTCGCGCAGCGCCGAGACGCTGATCTCGCGACCCACGATGACCGCTGCCGTCACCGCCATCACCACGCCCGACCAGCCGCCGCGATGCGATTCCACCAGCAGGAACAGCGTGACCGCCACCATCAGCTTGTCGGCCACCGGATCGAGAAAGGCGCCGAAGGCCGAGGTCAGGTTCATGCGGCGCGCCAGATAACCATCCAGCCAGTCGGTGATGGCAGCAAGCACGAACACGATCGCAGCCGTGATGTTGTGCCCCGGAAACTGCCAGTAGAACACCGCCACCATCACCGGCAACAACATCACGCGAAACAGGGTGAGCCAGGTGGGCAGGTTGATGTGCATAAATCCTTTCCGGGACAGTTCTTCAGTGACGCACGGCCAGCGTACCGGTGATTTTCCGATACGGGTATCGGGCAATGACCCGCCTAGCCGTGCAATACAGCATAAATGCGTTCCGCCAGGCCGCGATCAATCCCTTTCACCTGGGTCAGTTCTTCCACGCCCGCGGCCTCGACACCCGCCAGCCCGCCAAACGCCTTGAGCAGCGCGGTACGGCGGCGCGCACCAATGCCCGGTACGTCTTCCAGCACACTGCGTTCGCGAGCCTTCTCGCGGCGCTTGCGATGACCGCTGATGGCGAACCGATGTGCCTCATCGCGCACGGCGGCCACCAGATGCAGGGCGGGCGACGACGGGCCGGGATGCAGGTTTCGGCCGGAGTCGGCCAGGACCAGCGTCTCCTCACCCGCGCGACGCCCCGGCCCCTTGGCCACACCGACGACGTTGATGCCGGTGACACCCAGTTCCTTCAGCACGTCCAGCGCCTGCGCCACCTGCCCGCTGCCGCCGTCGATCAGCAACACGTCAGGGCGCGCGCCCTCGCCCTCGGCCACCTTGCGGAACCGGCGCACCAATGCCTGGTGCATCGCGGCGTAATCGTCACCAGGCGTGATGCCGCTGATGTTGAAGCGGCGGTAATGCGATTTCTCCGGTCCTTCGGGACCAAACACCACGCAGGAGGCGACAGTGAGTTCGCCCTGCGTATGGCTGATGTCGAAGCACTCGATGCGACGCGGTGATTCGTCCAGCTCCAGCAGCTTCTGAAGGTCATCGAAGCGCGCGCCCAGCGTCTGGCGGCTGGCCAGCCTGGCGGTGAGCGATGCCTGCGCATTGCGCTCGGCCATCTGCAGGAAACGCGCGCGCTCACCGCGTACGCTGGATTTCAGCTCCACCGCGTGACCCGACTGCTGCGCCAGCATTTCGCCAAGGATCTGCTGGCTGGGCAACGTCTCGCCAAGGATCAGCTCGCGCGGCACCGGACGATCCAGGTAGTACTGCGCGATGAACTGTTCCAGCACGTCAGCCGGCTCGGCATCCAGGGGCAAGCGCGGGAAGAAATCGCGTGTGCCGAGGCTGATGCCATTACGGAAGAACAGCACACTGACGCACGCCATGCCCGACTCGATCCGGCAAGCCAGTACGTCCATGTCCGCGCTGGCACCCTGCACATGGTGTTCCGCCTGCAGCTTGCGCAGTGCTGCCACCTGGTCGCGCAGTGCAGCGGCGCGCTCGAACTGCAGTGCCTTGCTTGCCTGCTCCATCTGCCCGGCCAGTTCGTCGATGACCGCGCTGCTGCGACCTTCAAGGAACATCTCCACATGGCGCACGTCGTTGCGATAGTCGTCCACCGTGACCAGTTGGACGCAGGGCGCAGTGCATCGGCCGATCTGGTGCTGCAGACAGGGACGCGAGCGGTTCTTGAAATAGCTGTCCTCGCACTGGCGCACCTTGAACAGCTTCTGCATCAGGTTGAGGCTTTCGCGTACCGCAAACGTACTGGGATACGGGCCAAAATAGCGTCCGGGCATGTTGCGTGCGCCACGGTGGAAGGCCAGCCGCGGATAGTCCTCGCCACCCGACAGGTAGATGTACGGATAACTTTTGTCGTCACGCAACAGGATGTTGTAGCGCGGCTTGAGCGACTTGATCAGCTGCGATTCCAGCAGCAGCGCCTCGCCCTCCGTGCGCGTCACCGTGATCTCGGTGCGCGCGATCTGCGAAACCATCGCAGCGATGCGCGGCTCCATGCGGGGCTTGAGGAAGTAGCTGCCGACGCGCTTCTTGAGGTTGCCGGCCTTGCCCACGTACAGCAGGTCGCCGTCCTCGTCGAAGTAACGATAGACGCCTGGCGAAGTGGTGAGAGTCTTGACGAAAGCCTTGCCGTCGAAGGCCTGCGGCGGAGTGGGCTGCATCGTGCGGATTCTAGCCGGTTTCAGTCGTGACGAAGACGAGCAACCAGGCCGTCGGCGGCGCGCTCGGCCAGCGCCACGGCTTGAGCGAAGCCCCCTGCATCGCCGTAGTACGGATCGGGGAATTCATGGGGCGACGATAGGCCCGCCCAGGGCAGGAAAGGCTGCGGTTCCACGCCTTGCCCCCGATGGGCCGAGACCAGGGATTGAAGGTTGTCGTTGTCCATCGCCAACACCCAGTCATGGCGCGTGAAGTCGCTCGAAGCGAACTGGCGCGCCCGGTGCGGCGACAGGTCATAACCCAGCGCAGCGGCCGCTCGCACCATCCGCGGGTCGGCACCTTTGCCCACATGCCAGTGGCCGGTGCCGCAGGAGGCGAATGCCACATCGAGTCCTGCATTCTTGCAGCGCTGGCGCGCAACCGCCTCCACCAACGGGGAACGGCAAATATTGCCCAGGCAGACGAAGAGGATGGAAACGGTACGATCGGGCATTGAAGCGTTCCGGCGTAAGTCGATGTGGCGGCGTTGCCTACGGTAGTGTGGGCACGCGGGCCGCTCCACAAGCGCTGGGGGCGCCGAGCGTCAATGGAGGAATCGCCGTGGGCTGCCTGCCACTTCCCTTGCTGTTCGTGCTGGGCTTTCTGGTTGGGC
>NZ_DASRZX010000108.1:0-15094 GCF_035685885.1 Dyella sp. | reverse complement strand
CCGATTGACCTTGTCCAGCGGACAGGGCGCTTTGCTGTCGCTGATCGTCGTGCGCACCACCTTGCCGCGCATCACGCCGCGCAAGCCGAGCCGGCGCATCAGCCGCTCGACCGTGCAGCGCGCCACCGCCGTGCCTTCGCGCCCCAACTGCCGCCAGACCTTGTCGGCGCCATAGACCTGCATATTGGCCCGCCAGACGCGCTCAATCTGCGGCACCAAGGCCTCGTCCCGTTGAGCCCGGGCGCAGCGCCGGTGAGGTTCACGTGCAAGCGCCGCGTGACAGCGATATCCCGACGGGGCGATCTGCAGCACTTTGCAGATCGGCTCGACTCCGTGGGTGCTGCGGTGCTTGTCGATAAACGCCCTCAGGACTTGAGTCGGCGGTCGAGCTCCGCCTGGGCGAAAAACGCGCTGGCCAGCTTCAGAATCTCGTTGGCCCGGCGCAGTTCCTTGACCTCGCGTTCCAACTCCTTGACGCGCTGCGCCTCAGCCGTGGTCACGCCTTCGCGCACGCCACTATCGATCTCCTGGCGCTGGACCCAGCCCAGCAGCGTCTGCGGCACGCAGCCAATCTTCGGGGCAATCGATTCGACGGCAGCCCATAGCGACGGGTACTCCCCGCGATGCTCTTGCACCATGCGCACTGCGCGCTCGCGGACTTCAGGTGAGAACTTGTTCGACTTGTTCATGGCTCCATCTTCTCAAGAGTTGGAGCCTCCTCAAAACCCGGGGCGGTTCAACATTCCTCGCTCCTTGTAGGAGCGCACCCAGTGCGCGATTGCGGGACAAGACAGCGTGCGATTCCGCAAGCCGATCGCGCACTGGGTGCGCTCCTACAGATGCGTTGATGCGCTGCGCACGGCGTGGATGAAATCCGCGAGCCTGCGCGGATCCTTGATGCCCGGTGCCGATTCGACGCCGCTGGCGACATCCACCGCCCATGGTCGCGCGATGCGGATGGCCTCGGCGACATTGGCCGGGGTGAGGCCGCCAGCGAGTATCAGAGGCTGCGCGAGGTCGTCCGGCATCAGTGACCAGTCGAAGGTTTTGCCGCTGCCGCCAGCCTCGCCCAGGCCATGTCCGTCGAGCAACAGTCCGGCGGCGGAGGGATAACGCCGAAGCTTGTGCAAGGCCACCTTGCCCTCGCCCATGGCGATGGCCTTGAGGAAACGCCGGCCGAACTGCGCGCACCAGTTGTCCGGTTCCTGGCCATGGAACTGCAGCAGGTCCGGCTGCACCGCTTCGATCACTTCCTGTACCACCTCGGCATCGTCGTCCATGAACAGGGCGACAGTGCCGACGAAGGGCGGCAAGGCATCCACGATGGCACGCGCCTGTTCCAGCGTGACGCGGCGCTTGCTGCGCGCCGTGAAGACCAGGCCGATCGCATCCGCTCCCAGCTTCGCCGCGAGCAGCGCGTCCTCGGCGCGGGTCATGCCGCAGCATTTGATACGCGTCATTGGCTCACCTCTGCCGGCAGGCCCCAGTGGGCCTCGTAGCGCGGCCCGATAAAAGTCAGGCCCGATGCCAGCGCCGTCGGTCCGGCCACTTCGCGATTGCGCCCCGCGAGCAGTTCGCCCACCCACGACACCGCTTGCTCGCCACGCCCGACCGGCAACAGCGAACCGACGATGTTGCGCACCATGTGATGCAGGAAGGCATTCGCTTCGATATCGATGAGCACGTGCTCGCCCTCCCGATGCACGCTCACCCCCTGCACGACGCGCCGCGCATGCGCCGCTTGGCAGGACACGGCGCGGAATGACGTGAAGTCATGCTCGCCAATCAGGGCCTGCGCCGCGTCATGCATGCGCGTGGCATCCAGCGGCAGGCGCTCCCAGGTCACGAAACGCGCATCGAGCGCGGCGCGCACGGGCCGGTTGAGGATGCGATAGCGGTAGCGCCGGCTGCGCGCGGAAAAGCGCGCATGGAACGCCTCGTCCACCGGCTGCGCCCACAGCACGGCAACGCTGGCCGGCAGGTTGGAGCACGAGCCAAGCACCCAGCCGCGCATGTCCCGCTGCACGTCGGTGTCGAAGTGCACCACCTGGCAACGCCCGTGCACGCCCGCATCAGTGCGCCCCGCACAAGTCACTTCCACGGGATGGGCGGCCACGAACGACAGGGCCTTCTCCAGCGCGCCCTGCACCGTGTCGCCGTGGCTCAGTCGCTGCCAGCCGGAGAACTCGGTACCGTCGTATTCAACGCCAAGGGCAAGTCGCATGAAGAAAAAACACCATCAACAGGAACGACAAGGGTAGCAGGCCCCAAACGGACTCGGGCCGGCAAAAGCCGACCCGAGCGGGACTTGCTGCGACGAGGTGGACGTCAGTGGATGCTGTCGAGCAGGCGCTTGGCCACGTCCTTCTGCATCTGCGTACCCTCGTGCATGACTTCTTCCAGCATGGCCTGGGCACCATCGGGGTCGCCCATGTCGAGGTAGGCGCGCGCGAGATCCAGCTTGGTATCCACCGGGTCGTCGCTGAACTGGCCCACGGCGTGATCCAGGTCGCCAGGCGGCAGCTCATCGGCCGGCTCGGCGAACTCCCAGCTCGAGGCGCGCAGCTGCAGCTCTTCCTCTTCCAGCTTCTCCTCGACGACGGCGTCGGCCGGAGCGCTGGCCGAAGCGTGCGCATGGTTGTGGACCGGGCGCGGCGTCAGGTCGAAGTCGAAGTGGTACTCGCTGACCTTCTTGTTGGCCGACGACGGCATTGGCGGCGGCGTGGCCGCTTCCTTCTCGTCCGCATAGCGATCGAGATCGAAGTGATCGAGCGCGTCGTGCTCGTCGCCGTGCGACGACAGCGGCGCACCGTGAGAGAACAGCGGATGTTCGGGCACCAGGTCTTCGCCCATGCGGACCACTTCCTGCCATTCCGCCTGCTGCGGATCGGCAACGTGGGCGTGCATCGCTTCGGCGGCTGCTTCGAAGTGCTCGACGTCGCGACGGCTGTAGTAAAGGCTCACCAGCTCCAGGTGCAGGCCGATGTCATCCGGATGCTCGGCCAGCTGGTCAAGCAGTTCGTCCTGGTCCGGGTCGAGGCTGTCCGTGTTGATCGGCGGCACCGTGCCAAAGCGATCGGCCAGCGAGCTGGCGGCACCTGCGGCGGGAACAGCCTTGCGGCTGCGTCCACGCAGGGCCAACAGGAGCAACACCAGCGCGGCGCCGGCACCAGCGGCCCAAGCCCAGGTCTGCATGTACCAGGGATCTTCTTCGGCGATCGCAGCCGGCTTCGATGCGGCGGGCTTGGGCGTCACCGGCTTGGCTGCTTCCGGCTTGACCGGTGCAGGAACCGGCGTGGCTGCCGTGGCAGTGCTGGCAGAGGCGGGCTCACTGGCCTGCGGTGCTGCCGAAACCGGTGCAGCGGCCGTGGTCGGCGCACTCGCGGCAGCGGCCGGCGAGGCAGCGGCCGGCTCATTCGCCTTCACCATGGTTTCCTGGGTGGGCTTGGCCGCTTCCGGCTTGGCTGGCGCGCTGGCGGCAGCGGCCGGCTGGCCCGCGGCCTTGCGTGCGTCAGCCAGCTTGTGCTGCAGCTCGGCGATCTCGTTGTCCTTCAGTGCCAGCAGTCGCTCGTTCTTGCCGTTGATGTCTTCCAGGTCCTTCAGACGCGACTTGAGCTCATCGCCCTGCTGCTGCAGGGTGGTCAGGGCTTCCTGGCTGCGCAGCAGATCCTGGTGCAGGGCGTTCATGCCCTGCTCGGCCTTGGCGGACTTGTCGCCCTTGCTGCCGCGCCCGGCGGCATTGTCGGAACCTTCCTTCGCGGGAACCAGCGCCAAATGGTCGCCCGCCGGTGCCTTGGTGGTCGGTGCGGAGGACGCGTTGGCGCGTGTGCCGGCATCGGCCACCGTGGTCGGCGTACGGGCAGCACCCGAACGCCAGTCGCTGTTCTGGCGCATCACTTCGGCAGCCGCCGCGGCCACGGCCGTGGCCTGGGCGTCATCCTTCGACGGCACCCTCAGCACGGCGCCGGTCTTCAGCGCGTTGATGTTGTCGCGATAGAACGCATCGGGGTTGGCCTGTTTCAGGGCCAGCAGCATCTGGTTGAGATCGACGCCCTCGGGCGCGGTCTCGTGCGCGATCGCCGACAGGGTCTGGCCGCGCTCCACCGGAGGAAGGCTGCCGCTGGCTGCAGCTGCACGCGGCGCCGGAGCCGGCTTGGCGGACTTGGGTTCCGCTGCGGGCGCGGGTGCGGCGGCCTGGGCCGTCGAGCTCGCCGCTGCCGGAGCGGCCGCGCGGCGCGAAGCCTTGGCGGGAGCCTGCGTGGGCGAAAGAGTGGCGGGCACGCTGGCGGCGCTGTTGGGTGGATCGAGCAGGATGGTGAACTCGCGCAGGCTCTTGCCGGTGGCGTTGTTCACCTCGACCAGCAGGTCAAGGTAGGGGTCGTTGACCGGCTGGGCACTGGTAATGCGGATGATCTTCCTGCCGTTGCTGCCATCCACCACGGAGAACTGCAGCGGAATCGTCGGACCCGCGGCCACGCCTGCCTGAGCCGCGTCTTCGGCGGACGCCAGCCGTGCTGTCAGGTTCTGCAATTCGGCCGGGCTGCCGGGGTTGACCGGAATTTCGGCCAGCAGGGGCTGCCCGAGGGCGGATTTCACCTGGATCTGGCCCAGTTCCAGAGCGGCTGCCTGGCTGCTGCCGAGGGCAAGCGCCAGCAGCATCGACAGCTTCAACGAACGATTCATCGTGTATTCCCCCGAAAGACCCCGTAACGCTTCTTATTGGCTCACCGCTGGGCGGCGGCACCTGCAACGAGGGGTCACTTTAGTTAGGTACAAGCCAATCAACAATAGCGCCGGCCAGTGTTTACAACATCTTGCTGCGGTTTGTTCTTACCCACCCACCCGGGATGGATGCCCACGCTCAGGGATGGCCGTTTCCCTTCTGCGTTGACTGCATTGCCTTCAGCTGGCGCTGCAAGTCGGCGATCTGCTGATCCTGCTGCTTGAGTTTTTCGTCGGCCTGGTGGGTACGCGACTCCTGGCGCTGCACATCCCCTTGCAGCTGCTTGACCTGGGTCTGCTGCGAGGCGATGGCATTTTCCACCTGCTTCTGCTGCGCCTGCCCGCCCGCTGCCGCTGCCGCTGCCGCTGGCTGCACCTGTACTGCCCGGGCCGGCATGGAAAACACCAGCACGCAACATACCAACCCGGACAGCACGGTCTTCATTACAGATAGTCCCTGACGAGCAATTCGGCGACCTGCACGGCATTGAGCGCAGCGCCCTTGCGGATGTTGTCGGCGACGACCCAGAGGTCGAGGCCGCGTTCGTGCGAGATGTCCTCGCGGATACGACCGACGAACACCGGATCCTTGCCCGCGGCATCGCCTACCGGGGTCGGATAGCCACCGGCCTTGCGCTCGTCCATCACCACCACGCCCTCGGCCCTTTCGAGCAGTTCGCGCGCCTGTTCGGCGGTGATCTTGTCGCGCGTTTCGATATGCACGGCCTCGGCATGGCCGTAGAACACCGGCACGCGCACGGCCGTCGGATTGACCTGGATGGTCTCGTCCTCGAGGATCTTGCGCGTTTCCCACACCATCTTCATTTCTTCCTTGGTGTAGCCATTGGGCTGGAAGTCGTCGATGTGCGGGATGACGTTGAAGGCGATCTGCTTGGAGAACTTCTTCGGCTCGACGTCCTGGAAGCTCAGCATCGCGGCGGTCTGCTGGCCCAGTTCTTCCAGCCCGCTGCGGCCTGCGCCGGAGACAGACTGATAAGTGGCCACGTTGATGCGCTCGATGCCGGCCGCGCGATGGATCGGCGCCAGCGCCACCAGCATCTGCATGGTGGAACAGTTCGGATTGGCGATGATGCCGCGCGTGGTGTACTCGGCGATCGCGTGCGGATTCACTTCGCTTACCACCAGCGGGATCTCGTCCTGGTAGCGATACTCGGAGGTGTTGTCGATCACCACCGCGCCCGCCGCAGCGGCACGCGGCGCGTGCTCGCGGCTTACCGAGCCGCCGGCCGAGAAGAACGCGATGTCGACGCCGTCGAAGTCGTAGTCGGCGAGGTTTTTCACCGTGATCTGTTTGCCGCCGAAGGTGATTTTCTCGCCTGCCGAGCGCTCGCTGGCCAGCGGCACCAGCTCGCTGACCGGAAATTCGCGCTCGGCCAGGATGGCCAGCAGGGTCTCACCCACGGCGCCCGTCGCGCCGACCATTGCCACCTTGTAGCTGCTCTTCTTGCTCATGTCCCGTTATCAGGTAGGAGGAATCGGAATACCGCCCCGCGGCACCGATCTCCGCTATATGGCGGAAATCTAGCTGGGGCAGCGCACAAAACAACCTGCGACACGCATGGGCGTGAAAGTCATCACGCTTTGGACGTCGCCCGGCTCAAAACAGCCGGATTCAGCGGGGTCGGCGGTTTTCCGGCCGACTCGCCAAAACCCAGCGCCGCGATCACATTGTCGACAGCCAGGTTGGCCATCGCGCGACGCGTTTCTTCGCTGGCGCTGGCGATATGCGGGCTGAGCACCACATTCTCCAACGACAGCAGGTCCGGATGCACGGAGGGCTCGCCTTCGAACACATCCAGGCCGGCCGCCGCCAGCTGGCCGGACCGAAGCGCGGCTGCCAGCGCAGCATCATCGACGATGCCGCCTCGCGCAACATTCACCAGCACCGCCGAACGCTTCATCCGGGACAGCTCCAGCGCGCCGATCGCGTGCCGGTTTTCCGGTGTGAACGGCAGCACCAGCACGAGGAAATCGGCCTGGCGCAGCAGTTCGTCCCTGCTGACCAGCGCGGCGTGGCATTCCCGCTCCACCGCCTCCGGCAGCCGCGTACGGTTGTGATAGAGCACGCGCATGTCGAAGCCGAAGCCGCGGCGCGCGATGCCCTGCCCGATGCGGCCCATGCCGAGAATGCCCAGCGTGCGCCCGTGGACGTCCAGACCCAGCCAGTCGTCGAAACGCATGTTGCTGCCCGGCCATTGCCCGGCGCGCAACCAGCGCTCCGCGGCGCCGACGCGGCGGGCCGCCGCGAGCATCAACGCCCAGGCGAAATCGGCCACGCTCTCCGTGAGCACCTCGGGCGTATTGGAGGCAAGCACGCCAGCCCGCGTGAGCGCATCGAGATCGAGATTGTTGTGGCCTACGCCGAGGTTGGCGACAACCTTCAGACGCCTGGCGCCTTCCAGCACGGACGCATCCACCCGGTCGGCGAGGCCGACCAGGGCGCCATCGACATCGGCGAGCCTGGCCTTCAGCTCATCGGGACCGTGCTTGCGCTCGATGGCCTCGGCCTGGACGTCGAAATGTTCGGCGAGACGGGCAAGCACATCCGGGAACAGTGGGCGGGACACCCATACTTTCGGTTTGGCAGTCATCAGCGTACAGGTCTGTCTTCTTCTGCCAGCGCGCACGGCGCGCCGGAAACTTAAGGGATGCGGGGATGCATGTCGCCGACGTCGCCGCACTGGGCGCGATGGCGCAGCGCGTGATCCATCAACACGAGCGCCACCATCGCCTCGGCGATCGGCGTGGCGCGAATGCCCACGCATGGATCGTGGCGACCCTTGGTGACCACATCGACGGATTCGCCGGCCAGGTTCACGCTGCGACCGGGAATGAGGATGCTGGACGTGGGTTTGAGCGCCATCGATGCCACCACGGCCTGGCCCGTGCTGATGCCGCCGAGGATGCCGCCCGCATGATTGGACGTAAAGCCGTCCATCGCGATTTCATCACGGTGTTGACTGCCATGCTGGGGCACGACGCCGAAGCCATCGCCGACCTCCACGCCCTTTACCGCGTTGATCGACATCAGCGCTGCGGCGATGTCGGCATCCAGCTTGCCGTAGATCGGCTCGCCCCAGCCCGGCGGGACGCCTTCGGCCACAACATTGACGCGCGCACCGACCGAATCGCCCGACTTGCGCAGCGCGTCCATGAACGATTCGAGCACCGACACTTCATGCGCGTCGGGCCAGAAGAAGGGGTTCTGCTCCACCACGTCCCAGTCGAACGAGCCCGGCGTGATGTCGCCGATCTGCGCGAGATAGCCGCGCACGCGCACGCCGTGGCGTTCGGCCAGCCACTTCTTGGCGATCACGCCGGCCGCCACGCGCATGGTGGTTTCGCGCGCGGAAGAACGGCCACCGCCGCGCGGATCGCGGATGCCGTATTTCTGCCAGTAGGTGTAATCGGCGTGGCCCGGGCGAAAGGTCTGGGCGATGTCGCCGTAATCCTTGCTGCGCTGGTCGGTATTGCGGATCAGCAACGCGATCGGCGTGCCGGTGGTCTTGCCCTCGAACACGCCGGACAGGATTTCCACGTCATCCGCCTCACGCCGCTGCGAGGTGTGGCGGCTCTTGCCGGTGGCGCGGCGATCCAGGTCGGTGCGGAACTCTTCCACCGCCAGCGGCAGGCCCGGCGGACAGCCGTCGATCACACAACCGATGGCGGGACCGTGGCTTTCGCCAAAAGTGGTGACCGTGAAGAGTTTGCCGAAGGCGTTGCTGGACACGAGGCTCGTTCGTCTGCGGGGAAACCCTCACAGCTTAGCGCGATGCGGCCTCGCCTGCGTTCCCTTTGCCGCGCTCGCGCCATTCGCGCGCCAGCATGGCGAAGATCACGTCGTCGACCCATTCGCCGCGAAAACGCAGGCTTTCGCGGAAATGGGCCTCCTGGCGGAAGCCCAGCGAACGCAGCAAGGCCATGCTCGCGGTGTTGCGCGGATCGACCGACGCATGCACGCGATGGACGTCCAGCCGGCCGAACAAGAGGCCCAGCCACGCTTCCAGCGCCTCGCGGGCAACACCGTTGCCCTGCTCCGACTGCGCCACGGTGATGCCGAATTCGGCCTGACCGTCGCTTGAAAGACAGCAGCCGAGATCGCCCATCAGCGCGCCGTCGCTGCGTCGGCGGATGGCTCGCTGGAACCACTGCCCCGGCGATGACGCAGGCGCGTCGATTTGGTTACGGATGAAACGCTCGGCATCCGCCAGCGAATCGGGCCGCCAGCCCTGGTAACGCGCTACTTCGGGATCGGAGCGATACGCAAACAGCGTTGCGGCGTCGTGGACCTGCAATGCGTCGAGCCGGAGGCGTGCAGTCGCCAGCTCCATGGCATCAGCGGCCCTGGCGCGCCAGGGCTTCGGCGCGGATCGCGTCGGCGTGCTCGATCAGGTCGCGGCGCTCCAGCGCAAACACGCCCATCGCGCCGACCTTGAACTCGATCCACACGAAAGGCACCTCGGGCAGCAACTCGACGAGGGCGCGTTCGCTTTCGCCCACTTCGACGATCAGCAGGCCGTCGTCGGTGAGGTAGTCCGCCGCTTCGTCAAGCATGCGCACGCAGATGTCCAGGCCATCGTCGCCCGAGGTGAGGCCAAGCTTCGGCTCATGGCTGTACTCGCCCGGCAGCGCGGCGTATTCGTCCTCGGTGACATAGGGCGGATTCGACACGATCAGATCGTAGCGGCGACCCTTGAGGCCATTGAACAGGTCGGACTTGACCGCATCGACGCGGCCCTCGACGTGCTGGAACGCGATGTTTTCTCGCGCCAGCGACAAGGCCTCGTCGCTGATGTCGACGATGTCGACCTGCCAGTCGGGGTTGTACTCGGCCATGGCGATGCCGATGCAACCCGAACCGGTGCACAGGTCGAGCGCGCGCTCGACGTGGCGGTGGTCCAGCCACGGCTGGAAGCCCGATTCGATCAGCTCGGCGATCGGCGAACGCGGCACCAGGGCGCGGCGGTCACTCTTGAACTTGAGGCCCGCAAACCAGGTTTCGCCCACGAGGTAAGCCACCGGCAGGCGCTCGTTGACGCGGCGCTCGATCAGCGCAAGCACGCGCTCGCGCTCCTCGCTGGTGAGCTTGCCTGCGCCATAGGCCGGCGGGATGTCCGGCGGCAGGTGCAGGCTGGCCAGCACCAGATGGGTGGCCTCGTCGATCGGGTTGTCGTGGCTGTGCCCGAAGGTGAGCCCCGCCGCGGAGAAGCGGCTGGCGCCGTAACGGATGAAGTCGATGATGGAGGCGAGTTCGTGGGTCACGGCGGCTTGTCAGGCGTCAGGGGGCCGCCAAGTATAGCCGCAGCCGGCCCGTCACCCAGGCGTAATCATCCCGCGCTTCATTCATACTTGCGGGATGACCTTCAACGTACTCCTCCAATACATCCTTCCTCATCGTGCCCTGTCGCGGGTGGTCTACTGGGCCACGCGCTGGACCTTCAAGCCTTGGAAGGACTTCCTGATCGGCACCATCGTGCGCAACTACCAGGTCAACATGGCCGAGGCGGCGCAGCCCGATCCGCTGGCCTACCAGCACTTCAATGCGTTCTTCACGCGCAAGCTGCGGGCCGACGCGCGACAGGCCGATGTGGATCCGACCGCACTGCTCTCGCCGGCCGACGGCAAGATCAGCCAGATGGGTCGCATCGTCGATGGGCGCATCTTCCAGGCGAAGGGCCAGGAATACACGGCAGCCGAGCTGCTGGGCGACGACGCAAGCGCCGCGCCCTATCGCAACGGCAGCTTCGCCACCATCTACCTGTCGCCGCGCGACTACCACCGCGTGCACATGCCATTGAAGGGCACGCTGAGGGAAACCGTGCATGTACCTGGCCGCATCTTCAGCGTGGCGCCGTTCGCGGTGGAAGCGATTCCGCGCCTGTTCGCCCGCAACGAGCGCCTGGTCTGCCACTTCGAAGGCGAGCACGGCCCGTTCGTGGCAGTGATGGTCGGCGCCATCCTGGTATCCAGCGTGGCCACAGTGTGGGACGGGCTGGTGATTCCGCCGTATGCCTCGTCGATCCGCCGCAAGTCGTTTGCCGGCCAGAACATCACGCTGGATCGGTTTGCCGAGATGGCGCGCTTCAACATGGGGTCCACCGTGATCCTGCTGTTCCCCGAAGGTATGGCCGAGCTGGATACGCTGGCTCCGCAGGAGGCAGTGAAAGTCGGACAGAGGCTGGGCCAGCTCGTCAGCCACTGAGTTTGGCGTCAAGATATTGACGCACGGGTGACGCATTTCGTCGTTTTGTGACCTTTTTGGCGCATCGTCGTGTCGGGGATCATTAAGCTCCCTGTCAGGCGGCGCCTTGGGCGAGCGCCATCCCCTGGCCAGGCCGAGGAGCCTCCATGCGCATCGTCACCCGTCTCATCGCCATGAATCGCGCGCACCAATTGGGCCGCCAGTTCCGCGAAATCGAGCGCCATGTCCGCTCCCTGCCCAAGCGCAACCGCGCCCGCCTCGGCACCATGGCCCTGCGCGAGATAGGCCAAGCCTCGCGCTGCGAATTCCCGCACCTTTACGGCACGCCGCCGGAAGAGCGCTATCTGCCCTGGGGTCAGGGCACCGACATCGGTTTTGCCCGCGCCCGTTCGGACAACCCCGAGGTGGCCATGCGCGGCGTCTCCCTGTGGCTGGCTGCGGCCTACCACGAGACCAAGGACACCCCCCACGCCAACCTCCAGCCCCAGCACCGCGAACTGATGCGCCTGCTGCGCGAACTGAAGGAAGCGCATCGCGAAGATCCGGTGCAGAACTGGATGCAAGCGACCGCGGCTGCCTGATCTCCCCTGCCCGTGGAACGAAGACGCCGCCCTTGAGGCGGCGTTCTTCTTTTCGGGCGCCCGCAAGCTTTTCGTGGGAGTGCCCCGTGCTTGAAGGCCCTCCGCGGTCACGCGGCGGGCTCATCCCTACAAAGCCCGGCTCAGCGGCAGGTCGGCACCTTGAGGGACTGCCCGGGCTTGATGTGCTGGTGACTCAGGCCGTTCATCTCGGCCACTTCCTGCACCGACGTGCAGCCCACCTTGTTGACGATGCTGGTGAGCGTGTCGCCACGACGGACCACGTAACTGCGCGTCTTGCCACTGTTCGACGTCCGGGCCGGAGGAGCCGGCGGCGGAGACGGGGGCACGACGGGCAACACCGCGGTGTGCAGGTCGTTGGCCAGGATCGGCCAGGGACCATCCGTGCAGCGCGCCTCATAGGGCTTCTCCAGCACCTTGGGCACCATGATGCGCACGCCGGTCGGCTGGGCCACCTGCGGGTCGAGTCGCGGGTTGAGGTTACGCAGCGTGCGGAACCAGCCATCGCTCATGCCGGCGGCCGAACCCAGGCAAACCGTGAGTTCGGTCAGCGACGCCGGCCGCTTGAGCACCACGCTGCCCTGCGCGCCGTCCACGCGCGGAAAGCGCAGGTTGTAGCTCTCCGGATGCAGGAACAACCATGCCGCGGCGAGCACGGCCGGCACGTAATCGCGCGTTTCCTGCGAAAGCTGGTTGTAGATGCGCGGGTCGTAGAGGCTTACCGAGGGGTCGTCGCCCGCCAGGCGCCGCATGCGGCCCTCGCCGCCGTTATAGGCCGCCAGCGTGAGTTCCAGGTTGTTGTTGAACGCCTTCAGCTGCTCGTCCAGGTATTCCGCATTCGCGCGCGCGGATTCGGCGGGATCGAAGCGCGAGTCGAAGCCGTCCTCGGTATTGAGGCCGAAGCGCAGGCCGGTGGCGTACATGAACTGCAGCGGGCCCGCGGCGCCCGAACGCGACACCGCATGGACCTTGCCGCCCGACTCCTTGGCCAGGATGCCAAACAGCAGCGCCTCGGGCAGATCCTGCTTCTGATACTCCGGCCACATCTGGTACCGGAGGAACTGGTAGTTGATGTAGGCATCCATCAGGTTGCCGCGCCACTGCGTCAGCCACATTTCCAGCGCGGCCTTCACCGGCCCGTTCATGGCGATCAGCTGCGACAGCTGCTGTCCGCGCAGCAGGGTCACGCTGCGCTGCGCTTCGGGCAGGCTGGCCGCGCCGGTCTTGCCGCTCTCGCTGCCTTCAGGGGACTCATCGCCCATGCTGACGAGGTCGTCGCCCAACGCGAAGTTGCCGTCCTTCAGGCGCAGCAGGCGATCGAACGCGGAAAAGAAGCGCTGGGGATCGCAGCCGGGCGTGGCCGGGCAATGCGCGGCGGCGGTCTTGAGCTGGTTGAGCGAGGTATCCAGCGTCTGCTGCGACGCCTGCGTGTTGCCGGCACGCGCTTGCGCCACCGACGTCTCGTAACCCTTGCTGGCCTGGTCGAGCTGGGCGTAAAGCTGGTTGACCTGCGGCGAGGGCTTGGTCGCACTGCCGCCACTTGCACATGCGGCCAGCAGCATCATCGCGCCGGTGGCGGGCACCAGGCGCAGCGAACGGGAAAAAGCGGGGGAAAGCATGGACGACTTCACTGTCGGATCGATGGACGGACCTTACTGCGCGAAGGCACGGCGACTCAACCGATGCGGCGCGATGCACAGTGAACGCCGACGCGCCATGTGCCCGTGATGAGCCGCCGGGCGCGCAGCTACAATCAGCCGCCACTCCCAGGACGCAACGCCATGACGGACATTCTGATCGGCCGCAACGACAGCACCAGCGTCAATCTGGATCCACGCTACGGCAACCGGCACGGCATGATCGCCGGCGCCACCGGCACCGGCAAATCGGTATCGCTGATGGTGTTGGCCGAAGGCTTTTCGAAACTGGGCGTGCCCTGCTTCCTCGCCGATGCAAAGGGCGACCTCGCCGGCCTCTCGATGCCCGCCGGCGAGCCAGGGGACAAGCTCAGGCAGCGCCTGGCCAAGCTTGGCCTCGCCGACTGGAAGCCGCAGGCGAACCCGGTGATCTTCTGGGACATCTACGGCAAGCTCGGCCACCCGGTGCGCGCCACCATCAGCGAGATGGGTCCCACCCTGCTCGGTCGGGTGCTGGAGCTCAACGACACGCAGGAAGGCGTGCTCGAGGTGATCTTCAAGGTGGCCGACGACCAAGGCTGGCTGCTGCTGGATCTTGCCGACGTGCGCGCCCTGCTCGGCTTTGCCAGCGAGAACGCCAAGGACATCTCCAGCCACTACGGCCTGATCAGCACGCAGAGCATCGCCGCCATCCAGCGCGCGGTACTGAAGCTGGAACAGGACGGCGCCGACCAGTTCTTCGGCGAGCCGGCGCTGGAACTGTCCGACCTGATGCGCCAGGACATGAGCGGCCGCGGCGTGATCAACATCCTTGCGGCGGACCAGCTGATCCTCAAGCCGCGGCTGTATTCCACCTTCCTGCTGTGGCTGCTCTCGGAACTGTTCGAGCAGCTGCCCGAAGTGGGCGACCTCGACCAGCCCAAGCTGGTGTTCTTCTTCGATGAAGCGCACCTGCTGTTCGACGATGCGCCACCCGCGCTGCTGCAGCGCGTGGAACAAGTGGTGCGGCTGATCCGCTCCAAGGGCGTGGGCGTGTACTTCTGCTCGCAGAATCCGGACGACGTGCCGGGCAACATCCTCGGCCAGCTCGGCAACCGCGTGCAGCATGCGTTGCGCGCCTTCACGCCGCGCGACCAGAAGGCGGTGAAGGCCGCCGCCGAAACCTTCGTCGCCAATCCGAAGATCAATGTGGCCGAGGCGATCACGCAGCTGGCTGTGGGCGAAGCACTGGCATCGACCTTGCGCGACGGCGGCGTGCCTTCGCCGGTCGAGCGCGTGCTGGTCACCTCGCCCACCGCGCGCATCGGTGCACTCACCGACGCCGAACGTGGCGTCGTGCGCCAGCGTTCGCCGGTCGGCGGCAAGTACGACACGGCAGTCAATCGCGAATCGGCCGCCGAGATGCTGGCCAAGCGGGCAAGCGAGAAAGCAGCCGACCCGCAGGTGATTGCCAAGCGCGGATCAGCCGATGCGCCCGCCGACAAGCAGGCACCCGACTGGACCGGTGCCGTGAAGGACGCGCTGCTTGGTACCAGCCGTCGGCAAGGCATGATCGAAGCCATGGCGAAATCGGCAAGCCGCGCGGTGGGTTCGCGCCTGGGCCAGCAGATCGTGCGCGGCGTGTTGGGCGGCATCTTTGGGGGCAAGCGCTAAAGCCGGGTAACGCTTTGCGAGCGCAGGCTCGCCACGTACACGCCCTCCCGTCAAAGAAGCCAGAGAGTTTTCATGCCGCGCATCGCCACCGTTACTGCCGACACGCCGCTGGGTGAGCGTTTCGCCGCCGGCCTCACCTATCCGCTGCGCGGCGGCGGCCTGGCCACCTGCGTGGCACTCGCTTTCGCGCACTACCTCGCCTTGTTGCCTGCCTTCATCGGCGTGCTCGCGGGCTTCGCACTGTGGGCGTGCACCTGGCG
>NZ_DASRZX010000107.1:0-11386 GCF_035685885.1 Dyella sp. | reverse complement strand
GTGGTCACCGACGGCGAGCGCATTCTGGGTCTGGGCGATCTGGGTGTGAACGGCATGGGCATCCCGATCGGCAAGCTCGCACTGTATACCGCTTGCGCCGGAGTGCCACCAGAACTGACCTTGCCGATCACGCTTGACGTTGGCACCAATAACGAAGAGCTGTTGAACGATGAGTTGTATCTTGGCTTGCGCCAGCGCCGTGTGACCGGCAAGGCATACGACGATTTCATCGAGGAATTTGTCACCGCCGTCCAGGACGTGTTCCCGCGCACCTGCATCCAATTCGAAGACTTTGCCTTCAATAACGCCTCGCCCATCCTGGCACGCTACCGCGACCGCGTCTGCTGCTTCAACGATGACATTCAGGGTACGGCCGGCGTAGCGCTGGCTGGCATCCTTGGGGCACTTCGCATCACTGGCGGAAGCCTGCAGAACCAGCGCTTTTTGTTCCTCGGCGGTGGTACAGCGGCCACGGGTATCGCGGGTTTGCTGACCAGGGCCATGATGCAAGAAGGCGTCCCCGAGGCCGAGGCGCGCGCAGCAAGCTGGCTGTTTGATGTCAAAGGGCTGATCCAAGATGAGCGCGCGGATCTGGCCGAATTCCAGAAACCCTTCGCACATCGCCATGCTCCGATCACTGACTTCGCCGCCGCTATCGAAACGCTGCGTCCGACGGCCATCATCGGTGTAAGCGGTGCTGGCCAGGCCTTCCATCAAGGCGTGATCGAAGCAATGTCGCGTGTGAACGAACGCCCGATCATCTTCCCGTTCTCCAACCCCACGTCGCATTCGGAATGCACGGCTGAAGAGGCTTACCAATGGTCGGATGGCCGCGCTGTGTTCGCCAGCGGCAGCCCGTTTGCTCCGGTGGTTTATAACCGCCAGTTTTTCAGCCCTGGACAAGGCAACAACGTCTATATCTTCCCCGCGTTGGGCATGGCGATTTATGCCACGGAAGCGCGTCGCGTCACCGATGACATGGTCATTACCGCCGCGCGCTCGCTGGCCAGACAGGTCACGCAGCTTGATCTCGATCAGGGACGCATCTATCCGCCTCAGTCCAACCTGTTCGCAACCTCCTTGGCGGTAGCCCACGACGTGGTGCAGTTCATTTTCGATCAGGATTTGGCCGGCGTTTCCCGCCCGGACGATCTGCAAGCCTACATGGCATCGAAGGTCTACAAGCCCTGAATTTCAGCCGCGGCATAGCCCATCAAAGCCTTCGAGGAGTTCATCGCGTGTCAGACAGATCGAATTCAAGCCAGGGCCGCCCGCACCGCATCGTCGTCGGCGGCGGCGGTGCGGGAGGCATCGAGCTGGTCACCCGTCTTGGCAAGCATTTTCGCCAGCATAAATCGGCTGGCGGCGTCTCAATCACATTGGTTGACCACGCGCGGTTCCACGTCTGGAAGCCCTTGCTGCATGAAGTGGCGGCCGGCGCGCTGGATGCCGACAAGGGGGGGACTGAGGTACGACTGCTGGTCGACGACAAGAAGCGCCTGGTCAATCGACTGGGCAACACGCTCAAGCAGTATTACCCCCAGCTGCTCGACTGGTTTGAGCAGCACGATACCGTGGTGTTCTTTGATTTTTTGCGACGTTGGCCCACGCTCAAGCAGGCCAAGCGGGCGCACAAGGCCACGCTTGAGACGTTCTTTCGTGCCCACAACGTGCGCTTTGCCACGGTCATTGCTGATCGCGTGCAGGCGATCCGCACAGCCATACCGTTGACCGAGGATCCGGCCGTGATCACCACGCATCAGCTGCTGGCTGAGGCCCTGGTCGAGCAGTTGCAGGTGGCGCTGCAGGCCATCGAACGGTTCGACGAAGAGATCGCCGTGCTCGCTCCCACGCTTCCCGACTACGCGCTCTTCGAAGCCTTGCCCGGCAGTGGGCCGATCCTGACGCCACGGCTGTTGGCCGCCTTCGGTGACCAACGCGAACGCTTCGCCACCGCAGAGCAACTACAGCGCTATTCCGGCGTGGCACCGGTGACGGAGCGCAGCGGTAAGAAAAGCTGGGTGCACTGGCGTTGGCAGTGTCCGACCTTCGTGCGCCAGACCTTCGTGGAATGGGCCGCGCAGACCATCAACAAGTCCTTCTGGGCCGGCGCCTTCTATCGCCAGCAACGCGCCGAGGGCTGCCCGCACCAGGTCGCGGTGCGTGCGTTGGCCTTCAAGTGGATCCGCATCCTGCATCGTTGCTGGCTGTCCCATACGCCCTGCGACGAGTCGCGCTACCTTAGGGCCTTGCAACGTCGTGGCTCGCCCTTGCTCGCCGGGCTGGCTTCATCCGATAGTTGACGGAACGGCTCAGGGCATGAAGCTGACCTTAGTCAGCATAGCCACAATTTCGGGAGACGCCTGGCAGAATCGACTCCGATTCATCGCCCTAGTCGGTCTACACACGCTTCGGCACTTCTCTCGCTCAATCCTGGCTCAACCATCACCGACTGCACACGACCGATACCTGCCTTGTTCTCCTCCAGCATCTTCAGGCAGCCAGAAAACAGGTCCACGGGCAAGACCATCTGTTCGCCCTGGTCGATGAACCTGTTGAGCCAATCGTCTATTGGGCCACCGCCTTCCTCGGCATAGCTACGAACCAGATTTGTTCGAACGTCATGCCGAGGATTTTCGATAGAGCGATCGCGCATGCGTAATAACACATCGTGCATATCCCGTTGGCCACCTGTCTGTTTGCGCAGCCGAGCATCCAGCATCCAGGCAAGAATGGCGCCGCACTGATATGGCACAGCTTGCACGTCTTTGCTTCTCCAGAAGCCCGCCATGACGTCACGATTGGCAATGTGGCGGGCGGGTGACATGTCGTAGCTCGTACTGAGCGAATTGAAGTCGTTTGCGAAGTCTTGAATGGTCTATGCGCCCGACTGCAACATGGCGTGGCTGGTGCGAAATACCGTAAAACCCTCTGAAAACCAGTAAGCGAGCGGCTCTTCATTGCCATCTGACATGCGTCCGGTGCGGGTAGGTATCCACATGTGCGTTTATTCGTGTGTGATTAGCTTTCGAATATTCGACATGTCGGCCCCGCGTGCTACGTACGCGGCAAACGCGCCATCTCTGCCCACACCGGCATTGAAATCATCGTGCTAAACGCTAACGAACTGCTCACCAAACGCCACGCTCTTCGCACACGGGCGCCAGACCGATTGCACAGCAGCGCCAGGTCAACTGAGCACCGACGCCAGCCTGCACACTAGCGCCAGTCATCAGTGCTTGGGTGGTGGCTCGCCAGCGACCGCAATCCAGGCTGCACGGGTGTAGAGTTCCATTTCGGCATCACCGGCCAGGCGTTCGAGCAGCAGTTTCATGTCGTGCTGGTCAGACCCGGATTGCAACGGGCCACGTTGCCTCTCAATGGCCAGCACAGCAATGGCTAGGGCTTTCTTCACCAAGTGCAGGTCGCGTAACTCAATAGTCGCCATGGCGCACCCTCGGCCTATAGGGCAATTGACGCGCGAAGCTTCATTCTGTCGTGTGAGGCTTTCCGTGGCGGTGTAACAATTTGGTACACCGCTAATTTAGTCGACCAGCGCCGCGAGAACATGTCGCGGGTCTTTCTCGATCGCACGCAGCAGGGCGCGCGCCGGGCCGGTCGGATTGCGCCGGCCCTGCTCCCAGTTCTGAAGGGTGCCAAGGTCAACATCAATCACCTTCGCGAACTTCGCCTGGGAAAGCTTGGTTAGCGAACGAATGCGTTTCACCTGCTCGGATGCCACGTAGGTTTGGCGCGAAGGCGCCCGTTCGCCTCGACGGATTTCATCCATCTGGCTGACGCTCTCCAGCAGTTCATTGAATAGCTTTTTGTCCATGGTCATCTCTACAGCTCGATCACTTGCTTAAGAGCCTTCTTCTGCGCGGCAGTCAGGTCCTCGGCCTCATTTTTCGCATACGCCAGCAGCAGGGCGATTTGCGATGCACTCGTGAAGTAGTAATAGATCACGCGCGCGCCACCCCGTTTGCCATGGCCTTTGGCAGCCATGCGAATCTTTCTGAGTCCGCCGGTCCCAGGGATGACATCCCCGGCCTCGGGGTCATTCGCTAATTCGCGCTGGAACTAGGCGTAGTCATCGCCATCTACCAGGGCGACGATTTGCCGAGTGAAGACCGGTGTCTCGATGAAGATCATGGCTGAACCATACGCCAGTGGCGCATATCCGTCAATGGCGTAGCCCAGTGGCCCCTCGCATTGGGCATTTCGGGCTGGCAGACGAAATAATCTGAGGTGGCCTAGGCCCTAGACCCTCTAACACCGGATATGGGACGGAACCCTGCTTAGACCTAGTGCCGATGCGGCTGAACTGGTACCGAGCACGCTGCCGTAGAACTTCGAGTTCAGATTGAAAATGCCGTACTCGAAGCGCACCCGATGCTCGTCGAATTCCTGCTCGATCGAGAGTTGCTTGACATAGGTGGCGCGCAGACCGTTGTTGACGTAGCTGTTCTGGTACCACTGCACCTTCATGCCTAGCTGCGCATAAGGTCCAAAAACGCCCACCCGCGAAAGATCGTAGGTGAGTATGAAATTGTTCGAGCCGATAAAGGTGGGGCGCTGACCGGCATAAGCTTGGCGAGCCGAGCTGTCGGCATTGCGCAAATCATATTGCTCGGTGACCGAGCCGTAGTCTTGCATCAACCAGCCGCTGGCATACATCGTTTTTCGCAGTCCATCCATCTCCGGCGATAGCGTGTCGCAGATGGTAATGAACGGTGCTTCCGAGCCGCGCAATCGATATTGGTCGTACTTCGAACAATCGGTGTTTTGAGCGGCCTTTGAGACACTGTCGTCGGCTCTGGCAGGCATGCTGGTGAGAAGCTAAGCGCCGAGTGCCAATGCGGCCAGCTGACAAACAACGCGAAACGATTTACAACGACGCACGAAGTTAATCACCGTTCCCCCAATTCAAAATTACTATTCGGCATACCCACATGAAAACGGCATCGATCAACTGAGTCGCTGCGATAGAAAGTTGTAGCGCAATGCGGCGCGCGGCCGAATAGCACATCCCGGCTAAACGCACGGCAGCAGTTGCCGATCAAGCGATTTCGGTTACCAACGAGGGCGGCCGGTACACCAGGAAAGTGCAAACCAAGCCGATCAGAGCCGCCAGGGTTAGCCACAGGCCAGGCGCGGCATTGCTGCTAGTGGCGTGAATCAACCAGGTGCATACCGTAGGCGTGAAACCGCCCATGGTCGCCGTCGCCAGGCTGTACGCCAGCGAGAAACCTGTTGTGCGCACGACGGGTGGCATCAGTTCGATCAGTGCCACCACCATCGCGCCGTTGTACATGCCATAGATCAGCGACAACCACTCGCCGACTATCAGCAGTCGCAGGAACGAGGGCGCCTGTGTCAGCCAGTTCAAGGCGGGCCATGCCGTGACAATGGCCAGTACGGTGGCCGCCAACATCAGCGGGCGACGTCCGAGACGGTCCGATAGTGTTCCCATGACCGGCAGCCAGACGAAGTTGGACAAGCCAATGCAGCACGTCACCAGCAGGCTGTCCATGTTGCTCAGGTGCAGCGCTGTCTTGCCATAGGTTGGCGTGTAGGCGGTGATCAGGTAGAACGATACGGTGGTCATGATGACCAACCCCGTGCCGGCGACGATCAAGCGACGATTGGCGGTAATCGAGCGCAGTATCTCGTCGATGCTCGGGCGATGCCGACGAGCCGCGAACTCGGGCGATTCCTGCAGCGAACGGCGAATCAGAAACATCACCGGCACGATGAGGCAGCCGATCAGGAAGGGAATACGCCACGCCCAGGTATCCACCGCCTGCGCCCCGAACTGATAGTGCAAAGCGACGCCCAGCGTGGCCGCGAATACCACGGCTAGCTGCTGGCTGGCCGACTGCCAGCTTACGTAGAAACCACGACGCCCCGGAGTGGCGATTTCCGCCAGATACACCGATACACCGCCCAACTCCGCCCCGGCGGCAAAACCCTGCAGTAGACGCCCCGCGAGCACCAGCAGCGGTGCCAGCGCTCCTAATGTGGCGTAACCGGGCGTGCAGGCGATCAGTAAGATGCCGACCGACATCAGCCCCAGGGTCAGTAGCAAGCCTTGGCGGCGGCCGTGGCGGTCGATATAGGCACCGAGCACGATGGCGCCGAACGGTCGCATCAGGAAACCCGCGCCGAAAGTGGCCAACGACATCATCAGCGAGGCGAACGCGTTACCGGAGGGAAAAAAAGTCGTTGCGATGGCACTGGCGTAGAAGCCATACACCATGAAGTCGTACATCTCGAGGAAATTGCCGCTGGCGACCCGAAAGATTGCCTTGGCACGGCTGGATGTTGAAGACGTATCGGACATAGGGCTGCACGGGTGATTGACGAAAGAGTCTGCGATGACTTCCATCATGCGAGACGGTACGCGACCGGCAGATCACGCTGACGGCGCATCCTTGTAGCGCATACCGGCCCGGTGGCCGAATAGCACATTCCGACTAGATGCCCGACGACTGTGCGAAGATCGTGTTGCGCCGTCGACCGATACGGCCTTCAGAAACAGCGTCACGATGATCCAGCACCGCCAACTCAGCTTCATCCCGTGGCTCGTACTGGGTACGCTGATCGTTGTAAGCGCCTGCGCCACCGGCTGGGTTGCGCGACAGCACGCACTGGACCAGTTGTCGACCCAGGCCGCCGAGCAGCTGCAGATACGCGCGCTGTCCCTGCAGCGCCTGATCGACCGCTACAAGGTATTGCCTACCGTGCTAGCGCTGGATCCGGAATTGCACAGTTCGCTCGCCGGTCCTACGCAAGCTATCGACGTGGCGCTGCTGAATCGCAAACTGGAACAGGCCAACGGTGCCACCCATGCCTCCACGCTGACGCTCTTCGATCGTCATGGCGTTACGGTAGCCGCGAGCAACTGGCGTGAGCCATCCAGCAGCGTGGGACGCGACCTTACCTTCCGTCCTTACTTCCAGCGGGCCATGCAGCAGGATCACGGTGCCTTCTACGGCATCGGCGTAACCACCGATGTGGCCGGCTATTTCATCGCTGAGGCGCTGCATGACGACAGGGGGCAGCGAGTCGGCGTAATCGTGGCCAAGATCACCCTCGACACCTTGCAAAAGGAGTGGACCAACAACGACGACACCCTCTTGCTCAGCGATGAGCACGACATCGTGTTCCTCAGCACTCGGTCCGCCTGGAATTATCGTCCGCTGCATGCGCTGGACCCCGCAACCACCGCGGCCGTGACCGCGACACGCCAATACGGCGATCGTTTGCTCCTGCCGGCGGAGTTCCAGTCGATCAGGCCGCTAGCCGGTGGTGGCCAACTGGCGCGGGTCCGCACTGTGGCAGCGCCATTGCACGAGGTGGTGTGGCAGTCGAAGGGGCTACCCGCACAACACTGGACACTGCACCTGTTGCAGAGCACTCAGCCGGCGACATTGGCGACCTATCACGCTGTGCTGATCACGCTGGGCGGATGGCTGCCGGCGATCCTGCTCGGCCTGTTTCTCAAGCAGCGCTGGCATCTGGCCCGCTTGCGCCAGCGCAGCCGTGAAGAAATCGAGCGATTGGTCTCGCATTACGCCAGCGCACTGCGTTCCGAACAGGACAGCCTGGTACAAGCGGCACTGCAAGCCGGACGCGGTCACTCAAACGTGCTGCAGCAGATGCCACAAGGCGTTAGCGTGGTCGATGCGCAACTGCGATTGGTGGCGTGGAACACGCGTTATGCGGAGATTTTCGCCTATCCCGACGACTTACTGCACGCCGGACGCCCGATCGAAGATCTTTTCCGCTACAACGCGCAACGCGGCTTATTGGGGCCCGGCAACGTCGAAGAGGCGATCCAGCGGCGGCTGGATTATTTGCGCCGCGGCAGCCCGCACGAGTATGAACGCGCAAGGACCGATGACAGCGTACTGGAGATCCGCGGCCACCCGCTCCCTGGTGGCGGCTTCGTCACCAGCTACGCCGACATCACGGCGTACAAGGATGCCGCGCGCGAGCTGCGCACGCTGACCCACACGCTGGAACAACGTATTGAAACCAACACCCGCGATCTGCGCGTCGCCAAAGCCGAGGCTGAACGAGCCAATCGCGACAAGACCCGCTTCATCGCCGCGGCCGTGCACGACCTGCTGCAGCCATTGAACGCGGCACGCATGTTCGTGGGTGTGTTGCGCGGGCGCCTGATCACGACTAGTGAACAGGAACTGGTCGCGCACATCGAAAGTACGCTGACCGCCCAGGACGAACTGCTGGCTAGCCTGCTGGATATTTCGCGACTGGAGGCCGGCGCGTTGCCGGTCACGATGCAGGACATCGAGATGCTGCCGCTGTTGACCGAACTGGCCCGCCAGTTCGGCATCCTGGCCCAGGCCCGTGGGCTCAGCCTGCATTGGGTGGCGAGCCGGTCGGTGCTACGCACTGACCCTCTGCTGCTGCGGCGCATCCTGCAAAACTTCCTCTCCAACGCGATCCACTACACACCGCGCGGACGCGTGCTGCTGGGCTGCCGCCGGGTGGGCGCGACACTACGCATCGAGGTATGGGATACCGGCTGCGGTATTCCCCCGGCGAGGCAGCAACTTATCTTCGAGGAATTTCAGCGGCTCGATCATGCTCGTCATCCCGATGACCGCAGTGCCGGGCTTGGTCTGTCGATCGTCGATCGCATCGCGCGCCTGCTCGATCATCAGATCGGATTGCGCTCATGGCCAGGTCGAGGCAGCGTGTTTTCGGTCAGCGTGCCGCTGGGCGACCCCACTCAGGTCGCGACGACCGTCGCCGAAACGCCCGCCAATATCGATGAGGATTCGCCGCTGCAGGGTATCTCTGTATGGTGCGTCGACGATGATGGTCAAGTGCGTGAGGCCACCCGTGCACTGCTGCAGCACTGGGGCTGCCAGGTGACGGTGGCCGATGGCTCGCAACAGGCGCTGGCACTCGCCGGGCATGTGGCCGCCCCCGCGCTACTGCTGCTCGATTACCAGTTGGGCGATAGTCTTGGCCCAGATCTGTTGCCGGCGCTGCGCGAGCTTTGGCGCAGCGAGCCGCCGGTGATCGTGCTGTCAGCGCAGCAGGACGAGCAAACGCGCCGGCAACTGGATGCGTTGGGCCTGCATTTCCTTGCAAAGCCAGTCCGACCGGCAGCGCTGCGCGCACTCATGACGCAACTGCTGCTTGCTGCCGGGTCGAAATGAATCCCGCGATTCAGTCGTCCAACGGTTCATCCAGATCAAGCGACTTCAGCATAACCGCGGCCTGTGTACGGGAGCGACATTCAAGCTTGTGCAGAACTGCGGTGACATGGATCCTCACCGTATTTTCGGCCAACCCAAGCTGATCAGCTATCTGCTTGTTCAACAGGCCCTCCGCCACTAGCAGCAAGACGCGCAACTGCTGCGGCGTCAGGCTGGCCAGCCGTGTGGCAAGTGCTGCATCCTCTACGCTGCGGGCAGCCTTCTGCGCTGGAAACCACTGGCCGCCGGCCAGGACCTCGCGTACTGCATCGGCTAGTGTTTCCGCCGAGGCCGACTTGGGCACGAATCCGGCGGCGCCAAACTGTTGAGCGCGGCGCACCGTGCGCGGATGGTCGTTGGCTGAAATCACGATCACCGGCAACGCCGGGCGCTCACCACGCAGCAGCACCAATGATGAAAACCCCATGGCACCCGGCATGCTCAGATCGAGCAATACCAAGTCGACCGCCGTCGTCTTGGCCAGCGCAGCTTCCAGCGCACTCTGGCTGGCCGCCTCGATCGCCTGCCCTCCCACCAGAATCTCGCGCAAGGCGTGCTGCACCGCCGCACGAAACATGGGGTGATCATCGGCAATCAACAATGAGGGCGCTTGCGACATGGCATCGAAATCTCTGGATCCAGCGCGCGAGCATATCCGGTACGGTTGAAGACAGCTTCCACACCGTAGCGGAGGGGTGCAGATTCGTTGCTGGCAGCGGAACAATGCCACCCGAAGGGCGCCGTCGATCCGTTGGTCTAGCGTCTACGGGAACGCTGGGGTTATCCATATGACCACCGGGATTGCCTTGGCGATGGGTCTAAGGACGGTCAGGAAAAGGCGTCGTGAGAAGCTGGTCTGAACTGTCCGCTTTCGACTGCGGATTCAGCCGGTCGTTGCAACACACTAAAGACTGCGCGAGCAGCGGGAGTGTTGCAAGATGTCCCAGCGACCGAAGATGCGTTACACCGAAACCCAGTGTGCTCTCGAAACGATCGTGTGCCTGGCATCGACCTCGACCGACCACGCCTCGATGTCCAACAGCAAGCGATTTTCAAACCACAGCCTCTCTACGCATGGGCTCTGACAGGGCGTAGTCGCGTATCTAAGAAATGGTTTGCCAGGTACTTCGCGAACTGACGGAGCGCCAAGCATCACCAACGCGCTTGCTTCTGTATCGCCGACGCTGACCTGGTCGAAGGCTGCGTTCATGGAATGAGCCCTGTACCAAGCCATAGACGAGTAGCCGGCAGCGGCAAGTATTCCCACATAGAAGGCCATCCTTCCGTACATGCCACCTGCCATCTTTATCCCCTTGCTGTGGCAAATCTGTCCACTACGGGTCGAGGCTGTGTAAAAACGCAAAACAGAATTTCCCACTGTGCAACTTCTGATCAAAATTGTCGGTGTGGATGCGATTCTGGCCCACTCTCGATTTGCACGTCGATCAGATTTCGCGTGGGAGGCACATCTACGCTGGTCACTTTGCGTTTTTACACAGCCTCGGTCGGAAGCGGACGCCTTCGTATCGATGACGGCATGGGGTAAATCTACCTAGATCACCAACGTGCTTCTACGGATGCAGCCCCCGTATCCAGTCGGCATCCTTTGGGATACCGGCAACCAAAGGGTGACACCCATGAAGACGCGTCCGCTCGTGCCTTGCCTCGTTGCCGCGCTTGCCGTGGCTTTGTCACCAGGGCTCTCGAGTGCCGTCGATGCGACGGGGACGGGTAGAACGCCCGCGCAAGCGGATTTGGCTCAACGGAATATCGAGCGTCGAACCGTCGATGCCTTTGTGTGGGGCATGCCCGCCGTCAACTTCCAACTCATGCTCGACGCTTTCGTTGGCTTGGGCGGCGGCCCCAACCAGGTCATTTTTTGGTCCAGGCCGCTGAACTGGAAAAACCAGACGCTCACGCCCAATCCGGACACTATCTACTTCACGCCTTTCTACGACACACGCAACGGACCGGTCGTGCTGGAGATTCCTGCGGCAGGGGAAGGAACTATTACCGGAAGCATCGATGACGGATGGCAAAACCCGCTGGAAGATGTCGGCCCCGCCGGCCTCGATAAGGGTAAGGGCGGCAAGTACCTGATCCTTCCCCCGGGCTACAAGGGACGGGTTCCGCCAGGCTACTTGCCTCTG
>NZ_DASRZX010000106.1:0-73631 GCF_035685885.1 Dyella sp. | reverse complement strand
GCACGAACAGGTAACTGCCGGGACGATCGAGCGAAAGATCCATCAGCGGGGCAGGGCGAGCTTGGGCTCGTCCTCGTTGCGGCGGAACAGCACCACGATGTGGCCGATCTGCTGGACGCTTTCCGACTTCGTGCCTTCCGCGAGGAAGTCGATCTGTTGCTGGCGCTCGTCCTTGTCGCCGCCCGAAAGCTTCACCTTCACCAGTTCATGGTGGGACAAGGCCAGGTCCAGCTCCTTGACCACGGCGTCGGTCGCACCCTTGGCGCCAAGCAGGATGACGGGATGGAGATCGTGGGCAAGGCTGCGCAGGTAACGGCGCTGCGAGGGAGAAAGTGCCATGCGTTCAGTCTCGGATTCACTGCGATAGGACCGCAAAGGGTATCATGCAGCTCTCTTCCCCGTATCTGTGGCCGTTGCCGACCATGTCTCGCAGCAAAAGCAGTTCCCGCTGGCTGCGGGAGCACTTCGATGATGTTTATGTGAAAAAGGCCCAGGCCGAGGGCCTGCGTTCGCGTGCCGTCTACAAGCTGGAGGAGCTGATCGACAAGGATCGGCTGCTCAAGCCCGGCATGCGGGTGGTGGACCTGGGCGCCGCGCCGGGCGGGTGGTCGCAGCTGGTGCGCCAGCGCTTGGGCGACACCGGGACGGTGATCGCCATGGACATCCTGCCCATGCAGGGCATCGGCGGCGTGGATTTCCTGCAGGGCGATTTTCGCGAGGAAACGGTCCTGCGCGAGTTGGAAGGTCGCCTGCAGGGCCAGCAGGTCGATCTTGTGCTCTCTGATATGGCCCCCAATATGAGTGGCGTGGCCTTGGCCGATCAGATCCGGGCGATGGACCTGGCCGACCTGGCGCTGGATTTCAGCCGGCAATGGCTCAAACCAGGCGGCTCGTTCCTGATCAAGTTGTTCCAGGGGACAGGCTTTGACGAATACATACGCAGCTTGCGCGCAGACTTCAGCCGCGTAACGATGCGTAAACCTAAGGCTTCCCGCGCGCGTTCGAGGGAAGTGTATGCATTAGCCATGGGACGAAAGGTCCATGGCGGGCAATCGGGCGAGAACCGTGCATGAATGAAATGGCGAAAAACCTGCTGCTCTGGCTGATCATCGCAGTCGTACTGCTGACGGTGTTCCAGAGCTTCAATCCGCATGGCGCGTCCTCCTCGGATCTGCCTTACAGCAGCTTTGTGCAGAGCGTGGACAACGGCAACGTGGCTTCGGCCACGCTTAGCGCCGACCAGCCGGCCACCATCAGCGGCAAGCTGAAGGATGGCAGCGCGTTCCGCACCGTCGCGCCGTTCCTGGGCTGGTCCACCAATACGGTGGTCAAGCAGATGCAGGACAAGGGCGTTGAAGTGCGCCAGGAGCCGTCCAACAACGGCTTCTCGCTGCTGGGCCTGTTGCTCAATTGGCTGCCGATCATCCTGATCGTGGGCGTGTTCATCTGGTTCATGCGCCAGATGCAGGCCGGTGCGGGTGGCCGGGGCGCCATGAGCTTCGGCCGTTCGCGCGCCAAGCTGCAGGGCGAGGACCAGATCAAGGTCAACTTCAGCGACGTCGCCGGCTGCGACGAAGCCAAGGAAGAAGTGGGCGAGCTGGTCGAGTTCCTGCGCGATCCGGGCAAGTTCCAGAAGCTAGGTGGCAAGATTCCCCGCGGCGTGCTGATGGTGGGCCCGCCGGGTACCGGCAAGACCCTGCTGGCCAAGGCCATTGCGGGCGAGGCGAAGGTGCCGTTCTTCTCCATCTCCGGCTCCGACTTCGTCGAGATGTTCGTGGGCGTCGGCGCCAGCCGCGTGCGCGACATGTTCGAGCAGGCCAAGAAGCACGCACCGTGCATCATCTTCATCGACGAAATCGACGCCGTCGGCCGCCATCGTGGCGCCGGCCTGGGCGGCGGTCACGACGAACGCGAGCAGACCCTCAACCAGTTGCTGGTCGAGATGGACGGCTTCGAAGGCACCGAGGGCGTCATCGTCATCGCCGCGACCAATCGTCCGGACGTGCTCGATCCTGCGCTGCTGCGCCCGGGTCGCTTCGATCGCCAGGTGACGGTGGGCCTGCCGGACGTAAAGGGCCGCGAGCAGATCCTCAAGGTACACATGCGCCGCGTGCCGACCGCGCCGGACGTCGACCCGATGACTATTGCGCGTGGCACGCCTGGGTTCTCCGGTGCGGATCTCGCCAACCTGGTCAATGAGGCCGCGCTGTTCGCCGCACGTGAGAACGCCCGCGACGTGCGCATGAGCCACCTCGACAAGGCTCGCGACAAGATCCTGATGGGCACCGAGCGCCGCTCGATGGCCATGAGCGAGGACGAGAAGAAGTTGACGGCCTATCACGAGGCCGGTCACGCCATCGTGGGTCGCCTCGTGCCCGAACACGATCCGGTCTACAAGGTGACGATCATCCCGCGCGGTCGCGCGCTGGGCGTGACCATGTATCTGCCCGAAGGCGACAAGTACAGCATCAATCGCGTGGCCATCCAGTCGCAGCTGTGCTCGCTGTATGGCGGCCGCGTGGCCGAAGCGTTGATCTTCGGCGAGGACAAAGTCACCACCGGTGCCTCCAATGACATCGAGCGCGCCACCAAGATGGCCCGCAACATGGCCACCAAATGGGGTCTGTCAGAAAAGCTCGGTCCCGTGACCTATGGCGAGGAAGAGGACGAAGTGTTCCTTGGTCGCGCGGTGACGCAGCACAAGAACGTCTCCAACGAGACCGCACGCAAGATCGACGAGGAAGTGCGCGACATTCTCGAGCGTGCATATGCACGCACCAAGCAGCTGTTGACCGAAAATATCGACAAGCTGCACGTGATGGCCGATGCACTTCTGCAGTACGAGACGATCGATGCACACCAGATCGACGACATCATGAATGGTCGCGTGCCTGGCCCGCCGGCGGATTGGTCGAAGAACTCCACGACCAGCTCCACGCCGCCGCCTCCGCCGCCGCGTGGTGACGCAGGCGCCAAGGTGGGCGATCCGGCGACGCAAAGCCGCATGGCCGATCGCTAAGCGAGTCGAGTTATAAGAAGAAAGGCGGCTCATGTGGCCGCCTTTCTCTTGCCTGTTCATCCCGTTCGCTGATGAGCGCATGCTTCCTGCGCGCTGAGCAGCGCGTGGTGATGATCAGATGGCGAGGTTGCGCGCGCAGTTCCATAAGAGGAGCTGCATGGAAAATAATTCACCGGCAGGTATGGCCGAATGTGAAAAGGCTCGCTAAACTAGCCTGCTCAGGTGACGTGCTTTCACCGCCGAAGATGAAGATTCTTCAAGGGCGATGAAAAAAATATGAAAAAAAGTATTGACGCGCTAACCTTGAACCTGAATAATTCCGCTTCTGGCTTCGGCGCTTTCCAGTACGATGGTTAAGCGACAAGCTAAAGTTTAAAAACGCGCCCGTAGCTCAGTTGGATAGAGTACCAGGCTACGAACTTGGTGGTCGGGAGTTCGAATCTCTCCGGGCGCGCCATTTAAAAGCAAGTTGTGATGTTCGCATCATGATTTGCGCCGCAAAGCAGTGGATCGCCAAGCGGACCGAACAAGAGTTGAAGTTCGGTGTGCTTTGATACGGATTGACTAGGCTAAGCGTCACCCGTAGCATTTCAAAGCTTCAGCCCGCCTCGGCGGTTGAGGGTTCGAAATCGGGGTATAGCTCAGCCTGGTAGAGCGCCAGCTTTGGGAGCTGGAAGTCGTGGGTTCGAATCCCTCTGCCCCGACCAGCAGGTGTTCAGCACGTAGTGCGATGCGCCTGTAGCTCAACCGGATAGAGCATCGGCCTTCTAAGCCGACGGTTGCAGGTTCGATTCCTGTCGGGCGCGCCAATTCAAGATTTGCGGTGGATGTAGCTCAGCTGGTTAGAGCATCGGATTGTGATTCCGAGGGTCGTGGGTTCGAGTCCCATCTTCCACCCCAGTTGAACGCGTAAGTACAAACAGTTTTATGGGCCGTTAGCTCAGTTGGTAGAGCAGTTGACTCTTAATCAATTGGTCGAAAGTTCGAATCTTTCACGGCCCACCAATTGAATCAGGCGCTTAGAGCAATCTAAGCGCCTTTTTCTTTGCTTGCGATTTACGCGAAGAAGTAGCTTGACGTGTGTGGCTCCCATGGAAGCCCAGGGGCGGTGCAGGCCTTGCACTGGCTGGATGACGAAGTAGCCAACGTATCCCAGGAAAGTGATTGCATCGTGCAACCCCGCCCACCGAGGTGGCGGCGCACAGCGAATGACCTTGCGTGCGATCAATGCCTCGACGTGTCCGCAACCGTGCAAATCAGGCCGCCGGCCGATTGATAGGACAGTTCCAGATTGCCGTCTTTCACGATCCAGTGATTGGACTCGGATAGCTGGTCGATCAGGCGGGGGGCCTTTGCCTTGGCTACGCCGGCGACGGCGCTCAGCAGTTCCGTGCATGCGGCCCTGGCCAAGGGGGCGGGCGCCATCACCATCCAGCTTCGCTTGTCGGGGTCGTAGATCACCCACAGGCCCGTGCCGGAACGCATGACGTTGGCGTTGCCTTGTGTCTCAAGACGCAGTGCGGGATCTGGCACATCGGCGTTCCATTTCGGAAGCACGTTGGAAGGGTCGTCTGAAATCTTGTAATGGCTGCAGCCTGCGAGCACCGCCGTGCACAGCAGTGCGAAGAACGCGCGCTTCATCGTTGCTCTTATCATGAAGGATGCCAAGGTTCACTTGTACTGCATCTTGATGGTCATGCCGCCGTCGACGACGAAGCATTGGCCGGTGACGAAGCCCGATTGCGGTGACAGCAGATAGACGGCCAGGGCGCCGATGTCCTCCGGCGCGCCGACGCGTCCTGCCGGGTGTTGCGCATGGTCGCGGCGCGAGAGTTTTGGCATCGCGCGCTGATCGGGACGGCGCCACGCATCCGTGGCAATCCAGCCGGGAAGGATGGCGTTGGTGCGAACGTGAGGACCTGCGCTGACGGCTAGCGCGTGCGTGAGCGCCACGAGGCCGCCCTTGCTGGCCGCATAGGCTTCGGTATCCGGTTCCGATTGCAGCGCGCGAGTGGAAGCGATGTTGACGATGCCACCGCGACGTTTCTGCAAGTCCGTCATCGCGTGTTTGCAGCAGAGGAATGCACCGGTGAGGTTGGTGGCGATGTAACGGTTCCAATCGGCCAGCGTGAGTTCTGCGATGGGTGCAGCGTGTGGTTGGGCGATGCCGGCATTGTTGACCAGACCATCGATGCGACCGAAGTGCTTCTTTGCTGAAGCGATCCAGCGAATGACGCTGGCCTCTCGCGCCACGTCGAGCACGAAAAAGTGTGCTCGCTTGCCTACGTCCCACTCTTCAATGCATGCGCGGCCTGCCTCGGCATCCCGGTCGCCGATACAGACGTTTCCTCCGGCGCCCAAAACCGCCTGCGCAATGCCACGGCCGATGCCCTGGGCGCCGCCCGTAATCAGCACGGTCTTTTCCCTGAGCGGTTCGGCGTCGAACGGGGTGATGGCAGGTGCCTCTTGCATGATGTTTTTCCGCGAGTTGTAACGGTGATGAAACAGTGGGGCGACGGGGTCGCCTGGTACTTCATGACCCTCTCTTTCCGGCCATCAGCCAAACGGTCTAAACCTGTCGAGGCCCTGGTCGGCGGTCGTTTCGCCAAATCTGGCCGTGCGACTTGGCCTGTCGACATTGCCTGCCGGGCTGTCTGCGAGGCGTCGAAAGCGCGACGCGTTTTCTTTGCGAATCCATGTGCGTCAAGTCATAGAACGAATGGTTTTGTCAAGTTCGTTTTTCGCTTGGATATACTCGATCGTGACGTCCATCACGTTTTTAATTCAGGGGCCGGACCATGGAACGCTTTCGACAGTTACTCATCTTGTGCACCTGCCTGTTGCTCGCCGCTTGTGCCACGGGCCGCGGTTCAACCGAAGCGCCGAAGGTCGATCCTGCCGCGCAGGCTGTCACCACGTATCGCATCGGCGTGGACGATCAGTTGCAGATCACCGTGTGGCACAACCCTGATCTGAGCGTCAGCGTGCCGGTGCGTCCGGACGGCAAGATCACGGTGCCGCTGATCGGCGATGTGACGGCCGGCGGCAAGACGCCAGAAGAAGTGGCGGCGGAGATCAAGGACAAGCTGCAGTCCTACGTGCGTGATCCACAGGTCGCTGTGATCCTCACCGAGTTGCGCAGCCACGAATACCTGTCGCGCGTGCGCGTCACCGGGGCCGTTCGTTCGCCAGTGTCCATCCCCTATCGCCAGGGCATGACGGTGCTGGATGCCGTGCTGGCGGCCGGTGGCACCACGGAATTTGCAGCACCGGATCGCACCGAGCTGTATCGCAAGACCGGCGACGGCGTGACCACGCCATATGCCGTGCGGCTGGACAAGGTGCTGCAGAACGGAGACCTGACGACCAACTATCCCGTCCAGCCGGGTGACGTGGTCACCGTGCCGCTGCGCGCTTTCTGAGACCTGGATGTTTCTGGAGCGAGGGACTGAGGGGGAAGTATGACCGGGGAACTCACGCCACTTGCAAGCATGTTGCCGGCCCTGGTGAGCGAGGCTCGCCGCCGGCGCCTGGGCATCGGCATCGTGTTTGCCTTCATTGCCCTGGCTGCGCTGGTGACCGGGGTGCTTTGGCCCAAGAAGTTCGAAGCCTCCACCACCATCCTCGCCCAGGAAAGCAGCATCATCTCGCCGCTGATGGAAGGCGCAGCGCAGGCCACCGCGAACAAGAACCGCGCAAGCATCGCGCGTGACGTGATTTTCAGCCGCAAGGTGATGGACCAGATCCTGGTGGCTGGTGGCTGGGCGGCCTCGCATCCCAATCCGGTCGAGCAGGACCGCGTCATTGAGGGCATCAAGTCGCGCACCCGAGTGCAGACAGAACGCGACAACCTGATCACCATCAGTTATTTCGATACTGATGCCAAGCGTACTTACGAGGTGACGCGCCAGTTCGCGCAGCTGTTCATCAGCGAGAGTCTGGCCTCCAAGCAGCGAGAGAGCCGCGAAGCCTATGAGTTCATCAACAGCCAGGTCGAGGCGTACCGCAAGAAACTGACCGACGCCGAAGACAAGCTCAAGTCCTACCGCGATACCAACGACGATGCGCGCCCTGGCAGCGAAGCGGACACGAATGCTCGCATCAGCCAGTTGCGTGGCCAGATCGAACAGGCGCGCATGGACCTGATGGAGCGGCGCTCGCAGGAGGGGTCGCTGGCCTCGCAACTGACCGGCGAGTCGGAAGTGAGTACGGTGCAGACCGTTGGCGGCATCTACGACACGCAGATGGCTGACCTGCAGGCACAGTTGGACAAGCTGCTGCTCACCTACACCGAGGAATATCCGGACGTGGTCCGGATACGCCACCAAATGCAGGATCTGCGCCAGCAAATGGCCCAGGAGGACCAGCGCAAGGCAGCCTCTCAACTGTCAGGCACGCCGACCACGCTGGACAGCCGCGTGCAATTCAATCCGGCTTACCAGCAGATCAAGACTCAGCTGGCAAACGCCCGTGCCTCCAGTGCCGCGGCGTCGGCACGGCTGGGCGCGAGCGAATCGATGCTGCAGACGGAGCTGCAGCGCAGCGCGCGTATCGCCAATTCCGAAAACGTGACTGCAGAGCTGACCCGCGACTACAACGTGAACCGTGACGTCTACCAGGACTTGTTGAAGCGCCGCGAAAACGCGCGCGTTTCCATGAACCTGGATGCCGAGCAGCGAGGCCTGACCTTCCTGGTGCAGAACCCCGCGGTGATGCCGCTGATGCCGTCAGGTCTGCGCTTCATGCACTTCAGCCTGGCAGGCATCGCGCTGGCGCTGGCGGTGCCGATCGGACTGTTGCTGGCGCTGGTGAAGCTTGATCCGCGCGTACGTTCCGTCGAGCGCGTGGAGCAGGCTACAGGGTTCGTGGTGTTGGCAGCGATTCCGTTTTATCCCACGCCCGCAGACCGGCGTCGCGATCGCCGCCACAACCTGTTCCTGCTGGTCGTGGTGGCGGGCATCGCCGCGGTCTATCTGGCCGCGTTCTGGCTGAGGCTCAAGCAATGAACATGAAAGACGAGGATGCTTCCGGCGTCGAAGACAATTTCGAGAATGTGCTGGAAGAGGCGGCCCGCAACATGCAGCATCACAGCACGCCCGGCCACTCCATCGCGCGGATGAACGATGGCAGCCACGAGCTGGTGCCGTTGCAGCTGGAAGAACGCCGGCTGATCCATCGCGAGGAATCGGTGCGGCGCCAGTCGGATGCGTTCCGTGAAATCCGCACGCGCCTGCTCGGCATCGCGGGACAGCAGAATTTCGTCACGCTGGTGGTATCGGTCAGCCCGCGCTCGGGCGGCAGTTTCGTCGCGCGCAACCTGGCGGCGGCGTTTGCGTTCGACGAGGCCAAGACCAGCCTGCTGATCGACTGCAACCTGCGCTACCCGAGCCAGCACCGGGCGTTGGGCGTAGAGCCTGCGAGCGGTGGCCTGATCGACTTCCTCGAACAGCCTTCGCTAGGCATCGAGCCGGTGCTCTATAACACCGGTATTCCGCGCGTACGGCTGATCCCGGCAGGCAAGGCACGCGAGAACAGCGGGGAATATTTTTCTTCCTACCGCATGCGCACAATGCTCGATTCGCTGCGCTGCCGCTATCCCGATCGCTACCTGTTCCTCGATGGTCCCGCCATCAAGGGTTCGCCGGACGCCCGCATTCTGTCGGACCTGGCCGACTTCGTGGTGGTGGTGGTGGGCTATGGGCGCGATACGCCGGCGGCGATCAGCCAGGCAGTGACCAATTTCGACCCTGGGAAACTGGCCGGGGTGGTGTTCAACCACATGCCGTGAGGGGCGTGCCGCCTGTGACCGGGGCGAATCCTGCGACGACCAATCCAGTTGGGGGAAGGACCATGGCGGTACGCACCATTCTCGCTCGTTCGATCGTGCTTGCATTAGCCGCATGCTCCGGAGAGGTGTACGCGTCGCAGTTCGTCTACTCGATCTACCTCACCGGTGAGCACAGCGACAACGCTACTCTGGTCACCAGCAACCCGGTCAGCACCAACGTGCTGGTTCCCGGCGCCACGTTTACGTATACGGAGCAGGGTTCGACGGTACAGGCCAATGTCAATGGCAACGTCGAATACCGGGCTTATTCGGGCAATACCTTCGATAACCAGTCGGTGGTCGATCTGAACGGCATGGTCAACTGGGCCATGATTCCGCAGCGGCTGGATTTCACCGTGCAGGATTTCGCCGGTGTCGCGCCAGTCAACCCACTGGCCGCCAATACACCGGACAACCAGCAGCAGACCAATGTGCTGGCCCTTGGCCCGGTCCTGCATTTCAGGGTGGGTGAGGGCATGAGCGGCGATGCCGAGCTGCATTACATCAACAGCTACGCATCGAAGGTCGACCAGTTCAATTCGTCGCGCGGACAGGCGGCGCTGCGGCTGTATCGCGACCTGAGCGCCACCGACCAGCTTTCGGGCAATGTCGAATACCAGCACGTCGATTTCAACAACAGCGCTGCCGGTTCCAACTACGACAATTACGCAGCGTACCTGCGTTATACCAGTCGTCTCACCAAGCTCAGCGTCGACGCCGATCTGGGCTGGTCAAGGATAGACTTTACCGACGGCGGCTCCCACGACTCGCCGCTGGTGCGCCTGATCCTGGGCTGGAGTCTGACCCCGCGCAGCACCATCACCGTCAACGGCGTCTACCAGTACGCTGACGCGACGCAGGACATGCTCGGGCCGACCAACGTGCCCCTGGGCGGCGAGCTGGTGCCACTGGAGCCCTTGCCGCAGACCATCGACCAGACGCTCGGGACCATTGGCGTCGGCAAGGTGGTGATCGACTCGGACGTCTACAAGGAATCCCAGATCGCCGGCACCTACAGTTATCGCGACGAGCGCGTGAACTTCTCCGTGGTGCCTTCGTACAGCAAGCTCAACTACATCAACACGACCACGCTGGACCAGGTCAACAAGGGCTTGGGGCTCACGCTGGATTACAAAGTGACGCAAAAGGTCTCGATCACCGGGTTCGCCTCCGGTGAGCGTGTTACCTACGACAACATCGACCGTCACGATAAGAACTATGGGTTCGGCCTGGGCTTCAATCATGAGTTCACCCCGCACTGGAGCTGGGGTGGATCGTACGCGCGGCATATTCAGCACAGTGACGCGGTGGGCCAGTCCTATCACGAGAACGAGTACTTCCTTACCCTGGTGTACAAGCGATGAGTCGCGCTGATCAAGAGATTCCGTTCTTCTTTGGGGACGGTGACGAACTGTTCGGCATCTACCATCCTGCGGCAGGCGCCGCCTCCAGGGCCGTGCTGTTGTGCGCGCCGCTCGGGCAGGACCACATCCGTTGCCATCGCCTCTACCGCCAGTTGGCCAGCACGCTGGCGATGCAGGGCATGCCGGTACTGCGCTTCGACTATTACGGCAGCGGCGATTCGGCCGGCAGCAGCGTTGAAGTGGATTGGAGGCGTTGCCTGGACGATACCGTGACCGCCGTACGCGAACTGCGTGCACGCAGCGGAGCGGAGCGTGTGCTCGCCTTCGGCGCCCGGCTGGGCGCCAGCATCGCGCTGACGGCGGCGCCAGCGGCAGGTATCGACGACGTAGTTGCCTGGGATCCAGTTGTCGAAGGTGCAACCTATGTGGCCGCACAGGACGCGATGCAGGAAGCGATGCGTCTGGACACCCAGCGCTTCATCCGGGCGCGCGGACGAGCCGATGCAGAGGGACAGTGGCTGGGCTTTGCCGTGAGCCCGACGCTGCGCGGGCAACTGGAGGCATGGCGTGTTGCCCCGCAGACCGCGCCATCGTTGTTGCTCGAGTCTGCACCGCGACCCGTTGAGTGGCGAAAGCTGTTTGGCGAAGAGACGCGGATCCAATCGCTGGAGGACCTCACGCCATGGGACGAGCTGTCGCGGCTGGAGGCGGCCATCATCTCGCCGCCGCTGGTGCAGGCCGTGGCTGACTATTGGCGGGAACGTGCCTATGCGTGAGCAAGCCTTCCGCTTCGGGCGCGCGCGCCACCTGGTGGGTATCGCCGGTTTTCCGGACCGCGGCGAGGGCACGGTGGGCGTGATCCTGCTCAACGCGGGCCTGGTCCACCGGGTGGGTCCTTTTCGCCTGCATGTGGACCTTACCCGGCAGCTCAATGCGCTTGGCTACCCCACGTTACGCTTCGACATGTCCACGATCGGCGACAGCGGTGCCGCCGGTGAATCACGAAGCCGCAACCAGCAGGTAAGCGCTGACGTGGACGATGCCATGGCGCTGCTGGCGCAGCACGCCGGCTGCAAGCGTTTCGTGCTGGTGGGTCTTTGTTCGGGCGCCGAAAAGGCGCACAACGTGGCGCGTGAGCCACGGAGCCATGAAAAGCTCGCTGGCGCGATCTTCCTGGACAACTTCGCCTACCGCACGCTCGGCTTCCGGGTACGGCACTACCTTCCGCGCGTGTTCGACGCGCGGTGCTGGAAACGCTGGTTGGCGCGCAAGGCGAAGGAACAGGCCGGCGCCGAGGCGCCTGTATTCGGGGTGGCACCGTTGCCGCAGGAAGTGGTGAGGGGGGACCTGCGCAGCATGGTGGCACGCGGACTGAAGCTGAACTTGATCTACAGCGGCGGCATCCATATGCATTTCAACCATCACCGGCAATTCCGCGAGTGCTTCGGCCATGTAATGGATGACCCAGCGGTGAGCACGCGCTACTTGAAAGAGACCGACCACACCTACGTGCTTACCGGCGACCGCCAGCGCCTGATCGACCACATCGGCGAATGGCTCGTCCGCCACTTCCCCATCGTCCAAGCAGGTGCCTTGCCATGAATGGAGTCCTCGTCACCGGCGGAGCCGGCTACATCGGCAGTCATGTCGTGCAGCAGTTGGTAGCGCGCGGCGAGCGCGTGGTGGTGATCGACAACCTGTCCACCGGTTTTCGGGAGGCCGTGCACGATGCCGAGCTGGTGGTGGGCGACGTCGGCGATCGCGAGCTGGTCAGGCGCGTGCTGGACCATCATCGGCTGGATACGGTGATGCATTTCGCGGCGCACACGGTGGTGCCCGAATCGGTGAGCGATCCGGTCAAGTATTACGGCAATAACACCTGCAACACTTGCAACCTGCTGGCCAGCTGCACGGAAGCAGGCGTGTGCCATTTCATCTTCTCGTCCACCGCGGCGGTGTACGGCATGACGGATGCCGGCATCGCCGACGAGGACACCACTACGCAGCCCATCAATCCGTACGGCATGTCCAAGCTGATGTCGGAGAACATACTGCGGGACGTGAGCACGGCGACGCCGATGCGGCACGTGATCCTGCGGTACTTCAACGTGGCCGGTTGCGATCCCTCCGGCCGTATCGGCCATTTGGCGCCGCACGCGACCCTGCTGATCAAGGTCGCGTGCGAGCACGCGGTGGGCAAATGCGACAGCTTGTGCATCTACGGTACTGATTACGACACGCCCGATGGAACGGGAATCCGCGACTACATCCACGTGGAGGACCTGGCCGCTGCGCACCTGCGCGCGCTCGACCATCTGCGTCGAGGTGGTTCTTCCATTACGCTCAACTGCGGCTATGGCCACGGCTACAGCGTGCGCGAGGTCATCGATGCGGTGAAGCGCGTCAGCGGGCGGCCGCTGAATGTGATCGAGCGCCCCCGTCGTGCGGGAGACCTGGCCATGTTGATCGCCCGCAGCGCGCGCCTGCAGGACGTGCTGGACTGGCATCCGAAGTACGACGACCTGGACTTCATCGTCGGCACCGCCTTCCGTTGGGAGCAGAAGATGGCAAGGCAGGTGGAACATGCAGGCTAGCGCGGCATCGCCGCGGCGCAGCTGGTGGGCGCTGGCGTGGATGTTGATGCTGTTCGCCATCGCGGGGACAGGCATGGCAGCCGTGCACAAGGCGACGCCCAAGGGCGCAGCAGCTCCACCGGCCGCTGCATTGACGAAGGGTGCGCCCGCCAATGGCGATATCGTGCCCGATCAGCGCATCGTGCTCCATCGCAATGGAGGGACCGGCTCCCCGGTGCTGGCGTCGGTCGGCATTCCGTTTCCACCGGGTCGGCTGACCGATCCGCAGCAGCTGCGCATCATCGACGCCAAGGGCAACGAAGTGCCGGCTGCGGTGCAGGTGATGCTGCGCTGGCATTTCAAGGACGACAGCATCCGCGCTGTGCGCGTGCAATTTCGCGGGACGCTGGCTGGCGATGAAGAAACCTTCTATTTCGCCCTTGGCCAGCCACGTAAGGAGGAGATCGCCGGCTGGCCGTACGAGACAGGACTGGTCGATGGCCCGCAGGGACTGAATGTGCCGATGGTGTTGGGCACGCTCACGCCCGCTTGGCTGTGCGCTTCGCTGATCGCCGGACCGCAGGAGCCGGCCACGCCGAACGAGGCCTATGCCAAATATGTGTCACGACAGTTCGAATGGGCCAAGGTCCTGCCGGTGGACGATTTTTCCGCGTGGCTGTTCGATCGTCCCTCGACGCTCTACAAGGCCTATGTGCGCACCGGCCGCTTCGACTACCTGCAGGCGGCAGATCTCAGCTACCGCTTCTACATGAAATACATCAAGCGTGACGGCGTGCCGGAAAGCCCGTCCTGCGCAGGCGGCTGGACCTTCAACGACAAAGTCTGTGACGTGAAGTACGTCTACATCGAGCCGATCCTGCTATCGGTGGCGCTCACGGGCAACGACCGGGACCACGATGCCTCGACGGTCAACAACATGGTCGCGCTGTGGGCGAGTGGTGGTTGGAACAACCGCCCCGGACCGTACAGTCGGCCGGATGAGTATTTCACCGAGCGACTGGCGGGCCTGGGCCTGATCGAGACGGTCGCGGCCTATGAGCTGACCGGCAGCAAGCGCGTGCTGGCGATGATCAATAACCGTCTGGGCTGGCTCGACGAGCACCAGCGCAACAATCCGGACCATCTCGGCGACGACGGTTCCTGGCGCAACAGCTGGAACATCCACGAGGGCGACGACTGGAATCCGCAGACGGACGTGCGTGGCTCTTCGCCGTGGATGAGCGAGAACATCATCGACGGCCTCTGGCATGCGTGGCTGGTCACGGGCGACAAGCGCATACCGGGCATGATCACGGACTTCGGTCGCTATCTGGAGCGGTACGGATGGATCAGCCCCGATCTTCTCGTGCACCCGCACGACTGGCGCAATGACTGCTCCGGTCCGGGCGGGGTGATCGCCTGGTACTGGTCGTCCGCCCATGCGCCGGTGGCGGCCGTCGAGAAGATCCAGGAGTCCGACGGCTGGTACAGCGACGGGCATAACGTGGAGCTGGGCCTGCCGGTGGCGGCGGCCTACTACTTCGAAAGCGATCCGGTGCAGAGCGCGGCGTACAAGCGTCGCCTCGAGCAGCTGGCCTCGTCGTACAGCACATCCTGCGCGATGGCTTCCGACACCAAGCGCCGCTTCAACTGGAACAACCGTGGCAGCGGCGTGGTGCAGTGGCTGATCCGCCAGCCGCCGGGCGCCGGCGCTGCGCAGGTGGCCCAGCAGGGGGCACCATGAGCGCCGCAGGCGCCACGAATCGCCGGCTGGACGTGTTGCGCAGCGTCACCATTGTCTCGGTCTCCAGTTATATCGAGTTCGCGCTGGGCCTGTTCGTCAGCGTGTGGATCGCCCGCGCGCTGGGTCCGGCAGACTTCGGCCGATATGCCTTTACCGTGTGGTTGTGCGGCTTGCTGATTCTCTTCAGCAACCACGCGCTCACGACGTCGTCGACCAAGTTCATCGCCGAAGCGGACGGCATGGGCGAGCGGTCGACAGCCTTGCATGTCGCCTGGCGGCTCAACCGCATGCAGCACGCGAGCAGCGCGGTCGTGATCGGCTTGTTCCTGCTGGTGCTGCTGGTGGTGCGACCGGTGGAATGGCACGACGGGCAGCTGGTCGCGGCGGCATTGGTGGTGCTCGCCACGGTGAGCAAGGCAAATTACGCGATGTGGGTGGCCATCGCCAAGGGACAGGAACGCTTCGAGACCGAGGCAATTGCCACCGTACTGGTGGGCGTGCTCAGCGTGGCGATGGTCATTGCAGCCACCCTGGCGAAAGCGGGACTGCTCGCTTTCGTCGGCATCTTCGCGGCGTGCTGTCTCCTGCTCAACCTCATCAACCGCTGGGCGTACCGGCGCTATTGCCAGCCATTCACGCCCGGTCCCGTGCCGGCCGCGCTCACCCTGCGACTGAATCGCCACCTGCGCCTGACGGCGGTGCTGATCATCGTTGCGTCGGTCAAGGCTGGGGCGATCGAAGTATTCCTGCTCAACAGCTTCGCCAATTCGGCGGCGGTCGGCTTCTTCGCCATCGCGCAGACGCTGACCAAGGGGGCGGTGCAGCTGTTTTCGGTGGGACTGACCACGACCTTGCTGCCATACATGGCCAAGACCTTTGGCGAGCGCGGCCACGAGCACGCGGTGCGTTTCCTTGGTGAGGCTTCGCGCTTCTACTGGGCGGTGGGGCTGGTGATCGCTGGCCTTGGCCTGGTCACCACGCCCGACCTGGTCACACTGATGTATGGCCATCGCTACACGGCCGCCATTCCAGCCATCGAAGCCATGCTGGTGTTGGCTGGCCTGCTGCTGATCGGCAACGGCATCGCCGCCTACCAGACGGTGGTGGACCGGCAGGGCGATCGCATCCGCGTCACCATTGCGTCGCTCTTCATCAACCTCGCTGCCGGCATCGCGCTGGTGCCCGCGTACGGGTTGCTGGGCGCCGTGCTGTCCTATGCCATCACGCGACTGTCGGAGCTGGTGCTGGCGGTGTATTACCTGCGCAAGGCGACTACCGGCGGCCTGCCGGTGGCGGCGATGGCCCGATTGCTTGGCGTGGGCATCGTGGCGACGCTGGCCGCGTGGATGGTGACATCGACGGTGCCGAGTCTGTGGGGATTTATTCCGAGCGGACTGGTTTTCGTCGGTATTTTCGTGCCGGCGAGCGTGCTCGTGCGCTACTGGGGTGAAGACGACTTCCGCCTGCTGGCGGCCATCGCCCAGCGCTTCGGACCGCCGGGACGCCTGTTGTTGCGCGGACTCCACAGCCTGCAAGGACAGCGGGCGGATACGTTGTCATGATGACGCCACCGGTCCAGCCTTCGCATGTCACGGTCCGCAGCGTGGAAGCGGTCAAGGAGCTTCGTGACGAGCTGTCACGACTGGCGGTCCTTCCCGCAGCCGCCTCGGGCATCGTGCAGCATCCTGACTGGCTGCTGTTCGAGGTCGCGTGGCGCGGGGACATCATGGCGCCCTATCTGGTGGTGGTGCGCGATGGGCAGGGCAAGCTCATCGGCTACGCGCCTATGTTGACCTGCGTGCATCACGCGCGCATCCACTTCGGCAATCGCTACCTGCAGGTTTATCGCGGTTACGCGCTGCGTCTGCTGGGCGAGCGCGTGGTGGCCGTTCCCGAACATCGCAGTCTGGTGGAGCGGCTGGTGGCGGACGCCCTGTTGAACGACCGCCAGGCCCGCGTCGTGCGCATCCAGGAAACCATTTTGCCCAACGCGCTGGCTGCGACCATGGCGACCGGTGCCCAACGCTTCAGCGCGGTGCAGGTGAACATGCTGGACCAGGTGAACTGGAGTATCACGCCCCAGGCCTCGCTGGCCGACTACCTGGCGACGCTGGGTTCCAAGAAGCGCAATGACCTCTCGCGCCGGGTGCGCAACGTCTACAAGAAGCTCGGCGAACAAACCCGGTTACGCGTGTTCGAAACGCCGGAAAGCATTGACGAATACGCCGCGCTGATGAAGCAGCTGTATGCGCGCAGCTGGCATGCGACGGAGCAACCGATCGACTGGACCTTGCCGGCACGATTGGCGCTGTTTCGCCAGCTGGCGCAGGACGGCCGATTCCTCGCGCACGTGCTGATGCAGGGCGAGCGCCCGGTGGCCTATGTGCATGGCTATCGCCTGGGCGGACGCTATCTGCTGGACGATACGGGTTACGACGAAGCATTCGCCTCGCTCGGTGCTGGTTCGGCCCTGGTGTTTCAGGCGGTGCAGGACGTGATCGCCCGTTTCCCTGGCGAAACCATCGATTTCGGCTATGGCGACAACCAGTACAAGCGCGTGCTGGGCAATCGCCAGATTGCGTGCGGGTCGCTTTACCTCGTGCGCGGCGCGACACCGCTGGCCCGCTTCGGACTGATCGTGCCCCTGCGTGGGTTGTATCGCTGGGTGCACGGCCGGATGCGCCGCGAGCAGGCGGCAAGCGCTGCATAGGGAATTTTCGCGTCGTGTGTCACGGCGTTTCCGCGTGAGGCTGGCGAATCGTGTCAGGTCTCGCCTAGCCAGTGACGACGCAATCGCTGGTAGATCGGACGCGTCCAGCGCTTGAGCGGCTTCTTGAGGTTCCATGTCAGCCACTGGCGCAGGCGCTGCGCACCCGCGTCGGTGGCCAGCGCCAGCGCGGTGTCGGCAGGCGTGTCGTGCCACAGCGCGTAGCGCCCCAGCACGTGGCAACCATCGACCATCTGGGTGCGGGTTGTCGGCTCGGACGTGAACAGGTAACGGTAGCCCGCGGCCGCGGCCGCTTGTGCAACGCGACGTGTGTAGAAGCCACCGGGGACCGAAGCGACGATGACTGGCTCGCTGAGGATCTGCTGCAGATGATCGCGGCTGTCGCGCCACTGTGCTGCCAGTGCTGCGTCGCCCAGGTTCGCGATGTTGGCAGGATGGGTATGCGAATGGCTGCCCACCACCTGACCCAGTCGGCGCAGCGCGAGGACGTCGTCGACGCTGACAAAGCCGGGCGTGCCGATGCGCTGCGTGGTGATGAAAAAATGCCCGACCATGCCCTGGCCCGCCAGTTGTGCACCGACGCGCGATGCGCTGGCACCGCCATCGTCGAAGGTGAGCAGGCATGCGGCTCGACTGGCATCGAGCAGCGACGTGACCGGCGGAAAACGAAGGCGACTGGCCGCCAGGCGTGCGAGGTGGCTGTCGAAGTCGGCCACCGTCAGCTTGTAGTGGGCGGCAGCAGCGCCGGCAAAACCGCTGTCGTCCGCACGACCCGGTTCAATCACGTCGTGGTACATCAGCGCGGGAAGCCTCATGGGCCGGCGGCCTTCGCTGCCCGCTGCCAGCGCAGGTAGCGGCTCAGCCAGGGCTGCCCCCAGGTGCCGCTGCGGCGGTCGCGGGTGTCCACTACCGAAGCCGTGCGATCGAAGATTTCCCTGAAGCGCTGGGCCAGCCGATCGAGATTTTCCAGCACCACGCGATACTGGATCACCACGTGCGATTCGTGGCGCTCGTCGAACGGATAGCTGTAGTAACCATAGACAGGGCCGGTATCGACGCCGGCATCGACCTTCAGGAGCGTCATGCCCACGCGTTCCAGGTCACGCTGGGACAGCGCCCAAAAACAGCCGTGCGCGTTGCGGTATTCCGGGCAGATGCCCGGGTGCAGCACGAAGCAGCCGACACGCGGAATGGCGATCAAGTGCTTCTTCAGCAGTTGCTTGCAGCGGGCCAGCACGATGTCGGGTGCAGCCTGGCGCAGGAACACGGCCACCGCCGCATCGTTCACATCGGCGGCTACCAGTTGCGGCACGGTGGGCGGCACGCCGTAGTGTTCGCGCATGCGCACCAGTGCGGCGGCTGTCCAGGCGCGGTCGCGTCCGGCCAGTGCCACGCGCTGGTACAGGCGCATGGCGACCACGTCCAGGAAACGCAGCCAGCCAACGCGGCGGATTTCCCGGCGGACGCGCGCGCGCTTCTGCGCTGGCGTTTCCACCAGCACGACCACTCCCGCCAGCTCGGAGAACGAACCCAGCCACGCCGCCAAGCCTACGCGGTCGAAGTCGTCGCCTTCGTGGCAGATCAGCATGGTGCGCATGTCGCGCTCCTGGCGGCCGTGCGGACCAATGGCGGTGGGGGCAGCATGAAGTCGCGCCATTGGCCCGGGTTGCCCGTCTTGCCGGCTTCGGCCGCCTTGACGATGTTGTAGAGCTCGCGCGATGTCACGTAGTGCAGCACGTACCGATTGCCGTCGTTGTAACGCGACTCAAGGTATTCGTGCATGGCGTGCATGGGTTCGCCAAGCAGGGTGTCCATGTCGCGCTCCTGCGTGCCGTGCGTGTGGATCTTTACGAAGATCCAGTCGGGCCGCCCTTCCACGTGCACCGCGGTACGGATCCAGGCATCGACGCGGCTGGGCGTGGGAGGGCAGGAGCGGCGCACATCGGCGTTTTCGATGCGCGGCAGCACGCCACGACGGCGGTCGCGCCAGTTCAGCCCCAGCGGACCCTGAACGATCATCAGGTCGCCACTCGCGCTGCCACCGACGCGAACGCGCTCGCCGACGTCGTGTGACTTGGGCCGCTGCGGGTCGTCGGTGGCATAGTAGATCTCGTTGACGGTGCGCGTCTGCGTGTCGCTTGGCGCCGAAGGCAGCGTGAAGTCGGCGTAGCAACCCAGCTCCCGCAACAGCACCAGTTCGTTGTTGAGGCCGCACCAGCGGCCGTCGGCACGCGAATTATCCAGGCACCAGTTGCCGTGGATGAAGCCAAAGCGCAGCTGACCGCTGGCCGGGTCGCGTGACAAGGCGCCGTGCCGCGCATGCAGAAGCTCGTTGAAGCGAGTGATGGTGGCGCGGAAGTTGGCTTCGGTATCGTTGTCGTGATGAAGGTGTATTTCGATTTCGCCGTATCCATCCGCACACAGCGCCGCCAGCTTGTCCAGATGCTCCTCGAGGTATTCCTCCTCCGGATAGAAGAAGCTGTGCTGTGGCGGCCGACCATCCGCATCACGATGCGCCGCGGCCAGCTGTCGGTACTCGCTGCACCAGCGGTCGACGCGGGCGCGCTGGGTTTCCAGCGAGACGCGCCCCCACGCGGGTTCGAAATGATCCACGAAGCAGAACATCACGTGCACCGGGCCATCCTCCCGACGTGGCACGCGCCGGCGCAGGTAGCTGCCCAGCCACAGGTGCATGTGCCGCGCATGGATGGCGCGCCACAGCAGGGTGGCCGCCACTGCCAGCACGGCTACAACCGTCAGGGCGGCGACCATCATGCGACCTCCGAAGAGGGCAGCAGCGACAGCAATTGCTCTGCGTTGTTGCGCCATTGCCGTTCGCGTACCACGTAGTCGCGCGCGGCGCTGCCGATACGGTGGCGTTCGTCGGACCGGTCAGCGAGGTCGAGTACGCGCTGCACGCAGGCGTCAAGCTCTCCGCGCGGGAACAGCCAGCCGGTGTGGCCGTCGTCGATGACTTCGGCCACCGGCGCGTAGTCGGGCGCCACCACCGCCACGCCCATCGCCATCAGTTCGAACAGCTTCATGGGCGAGCCGTAGAGGTTGGAATCGGGTAGCACGGCGTAATCCATGCAGGCGATCCACGCCGCGATGTCGTCGTGCGGCACGCGGCCCGGCAGGATCACGCGTTGGGATAGTCCTCGTTCGTCGACCAGCGCACGCACCGCCGGCAGGGTGCGGCCGTCGCCAACCAGTACCAGCACAAGCTCCGGTCGCTCGTGCATCCGCTCGGCAATGGCCTCGACGAAGCCGTCCACGCCGTGCCAGCGCGCGAACACGCCAATGTGGCCGCACACCACCTGGTTGCCCAGATCACGCTCAGCACGCAGGCGCTCGCGATCGAAGCGGCCCGGATCGAAGCGATGCAGGTCGGCGGCATTGGGCGAGATCACCGAAGGCGCGATGTCGCCATAGGCCGACTCGGCTTGCGCGCGGAAATAGCTGGAAATGAACACCAGCCCGGTGCAGTGACTCAGGCACCATCTTTCGAGCCGGCGCGCCAGCGCCTTCAGCTTCAGCGGGCGCACCCGGTGCACCAGCGCGGAGTCGTTGATCTCCAGCATGATCGGGATGCGATGGCGACGCGCCAGCCACACCGTCACGAACAGGAACAACGAGTAGCGCTCGTAGATCACCTGCGGCCGCTGGCGACGGATGGACCGGCTGACGCGCACCAGGGTGACCAGGTTGTAGGCCAGTTCCAGCAGTTCGAACAACACGCCCGGCATGCGCGCGACCAGTCCGGCCAATCGTCCGCGGCCGGTTGCGGCGGAGGGACTGAATTCGTGTTCCGGGTCGGCGCCCGGAAAGGACAGCACGCTGACCTCGTGGCCCAGGTCGCGCAGGGCATGCACGATGCCTCGGATATGCACGCCTTCGACATGCCGTCCTTGCGTGCGGTGGTGATAGAGAATCCTCATGGTTCCTTCCTTGGCAAGGCGCGGAAGTGATGGCCCTGCGCCAGCCACTCGGGCAGCAGCACGCCCAGTGCGTCGATGGCGATGTCGCTGTCGTCATGCGCGAGCACGATGTCTCCCGGTTGCGGTGGCTTGGCACGCAGTCCGGCCACCAGCGCGTCGGTGGCAGGTTTCTGATAGTCCATGCTGTCGTAGGACCAATAGACGATGCTGCGACCGTGGCGGGCGCAATGCAGCAGCAGGCGTGCGTCGAGATAGCCCTGCGGTGGGCGCAGCAAGTGCTGCGGTTCGCTGTCGTACTGGCACAGCAACTGGTCAGTGCGGCAAAATTCGTCCATCTGCTGTTGCAGCGAAAGCGAGTTGAACGACCAGTGGTTCCAGGAATGGTTGCCGATCGCATGGCCCTCGTCGACCATCCGCTGGACCAGCGAAGGATGCTGCTCGGCGCGCAGGCCGACCAGAAAGAAACTTGCGTGCACGCGGTGCTTGGCCAGCAGGTCGAGCAGGCGAGGAGTGTGCTCGGGGTCGGGGCCGTCGTCGAAGGTAAGGTAGCGCGCGCCGGCATGAGCGCTGGCGCGTGTCCGTACCAGTCGATCCGGTAGCCAGCGCAGCAGCTGTTGTTTGCGCGGACGCATGTTCATGTCGTGGCCCTTGCCGCCACAGGTGCACTGGCGGCGGCATCGCGCAGGATGTCGGCCAGGCGACTGACGTTGTCGTCCCAGCGGAACGTGCCGGCTTGTCGAGCGATGGCCTCGCGGTCCCATGGGTGGCCACTGGCTTCGATCAACGCTGCGGAGAGCGCGTCGCCGTCCTGCGGCGCCACCAGCCTGCCGGCGCACTCGGGCAGCACCTCGGGAATGCCGCCCACCCGGGTGGCCACTACCGGCGTGCCACATGACATGGCCTCCAGCACCACATTGGGCACGCCTTCGTTGTGGCTGGGCAGGCACAGCAGGTCGGCCGCGCGGAACCAGTCGCCGAGGGTGTCGTGCGCGATCGCGCCCACCTGGTGCACGCGCTGGGCAACGCCGAGTTGGGCGGCGCGTTCGAGCAAGCTATCCCTGCATGCCCCAGCGCCTACGTAGACCAGGCATGCGGCGGGCTGCGCCGCGAGAAGGGCCGGGAAGGCTTCAAGCAGGTCCATGCAGCCCTTGCTCGCCTTGAGGTTTCCCACGTAGAGCAGCAATGGCCCATCCTGTGGCAGAGACAGCTGCGCGCGTGCCTGGCTGCGCGAGCCCGGCGAAAACAGGGCCGGATCCACGCCGTTGTACAGCACGTGCACCAACTGGCGCGGTGCACCTAGCGCCACGGCTTTCGCGGCCAGCGCCTGGCTGACCGTTACGATCGCCGCTGCCCCGCGCATGGCCGAGCGTATCTGCAGGCGCCGCAGCGCATGCTCGGCCTGCACGTTCAGATCGCTGCCATGCACCTTCACCACGTAGGGGATACCAAGGCGTCGAGCCAGCCAGCCGGCCGCCGTCGCATCCGGATAGGCCCAGCTCGCCAGCACGCAGTCATAGCCTTCCGCACGCACGCGGTGTCCGCGCTGCAGCCACAGCGACAGCGCCCAGCAGGCAGCGTGCAGTGAACGCCCGATGCGCGGCGGATAGACGAAGGTGAAGTAGTCGCAGCGCAGGCCTTTCGCCGTCGCTTCGCCCTTGATGCCTGCCATGCGTTCGCGGAAGTCCACTGCGGTGAGCACGTCGACATCGTGGTGTTGGGCCAGCCGCTCGAACTGCTGGCGGTTGAAGGCGCCACGCAGCGGATCCCATGGCGTGGGAAACAAATTGGTGAGGACCAGTATGCGCAGCCGCATAATCAATGCCCTGCATACTGGTAAAGGCTGGCGTAGCTGCCGGCCATTGCTTCCAGCGAGCCACGGCGCTCCACCCATGCACGTGCCGCCCGTCCGCAGGCGCTGGCCTGTTGCGGAGCCTGCAGGAAGGCCAGCATGGCGTCGGCCAGCGCACGCGGGTCGCCGGCGGGAACCAGTCGGCCGGTATGACCGTCATGCACGATCTCGCGATTGCCGCCGACGTCGGTGGCCACGATCGGCAGCGCCGTGGCGCAGGCCTCGAGCAGGGCCATCGAATAACCCTCGCTCAACGAGGACAACACGAACAGGTCCAGGCCGCGCAACAGTTCGTGCACGTCGTTGCGGTCGCCAAGGAAGTGCACGCGCTGTGCCAGTCCTTCCTCGCGCGCGCACTGCTCCAGGCGCTCGCGCAGCTCGCCATCGCCGATCAACACGAGCGAGGTTTCCGGGTGGCGCGTGTGGATCAGGCTGAAGGCGCGGATCAGGCCGATCTGGTCCTTGGCCCAGTTGAGCCGGCCGACATTGCCGATCAGCGTGCTGTAGTTCGGCAGGTGCAGTTGATCGCGCAGGCGCCGGTGCATCTCCGGCGATGCGGGTTCGAACAAGTTCACCGCAATGCCGTTGGGCACCACCCTGGTCTTGGCATCGGGTACGATGCCGCGCGCCACGGCTTCGCGACGGGCCGCCTCGCACACGGTGACCACCGTGTCGGTCTGCGAGAGCGAACGTCGATAGAGCCATTCACGCCGTCCGGTGCGCTGGCCCATGCCCATGCCGTGTCGCGTGTTGACGATGCGGCGCACGCCAAGCCCGAAACTGGCAATCACCGCCTGGTAGTGGGCGACGGCGTTGTGCGTGTGCAGCACCTCGGTGTCGTGCCGCTCAATCGCTTGCCGTGCCCGCTTCAGCGCACGCAGGTCCAGGCCGTTGCGCTTGTGGCAGCCGACCACGGGAATGCCCAGCGCGTCGAGTTCGTGTGCCTGCGCCCCATGTTCGAACAGGCAAACGACCTGGCAGCGATGGCCCTGGCGGTGCTGGATCTTCACCAGTTCCAGCACCATCCGCTCCAGCCCACCGCGGTTGAGGTTCTCGACGACGTGCGTGATGTTCACGGCGCCAGTTCCGAGATGGTGAGGCGGGTCTTGCCGCTGCGGGTGAGAGGAATGGTGTCGACGAACTGGCAGTTCACCTCGATGCTGTCGCCCAGCACCTTGCGGATCTCGCGGTGGATCATGGCCAGCGAGTCGTCGTTGAAGGCCTTGCCACGCACCAGGTTAAGGTCGAGGCGATCCAGCCGGCGCTGCACGATCTGGTACTGGGCGACGCCCGGCACCTCCTTGAGCAGGAACGGGAAGAACATGCCGGGAAGGATGTGGCCGTCCGGCGTGCGGATGGCGTCGAGCAGGCGTCCCTCGACCTGGGTGATCAGCGGCAGCCCGCGACCGCAAGGGCACTGTTCGTTTGAGGCGGTGATCAGGTCGCCGGTGGCATAGCGGATGAATGGCATGCCGTAGTTGAACAGGTCGGTGATGATCGCCTCGCCAGTGAGCGGGTCGAGCTGGGCACCCTCTGGCGCGACGCGCTCGACCACCAGGTGGTCCATGTTCACGTGCATGCCGTGGTGCTGGTCGCACTCACCGGCCACCATCATGAATTCGCGGCAGCCATAGGTGTTGTAGGCCGGGCAGCCGAAGGCTTGCTCGACGATCTCGCGCTCGAACTCGTGCATCGCCTCGCCGTTGACGATGAAGGCGCGCGGGGGATGCACGCGTCGGCCAGTCTCGAGCAGCCACTTGGCGAGTTTCAGCAGCGGACCGAAATAGCCCAGCAGGATCTCCGGCTTGTAGCGGTCGATCATGTCGGCGTACGTGCCCATGTTCGCTTCGGTCATGAGGAAGCTGTTGACCAGGCGTCGGCCGAACGCAGCGTGGTAAAGCTGATCCTTCCAGCGGCGCGTGAGCGGCGGATTGCCCAGCCCGCCGCCCCACAGCACCAGGCTGCGTCGCCCGGGAGGAGCGCCGGCCCAGCCATATCCGCGGAACATCACGGCGGTGCGCCGGTCGTTGCTCTCGCGGTTGTAGCCGAAGCGCAGCGGCTCGCCGGTGGAACCGCTGGTGTTCTTGTAAAGCATGCGGTCGCGCCAGGAGATGGCCTTCAGGTCCTCGCCATGGCTGCGGATGTCGGCCTTGGTGAGGGCGGGAAGGCGTGCAAAGTCCTCCAGGCTGCGAATGTCGTCCGGTGTGATGCCCAATTCGCGCCACTGGCGCTGGTAGTAGGGCACCTCGCGGTAGCAGTGTTCCAGCAGGCGTTTGAGGCGTGTCCATTGCAACCCGGCCAGCTGCGCGGGCGACAGCCACTGGTTGTGCTCGTACTCTTCCAGCCAGGCCAGCGTTCCGCGTCGGCGCAGGCCGGTTTCGTAGGCGGGATAGAGCACGCGTCGGAACGCGGTTTCGTACAGGCTGCTCATGTCGGATACCCCCTGTTGTGAGCCGGCATGGCCGGCGAGGCGCGGGTCGCCCAAGAGATGTCAGGTACCGCAAAGGTTGGAACGCGATGCATCAGGCAGTCCTCAGGAGGATTGCCACCAACACGTACAGGCCCGCGATACTGCCCATCGCGGCGGGCACCCAGCGCCACCAGCCGCGCGTCATGCGGATGGTTTCCAGCCCCGGCAACCGCTGCCTGGCGCCGACGAAATAGCCGACCACCATGGCCAGGATCAGGTACAGCACGATCATGTAGCTGCGGCTGAGGAAGAATGCCGTGGTGAACATGCCGCACAACACGATGAACAGGGCCAGCGCCAGCGGGCGCTCGACCTGCCATTGCGCAGCGGCCTGCGGCGACCCGGCGGCATCGGCACGGTAACGCAGCACCAGCCACAGCATCCAGAAGCTATAGCAGACAAAGGCCAGCCACAGCACGTAGCCGACGAAACCGGCCTCGGCCAGCACCAGCACGAAGGAGTTGTGCGCGGTCAGTTCGTTGTACTCGGTGAAGTTGCCCGCGCCCACGCCGAACAGCGGATGCGACATGAACATGTGCAGGCCCGAATACCAGGCATCGACGCGACCATTGGCCGATTCCTCGCCGGCATCCAGTTCCTGCATGCGCGAGGACAGCAGCTTGAGGCACGCAAGCCCGACTATGCCCAGCGCGCCTGCCATCAGCGCGCCACGGCGATGCCACACGTAGATGCCGGCCATCATCAGCACGGCCAGCAGCGCGCCGCGCGAATTGGTCAGCCGAATGCCGTACAGCAAAAGCAACGTACCGGAATACCACAGCGGCTTGCCCAGCATGCCGCTGTGCTTGCCGAGGTAGACCGCCATCGGCACGGCGGCGACAAACAGCAGGCCAAGATCGTTGGGATCGTTGAAGATACCCACGTACTGGATGCGCCCGTCCTCGCCCACCGGGATACCGGTCCAGCCGACACCACTGTTGGCCTGTTCCACGCCATGAAGGGCGAGTACGAACGAGCACAGCGCAATCACCGCCATGGTGATCACGACATGGCGTCGCGTGGTGCAGGCGGCCGACAGGATGAAGAACGAGATCACCGTCGGGCCGAATTTGGCGAGCTGATCGAACATGCCGCCAGTCCAGCCGTTGGTTGCCTGCGAAATCATCAGTACCAGCATGAATGCCGGCAGGATGACGAACTGCGGCGCGTCGAAAGTCTTGGTGCGCGAGCCCAGCCAGCTGAGGAAGGCCAGCACCAGCACCACTGGCAGCACCGGCACGCCGACCAGCGCAGGAATGTAGTCCTGCGGTCGGACGATGGTGAGCACCAGGTAGAGCAGGATCAGGGGGAACATGCGGACGTCCCGACCTGCTTGCCCAGGTAATCGGGCGTGGAATAGCTCATCAGGCTGGGCAGCGTGAGCGTGGAGGCGAACCAGCCCAGGCTCATGTCGCGCTCCACCGCCAGCCGCAGCAACGCATAACGGTTGTGCGACGGTTGCGGATTGGTGCCGCTGATGTAGCTGCAGGCCAGCTGGAAATCCGCCGACTTGGCCATGGCGATCACGCGCTCGTCGTAGGAGCGGTTGCTGCCGACGGGATAGGACAGCAGCAACGGGTGGGGGCCCAGTTCGCGCAGCAGCGCCTCGCGCGATCCCATGATTTCCTGCGCGAGCTCGGCCGCCGGCAGCTTGGAAAGCATCCAGTGATGCACGCCGTGCGAGCCGATCTCAAAACCGGCGTGGCTCATCTCTCGCAACTGGTCCCAGTTCATCGGGCGGCAGTCCTGGTACACCGCATCGGGTGCGATGCGCCATTCCCGCGCCAATCGCTCGATCATGGCCGCCTGGTCGAGCGCGCTGATGTTCTTCATGCGGTCCAGTACGTTTCCGGCCAGCTTTCGACGGGCCGGGCGGTCCGCCGGCATCGGCTGATCCATGCCCAGTTCCGGCAGCACCAGCCGCGATGCGTCGGTCAGCAGGATCATGTGCACCAGCCAGTCGTAAGCGTAGGGCTCGCCGGTGTCGATGTGGCCGGTGGAAACGAAGAACGTCGCCGGAATGTCCAGCTCGCGCAGGATCGGAAACGCGATCCGGTAGTTGTCGTCGTAGCCGTCGTCGAAGGTGATCACTACCGCGTCCGCCGGCAGTTCTTCGCCAGCGTCCAGCATGGCGGCGACGTCGGAGAGGCGCATGGGACAGAAGCGCCGTTTCAGCAGCAGCATCTGCTGGCGAAAACGCTCCGGCGGGGCGCTGATCAGTTCCAGGTCGAAATCGTAGGTCGCCGGATCAGGCAGCGGCATGATGCGGTGGTACGCGAGGATGCGCAGGTCGCGGCGCCACCACGAGCGCATCCGCTGCAGCGATCCCAGCAGGCCGCTGTTGTAGCACAGTTCCCCCAGCTGCCCGCGCAGGCCGGTCGGTTTGGCTTCTTCCATTGGCATCACCATAAGTGCAACCTGCGATTGCGGGCGAAGGCCAGCAGGGCCTGCGCGGCGAAGAGATTGAGATAGAAAAATGCAACGCTCAGGCGCACCGGCAACCAGCGGCCCAGCGGTGGCAACCATTGGCCGAGCAGCACGAGGCTGCCGCCTGCCAGCAGCAACGCCAGGGTGATGGCGCACGCCAGCCGGTCCGTTGCAAGGCGCGCCGACGTCACCGCGAGGGCCAGCAACAGCCAAGGAGCAAGCAGGCGCAGCAGCTTGTGGCTGACAAAGCGCAACCACAGCGGGTTCTTCACGGGCGACAGCAGCCATGGTGCCAGCTGGATAAGCTGGCAGTTGCCTGCCAGCGTGCGGATCTTGCGCTGACGTTCCTCGACCGGTTGCTGGGTCACGCGATCCCATGCCAGCGCACGCGGCTCGAACACCACGCGATAGCCCCTGGCGGCCACGCGCATGGGCACCAGCACGTCATCGAGCACGGTGCCGGGTGGCAGCGGCTGAAAAAGATCGCGGTGCATGGCGTAGATCGCGCCGGTGACGCCGATGGTGGAACCGCAGGCGCTCTCGCTGCGACGGATCAGCTTCTCGTAATGCCAATAGGCGTCCACGCCGAGCGCGAAACCGGTTTCGGCATCCGACAGCAGCAGTTCGCCGCTGGCCGCGCCCACCAGTGGATCGGCCAGGTTCGCCACCAGTTCGCGCAGCGCCAACGGCGCGAGCTTTTGCCGCGCATCGGTGAGCAGCAGGACCTTGCCGCGGGCGGCTGCCACCGCGTCGTTGAGGCAGGCGGCCTTGCCGCGCCGCTCGGGGAATTCGAGCAGGCGCACGCGCGGATCACCGCATCCCCTGACCAGTCGCGCTGTGCTGTCGGTGCAACCGTCGCAGGCGACGATGATCTCGATCTGCTCGGGCGGATAGTTGAGCGTGTCCAGGTTGGCGAGCTTCGCCTGGATGCACCTGCCCGCATCGTGGACCACAATGATCACGCTCACGGATGGATACTGTTCGCGCTTGCGTATCGGTAGCGGCGAAAGCCTGGCCAGCAACCAGATCACCGCCGGATAGCCGACGAACACATAGGCAAGCAACAGCAGGCTCGCCCAGAACGTCCAGTAGAGCAGTCCCGTCATCTCGGTTCCCCATGTACCGATGGCTGCATGTCAGTGCCGCCCCCATAGCGTCCGCAGCCGCTGGCCCAAACTAGGCCTGGCTTCGGTCGCCGCATCGGACGGAAGATCATTGCCGTCCATCTCCGGTAGCTCGATGGCCAGCGCTCCCAGCGTGGTCGTCGCCACGTCCAGCAGGTTGAGCTTGATGCCGGTTTCGCGCTTCACCCGCGTAACCATCTCGATCGCCAGCAGCGAATGGCCGCCGATGTCGAAGAAGTTGTCGTTGGCGCGCACGTCGTTGATCCCGACCAACTCGCACCACAGTGCGCCCAGGTAACGCTCGCGGGCATCGTCGCTGGCGCTGACTCCGGGTTCTGCGTCGTCGGCATACGGCACGGCGTTGAGCGATGGCGCAGGCAGTGCCTTGCGGTCCGTCTTGCCGTTGGGCGTACGCGGAAGCTCGGACAGCTTCACGAACAGCTGCGGCTGCATGTAGGCGGGCAGTCGCGCGGCCAGCTGCGCGCGCAGCTTGGGCCACAGCGTGTCCTCGTCTTCGCTGCACACGGCGTAAAGCACCAGGCGTTCGTCATTCGGCGCGATCTCGCGTACCACCACGACGCAATCGAGCACCGAGGATTCCGTGCGCGCGACCGCCTCGATCTCGCCCGGCTCGATGCGGAAGCCGCGCAGCTTCACCTGGAAATCCAGGCGGCCCAGGTGCTCCAGCGTGCCGTTGGCCAGCCAGCGGCCACGGTCGCCGGTGCGATAGATGCGTGCCCCGGGCGTGCTGCTGAAGGGATCGATGGGGAAGCGTTCGGCCGTGAGGTCGTCGCGGTGCAGATAGCTCAGTGCCACGCCGTCGCCGCCAATCCAGATCTCGCCCGGTACGCCGATCGGGCAGGGTTGTGCCTGCTCGTCGACGATCCACACCGAGGTATTGGCGATCGGCGTGCCGATGGAGATGCCGCGCCCGGGATGCTCCACGCGCCAGCAGGTGGACCACACCGTGGTCTCGGTGGGGCCGTACATGTTCCACAGTTCGCAACCGCGTGCGATCAGCAGGGCGCCCAGATCCGCTGACAGCAGTTCGCCCCCGCAGAGCGCGCGAAAACCCACCGGGGGCTGCCACGGCGTCTGCAGCAGCATGCGCCAGGTTACCGGCGTAGCCTGCATGATCGTCGCGCCATGCGAAGACAGCAGCTGGTTGAGCATGTCGCCATCGACTGCTTCATCGCGCGTGGCGAGGATGACCTGCGCGCCGACGCTGAGCGGCCCAAACAGCTCCAGCACGGCAATGTCGAAGGAAAGGGTGGTGACGGCGAGCAGACGATCGTCGGCCTGAAGTCCCGGGCGCGCGGTCATGCCCGCTAGAAAGTTCACCACCGCGCGATGCGGAATCGCCACGCCCTTAGGCCGGCCGGTCGAGCCGGAGGTGTAGATGACGTAGGCGACGGAGCTGCCGTCGAGCGCAGATTCCGCGGGAAGGCGTGTATCGGGCGCGGCATCCAGTTCGGCGACCGACTCGTCGAGCACCAGCTTCGGACAGGTGCTGCCGCTGAAACGGCCAGCTGTTGCCGACTCCAGCACCAGCGCGGCGAGGTTCGCATCCTGCGCCATATAGGCGAGCCGATCCGGCGGGAACTCGGGATCGAGCGGCACGTAGCCCGCGCCGGTCTTCAGCACCGCGAGCAGGGTGGCCATCATGTCGGTGCTGCGTGTGAGCGAAATGCCGACCAGTGCGCCGTGCGCCACGCCACGCGCGCGCAGTGCATGGGCGATGCGGTTGGCGCGTGCATCGAGCTGACGGTAGTCGAGCACCTTGTTGCCGTAGCGGATCGCCGTACGCGTCGGCGCACGGTCGCACTGGGCTTCGATCAGCGCATGCAGCGGCAAAGCCGGCACGTCGAGCGTCGTTTCGTTCCACTGCTGCATGGCGTCGCGCTGCGAGAGCGGCAGTGCATCGAGCTTCGCCACCGGAGTGGTGGGCTCGGCCAGCGCCGAGGCGAGCAGCGTTTCGTAGCCGTCGCGGAACCGCGCCGCGGTCGAGGCGTCCAGAATGTCAGTGTTGTAGGTGATGCCACCGAGCAGCCCGTGTTCCTGTTCGAGGAACCACAGGCCGATGTCGTCTGCCGCGCCGCGTTGGAACACCGGCAAGTGTTCGTGCGCAAGATCGCCCCACGACAGGATGCGGCGACGCGCGTCCTGGAAGGAGAACATCGCCTGGTAGATCGGCGGACGGCTCTCGTCGCGGGCCACGCCCAGCGAGACCACCAACTGCTCGAACGGCACGTCGGGATGGGCGAAGGCATCCAGCACCACCTGGCGCACCTGCTTCACCACATCCAGGAAGGATGCATCGGAGTCAACCGTCACACGCAGCGGCAGCGCGTTGACGAACAGGCCCATGATGCCTTCCGTCTCCACGCGGTCGCGGCCGCGCACCGGCGTGCCAACGACGAGATCGCGCTGGCCACTGAGGCGATGCAGCAGCACGTAGTACGTCGCTAGCAACACCATGAACGGGGTGGCTTCGGCGCGCTGCGCCAGCGCGTGCACGGCAGCGGCGCGCTCGGCCGGAATGCGCACCCATTCGGTGGCGCCGGCACCGGACATGCGTGCGGGACGGGAACGGTCGGCCGGCAGTTCCAGCGGTTCCAGCGGGCCTTCCAGCGTCTTCATCCAGTGCGCCAGCTGCTGCTGCACCGTGGCGCTGCGCATGCGCTCGCGATGCCAGGCGGAAAAGTCGGCATATTCCACCGGCAGCGGCGCGAGGGACGACGACGCCTCTCCCGCGCAACGTGCGATATAGGCGCGCGAGAGGTCTTCGTAGAGAAGGTCGAACGACCAGCCATCCCAGATGATGTGATGGGCCATGAAGTACAGCACGTGATCCTGCTCATCGAGGCGGAACAGCCGTGCGCGGAATAGCGGCGGGCACGACAGGTCGAAAGGCCGCGCGATATCCGCTTCGAGCTCGCGCATCAGCGTGGGCAGGCGATCTTCGGCGGCCAGCGTGGAGAGATCCTCGACCGGCAACTCCAGCGCGATGTCTGCATGGATGCGCTGCAGGCCAGCGGTGTCACCCGCCTCGATGGAAGTGCGAAGCACCGGTTGGCGTTGCACCACGTCGCGCATGGCCTGCCGGAAAGCGGCCACGTTCATCGGTCCGCGCAGCCGGTGCGCCGAGGGCGTGTTGTAGACCACGCGGCCCGGATGCAGTTGCTCCATGTACCAGAGGCGCTGCTGCATGGAGGACAACGGCGCCTGCTCGCGGTTGGCGGCGCGCGGAATCTCGTCGGTGTTGGTCGCAGCCGTCAGGCCACGCGCGCCGTCGATGGCTTCGGCCAACCCTTCAATGGTCGGTGCGTCGAACAGCGTGCGGAACGACAGCGCGATGCCGAACTCGCGATTGAGGCGCGCGGTGAGCTGCGCGGCCAGCAGCGAATGGCCGCCTAGCGCGAAGAAGTTGTCGCGTACATCCAGATCGGGCAGCGCGAGCACCGTTTCCATGGCGGCAGCGACGCGTAGCTCCGTCTCCGTCTGCGGCGCGCGGCGTTCGCGGTTGGCAGGCGCCATCGGTTGCGAAGGCGCAGGCAATGCCTTGCGGTCGATCTTGCCGTTGGGCAGCAGTGGGATAGCATCCATCGCCACGAAGTGTTGCGGCAACATGTAGTCGGGCAGGCGCTGGCGCAGGCGGGGGCATAGGTCGACCTGTTCGAGATCCACGCCTTCGCTGGGCACCACGTAAGCCACCAGGCGCACGTCGCCGGGGCGGTCCTCGCGCGCCATCACCACCGCGCGTGCCACCTCGGGCAGGTCGGCCAGCGCGGTTTCGATTTCGCCCAGCTCGATGCGATAGCCGCGGATCTTCACCTGGAAGTCCAGACGGCCGCGATGTTCCAGTTCGCCGCTTGCCATCCAGCGGCCACGGTCGCCCGTGCGATACAGGCGCGCCTGCGTGTCGCCGTTGAACGGATCGGGCAGGAAGCGCTCGGTGTTGAGTTCCGGGCGGTTGAGATAGCCGAGCGTGACGCCGTCGCCACCGATGTAGATCTCGCCAGGCATGCCCAGCGGGCAGGGCGCGCCGTGCTCGTCCAGGATGTGCACGGTAGTGTTGGCGATGGGACGCCCAATGGTGATGCCGCTGCGTACATCGTGTGCGCGCCACAGCGTGGACCACACCGTGGTTTCGGTGGGGCCGTAGGCGTTCCACAGTTCAGCGCAGCACGCCAGCAACGATTCGGCGAGATCCAGCGGCAAGGGCTCGCCGCCCGCGATGGCCTTGAAGCCCGTACGGCCCGTCCATCCCGATTCCAGCAGCACGCGCCAGCCGGCAGGCGTCGCCTGCATCATCGTGGCGCCGCTTTCCTCGACCAGCCGGCGCAGGGCCGCGCCGTCGCGCACATCGTCATAGGTTGCCAGCACGATGGCGGCGCCGACGCTGAGCGGCAGCATCAGTTCAAGGAAGGCAATGTCGAAGGACAGCGTGGTGACCGCGACGAGGCGATCGTCTTCGACGATGCCCGGCTCGCGCTGCATGCTGGCGATGAAGTTCGACGTGGCGCGATGCGGCACGCGCACGCCCTTGGGCTTGCCGGTGGAGCCGGAGGTGTAGATGACATACGCCACCGACTCGGGAACGGCGGAGCGTTCGTCGCGTGGCAGGCGCGCATCGCTGGCGTTGTCGATCAGCGCGGCGTCGCGCTGGAGAGAAAGTACCTGCGCGGCCGGAAACTCGAACACCGATGCGGCCTCGTCATCGACGATGAGCGCGGCCAGTGCCGCGTCCTGCGCCATGAAGGCGAGGCGTTCCGGCGGGAAGCTGGGATCAAGCGGCACGTAACCCGCGCCCGACTTCAGTACGGCCAGCAATGAAGCCAGCATGTCAGGGCTGCGCGCCAGCGACAGGCCGACGAGACTGCCCTGGCTTACGCCACGATCGCGCAATACATGTGCGATGCGGTTCGCCCGTGCCTCAAGCTGCGCATAGGAGATCGGCGCGCTGCCGGCGAGTGCCGTGCGCGACGGCGCACGGTCCACCTGCCGTTCGAAATATTCATGGGCCAGTTGTTCGGCCGGATAGGGCGTGCGCTGCGGCTGCATCGAATGCAATGCGGCGAGCGCATTCTCCGAGACGAGGCCGAGCGTGCCGCAGGCGGCGTCCGGCATGTCGGCGGCATTCCGCAGCAGTGTCGCGTAGGCGTCGAGCCACGCGTGCACCGTCGCCGCGTCGAACAGATCCGAGTTGTACTGGCATTCCAGGCGCAGGCCGTGCGGCAGCTGCACCGCGTTGACGAACCATTCGAAATTCTCGTACGCACGCGGCACGCCCGCGAACTCGAACGAGAGCCCCGGGAAGCTGAGTGTGCGCTCGTCCAGCGCCTGGTCCAGGTTGAACAGCACGCTGGCCAACGGCAGGCGACCCGGATCGCGCGGCAGGGCGAGGCGGGCCAGCAGGCTGCCGATGGTGTATTGCTGATGATCGAATGCGTCGAGCAGGTCGCCACGTACCTTGGCGAGGCCTTCGGCGAAGGGCGCCGCCGTATCGATCGACACGCGCAGCGGCAGTACATTCACGCAATGGCCCACGAGTCCATGGTGACCACCGGCGGCCTGGCCGGCGGAAGGAATGCCGATCACCACATCGTCCTGGCCGCTCAGCCGCTGCAGCAGCAGGCCGAAAGACGCCAGCAGCGTGGCGTACAGGCTGGCACCCCGCTGGGCGCCGGCGCGCTTGACCGCGGCGACCAGTGAGGCATCGAGCAGCAGGTCTTCCCGACGCGACGCGAACGTGCGCTGGCGAGGGCGCGGACGGTCGGTGGGCAGGTCGAGCGACGGCGTGGCATCGGCGAAACGCTTGACCCAATAGCTTTCGGCATCGCGGCCTTCCTGGCTCTGCCCGTGCGCCGCTTCGGCCAGCGCGTAATCGGCAAACGGATCGGCCGGCGGCAATTCGCCTCCCGTGCCGATCTGTTGCGCATATAGCGCGGCGAGATCGCGCACGATCACGCCGAACGACCAGCCGTCGCACACGATGTGATGGGCTGTGAGCACCAGCAGGTGTTCCTGCGCCGACAGCCGCAACACTTCCGTGCGCAGCAGCGGTCCGGTTTCCAGATCGAACGGCTCGGTGACCACGCGTGCCAGCGTGGCTTCGATTTCTGCTTCCTGCTCGTCGGGACCCAGCCAGGAAAGCTCGCGCACCCGGCATGCCAACGACTGTTGCGCGGCGATGCACAGCTCGCTGCCATCCTTGCCAAAGGTGGCTCGCAATGCCTCGTGCCGATCCACCAACTGCTGCAAAGCTGCCTGCAGCGCGGCTGTGTGCAGTTCACCATGCAGGCGCAGCGTGGCCGACTCGTTGTAGGCGAGGGAAGCCTGTGGCTCCAGCGTGGAAGCGAGCCACACTTCGCGCTGCGGTGCGGTGGCGGGTACGACGCGCTCCAGCGCGGCGCCTGCAAAGGGGTCATAGTCGACCGCAATCGCCTCGGAACCGGCGAGCACGGATTCGTTCGGATTCATGCGTTGACCCTCATGAACTTGCCGGGCGCATCGGGGTTGGGTACGAACCACGCGGGATTGCCCTCCTGGTCCTTGCCCAGTCGCGCACCGACGACCGGCGGGCGGCTGGCGTCCAAAGCCAGTGCTTCAACGGGCTTGTTGCGCGGCAGGAATTCCGCTTCCTGCATTTCCAGCACGGAATCCTTGTAGGCCTTGGCGATGGCCTGGAAATCCTGCTCGGTATGCGAGGTGGTGAAGAAGCAGGGGAAGTTGTCCAGCAGGTGGATGCCGCGGCTGCGGATCATCGCGAACAGCAGCTCCTGCAGCGGATGGTCCTCGGTGAAGCTGGTCTTCCACACCGAGGAGAAGTGCACCAGCTGGATCGGTGCGCCGACGCTGGCGCAGAACGCGTTGAGCTCATCCATCAGCAGGCTGGTGCGGGCGTTGAGGCGTTCCTGAAGGGCCGCGCCATTCGCCTTGAGGTGGTTGAGCACGGCATGCGCCGCCGCCAATGCGAGCGGGTGACGCACGAAGGTGCCGGCGAAATAGGTGACGCCGACGGTGGGAATCGAAGCATCGCCGTACTGCCAGCCGCCGCCGTCCAGCGCATCCATGTAGCAACGCTTGCCGGCGATCACGCCGATGGGGAAACCGCCGCCGACCACCTTGCCGTAGGAGGCGAGGTCCGCGTCGATGCCCAGCACATGCTGCGCACCACGCGGATGGGCGCGGAAGCCGGTGACCACTTCGTCGAAGATCAGCAGCGCACCCGCGTCGGAAGTGATCGCGCGCAGCTCCTTGAGGAACTCTCGCGGCTGGAAGTCCGGGCGACGGCTCTGTACCGGCTCTACCAGCACCGCGGCGATGCTGGACGCGCGTTCGCGGATGATCTGCAGCGACTCGGGTGTGCCGTAGTCCAGCACCAGCACGTTCTCCGAGGTGTTGCGCAGGATGCCCGGTGCTGCCGGCACCGAGCGCAGCTTCTTGGTGCCGCGCACGATCACTTCGTCGAAGATGCCGTGATAGGAGCCCGTGAAGATCACCAGCGTGTCGCGACCCGTCACGGTGCGCGCGATGCGGATCGCGCCCATCACCGCTTCGGAACCCGTATTGCACAGGCCGGCGCGGTCGAAGCCGGTAAGTTCGCAGACCTGCTGGGCCACTTCGCCAGCCAGCGGATGCTGCGGGCCGATCTCGTAACCGGCATCGAGCTGGCGGCGTACGGCGTCGATCACGAAATCCGGCTGCCAGCCGAACAGGTTCATGCCGAAGCCGTTGAGCGCGTCGATGTATTCGTTGCCGTCCAGGTCCCACACCTTGGAGCCCTTCGAGCGGTTCACCACGATCTGGTAGATCATTTCCTTCAGCAGCGGACGGAAGCCATTGACGACGCGCGGATCGGCGAGATGGTCGCGATGGCGGGCGGTGTAATCCTTGGAGGCGCGCGTGCGCTCGATATAGCGGCGCATGAACGCTTCGAGGCGCGCACGCTGGCGATCGGTCAGCTCGGTCTGCGTGGAGTGGATACGCGCGATGGCGCCGAAGGCCTTCTTGACGTCGTAGCTGGTATGCGCAAGCGCCGCTTCCTCATCCTGCACGGGCTGGCTTGCGGCAGCCACAGGCGCCGATGCTGCCGGCGCTGCAGTCGCCTGTGCGACAGGCGCGGGCTGAGCCACTGGTACCGGTGCGGCCATGGCGGGCGCGCGTCCCATCGATGCCGCTGCGAGCAGTGCCAGTTGCTGCTGCATGATCTGCATCTGCTGCTGGATCAGGTCCTGCACCACGTTGCCGGTCGCGGCCACGGCCATCACCGGCATGGCGACGGTGGGCTGGACAGGAGCGGACGTCGTCGCGGCAGGCGCGATGGCGGGAGCCGGCGTGGCCTCCGGCGGCAGCATCTGATCGATATGCATCGCAAGGCGCTCGAAAGATGAGAACGACTCCATCAACTCGCGGAAGGTGATCTTCAACGAGAAGGTTTTTTGCAGCTGCAGCGCAACCTGGGTGAGGGCGAGCGAGTCGAGGCCGAGCTCGACGAAGCCGGAACTGGGATCCACGCCCTGCAGCTCGGTGCCGGCGACGTCCTCGAACAACTCGACGAGCTGGTTGACGAGGCGGCTTTGACGGGCCGAGCCGGCATTGGCGCCGGTGACGTTGGCTTCCATGGCGGGCTCCACGACAGGGGCAGAAGAAGAGGAAGAAGTGAACAGCGGTACGACGTTGTCCGGCGCCATCGTTGGCGCGACTGTCGGCGCACTGGCGGGCAGGGCGGCATCGACCCAGTGGCGCTTGCGCTCGAACGGATAGGTGGGCAGGCGTACATGGCGGCGGCGATGGCGACGATCCAGCGAGCACACGGCCACCGGCAAGCCGGCGCACCACAGCTGGCCCATGGCAGCCACCCACGCGGCGCGCTCCGACGATGGCGCGTCAGCCACGCTTGCCATCACCACGTGCGTGCGGCTGCCAGCGTGCTGGCGGGCCAGCGTGGTCAGCGCATTGCGCGGGCCGACTTCCAGTAACACCTGCGTGGGCTGGTCGAGCAGGTTCTGCAGCGCAGGCGAGAAGCGCACGGTGCCGCGCAGATGGCGCGTCCAGTAGTCGGGAGACGTCGCCTCATCGTCGCGCAGCGGCTCGCCAGTGAGCGTGGAGACGATGGGAATCGACGGAGCCGACAGCGCCACGCGCTCCACTTCGGCGCGGAACGGCTCCAGTACCGGATCCATCATGGCGGAATGGAACGCGTGCGAGGTCTGCAGCAGGCGGCAGGCAATGCCTTCGGCTTCCAGCTGCACGCGGAACGCGTCGACCAGTGCCGTCTCGCCGCTGATCACGCTGGCGGTCGGGCTGTTTTCAGCAGCGAGCTGCAGATGGCCCGGCAGACGCGGCTGCAACTGCTCGGCAGGAAGGCGAACGGAAAGCATCGCGCCGGCCGGCATGGCTTGCATCAGGCGACCACGGCGAGCGACCAGGCGTGCGCCATCGGCCAGGCTCATCACGCCGGCGATCACCGCGGCGACGAACTCGCCGATGCTGTGGCCGATCATTGCCACGGGCGGCACGTCCGTCGCCATCCATAGTTTCGCCAGCGCATATTCGATGGCGAACGTGGCCGGTTGGGTCAGCGAAGTTTCGCGCAGCGCATCGGCATCGTCGGCAAACAGGCGTTCGCGCAGATCGAAGCCCAGCTCGCCGCGCAACGCTTCGGCGCAATCGTCGACCGCCGCCCGGAATGCCGGCTCGCTGTCGTACAGCGCTTTCCCCATGCCGGCGTACTGCGAGCCCTGACCGGGGAACAGGAACACCACGCCCGGGCCAGGCTTCTTCACTTCGCGTACCGACGCGGTGGTCAGTTCGCGCAGTCGTGCGATGGCTTCGTCCGTGCTGCTGGCGACCACTTGCGTGCGGTGCGCGAAGGCCTTGCGACCGTGCAGCAGGGTGCCAGCCACGTCCGCGAGGTTGATATGCGGATGCGCGCCAAGGTGATCGGCGAGGCGTGCAGCCGACGCAAGCGCGGCGGCCGGCGTGCGGCCCGACAGCACCAGCAGCTGCGGACCTTCGGCGGCATCGGAGGGTTCGGGCGCCGGGGCCTGCTCCATGATCACGTGGGCATTGGTGCCGCCCACGCCGAACGAGCTGACGCCCGCACGCAAGGGATGGCCGTCGGTGGCCCACGGGCGAAGCGAATCGTTGATGACGAACGGCGAACCTGCGAAGTCGATCTTGGGATTGGTGGCCTGCACATGCAGCGACGGCGGCAGCAGTTGTTCGTGCAGCGACAGCGCCGTCTTGATCACGCCGGTGGCGCCAGCGGCGATCACGGTATGGCCGATATTGCTCTTGACCGAACCGATGGCGCAGAAGCCGCGATCGTCGGTGTGCTGGCGGAATGCAGTAGTAAGGCCTTCGATCTCGATCGGATCACCCAGTGGCGTGGCCGTGCCGTGCGCCTCGACGTAGGAGATGGAACGCGCATCGACCCCGGCATCCGCCAACGCCATGGCGATCACTGCCGCCTGGCCGTCGCTGCTGGGCGCGGTGTAGCTGGCCTTGCCGCCGCCGTCGTTGTTGATGGCGATGCCGCGGATCAGCGCCAGCACTTCGTCGCCATCGCGCTGTGCATCCGACCAGCGCTTGAGCAGCACCACGGCCGCGCCGTCGCTGAACACGGTGCCGCGCGCATCCGCATCGAAAGTGCGCGTGTGGCCGTCCGGCGACAGCATCGAGCCTTCCTGCGAGAGATAACCGCTGCGCGGCGGACACGTGATGGATGCACCGCCGGCGAGCGCCATCTCGCATTGCCCGGCGCGCAGAGCCGCCACGGCCTGGCAGATGGCAACCAGTGAGGTGGAGCAGGCAGTGTTGACGCTGAGCGCGGGGCCGGTGAGGTTGAGCTTGTGCGACACGCGCGTGGCGAGGAAATCCTTCTCGTTGGCCAGCGATACCTGGAAGGCGCCGAGCTTGTCGATGAGGTCAGGGCGCTGTTGCAGGTGATGCTGGAAGTAGGTGGCGTGGTACATGCCGGCGAACACGCCTATCGGCGCGTCGTGGTTGTCCGGCGTATAGCCACCGCGCTCCAGGCACTCCCAGCACAGTTCCAGGAAGATGCGCTGCTGCGGGTCCATCAGCTCCGCTTCGCGCGGCGACATGCCGAAGAAGGCGGCGTCGAAATCCTCCACTCCATCGACAATGCCGCGTGCAGCGACATAGTCGGGGTCGTTGCGCAGCGAGGCCGGAATCGACGGGTCCAGTTGGTCGGGCGAGAAGCGCGTGATGGTCTCGCGGCCTTCGCACAGGTTGGACCAGAACGTCTCGACGTCGGCCGCGCCGGGGAAACGACCCGACACCGCCACGATGGCGATCGGTTCGCCGGTATCGCCCTGGCGACCGCGCGACAGGCGCGAAGCAAGCGCAGAAGACGTGTTGCGCCCCTCGATGAGCGCGGCCAGCGCGGCGGGCGTGGGGTCGGCGAAGAATGCGGGTACCGTCGGCGAGGTGGACACGCCGGCGTGGATGCGTTCCATCAGTCGCACGGCAAGCAGCGAGTTGCCGCCGAGATCGAAGAAGTGATCGAGCCGGCCTACCTGGTCGATCTCCAGCACGTCGGAGAACAGCGCGCAGAGTGTCCGTTCAAGTTCGCCCACGGGCGGCACGTACTGGTCTGCCAGCTCCGGACGGCGGCGGCCGGGCGCGGGCAGGGCGCGGCGATCCAGCTTTCCGTTGGTCGTCACCGGCAGGCTGTCCAGCCGCAGATAGGCCACCGGCACCATGTACTCGGGAAGGGTTTGCCCCAATTGCGCACGCAGGGAGCGCGCCGTAACCGCATCGTCCTCGGCGACGAAGTACGCCACGAGACGCTTCTGGCCGGGCCGGTCCTCGCGTGCGAGCACCGCGGTGGAACGCACGCCGGGAAGACGCTGCAAGGCCGCCTCGATCTCGCCGATCTCGATGCGGAAACCGCGGATCTTCACCTGCGTATCGGCACGGCCGACGAATTCGATGACGCCTTCCGGCAGCCAGCGCACGAGGTCGCCGGTGCGATAGAGGTGCGTGCTTTCGGCGCCGAAGCGATTGGGGATGAAACGTTCGCTGGTGAGCTCAGGACGCTTGAGGTAACCACGGGCCACCCCGGCGCCGCCGATGAACAGCTCGCCGATGATGCCCACCGGCACCGATTCGCCACGCGCGTTGAGCACGTACAGCGTCGTGTCGGCGATCGGACGTCCGATCGGAACGGAGCGTGCCGTGGCATCCAGGTCTGCCGGGATGCGGTAGGTGGTCGCGAACGTGGTGCATTCGGTGGGGCCGTAGCCATTGATCAGTTGCGTGTCCGGCAGCAGGGATTGCGCCTTGCGCACGTGAGCGACCGACAAGGCCTCGCCGCCGGTAAGCAGCTGTTGCAGTCCGCGCAGCTGCGTGCCGTCCTTGTCGACGATGGCATTGAACAGCGCGGCCGTGAGCCACGCGATGCGGGCTTCGTGGTGCGTGATGGTGGCGGCTAGGCCATCGCCGCTGGGCACGCGCTCCTCATGCACGATGCAGGTGCCGCCATTGAGCAGCGGGCCCCAGATCTCCAGCGTCGCAGCGTCGAAGCCCAGGGGCGCTGCATGCAGCACGCGCGGGCTGTCGCCGAAGGTCACATAGTCGACGTCACGCACCAGCCGGATGATCGAGCGATGGCGGATCTCCACGCCCTTGGGTGTGCCCGTCGAACCGGAGGTGTACATCACGTAGGCCAGTGCTTCGCCATCCACCATGGGTAGTGCTGGCGGACGAGCGTTGGCCATGAGCTGCGCGTACGAACGCCATGATGCGGGCACGCCTTGCAAGGGCGAGGTGTCCTCCGGCGCCACGATCACGGAAACGCCCGCGTCATTCAGTGCGAAAGCCAGGCGTTCCTCAGGATAGGTGCGATCGAGCGGCAGGTAGGCGGCGCCGGTTTTCAGGATGCCAAGCACCACGACAACGGCGTCGATCGAACGATCCAGCAGCATGCCGACCATCGCACCAGCGACCACGCCGGCTTGCATGAGGCCGGTGGCGACACGGTCACTGGCATCGTCCAGTTCGCGATAGCTCATGCGCAGCTGCGTACCTTCCAGCGCGATGGCATCGGGACGGGCGTCGGCAACGGCACGGAACAATCCATGCACGGTGTCCTGCGGCCGGCGCGCGATGGCGGTGTTGTTCCAGGCAGCCAGCATGCGTTGGTACGCTTGCGCGTCGAACGCGACGACACTTTCCAGTCGCTCGGAATGCGCCAGTCCGTGACACACGTGGGTCCATGCCTTGCCCAGCGCGAGCAGCATGGTTTCGTCGAAGATGCCGGTATCGAAATCGAGGGCGAAATGCCGACCGTCTGTACAGAGTGACCACGCCAGTGGCGAGGTCGGCGTCATTGACGCGGTTGATGCATCGCTCCATGCGCCGATGTGGCTCGCGCAGTCGTCGTCAGCTGCCGCGGGGTAGGGCGGCGTGGCCAGCCATGCATCGACCGAGGCGTGCAGTGGAATGTCGTAGCGAAGGGCAGCACCCCCGGTAATCGCAAGCGTGACGCGCCCACGCCCGGTCAGTCGCGATTCCAGCAGGGCGAGCGTCGCCGTGAGCAGGGCGACGGGAGATAGCTGCGCCTGCGCCGCGCGATGCATGAGCGTCGCCATCACCGCCTGGTCCAGCGCCATTTCCAGCCGTTCCCTTGCCGGCGCAGTGGCCGGGGAAGACTGGCGCACGAGCACGTCGAGCAACGAAAGCTCCTGGGTTCCCTGTGTTGCTTGCGCGTTGTTTGGCTGCGTCATGGGAAATCCCCTGCACCTTTGCGTGCGTTTGTTGCTCAGGCGATGGCGTAAGCCGCCCGGTCCGTCCTCGGCTGCTTGCCCAGCGAGCGGCGCAGCCATTCGCGCGAATCGCGGCTGGAGCGGAAGCCCGCGTGCAGAAGTGCATCGAGCAACGGATTCTTGCCCACGGCCGGTGGCGTGATGCCCCAGCCGCGAAGACGCTCGTGCGCGGCGTGCAACAGGCTGTCGCGGCGGGTGGAGTCGGTGTAGTAAGTGAAGCTGATGGTCACCGACGCGTTGTCGCCGTTTTCCACCATGTGTGGGCTGGTCGAAGGCATGTACGCACCCTGGCCGGGCTCCAGGTGAAAGACGGTGGCGCGCTCGCGCAGGCTTTCGTCCCAGTGCAAGCGGTCGCGCTCGTGGCAGGCATGGAAGCGATCGCGTGCTTCCTCGCTGGCCGCGACGGTGTCGCGGTGGTCCCATACATAGATGGTCTTGCGACCGCTCAGCTGCATGATGAAGTTGTGTTCCTTGTCGAAGTGGAACGGCGTGACCGCGTTCGGCGAGGTGATGAAGATCCAGCCGCCGCGATAGCTCATGCCCGGATCGACGCGATCGATCGCCGGCTTGATGCCGTCCAGCACGTGGTCCACCAGCGTGCGATAGAGGTCGTCGGTCTGAACATTGAGCAGCGACATCCAGGCCCTGGCCTGTTCGATGTCCTGCAGCGTGCTCGCCGCGGACCTGGTATTGGGATGCAGTTGCGGAGCGATGTTGAACGGCGTGCCCGGCGTGGCGTCATCGCTGTGCGTGCGCACGCGTCCACGCGCCTCCAGCCGCTTGCCCAGTTCCACCAGCTGGGGCAATTGCAGAAGAGGATGAGTGGCAAGCTGATGGCGTGCGGGCTGGATGCGCCAGGGATCGAAATTGTCCCAATCCAGATCGATGAGCCGAGCGACATCGGCGGTCATGATTTCCTCCCCCTGAACATTCATGGTTCGCACTGCCATGGCGTCCGGTTCCGATCCCTGGGCTGGTCTTCGCGGGCGGTGCGAACCGAACCCTGGTCGGCCGTATCGCGCGCGAGACACTTTCCCTGAGGCTGCGTACCGATGATCACCGTGGTAGCCGTGCAACACGTCTCCAGCAACGGAGCATCCGTAGTCTCCGTCGGTGGCTTTTTTGTGTGAATACGCCCTAAGCAGCAGAGCCGTGCGGCGCTCGCCTTGGCGCACTTCCGACGAAATAGGCTGTTAGGGGTAGCCGGTTGCAAAGCACGGCGTCGGCTTTCCGCTGTGCTGCGGAAAGTGATACAGGACTGTTACAGATGCGCCGCCCGCAGCTGGCTCAGGGCGCAGCCTGGAATGCGAACAGCCACAGGATGGCGCCTTGCGCCGGCGTTCCTGTCCAGGTAACGGAATAGGTGCCGGCGGCGTTCACCTGCTTGACCGCGACTGCGCCTTGCACGGCGCTGGAGGGCGGCAGCATCAGGTAACTGTCGATGACCTTGAAGCCATCACCGGGTACGGCGGTCATCGAATAGACGTAGGCGTCGCCGAGCCACACGGCGACGAGCGTGGCCGGGCCGGTGGTGGTCACCGTGCCGCTGGTGAGCATGCTCGTGGTGGAATCCGTGCTGCCGGTGATGCCTTGCCACGCGCGCGCCAGCTTGTTGGTAGCGCGCGCGGCGATGCCTGGCGTCGGATAGTTCTGGGCAACGTCCTGCAGTTTGCCGGCATGCGCGATTTCGATGAAGGGCACGGTGATCTCGCCTTCGGGCGTGCCTTCCTTGGCGATCTGCACGGTGTGGTTCGCACCGCCGCGCGAACCGATGGCGATGTACGCGCGTGCGTCGAAGCGGCCGTCATAACCGTTGTAGACCACCGATTCGCCGACCTGCTTCCACTGGTTGCCATAGCTGTCGGTTGGCGCGGCGCTGTTGTTCTTGTAGCCGGCCACAAGGATCAGCAGCGAACTGCCGCTTTCCTGGGTGTGCAGCGTCGGGGTGACGAGAGGCGAAACCCCTTCGCCGTCGGGTTGGGTCGCCAGGGTGTGCGCTCCAAGCACGGGAGGACTGAGCATGGTGGCGCGTGCCTCGTCGGCGATGGCGACAGTTGCCTGCAAGGAAATGAGCAAGCCGATGAAGCAGGGCAGCAGCCACTGCTGTCGCGGGAGGGAAGCACAAGCTGCAAGCGGCCGGGTAGCGCTGCGCATGGATGTCGTTCCTGTCACGTTCGATCGATATTGTGATTCAGTTCACATCGTGTCAAGCTGAAAATCGGACGCCGGATGGACGTCCAAACTCGTGGGGTGGCGCTGCGCTGGCGACGCGATATGTTCCGCGCGGCGACGATGCCCTTCCACCTGGCCGCGCCGTATCGACGCCACGCTCCGGGGGATGGCGGTGACGAACGAAACCGACTTTCTTGAGCTGTATCGCAAGCTCGGGTTGAGGCCCGGATGCGATCTGGCCGAGTTGAAGCAGGCCTATCGTCGGCGCGTGGCGACGCTGCACCCGGATCGACGCCAGGGCGGCCCCGCGGATGTGCGTGCGGCATCGAGGCTGCAGCGCCTCACGGCTCAATATGGCGCGGCGATGGACTTCCATCGCCGGCATGGACGACTGCCCGGCGCGCCTGCGTCCGCACGAGCCGCACGTGTCCTGGCAGGCGCGCCGCCGATCGCCGGTCTTGCCCCGGATCCTTTTGCCGACCGGTCCGCGCCGGCTCCTGCCGATGCGACCTTCCAACGTGCCCCCGCACCCGCAAACGCGTCGTACCAGGTTCACGGGCGACATGGCCGCCTTGCGTGGATGCTGGTGATCGCAGGTGTAGGCGTGCTCGCGTGGAGCGTGAGCGCGTTGCTGCCTGGCTCCGATACGCCCGACACGCCGGGCAGCATGTCGGAACCTCAGAAGGTCGGCGCTGTCGCCCATGACGATGTCGCCGATGCCCCCGTGATCCACGCGGGCATGTCGGCTGATGAAGTGCGTGCCATCGAAGGCGAGCCGACCTGGGTTCATGGTGACCTGTGGGAGTACGGTCCATCCTGGATCCGCTTCGATCATGACGAAGTGGTGGAGTGGCACAGCTCGCCACTGCGGACGCTGCACACCGGCACCAAGGCCGTGCAGGACGCGAATCAATGAAACATCATTCCCGGCCCTAGTGGTCGCCAGGCGGCTGCCGCATCCCGGTCCGTTGGCCACACGGATCGCCCTGATGCGCCCCCACCACCCGGCGGCCACTAGGGCCGGCTGCGCTCAGCGCGCACCTCGGCCGAACAGCACCACTTCCACGGTCTGGATCAGGATCAGCAGGTCCAGCAGAAGGTTGTGGTTCTTCACGTAGAACAGGTCGTACTTGAGTTTTTCCGCCGCTTCCTCGACGGTGGCGCCATACGGATAACTCAATTGCGCCCAGCCGGCCAGGCCTGGCTTGAGGCAATGGCGCAAACTGTAGAAGCGAATCTGGTTGGCCAGGTCAGCCACGAACTGCGGACGTTCCGGCCGCGGGCCGACGATGCTCATGTCGCCCTTGAGCACGTTCCACAGCTGGGGCAGTTCATCGACGCGCAACTTGCGGCTGATGCGTCCCACGCGCGTCACGCGGTTGTCGTTCTTGCTGGCCCAGCGGGCAACGCCATCGCGTTCGGCATCGGTACGCATGCTGCGGAACTTCAGTAGCTGGAATGTCGCGCCATGCGCGCCAACGCGCTCCTGCCGGTAAAGGATGGGCTGGCCGACGCCTGATTCGATGGTGATGGCAAGCGCTTCCAGCAACATCAGCGGCCAGCACAGCAACAGCAGCACCGACGCCGCCGCCAGGTCGAAGCAGCGCTTGCTCAGCTTCCGCAGCGGCGTGCCGTTGAAGCCACCGGAAAATACCAGCCACGACGAATCCAGGAAGGTCAGCTGCAGTCGGCCGGACTCGCGCTCGAAGAACGAAGTGAGATCCGTGATGGTGATGCCCGACTGGCGGCATTCGAGCAGGTCATCCATCGGCAGGTGACCACGGCGATCATCGACGCCTACCACCACTTCGTCGATCTGCTCGCGCTGCACGAAGGTGCGCAATGGGAGGCGTGTGCGGATGAGTTGTTCCTCCGGCACGGCTACTGTTTCGCTCGCATGTGGCATGTAGCCAACGACGCAGAAGCCGCGGCGATCGGTGCGACGGCGCATCTGGTTGTGGATCTGCGCCGCACGGGTACCTGCGCCGAGGATCAGTACGCGGCGCTTGAGCGCCTCCACTTCCACCAGTTGCAGGAAAAGCACGCGGACGCCCAGCACCAGGATGAAGCCGAGTATCAGGGCGATGGCCAGCACGCCGCGGCCGACATAGGCCTGCGGCAGCACGTAGTAACCGATCACCAGCAGGATGCCGCCCAGCACGAAGGCCACCGCCTGTCGCGCGAGCAAACCGAAACGGGTCATGCGCATGTGCGCCTGGTATTGCCCCAGCGCCACCATGCCGAAGACGATGGCCGAAGCGAACACCAGCGCGCGCTCGGGCAGGTGCACGGTGAACAGCGCGAGCTCTTCCGCGTTGTTCGCGTAGCGAAGATAGGTGGCGGCGCAGAGCGAAATGGCGAGCAAAGCCAGCTCGCACAGTCCAAGCATCATGAGCCATTGCACCGATTGCCGACGTAGAAAACGAAGCATCCGGTCCCCCTTCCCCTAAGTGCTGACAGCGTCCTTTTCGCCGTAGAAAAGGCTAGCGCGGAGCTCTCGCCCGCGTCGATGCAACTTAGGTAAGACCGGCATGGCAGCCGTTCGGCTGTCTCACGCCCGTTACATCGGCGGCGCTGCTTCCGATGAAGATAGGCCGTCCGGCAGCGTGGCCGCGCTCAGGCAGTGCCAATGGAAGGCGGTGATGCTCGCCGGTGCGGCCAGCGCACCGACGAAATCCGGTGATGCAGGAAGTGGATGCACGACGCACGCGGGAAAATAGGCGGCCGCAAGGGGAGCCGCGATGGCCACGCCGGCATCGACGTCCATGCCGGAGGGCGATTCGCGCAAGCCGAGGCCAAAGGCTTTCAGCAAGGCTTCCTTGCGCGTCCACAGCGCGAGCAGTGCGTTGCTGCGTGCCTCGGGTTCCAGGTCTTGCAAAGTGGCGCTTTCCGCGGGCGTGCACACCATGCGGGCGAGATCGTGCCATGCGAAACGTGCCGGTGTCCGCTCGATGTCGACACCGATGCACGGTGCATGGGCCAGTGCGATGGCGACGTGCGAGTTGCTGTGGCTGAGGCTCGTGGCCAGATCCGTGCCGGGAATGAAAGGGCGCCCAGAGGGTTCGCTCGCCAGCACGAACTCACCGGGCGCGACACCGAGTGCTTCGGCGAGCGCCAGTCGCCACACGGCGTGCGCAAGCACGTAGGTGTCGCGGTGATGCGCATGCCGGAACCGGTTTGCGCGTTCTCTCTCGGCATGGGACAGCAGATGGAATGCTTCCTCGCGGCAGCTGCACCATGGCGTGCTGTCGAAGACGATGACCTGCGCGATAGGGTCGGGTGTCGTGCGCAGACCGCGTTCGCGCAGCCAGCGCGCGATCGTGTCCAGCATCGGTGCATCGCGTCCGGATGGCATGTTCACGGCCAGGGCCCGCATATTGCCCGGCGACGCCTACAGCAGGCCCGTGTTCGCGCAGGCAGCCAGCAGACCGCGCAATTCATCAGCCAAGCGCAGGCTCAGGGCAACGATGGTGAACGTGGGGAAGGCCCAGCCACCGGTCGGAAACACCGAGCTGCCGGCGATGTGCAGATTGTCCATGCCGTGCACCTTGCACTGGCGATCCACCACGCCCGTGGTGGGATCGTCGGACATGCGCGTGGTGCCCATGTGATGCGCTGTGCCATGAACCTCGGGTTTGGCCGTGGGGTCTGACAACCACGGACTCAGCCGGAATTGCCCGTTGCCCACGCGCGCGATCTCTTCGCCGAACAGGCGGCCGGAGAACTGGTAGGTCTGATGGTCAAGCGGCGTCAGGCGCCAGTGGACGTTGACCTTGCGCTGCCCGAAGGCGTCGATCTGATGGCCCAGCGTTACGCGGCTATCCGGATTGGGCGCCTGTTCGAAGTAGCCGACCAGGTCCACATGGCTGCTGGCCACCGTGGGACGATCAGCCAGCTTGTGCACGCACGCGCGCACGAGGTCGCCTACGCCAAGGCCAACCCTCAGCGCGGCGATGCCCAAGTTGGGAGGCATGGCGATGGCGTGTCCTGCAGGTGCGTTGCGCAGTGCCTGGGAGAGTTTCTCTTCCAGCAGTGCATTCTCGTTCTTCACCGTGGTGCGCAAGGCGGACCGCAGTTCACGCAACGCCCGGATGCCGCGGGGTAACGGGCCCTCCACACCGAAGGGATGCACGCGCCCATTGAGCACGCGGTGGTGTCGCTGGAATTGTGGCGACAGGGCGATCTCGGGGAAGGCCGGCGGCTCGCCCTTGATGGCTCGCCGTTCGTACGGGCGGGTGATGCGATGCGGCGCATCCGCGGTCAGGGTGCCGAGCGTGCCGCTTGGATGGTCCATGAAATAGCGGCCCACCACGTCGCGCTGGTTGCCAAGCCCCTGCGGCACCACCGAGTTGGAAAGCAACATGAGGCGCGCGTTTTCGATGCCGCCGCTTGCAAGTACGTAATGTCGTGCGCGAACGATGCTACGGGCACCGCTGAGTGAGCCGATGCGCGCCGAGAGCACATTCCGGCCATCTTCCGTCGGCGTCAGCTCGAGCAGGTTGCCGTGCAATAGCACTGTGATATTGCTGGCGCGCTCCAGTTCGTCGCGATAGGTATCGCCGAAAAGGATGGGGCTGCGTGCGAAGAACTGATTGACCAGCTTCTCTTCATCGAAGGAAAGGAGTCCACGTGGGCCCGGTTCGGCAAACGTACCGTCCACGAAGTCCAGGTCGCCGATGCCGCAGTACTCGCGCGCCCGCGCGTAATACGGTTCGAGATCGGCGTAGCTGATGGGCCAGCCGCTATGGGGCACCCAGTCGCGTGGTTCCAGGTCTTGCCGGCCCAGCGGAATACAACCGCCACCCCACAGGTTGCAGCTGCCGCCGAACACGCGCATGCGCGACGTTCCCGGGTTGAAATCGATGTCGCCGGCCGAGCTGCCTTCGCACAGCGCCTGACTGTGCTCTTCGCCGCTCATGCCTCCGCTCTCGATGAGGTACACCGTGGTGGTGCTGCCGGCAAACGAGCGTGCAATAGCAATACCCGCAGCGCCGCCGCCGATGATGCACAGGTCCACGTGGATATCGGCGGGCTGGTCCCCGGCCAGGTAATCGATGATCACGCCAGTCCCCTCAGGTCCCCGTTGGCAACGCATTCCAGCGTGCTGCGGTGGACCTGGGCCGCGCTCGACCGTTCAGGGCGACGTTGGCCTCAATCCATCACACGCGGTAGTAATCCCGATACCAGCGTACAAAGTTGGCGACCCCGGTTTCTACCGACACCTGCGGCCTATAGCCAACGGTCTGTATCAGGTCGGTTACATCGGCTTCCGTGTCGGGCACGTCGCCGGCCTGCAATGGCAGGAGTTCCATCGTGGCCTTGCGACCCAGGCACTGCTCCAGTACCTCGATGTATTGCAACAACTCCACCGGGCGTTCGTTGCCGATGTTGAAGAGGCGGAACGGCGCCACGCCGCTGCTCGCCGGATTGGGCATGTTGCTGTTCCATGCGGGGTCGATGGAGGGCACCTTGTCGAGCGTGCGGATCACGCCTTCCACGATGTCGTCGACGTAGGTGAAGCTGCGCTTGTGGCGGCCATGGTTGAACACGCGGATCGCCTCGCCCGCGAGGATGGCGCGGGTGAACAGGAACAGCGCCATGTCGGGTCGTCCCCACGGCCCGTACACCGTGAAGAACCGCAGGCCGGTACTGGGAATGCCATACAGGTGCGCATAGCTGTGCGCCATCTGCTCGTTGGCTTTCTTGGTGGCGGCGTAGAGCGTGAGCGGATGCTCCGCCGACTTGTGCTCGGAAAACGGCATCGCCGTATTCGCCCCGTACACCGAACTGGTGGAGGCGAAGACGAGATGCTCCACGCCGTGCTGGCGGCAACCTTCCAGTACGTGCAGGAAACCCACCACGTTGCTGCTGGTGTAAACGTGGGGATTTTCCGCGGCATAACGCACACCCGCCTGCGCAGCCAGATGCACCACGCGCTGAGGACGATGTTCGGCGAATGCGCGCTCCATCGCGGCACGGTCGGCGAGGTCGGCGTGGATGTGCGTGTAGCCGGGCCGATCGGAGAAGCGCGCCAGTCGCGCCTTCTTGAGGTTGACGTCGTAGTAGTCGCTGAGGTTGTCGAGGCCGACCACTTCGTCGCCGCGGGCAAGCAGTCGCTCGGCGACATGCGATCCGATGAAGCCGGCGGTGCCGGTAACCAACACTTTCATGACACGTTCCTTGGTGCTCTTACAGTCGGCCGTCGACGGCGTCGCGCGGCAACACGTACTTCACGTCATAGACGACGGAGGAGGGCTTGCCGAAGGCGCGAATGCCTTCGGCGCCGAGTGCGACGAACTGGCGATGGCCCACCGCCACGATGACGGCGTCGTAGCTTCCGGTTGCCGGTTCGCGTACCGGGCTCAATGCGTATTCGTGATTCGCCTCGGCCGCGTCGACCCACGGGTCATGCACGTCGACTTCTGCGTTGTAGCCGCGCAGCGCCTGCACGATGTCCACGACGCGCGTGTTGCGCAGGTCCGGGCAATTTTCCTTGAAGGCGAGACCGAGCACGAGCACGCGTGCGCGCACCGGATTGATGCCCTTGCGCACCATCAGCCGGATCACTTCGTTGGCGACGTACAAGCCCATGCTGTCGTTGGTGCGTCGCCCGGCAAGAATGACGTCGGGGTGGTGACCCACTTCCTGCGCCTTGTGCGTGAGGTAGTAGGGATCCACGCCGATGCAATGGCCGCCCACCAGCCCGGGGCGAAACGGCAGAAAATTCCACTTCGTGCCCGCGGCCTGCAGCACTTCAAGCGTATCGATGCCGAGCTTGTTGAAGAGAATGGAGAGATCGTTGACCAGCGCGATGTTCAAGTCCCGCTGGGTGTTCTCGATCACCTTGGCCGCCTCGGCCACCTTGAGCGAGCTGGCCTTGTGGGTGCCGGCGGTGATGATCGAGCCGTACAGGCCATCGACGAAATCCGCCGTTTCCGGCGTCGAACCGGACGTGACCTTGAGGATGCTGGTAACGCGGTGCTGCTTGTCGCCCGGGTTGATGCGTTCAGGGCTGTAGCCGGCGAAAAAATCGCGGTTGAACGCCAGCCCCGATCCCTTCTCAAGGATCGGCACGCACACTTCCTCCGTGCAGCCGGGATAGACCGTGGATTCGTACACCACGATGTCTCCGCGCTTGAGCACCTTGGACAGCGTCTCGCTGGCGCGGATCAGGGGCGTGAGGTCGGGACGTTTTGCCGAATCGATCGGCGTCGGCACCGTCACGATGTAGACGTTGCGGTCGGCCAGCTCCGCCAGATCGCTGCTGAAACGCAGGCGATCCGCGCCCGCCAGTTCCTCGGCGGTCACTTCCAGCGTGCTGTCGCGCCCCGCGCCCAGCTCTTCGATACGGCCACGGTTGATGTCGAATCCCACCGTGTCGTAACGCTTGCCAAACTCGACGGCCAGCGGCAGGCCCACATAGCCGAGGCCGATGATGGCGAGCTTGGTATCTTCCAGATTCTGCATGCCGGGATCCCGCTGTCTGGTGTGGAATGGCTCGGAGCCGGCCCGCAGGTTATCCGATGGATCGCCCTTTGGATTAGGAGCTTCGTGCCCAAGGCTTCGCCTGCTTCAGTGCGGGCGAGTGGCGTGCGACGAACGCACGTTGCGCCGCAAGGCTAGCAGGGTCGGTACCGATTTCAGCTAGGCCAGAGGATGCTTGCCAGATGGCGGATGCCATCCTGTGACGCGTGTAACCGATGCCGGCATCTTCGCTTGGACGTCGTCATGCGCCGCTTTGCCGGAGATCTCGACCAGGGGCTCAAGTCGTTGTAATCGTTGTTTTTGTGGTGAAGAGGCATGGGGTGGGCGAGGGCGTTGCGGTTTCTGCTACTGTCGAACGCCGACCGCCCGACCCGCCGTCGGCCGTGACGAAACAGGACATACATGTCGTTCCCCTACAGCCCCGTCTGCGGCGCTCGCCTCGTTGATGCCTTGCACTGCGCGGCGGCACGCCCATGAATCATCCGGCCACCGAGGCGCGCGCGGACGAATTGCTGCACCTGTTGCGGACCGATCCCTCGCAGGTCCATGCGACGCTGCTGGTGCAGGCGTTGGCAGGTGACTCGGCATCGCAACTGGGCGTGGCGCAGATGTACCTGGAAGGTATCGGTTGCCGGAGGAATGCCGCCGAAGCGCTCTATTGGTTCCAGCACGCCGCCCATCAGGGCGAGCCCGTGTCGATGAACATGCTGGGCCGCATCTACGAAAATGGCTGGGATGTACCGGTCAATGCGGAGCTTGCGGCGGTCTGGTATCGCGAAGCGGCCCAGCATGGCTCGGAGCATGGGATGTACAACTACGCCAACGTCCTTGCCAATGGTCGAGGCGTGGCTGCCAATCGCACGGAAGCGTTTCGATGGTTTGCCCGTGCCGCCGAAGCCGGGCACGCGCGGGCGATGCACTTCCTTGGCCAGTACTACGAGTTCGGGTGGGAAACCGAGGCGGATGCCGACCGGGCCCGCGAGCTGTATCAGCGCTCCGCCGAGAAAGGCGACTACCGCGGGCAGTGCAGCTGGGCTTCGGTGCTGGTGGAGCAGGGGCGCATCGACGAAGCCTGTGTCCTGTTGCGAACCGCCATCGACGCGGCACCTGCCTATTTCGTGGAAGCGCTCCGCAACGACCTTCGCCAATCGCGCCATGCCGAACTGCGCGCGCTCGCCGACTAGCTGGAACCTCGCAGGGCGGAAGATCGGTGCCGGATGTCGTCACTGATGCATGGAATGCGCATGGCCGCTGGCGTGCCTTGACGCGTCACATCCACTCAGGCGCAAAGGTATCCCTTCCGTCAAATCGCAGGGTCTTTCGAGAACGCAAGGGAAACGCACATGCGAAAAAGCCCCGGGGCTAACCCCGAGGCTTTTCGTCTGGAAGAAATTTGGTGGAGCCAGGGAGGATCGAACTCCCGACCTCGTCATTGCGAACGACGCGCTCTCCCAGCTGAGCTATGGCCCCACACGAGCCACGCATGTTAGCAGCGTGTTTTGGTATTCGCCAAGTCCCAGGCTCAGGCCAGCAGGCTTGCCAAATCGTCGTGCAGCACCGCGCGGCGCCAGCCCTCGAGGAATTCGGGCCATTGTGCGGTCACCACATATTCCTCCAGGGCCTTGCGCGGGCAAAGCAGGCCGGCAGGAAGGTCGAGTTCGGTGGCTTTCGCGTCGATGCGGTCCTTCATCGCCGATAGCGCGCGCTTGGCTTCACCCTGCGGCGATTCGGGAATCGGTTCGGAGGCGGCCACTTCTTCCGGGTCGACGGGACGCATCAGGACGTCCAGCAGTTCGCGCTGTTGCGGCGAACGGAGCGCCCGTTGTCCGCGGGTACGCTGCTCAAGATCGCTGCTGCCCTTGGGGTGTTGCTGCACGAGGTTCATGACCAGGGCATCCTCAAGCAGCCACGGCCGCGGGCGGTCGAGCGTGCGCGCGGTCTGGTCACGCCACAGGAGTACCCGGCGAAGCAGGGCGCGCCGCTCCGGTGCCCAGTCGGACGCACTGCGAAATGTACGCTGCGGCTGCGGGTCGCCCTCGCGATAGCAAGCGCGCTGCTTGAGTCGTTCGCAATCTTCGGCATGCCAGGCGGCGCGATTGCGCTGCGTCAAGCGTTCTGCCAACTGCTCGTGCACGGTCTTTAGATACACCACGTCCAGCGCGGCATACACGCGCTGCGATTCGGTCAAGGGCCGCTGCAACCAGTCCGAGCGTGTTTCGCCCTTGTCCAGTTCGGCGCCGGCGAGTTCAGCCACCAGGGCGCGATAGCTGATGCCCAGCCCCATGCCCACGAAAGCGGCGGCAATCTGCGTGTCGAACAGGTGGTGCGGCCCATGCGGCAGCAGTGGCGAAAGCGACTCGAGGTCTTCGCTCGCGCTGTGCATGACGGTCACCGCGTTGCTTTCGCCCACCAGTGGCTGCAATGCATCGCCGATATCGAAAGCCAGCGGATCGACCAGTGCGTAGCGTTCGTTCCATCCCAGCTGGATCAGTGCCAGTTGCGGATAAAACGTATTGCGCCGCATGAACTCGGTATCGAGCCCGAGCGCTGCGCGGTCAGGAACGGTCGCCAGCCACGCCTCCAGGGCATCGCGGCAATCAATCCATTCGGCGTCAGGCGCGGTCAGTGAATGTGGATGCATCAGTCTTCCTGGCGATGCAGGACGCGTACTCGCGCATTGTCCTGACATCGGTTTCTGCCTATGGTTAAGCGTCGCACGATAACAGGCCTCCCCGGGACCAAGCCATGCCGAGCAAGGAAACCGTACAACGACAACGCGCGCTGGGCGGGGCCGTTGGCGTGATCGTGCTTTCGCTGGCGCTCGTCTACCACTTCTTTCCGCGGGTCTTCCACGTCGAGCCCTCCACGAGTGCCGCGCATCGAGCCATGAACCTGGGACCGGCGCCCTCATTGGCGCCGGCGGCAACCCCGGCGCCGCAAGGCGTGGCCGAAATCGACGCCGGTCCGCCGGTGACGCTCGCACCGACGGAAGTGATCGTGGCGCGCCTGGGCAACAAGAACGCCAATCTTCCGGAGCAGCTGAGCGCCGATACGCCGGAAGTGGAAGCGCTGATCGCGCGGGCCGACAAGGCGCTCAAGGCGGGGCAGCTGGCGGGAGGCGGAAGCAGTGCCGCAACGTTGTACGAGCTGGCGCTGAAGCAGAAGCCCGATAGTCGTCGCGCAGCGCAAGGCCTCTATGAAGTGCGGGCCCGCCTAGTGGCGGAAATCGACCAGGATCTGGCCGTAGGTGACTCCGAATCGAGCAGTGAGCTACTCGACACCCTGAAAACCATTCCCGAATCCGGCGACGACGTCGCCCAGCTGCAGGCCAAGCTGAAGGTACTGTCGCAAGCCCGGCCGTTGCTCGCCAAGGCGTCGACGCTGCTGCAGCAGGGCAAGGCGGACCAGCCCCAGGGCGATAACGCGCTGGAACTCTATCGGCAGGTGCAGCAGCTGGATGCGGACAATGCCGTTGCCGCCCAGGGCCTGCTGCAGGTGCAACGGGTCGTGCTGGACCGGGCCCTGGCGGCCGTCGCGCAGAATGATTTCAAGGGCGCCGACCAGGCGTTGGCACAGGCTGCCCAGATCGCACCGGATTCCCCGGCCCTGAGCGATGTGCGCACCCGCGTGGACGGCATGCGCCAGACGCGGGCCGCGGGCTTGTTGACGCAGGCCCGTTCCGCACTGGATGCCGGGAACCTCGCGCTCGCCGAACAGCTCGCCGAACAGGCCAAGACGATCAGTCCGGATCTTGCGGGGCTGTCGGACTTCAGCGAGCGCCTGACCAACGCACACCTTTATGCCAGCTACAAGCCAGGCCAAGTGTTCTCTGATCGATTCCTCGACATTCCGGGGCAGGCGCCCTCGATGGTGGTCGTGCCCACAGGCAGTTTCCGTATGGGCGCGCCTGACAACGAGGATGGACGGCTGGACGCCGAGACGCCGCAGCATGACGTCGCCATCGCGAAGGGATTTGCCATCGCGCGGGCGGACGTGACGGTGGCGCAGTTCCGCGATTTCGTGAAAGCCACCGGCTACCAGCCCGACTCGGTGAAGCTGGGCGGCGCCAGCGTCTATGACGAGGCCACTGGCGCCATGCGCGACGACGCCAATGCCTCCTGGCAGGACGACTATGTGGGGCGCCAGGCGGACGGCCGCATGCCGGTCGTCAATATTTCCTGGAACGACGCCAAGGCGTACGTGGACTGGCTGAGCCAGCGCACCGGCAAGGCTTACCGCCTGCCCAGCGAAGCGGAGTTCGAGTATGCGTTGCGTGGCGGGACGACGACGCGGTACTGGTGGGGCGACGGGCCGCCCAAAGGGCGGGTCGAGAACCTTACCGGCGGCAATGACCGATCGCCGAGCGGGCGGCGCTGGAGTAACGCTTTCGCCGGTTACCGCGACGGTTTCTGGGGCCCGGCGCCCGTCATGAGTTTCTCGCCCAATCCATTCGGCTTGTATGACATGGGCGGCAACGTTTCCGAATGGGTGCAGGACTGCTGGCACGACAGCTATCTGCGCGCACCACGGGACGGCAGCTCATGGGTCAATCCCGGTTGCAGCTCGCGCGTGGTTCGCGGCGGTTCCTGGGGAAGCTCGCCCGACCAGGTGCGGTCGGCATACCGGCAGGGCGCCGATGCCAGCGTTCGTAGCGGTCGCGTCGGTTTTCGCGTGCTGCGGGAACTGTGAGCCGACGCGACGCCATTGCCTCCGGTGGAGTGCGTCCAAGTAAGCAGGCTACCCATTTGCTGCAACACGCGAGCGATCCGGTTTGCCGATGAGCGTCGGATCGTTGATGGCCGCGTCGCATTCGCGCAGAGACGTCCTCTCGCGCACATCGCCCCGCTTGTGCTGCCGCCCGGGCGAACCGTAAAATGACTCGCTTTCGTGTAAGGGAATCATCGACTTAGGGCGGAGCGCCCGCAGGCTTCCGGGGTGGGATGCGAGGATCAGGTCTTTCGCAATTCCTTTATAAATCCGATGCTTACGGGAACTTCGCAGAGTTGTTCTGATGCGAAAGTGGCGGAATTGGTAGACGCACTGGATTTAGGTTCCAGCGGGTAACCCCGTGAGGGTTCGAGTCCCTCCTTTCGCACCATCCCTTTGATTTTTCATAAGCAGGCGGCCCAGAGGGTCGCCAAGCGTCTTTGACGGGCGCTCAGCATCGGTATTCCAGGAGACGTCATGCAGGTTTCGGTTGAAAACGTCGGCAAGCTCGAGCGCAAGCTCACCGTGAAGTTTCCCGCGGAGCGTTTCGAGTCGCAGGTAAGCGCTCGCATCGTTGAAATGGGCCGCACGGTACGACTGAAGGGCTTCCGTCCGGGCAAGGTGCCGACGGCGGTGATCAATCAGCGTTTCGGCGACCAGGTTCGTGGCGAAGTGCTTTCCGACCTGATCGGCACCACCCTGCGTGAAGCCGTGGCCCAGGAAAACCTGCGTCCGGTGGCCAACCCGTCGATCAACACCACGGGTCGTCCGGAAGACGGCGAGATCGCCTATACCGCCACCTTCGAGATCATGCCGGAGTTCCCGGAAGTCGACGTCGCCAAGCTCGAGATCAGCCGCCCGGCGTCGGAAGTGAGCGACACCGACATCGAGAAGATGATCGAAACCCTGCGCGTGCAGCGCCGCAGCTTCGATCCGGTCGAGCGCGCCTCGGTCGAGGGCGACTTCGTGATGTTCGAATATTCGGCGCAGGCCGGCGATTACCGCTTCCCGGCCGAGGGCCTGGAGCGTGCCGGCAGCGTGCTGGGCTCGGGCAACCTGTTCAAGGCGCTGGACGACGTGCTGACCGGCCGCAAGGCCGACGATGAGTTCGATGCCGACATCGAGTTCCCGGCCGATTTCCGCAACGAGAACCTGGTCGGCAAGACGGCTCATTGCCACTTCAAGGTCATCAAGGTGCAGGAGCCCAAGCTCCCGGAAGTGGACGCCGAGTTTGCCAAGCTGTTCGGCATCGCCGACGGCAACCTGGAACATTTCCACAAGGAAGTGCGCGCCAACCTCGAGCGCGAACTGAAGGCCACCCTGATGGCTCGCCTGAAGTCCGAAGTGGCCGAAAAGCTGGCCAATGCCCATCCGGACCTGGACGTGCCGAACGTGATGGTGCAGTCCGAGGCCCAGGGCCTGGCCCAGGGCAGCGTGCCGCGCGGCCAGCAGGCGCCCCCGCAGCTGGTCGAGGCAGCCATGCCGATCGCCCGCAAGCGCGTCATCGCCGGTCTGTTGATGGGTGAGATTGCCCGCAAGCAGGCGCTGGTGATCGATCGCACTCGCGTCGCCGAGCAGCTAGCCGCCATCGCCTCGACCTACGAGGAGCCGGAGCAGGTTGTTGAACTTTACAACCGCGACCCCCAGTTGATGTCAGGGCTGCAGAATCGCGTGATGGAAGACCAGGTCGCGGAATGGGTGGCAGATCACGCCACCACCACCGTGCAGAACCTGGGCTTCGACGAGGTGATGCGCCCGGTCAGCGCCTGAGGCATCCTTCAGGCAAATCAACCGGAGAGCGACAAAGCATGGCCATGGACCCGATCCAGAACCTCAACCTGGTACCGATCGTCGTCGAGCAGACCGCCCGCGGCGAACGTTCGTACGACATCTATTCGCGCCTCCTCAAGGAGCGCGTGATCTTCCTCGTGGGCGAGGTGAACGATCAGGTCGCCAACCTGCTGGTCGCGCAGATGCTGTTTCTTGAATCGGAGAATCCGGACAAGGACATCCATCTGTACATCAACAGCCCCGGCGGCGCGGTTACCGCCGGGCTGGCGATCTACGACACCATGCAGTTCATCAAGCCCGACGTCAGCACCATGTGCATCGGCCAGGCCTGCAGTGCGGCTTCGCTGCTGCTGATGGCAGGCGCCAAGGGCAAGCGTTATTCGCTGCCCAATTCGCGCGTGATGATCCACCAGCCGTCGGGTGGTGCCCGCGGCCAGGCCACGGACATCGAAATCCAGGCCCAGGAAATCCTGTACCTGCGTCGCCGCCTGAACGATATCTACGTTCAGCATACGGGTCAGCCGCTGGACAAGATCGAGCGGGACATGGAGCGCGACCGCTTCATGAGCGCCGAGGCGGCCAGGGATTACGGTCTGATCGACCAGGTCCTCGACCGTCGGGCCGTCGATACGGTGAAATCGGCCTGATTTCAGGCGTTTGGTATCGGGTTTGCAAGCCGTTCCGCGTCTCGCTGCAGACGCGGAACGCTGTGCTATTCTCAAACCGCAATCGATTTACTAGCAGGATCCAGGCATGAGCGACGATCGGCAGGGCCGTTCCAACGACAGCGGCAAGATTCTCTACTGCTCCTTCTGCGGCAAGAGCCAGCATGAAGTGCGCAAGCTGATCGCGGGCCCCTCCGTGTTCATCTGCGACGAATGCGTAGAGCTGTGCAACGACATCATCCGCGAAGAGCTTGAGGAAAAGGCCGCCTCGGGGCGCAGCCAGCTGCCCAAGCCACGCGAGATCATGGAGACGCTCGACCAGTACGTGGTGGGCCAGACCCGCGCCAAGAAGGCGCTGGCGGTGGCGGTGTACAACCACTACAAGCGCATGGAATCGCGCCAGAAGAGCGATGACGTCGAGCTGGGCAAGTCCAACATCCTCCTGATCGGCCCCACGGGTTCGGGCAAGACGCTCTTGGCCGAAACGCTGGCGCGCCTGCTCAACGTGCCGTTCACCATCGCCGATGCCACCACGCTCACCGAAGCCGGCTACGTCGGCGAGGACGTGGAAAACATCATCCAGAAGCTGCTGCAGAAGTGCGACTACGACGTCGACAAGGCGCAGTCGGGCATCGTCTACATCGACGAAATCGACAAGATCTCGCGCAAGAGCGAGAACCCGTCGATTACGCGTGACGTTTCCGGCGAAGGCGTGCAGCAGGCGCTGCTGAAGCTGATCGAAGGCACCTTGGCCTCCGTTCCGCCGCAGGGCGGCCGCAAGCATCCGCAGCAGGAATTCCTGCAGGTGGACACCAAGAACATCCTCTTCATCTGCGGCGGTGCATTCGCCGGACTCGAGAAAGTCATCCAGCAGCGCTCTGATACGGTGGGCATCGGCTTTTCGGCGGAAGTGCGCAGCAAGGAGCGCAAGGAGAATCTTGGCAAGCTGCTCGCCGATGTTGAGCCGTCCGACCTCGTCCGCTATGGCTTGATTCCCGAGTTCGTGGGTCGTCTGCCGGTGGTTGCAACGCTGGATGAGCTTGATGAACCAGCGTTGGTGAAGATCCTCACCGAACCTCGCAACGCCGTCACCAAGCAGTTCAAGAAACTGTTCGAGATGGAAGGCGTGGAGCTGGAGTTCCGCCCGGAAGCCCTGCAGGCGATTGCCCGCAAGGCACTGAAGCGCAAGACCGGCGCCCGTGGCCTGCGCACCATTCTTGAGCAGGTGCTGCTCGACACCATGTACGAGCTGCCGTCACTCGAGCACGTCAGCAAGGTGGTGGTGGATGACGCGGTAATCGAAGGCCAGGCCGAGCCGTATCTGATCTATCGCGGCAACCTCAAGCAGTCGCGTGTCGAGGGCGGTGACGCTGCCTGATCGCGCTCTTAACGCGAGAGAAACCACTGATTGGCCCCGGCATTCGTGCCGGGGCCAATTTGTTTGCGTGGTTTGTCATGCACTTGTGCAAGCCCCGGTTTGCCACCACTTGACGTACAGAAGGCCCCGGCGCAGTGTCGGGGCAAAAGACGCTATTCATCCCTGAGAGATTCTCTTCGATGGCAAAAAAAGCCCCCGAACCCCAGGCCACTGGAGCCACACTGGATGCATTGCCGGTGCTGCCGCTGCGTGACGTGGTGGTGTATCCCCACATGGTTCTTCCACTCTTCGTCGGACGCGACAAGTCCATGCGCGCGCTTGAGCGCGCGATGGAGGGTGAGCGCCAGATCTTGCTGGTCGCACAGAAGAGCCCGGACATCGACGATCCGAAGATCAGCGATTTGCATGACATCGGCACGCTTGCGGGCGTGCTGCAATTGTTGAAGCTTCCCGACGGCACCGTGAAGGTGCTTGTCGAAGGGCAGTCGCGCGTGCAGATCGAGAAGTACAGCGAGGACGGTGGCATGCTCACCGCCACTTCGCGCGTCATCGAGCCGATCTACAGCAACAAGGAGCGCGAGCTTGATGTTGTGTCGCGCACGCTCATTTCGCTGTTCGAGCAGTTGGTCAAGCAGAGCCGGAAGTTGCCGCCCGAAGTGCTGGCGACGCTGTCTGGCATCGACGATCCGTCGCGCGTGGCCGACTCCATCGCGGCGCATCTGTCCGTCCGCATGGGCGACAAGCAGAAAGTGCTCGAGACCTCCGACGTGGGCCAACGCCTTGAGCTGCTGATCGGCCTGGTCGACGGCGAGATGGATCTGCAGCAGGTGGAAAAGCGCATCCGCGGCCGCGTGAAGACGCAGATGGAGAAGAGCCAGCGCGAGTACTACCTCAACGAACAGATGAAGGCCATCCAGAAAGAGCTCGGCGAGAGCGAGGAAGGCCCGAACGAAATCGAAGAGCTGCAGAAGAAGATCGAAGCGGCTGGCATGCCCAAGCCGGTGCTGGCCAAGGCGCGTCAGGAGTTCGGCAAGCTGCGCCAGATGTCGCCGATGTCTGCCGAAGCGACCGTGGTGCGCAACTACCTCGATTGGCTGGTTGGAGTCCCCTGGAAGAAGCGCAGCAAAGTCCGCAAGGACTTGCAGCTCGCCCAGGAAGTCCTGGATGCCGATCATTTCGGGCTGGAAAAGGTCAAGGAACGCATCCTCGAGTACCTCGCGGTGCAGCAGCGCGTGAACACCATGCGCGGTCCGATCCTGTGTCTCGTCGGTCCGCCCGGCGTGGGCAAGACGTCGCTGGGCCAGTCCATCGCCAAGGCGACCAACCGCAAATTCGTCCGCATGAGTCTGGGCGGCGTGCGCGACGAAGCGGAGATCCGTGGCCATCGCCGTACCTATATCGGTTCGATGCCGGGCCGCATCGTGCAGAACCTCAACAAGGTCGGCACCAAGAATCCGCTGTTCGTGCTGGATGAGATCGACAAGATGTCGATGGATTTCCGTGGCGACCCGTCTTCGGCGCTGCTGGAAGTGCTCGATCCGGAGCAGAACCACGCGTTCAACGATCACTACCTGGAAGTCGATCTCGACCTCTCCGAGGTGATGTGGATCGCGACGGCCAATTCATTGAACATCCCGGGCCCGTTGCTGGACCGCATGGAGGTCATTCGCATCCCCGGCTATACCGAGGATGAGAAGCTCGGCATCGCGCAGAAATACCTGCTGCCGAAGCAGCTGAAAGCCAACGGCCTGAAGCCGGAGGAGCTCAGTGTCGACGGAGAGGCCATCCGCGACATCGTGCGCTATTACACGCGCGAGTCCGGCGTTCGCAATCTCGAGCGCGAAATTTCCAAGATCTGCCGCAAGGTGGTGAAGGAGCTGACGCTTGGCCAGGTCAAGAAGGCCGCGCCCGCGAAGACAGCGGCGAAGGCTTCCGCTTCGGCAGCAAAGACGTCCAAGTCGAAATCCAAGGCGCCGGCCAGTGTCGCCGTCAATTCGGGCAACCTGGAGCAGTACCTGGGCGTCCGTCGCTTTGACTTTGGCCGTAAAGAACTCCAGAACGAAGTGGGTCTGGTGACCGGCCTGGCATGGACCCAGGTCGGCGGCGACCTGCTGAGCATCGAAGCGTCGGTGGTGCCGGGCAAGGGTCGCCTGGTTCATACCGGCCAGTTGGGTGATGTGATGAAGGAGTCGATCCAGGCTGCGCTGTCGGTGGTGCGTGCGCGCGCGGACAGGCTGGGCATCGACCCGGAGTTCCACCAGAAGTACGACATCCACATCCACGTTCCCGAAGGCGCCACGCCGAAGGACGGTCCGAGCGCAGGCATCGCCATGTGCACGGCGTTGGTGTCCGTCCTGACCCGGGTGCCAGTGCGATCCGAAGTGGCCATGACCGGCGAGATCACGCTGCGCGGTCGCGTTCTGCCGATCGGCGGGCTCAAGGAAAAGCTGCTGGCGGCCCATCGCGGCGGAATCACCACAATCATCATTCCCGAAGAGAACAAGAAGGACCTGGCCGACATTCCGCAGAACATCACTGCTTCGCTGGATATCCATCCCGTGCGCTGGATCGATGAAGTGCTGGACATCGCGCTGGAGCGGCCGCTCCAGCCGTTGCAGGCGGCGGAGGTGGAGGGCAAGGCGAAGGCGCCCCGGGAGGAAAGCCAGGATGAGTCCCAGGAGTCGTACACGCGACCTCATTGATCCGTGACGCGGGTCGTTGAAAAACGGGCGGGAGACCGCCCGTTTTTCATGAGCGTGTCATGGTTTGGAACACACATCGCATAACGTTTCAATCCACACTTTGCAAGCGTTCGCGCAACAGGCTGAACCGTGCGAACCCTTGGAAAACCTTGTCATTGCGGACCCTAGGGGCCACTGGTATAAAGGCGGCACCGCAGCCTGACGTCGAGCACGATGCGCAGTGATGCGGGGTTGCTTGGCGATACCCGGACGCACCACTGCGAGGGTGTCGCCTGGTCCCAGAATGACCACGCGGGCTGCATAACCGTTTAAGGGAGTGTCTCAATGAATAAAACCGATCTGATCAATGCCATTGCCGAGAAGGCCGAACTCACCAAGGCTGACGCCGGCCGTGCTCTCGAGGCTTTCTTCGAGACCGTGCAGAAGGCGCTGAAGAAGGGTGACGATGTGTCGGTGGTCGGCTTTGGTACCTTTACCGTGCGCAAGCGCGCTGCCCGTACCGGCCGCAACCCGCGCACCAACGAGACGATCAAGATCAAGGCCTCGAAGGTCCCGGCGTTCAAGGCTGGCAAGACCCTTAAGGATGCCCTAAACTAAGCGGCTACTTGCTTAGTTTCGGGTGCTTAGCTCAGCGGTAGAGCGTCGCCCTTACAAGGCGAGGGTCGTAGGTTCGATCCCTACAGCACCCACCAGAAACATGCGGAGCGGTAGTTCAGTCGGTTAGAATGCTGGCCTGTCACGCCGGAGGTCGCGGGTTCGAGTCCCGTCCGCTCCGCCAAGTTCGCAAGGGCGCCCGCGTGGCGCCCTTGCCTTTTAAGCACTGCGCACATGGTGCGCCGAACAACGACATAGCCGAGACCACACCATGCTGCAGGCACTGCGTAACAAGCTTCACGGATGGCCTTCCATCGTCATTCTGGGCATTTGCGTTTTTGCTATTTCGTTCTTCGGCATCGAGTCTTACTTCGCATCGCACACCGAGACCTACGTTGCGATGGTCGGCAAGCACGAGATCTCGCAGCGTGACTTCCAGGAGCGCACGAACGAGGCTCGCCGCGACGCCATGGCCCGCATGGGCGACCAATTCAACGCTGCCCAGTTCGAGCTGCCGGAAACGAAGCGCCAGATCCTCGACCAGCTCATCAACGAGCAACTGCTGCGTCAGGCAAACGAGTCGCTGGGCCTGCGCGTGTCCGACCTCGCGTTGCGCGAGCGTATCGCTGGCGCGCCTCAATTCCAGGTCAACGGCCAGTTCGATCCCACCACGTACCGCGCCATTCTTGCCGCGCAGAACATGACGCCGGCGTCGTTCGAGAGCAGCCAGCGCGCTTCGCTTGAGCCGAGCCTGGTGCCACGCGCCATCATCGACAGCGCCGTGGTGACCGATGCGGACATGGATCGCTACCTGACGCTGCTTTATCAGCGTCGCGACCTACGCTGGTTTGCCATCCCGCGCCCCGCGCTGGCCGACACCACGGTGGCCGACGCCCAACTGGAGGCGTATTACAAGGAACACCAGGCCGACTTCATGAACCCCGAGCAGGTCTCGCTCAAGTACATCGAAGTCAACGGCAGCGATCTCAAGGTCGATGCACAGCCGAGCGAGGATGAGCTCAAGAAGCGCTATGAGGACCAGAAGCAGCGCTTCGTGCAGCCTGAGCAGCGCCTGGTGTCCCACATCCTGGTGAACGTGCCGAAGAACGCCACGCCGGACCAGCAGAAGGCTGCGCTTGCCAAGGCCGAGAAGATCGCCGGCGAAGCCACGGCCGACAACTTCGCCAAGCTGGCCGAACAGGATTCGGACGACCTGGGTTCGAAGCGCTCGGGTGGTGACCTCGGCTGGCTGGAAAAGGGTGTGACCACTCCCGCGTTTGACTCGGCGATGTTCGCGCTGCAGAAGGGCCAGATCTCCAAGCCGGTGTTGTCCGACGAGGGCTATCACGTGCTGTTCCTGCGCGACGTGCGCAGCGGCGATGCCAAGCCTTTCGCCGAAGTGCGTGACCAGATCGCCAAGGACTACCTGAGCACCGAGCGCGATCGCCAGTACAGCGAACTTGCGGGCAAGCTTACCGACCAGACCTACCAGAACCCGTCGTCGCTCGAGCCGGCATCGCAGGCGCTGGGGCTGGCCATCAAGACTACGGGCATGATTTCCCGCAAGGGTGGTGAAGGTATCGCCTCCGACGCCAAGCTCGTGCAGGCGGCGTTCTCCGACGACGTGCTCGTGCAGGGCAACAACTCGGGCTTGGTCGAGCTGGGTCCTGACCACGCCGTGGTGGTTCGCGTTGACAAACATGTGCCGGCAGCTGCGCGTCCGCTGGCCGAAGTCCGTGACCAGGTGCGCCAGAAGATCCTCGACGAGCGCGCGGCCGCCGAAGCGCTGAAGAGCGCCGATGCACTGCTGGCCCGCCTGCAGAAGGGCGAGGACATGCAGGCGGTGGCGGTCTCGGCGGGTTCAGCCCTGCTGACGGTTCCGGACGCCGTCCGCATGCAGCAGAACGTGGCGCCCGAAGTGCTCGTGCAAGCCTTCCTGTTGCCGCACCCGGCGGCAGGCAAGGCACAGTTTGCGCGCGTCGCGACCGCAGAGGGCGGCTACGCCCTGGTGGCGGTCGACAAGGTGCAGGACGGCGATTTGTCCAAGGTGACTTTCGAGCAGCGCGATGCGTTGCGCACGCAGATGGCGCAGGCCTACGGCATTCTTGCCACGCAGGAGTTCCTCGACGCACTGAAGGCGAAGACGGAAATCAAGATTGCCGCTGACCGCATGTAGTCCCTGCGATTGATGACAAAGCGAAAAAGGCAGCTCGTGGGCTGCCTTTTTTGTGGACCGTATGACGCCGCGTGATGACTGTTCCTGTGCGAACGTCAGATTGCACCCGGCGCGAAACGATATTCACCTGTGCGCCGGCAGCGCCCAGGCATCCCCGTTGCAACGACGGGTGTCAGCTGGGAGCGCTGACCTTCAAGATCTGCCCCGGTTTCACGCCAGCGCTTTGCAGATGATTCCATTGCTGCAGCTGCCTGACGTCCAGCGAGTAACGCCGCGCGATGCTCCACAAGCTTTCACCTGATTTCACGGTGTGCGTCTTTTCGCCATCCGAATGCTTGCCGGAAGCCTTGTTGTCATCGTCCGCTGTCGATGCGCTCAGTGTGGCTCCCAGCGGTGGAAGCACCGTGGTGCCTGGCACATTCGGGGCAGTGTCGTTGCCAGCCGCGAGGGGCGAATTACGGAACTGCTGTACGTGATTGCTTGGCAGCAGCAGGTAAGAGGAGGCGCTCGAGTCGACCACGCCGTTGCGGAAGCCCGCGTTGAGATCCTTGAGCTCGTCGGTTGACATGCCTGCGCGGTTCGCTGCGTGAGCGATCGGCATCGAGTTGTCGATGGCCACAGTCACCAGCCGCTCCTCGGAGGGGAGGGAGGGCAGGCTGACATTGAAGCGGTCGGGTTCGCGAATGACGCAGGCGATGGCAAGCAACTTGACCAGGTGCTCGCGCGTCACGGCTTTCACTGGCATCTTCGGCACCACGGGCTCGGCGGACGGCGTGCCATGCTGGGCCACCATGCGCTTGATACCGAATTCGCCCGCGTTGAACGCGTAGTCGACCAGGCGCCAATCATCCAGGTCGTCGTGGTAACGGCTGAGCAACGCCATGATGGCGTCGGTTGCCGCGGGGACGTCCATACGGCCATCGAAGTTCTTGTCGACGCGGATGCCCATGGCGTTGGCCGTGGTGGGCATGATCTGCCACATGCCTGCTGGCATGTTCTTGCCTCCGGGAATCGGGCGGTACTGGCTCTCGACCCAGGGAAGCAGCGCGAATTCGCCCGCCACGTGGTGCCGTGCGGCCACTTGCTGTACGTAGGCCAGCCGAGGTGCAGCGGCAGCGAGCTGGTTCTCGAAGCGCTCGGGGTTCTGGGTGTAGCGACGAGCCCATAGCGTGATGCCGGGATCGGCATCGCAGTCGGCCATCTGGAAACTGCCACGCAGTTGATCCCACATGCCGGCGCCGTTGTCATTCGGCCTGGTCGTTCCCATTACCGGATGGCTGATGTCGCGGACAGGTTCGGGAGCGGGCGCTTGTACCTTCGGCGCCTGGGGCTTGGGTGTAGGTGTCGTTGCGCAGGCGGCCAGCAGGGCTGACATCGCCAAGGGCAGTGGGCGTAGACGGCGCATGCTCATCCTGAGAACACATCCTTGTTGGCGCGCAGTGCGGCGAAGCGCGCGACTCGATCCTCGGCAACGCCATGCTTGCGTCCCCACGCGATCACGCTTTCGCTGTCCGTGCGCAGGAAGGGATTGGTGGCCTGCTCCGTGGCAAGGCTCACGGGCAGGCTTGGCTGATCATGCTTTCGCAATGCTGTCACCTCCCGTTCGCGTGCCGCGAGCGCGGCGTTGTCAGGTTCGATGGTGCGGGCAAAGCGCCCATTGGCCGCCGTGTATTCGTGGGCGCAACACACCAGCGTGTGTCCAGGAAGGCTGCCCAGGCGATCGAGCGATGCGAGCATCTGCTCGGGCGTGCCTTCAAACAGGCGACCACAGCCCATGCTGAAGAGCGTGTCGCCACACAACAGCACGCCTTCACCGGCATAGGCGATGTGCGTCGTCGTGTGTCCCGGCACCGCAATCACCTCGAACCGGGCCCGTGGCGCATGCAGTGCAACGACATCGCCATCGCCCACGCGATGGGTGGCATACGCAATGCGCTCGTCATGCGGTGCATAGACGGGAACGTCGTGCCGCGACAGCAATGCGTCGACTCCCCCGATGTGATCGTGGTGATGGTGCGTAAGAAGAATGGCGCGAACCGTGAGTCCGCGATCTTCCAGTGCTGCTTCGACCGGAGCGGCCTCACCTGGATCCACGACGATGGCCTGGCCTTCGTCGTCGTACAGCAACCAGATGTAATTGTCGGCAAGCGCCGGTAACGGTACGACGTGCAAGGAGTTCTCCTCCGCGGTATTCGTATCGACTGACGCAGGCATCCTGGCTTGCGCGAAGTGACCGACTATAAAGCGGCCAGGCGACGCACTCGTTAGTGAGACGTTAATCTTCCCCTGGGACGTTCAGTCTTGTGGGCACCGTCCCGCTGGATATGCAAACCAGGATACGCCGCCGCAGGCAGCCGTTACACTGTGTCCCAATCACAGGAGCGGGTCGTCCCGGCATGTCTCAGCGTGACCAAGACATCTACCAAAGCGCACCGTTGCGTAGCCTCCTGGCCGAGGAAACGGTGGCGCTCGTGCCCGGCTTGCAGCGTTGCACCGGCACCCATGCGTTGCTGATCAGTGCGGCCCGCGAGGATGAGCCGCCGATGCTGCCTTTACTGGGCAACTGGACGCGCCTCAATGCGGAAGGATCGCGTTACGCCGGCGACGTGCTGGCCAGTGGAGTAGAACCGCTGCCTTTCGTGGACGACGCGTTCGATCTGGTGTTGCTGAGGCACGCGCTTGAGGTGTCTACCGCGCCGCAGGAGTTGCTGGAAGAGGCGTCTCGCGTGTTGTCACCCGGAGGCGTACTCGCGCTGACGGGATTGCATCCCTTCAGTGCGTGGGTCCCCTGGATGCTGTGGCGTACGCGCGGCCGCGGACCGGCGATGCATTCGCCCATCATGCTGGAGCGATGGGTGCGTCGGTTCGAGCTGGACATCGAGCGCATCGAGCGCGTGGGACGCCTGTGGCCGAATAATCATGCCGGCCTCGACGCCGCGCATGCCTTCGGTGGCGGTTATCTGTTGATCGCACGCAAGCGTCGCCGGATGGCCACTCCGATCCGTCTCAAACCCAAAGCCGTGCCGGCGGCCGTGAACGTGGGCCTGGCACCAGGCGCACGGCGCAATGCCGCGTCTTAAGATCTGATCTCATAGCAGGTAACAATGACTGAAGTGCAAGCTTTTACGGATGGCGCATGCCTGGGCAATCCCGGACCAGGCGGATGGGCCGCCCTGCTGCGCGCCAAGGGAACCGAACGGATGGTGTCCGGTGGCGAACCGGCCACGACCAACAATCGCATGGAGCTGATGGCTGCCATCGGCGCGTTGGAAGCGTTGACGCGCCCGTGCAGGGTGGCGCTCACCACCGACTCCCGCTATGTCATGCAGGGCATCGAGGAGTGGGTGCCCAAGTGGCGGGCCAATGGTTGGCTCACCGCCGACAAGAAGCCAGTGAAGAACCAGGATCTGTGGCAGCGCTTGTCATCCGCAGTGCAGGCACATCAAGTGAGCTGGCATTGGGTGCGTGGCCATAACGGGCACGTTGAGAACGAGCGCGTCGACGTGGCGGCGCGCGAGCAGGCAGAGCAGTTCAGGAGCAAGGCATGAGACAGATCGTACTGGATACCGAAACCACCGGGCTGGAGGTTCGCCAGGGTCATCGCCTCATCGAAATTGCCTGCGTGGAAATGTTCGAGCGCCGTCCCACGGGACGCCACTACCAGACCTATCTGAATCCCGACCGCGCCATCGATGAAGGCGCGCGTCAGGTCGCCGGCATCGAGGACGAGTTTCTGCTCGACAAGCCGCATTTCGCGGATGTCGTCGAAGAATTCCTCGCCTTCATCGACGGTGCCGAACTCATCATCCACAACGCGACCTTCGACGTTGGCTTCCTCAACGCGGAGCTGGCACGCCTGGGCGCATCGTACGGAAAGATCGAAGACCGTTGTGCCGTGCTCGACACGTTGAAGATGGCTCGCGAGCGCTACCCGGGGCAGCGCAACAGTCTTGACGCACTCTGCAAGCGCCTCGGCGTGGACAATTCGGCGCGTGACCTGCACGGCGGCCTGATCGACGCTCAATTGCTTGCCGAGGTGTATCTCTCGATGACGTCGGGCCAGGTCGTGCTCGACTTGGGCTTCGAAGGCACGCCGGAGCAGGGGGCCGCCGTCATGCTTGTGCCAGTCACGCTGGACCGTCGCCCGCGCGTGTTGCGGGCGAACACCGAAGAACTTGCAGCGCACGAATCACGTCTGGATGCCCTGGACAAGAGCGCGGGCGGTACCAGCGTCTGGCGACGCGAGGCGATTCCGGCCGTCAACTGAGCATCAGTTGACGCGAGCGAGGATGGTGGTGACGTTGTCGCTGCCACCCGCATCGAGCGAGGCCAGCAGCAAGTGCTCTACGCACTCCTGAGCCGACAACTCGCGCCGCGACACCATGCTGGCAATCGCCGCATCGGTTACTTCTTCCGTGAGGCCATCGCTGCACAGGAGAAAACACATGCCGGGTTCCAGTCGCCCGCGCGACATGCCGATATGCAGCTGTTCGGCCGCCGTGATCCCGAGCGCCTGCGTGATGACGTTGCGCTGGGGATGACGCGAGGCCTGTGCCGGATCGAGCGTGCCAGCTTCGACCAGCTCCTGCACCAGCGAATGATCATGGCTGACCTGGCGCAGGTGCTTTTGCCATAGATAGACACGACTGTCGCCCACCCAAGCCACTTCGTAGGTGTCTGCGTGCAGGCGTAGTGCCGCGATGGTGGTTCCCATGGGGCGCGGGTCGGCAAAGCCGCGGCTGTGGCGGATCAGCCTTTCATCCGCGGCACGCACGGCTTCCACCAGCGTGTGGCCACGCGCCACGAGATCGGCCACCGCATCGCGCACCAGCGCCGAAGCCACCTCGCCATGCTGGTGGCCGCCCATGCCATCGGCCACCAGAAACAGGCCGAGCGACGCGTCGGCGTAATAGGTGTCTTCGTTGCGCGTGCGGCGTAGGCCGACGTGCGTTCCGTGTCCGAATTCGATCATGGGCGACCTGGTGTGGCGTTGCGCTGCGAGCATGACGGAACCAGGGGATTTCCGCAAAGAAATGCCGTGAAAGAGGGGCCTGGGCGAGGAAGCGCCCGCCGAGCCGGACTTGCAGGCGCTCTTCACCATACAAGTGACGGCATGGCGCTGGGCGTATGAATCGCAGCACGGGCGCCCCATTCCGCCCGGGGTTCTATGGGAGTGCCTTAGCACGCGCTCGCCCGTGATCCAGGATTGCCAGATGCCGGCCTATCGCCCGTTGCCCGCCCATGCCGCCGATGTGATCACGCTGCGTCGCAAACGGTAGTGGTCACGGAAGTGGGCGGAGATGAGGTACATTGCTCGCCATCCGGGGGGGGGAGCGAGTCATGACGGAGCCGGCGGGACTAGGGACATTCGCTTCGGTGGTGCGGGAGATAAGCACCAAGAGCGCCATCAATCCGATGCTTTGGTTGTTTGGTCTTTGTTCCATGGTTCTGATAGCCGTTTCCTTGGGCCATCCCGAGCCGGTTGTCTTATATTCGATTCTCGCCCTGTGGATTTTTTTCGGCCTTACGGGTGGCGGTGGGTTCCTGTATTTCATGTTCAAGAACCCGGATCGATTGCAGGACGAACGACACATTGAGCGTATGGCCGCTATACAGGCACAGGCTAAGGAAGGCTCGCCAAAGACTCTTCCTTCGGATGTAGCCACCAGTAACCCTAATGTGATTGACGCGGTAGTCGTTGACGTGAAAGAGGCTCGACTTACGCAAGCTGCCGCGCCGACCGGCAACGCTGGGGGTAAGGCATGAAAACATTCATGCTTAACACGCTGGATGCCCCGGAGAATATGCAGCCCAGGCTAGATAGCATTGTGCTGATCCGGAATTGGTATCGGTATATGCCAGGGTGCTACATCCTCGTTGCGGAGGATCAAACCACTGCGCAGCAACTAGCCATGAGCATTCGCTCCCGTGCCGAGGGTGTGTGGTTCGTCGTGGCTGAGATATTTTCCGTGGCTGCGGATGGTTACTTGCCAGGCGCCGCGTGGACTTTCCTAAATAATCCTCGCGACTCTGGCCGCCATGGAACTCCTGCACTTAGGAGCATGGAGAACCTATTAACTGGTGGCGGAAATATCAGCGGCGGCATTATGGGTGGCGCGAGTAGCGACAAAGATTCGCTGTTCTAAGCTGGTGAGATCGGCGTGGCGTTGCCTATCACTGATGGAAGATTCCGCCAGTGCGACCGAGAGAATGCGCGCTTAGGCGTTTATACGTCGTGCGTAAGGGCTGGTGATCTGTTCCCGAGCCAATCGGTTAGGCGTCGCCCACGTCTTTGGCAATGACCTTGAAGCCATCCTGTACCTTGTCGCCCATCATGGTGAACAAGTCGAAGTCCGCATTGAGTGTCGCGCACGCTCTCGTGTAGGCGACCCTAGGATCACTGTGCTTCTCGTGCGCGACGCAGTGCAGTGCGAAGCACATCTTCGCAATATGATCCGCTGCAAACGTGAGCTTAGTGTTTTTCGTTTTGTGGGCTATGTGATGGGCAAACTCATTGCGTATTTTTCGGATGCCATGCAAGTCTGACCAAATGGCATCCGAGACGATGCCTAGCACACGCGCCAGATCAATCTTTGGGGAAAAAGCAGTCAGGGACCCGCCACCACCAAAAAGCCTAACGTGCGATTCCTTGTGCTCTTGGAGGAATGAGGTGATCGCGTCGGACAGGGCTTCTTCAACCCACGCTTGACCTACAATTGCAACCGCGCGATCTGATTCCCCATTCATTTCCTCAACCAGCGCCATCATTCGCGCATTGGCTGCTTCCTGATCATCGCGAAACTTCATCGTGCTTCAATGCCCGTTGTAGTTATGGAAAGGGTTGCGGAGAAGTTACCTATTCTTTGAAGCGGTCTTTAATTTCATCTGCCTTGTAGTAGCTCATTTGCGCAGATGACTTTTGCTTTTGCTCAATGATTGCGGCTTCGCAAATGATAAGGAGTTGCGCCCAGTTACCTTGCTTGCGAAAAGCATTGATCGAAGTTGGGTTGTAGTCAGTGACATGCTGGCCATGCTCAACAGAGGCCGTGATAGCGAACCCTTCGTCATCCTGTTCGTAGAGTGTCAGATCGACGTAGCTGTC
>NZ_DASRZX010000105.1:0-12241 GCF_035685885.1 Dyella sp. | reverse complement strand
GTCGTGTTCGGACGCATTGATGACGCCGGCCTGCAGCGCTTCGGCGAGCTGGCCGTAGTAGTCGTGCGACGTGAACTGCCCCGCCTTCTGTGCCTTGCCAAACTTGCGCTCGACCGGTTCGGCGGCAATCACGTCCGGCAGCAACGCGTTCATGCGGCCGATGGTGTTGTTCGCAGTCGGCGCGAGATACGTCCACTCGGTGAGGCGATCGCGCGCCTCGCCCGGCGCCGTGATGATGGCGGCGACGCGGCGCCCCAGGCGATCCGACGGCGGCACCTCGCGACGACCGAACGGAAACACCAGCACGCGCAGCAACCACGACACCGGCTTGACCGGGAAATTGCGGATGGCGCCATCCAGTGCCATCTGCGTGCGCCACATGCACTCGTGAAATGCCCAGGCCAGCAAGGGGCGATCGGCTTCCGGACGACCGGAATCCTCGTACCGCTTGAGCATCGCGCTGGCGATATACAGGTAGCTCAGCACGTCACCGAGGCGCGCGGACAATTTCTCCTTGAACTTCAGCTTGCCGCCAAGCACGCCCATGAAGGTGTCGGCGCACAGCGCCAGTGCGGCGGAATAACGGTTGAGCTTGCGGTAGTAGCGGCGCGTGTAGGCATCGCCCGCGGTATCGCCGATGCGCGAGCCGGTGAGGCCGAACGTGAAGCTGCGCACCGCGTTTGAAATGCCAAAGCCGATGTGGCCGAAGAGCGCGCGATCGAACGTGCGCAGGCGATCGCCGTAGTCGGCAATCGACAACGCCTGCATTTCCTTCAGTACATAAGGGTGGCAGCGGATGGCGCCCTGCCCGAAGATCATCAGGCTGCGTGTCATGATGTTGGCGCCCTCCACCGTGATGGCGATCGGCACACCCTGCCACGCGCGACCCGCATAGTTCTTCGGACCCAGCTGCACCGCCTTGCCGCCATGCACGTCCATCGCGTCGCCGGCGATCACGCGACCCCATTCGGTGGCGTGATACTTGGCGATCGCAGACGGCACCGCCGGTTTCTCGCCGCGATCCACGGCCGCAGCCGTGGCACGCGACAATGCGGCCGTCGCATAGGTGAGTCCACCGATGCGCGCCAACGCTTCCTCCACGCCTTCGAAGCGGGCGATGGAAAGACCGAACTGCTTGCGCATGCGCGCATAGGCGCCCGTCGCCGCAACCGCGGCGCGCACGCCACCGGTGGCGTTGGACGGCAGCGAGATCGCGCGGCCCACCGAGAGGCATTCCACCAGCATGCGCCAGCCGTGGCCGGCCATGTGCGGGCCGCCGATCAACACCGATAGCGGCACGAATACGTCCTTGCCATGCAGCGGGCCGTTCTGGAACGGCACGTTGAGCGGGAAATGACGGCGGCCTATTTCCAGGCCTGCCGTGTTGCGCGGCAGCAGCGCCAGCGTGATGCCAAGATCTTCCTTGTCGCCCAGCAACTTCTCGGGGTCATACAGACGGAAGGCCAAACCCACCACCGTGGCGATCGGCGCCAGCGTGATGTAACGCTTGTCGAAGGTGAGCTTCATGCCCAGCGTCTCGACGCCGTCGACCATCTGCTTGCAGACGATGCCGAAATCGGTGATCGAGGTGGCGTCCGAACCGGCATACGGGCCGGTCAGCGCGAAACACGGAATCTCGTCGCCAATGGCGAGGCGCGGCAGGTAATGGTTCTTCTGCTCGTCGCTGCCGTAGTGCAGCAGCAGTTCGGCCGGGCCAAGCGAGTTGGGCACCGCGACGGTGGAAGCCACCGTGGCCGACATGGTTGCCAGCTTCTGCAGCACCGCCGAATGCGCCAGCGCCGAGAACCCGAGGCCGCCGTACTGCTTCGGGATGATCATGCCGAAGAACTTGTGCTTCTTGATGAAGGCCCAGACGTCCGGCGGCAGGTCGGCCAGCTCGTGCGTGATCTGCCAGTCGTCGATCATGCTGCACAGCTCTTCGACCGGACCATCCATGAAGGCCTGCTCTTCCACGCTCAGCTCGGGCTTGGGCTGCTTGAGCAGCTCGTGCCAGTCCGGCTTGCCTGAGAACAACTCGCCTTCAAAACCAACGGTGCCCGCTTCCAGCGCGGTCTGCTCGGTTTCGGAGAGCTTCGGCGTCACCTTGGCGAACATCTTCAGCAACGGCGCGCTGATCTGCTTGCGGCGAAAGCCGTCCATCAGCAGCGGCACGGCAATGGCCAGCTCGACCACCAGCAGGATGAAGGTGGTCCATGGCGCGCCGGCAAGCAGGCCGACCACGACGGTGGCAACCACCGTGACGATCGCCCACGTGCGCAGGCTGCTGCGGTGGTAGGCACAGGCGCCGGTGGCGATGAGCGCCGCCAGCAGGGTCAGGATCACGGACATCACTACACCTCGTTACGGATGACGACTTGGGCAATCAGGGGATTCATACGGCCACCGCACCGCTGCGGTCGGCCTGGGAAAGCGCACCCACGAAACGTGCAATTTCGCGGGTGAAGGCATCGTTGGCGTCGCCGGCCACCATGTGCGTGGCGCGCGGCAGCTCCAAGTGTTCGGCGTGCGGCACCAGCTTCAGGAATTCATCGACCGTGTCGCGCGAGACCACGTCGCTGCGTCCGCCGGAAAGCAGCAGCACCGGCACGCGGATCTTCGCGGCGGCCGCCATCAGGCGCGGCTGGTAACGCTCGCTCTCGCGCACCAGCTCACCACCCAGCAGGGCGGGATCCCAGTGCCAGCGAAGGCGTCCGTCGCTGCCTTCGCGCAGCAGTGGCCGCAACTGGTCTTCGCTCTTTCGCCCGGAACGGTGCGGCAGGTAACGCGCAATTTCATCGGACGCCTCCGCATAGCTGGCAAAGCCATCCGGATGCGCCTGCATGAAAGCGAGAATGCGTTCCACCCCTGCCGTCTCCCAGCGCGGAGTGATGTCGACCAGCACCAGCGCGTGGAATGCGTCGGGGTCGATCTCGCCTGCCAGTACGATGCCGAGCAGTCCGCCCATCGACGCCCCCACCAGGATCGGCTTGCGCAACTCCGCGTGGGCCAGCAGACGCAGGTCGCCGACGAACTGCTCCATGTGATAGTCGCCGCCCGGAACGCGGCCGCTTTCGCCGTGGCCGCGACTGTCGAACGCGACGCAGCGATATCCGAGTTCGGCCAAGGCCGCGGACGTACCGCGCCAGGCACCTCGGGTCTGCCCGAAACCGTGCGCGAACAGCAGGGTCGGCGCCCCCGTGGGGTTGCGGATCTCGACCGCCAGCGGAAGACCATCCACGGCGGTGACGCGTTCGTTCTGCTTCTCGGGAGGGGACTGGGCTACCATACGCATGAGTATGTAGGCGCTTTCCCACTGCGTCAATATGCGCCGCAGCGTCGCTGGATCCACGCAATTCAATGAGTTGCACCCATGCCGATTACAAAACGAGCAACTCGGGCTACCATTCGCCCATGAATGTCAGCGCAAAACCCGAACGTACCCGCCTCTCCGCCGAGGACTGGGAAGACGCCGCACTGAGGCTGATCGCCGACCAGGGTGTAGGCGCCCTGGCCGTGGAGGCGCTGGCGCGCCAGCTGGGCGTCACCAAGGGCAGCTTTTACTGGCACTTTCGCACCCGCGAAGCCTTGCTGCAGGCCGCGCTGGAGCGCTGGGAGCAGTACGGCGAACGCGAAGTGATCGCGCAGATCGAGGCGATGCCCGATCCGCGTGCCCGTCTGCCGGAGCTGTTCCGTCGGGTCGCACACGAGTTGGCACCCCACCGCGTGTACGCCGCACTGCTCAAGGCACTGGATCATCCGCAGGTGGTGCCGGTGATGGCCCGCGTCTCGCAGCGGCGCATGGAATTCCTCACCAATATCTATCGCGAGGCTGGTCTTGACGGGGACGAGGCGCTCAATCGCGCACGCCTGACGTACGCGGCCTACGTCGGTTTCCTCCAGCTCAACTTCACGCTGGGTCTGCCGCGCATCAGCCACGACGAATTCGACGCCTACGTGGAACACATGATTCGCACATTGACGCCGGCCTAAACCGCACCGAGACGTCAGCGCAATCCCAAAGACGCCGCCCTATAGCGGCGTTTTTTTGTGCCAGAAATCCACTGGCAGCCCACTTGCCAAAGTGGTCTGCACCCACCCTCCTAACTGCCGGGCGGGGCGGCGTTTTGTAGTGCGCCCAGTTGCCGTTTGCTGCAGTCTCACTTGCCATGCCACTGCACGTAAGTTAGCGTTTCTGCTCTTTTTTAGTTCAAGACCAGAGTGAGGAACCTGATGTCGAGCAAGCTGGAAGCGCTGCAGCGCTGGGTTGACGAAGTGGCCGCCCTGACCCGCCCTGCGAAGATCCACTGGTGCGATGGCTCGGACGCCGAATACCAGCAGCTGGTGCAGCAGATGCTGCAGACCGGCGACTTGATCGAGCTCAATCAGCGAACCCATCCAGGCTGCTACCTGCACCGCTCGAGCCCCTCTGATGTGGCACGCGTGGAGCACCTCACCTTCGTCTGCACCCAAGACCAAGGCGACGCCGGCCCCAACAACCACTGGATGGCGCCCGCCGAGGCGCACGCCAAGATGGATGCCCTGTTCGAGGGCTGCATGGAAGGCCGCACCATGTACGTCATCCCGTACTGCATGGGTCCCATCGACTCCCCCCTCGCCCGTTGCGGCGTGGAGATCACCGACAGTCCCTACGTCGTGGTGAACATGCGCACGATGACGCGCATGGGCGCGGCAGCGCAGGCGCGCATCGAACGCGAGGGCACCTTCGTGAAGGGCCTGCACTCCACAGGTGAGCTGGACCCGGAACGCCGCTTCATCATGCACTTCCCCGAAGAGCTCTCGATCAAGTCCTATGGCTCGGGCTATGGCGGCAACGCCCTGCTTGGCAAGAAGTGCCATGCGCTGCGCATCGCCAGCTACCAGGCGAAGTCCGAAGGCTGGCTGGCCGAGCACATGCTCATCGTCGGCATCGAGAACCCCAAGGGCGAGACGCACTACATCGCCGCCGCGTTCCCGTCGGCCTGCGGCAAGACCAACCTCGCCATGCTCATTCCGCCGAAGGGCTACCTCAAGGACGGCTGGAAGGTATGGACCGTGGGCGACGACATCTGCTGGATGCGTCCCGGCGCGGATGGACGTCTATATGCCATCAACCCTGAAGCCGGCTATTTCGGCGTGGCACCGGGCACCAGCGAGGCGACCAACCCGAATGCGCTGTCGACCATTGCGCGCGACACCATCTTCACCAACGTGGCCGTCACCGCCGACAACCAGCCATGGTGGGAAGGCCTGCCGGGCACTCCGGTGACCGACTGGCAGGGCCGCCCGTACGATCCGGCCAACGGCCCGGCGGCACACCCCAACTCGCGCTTCACGGTGAGTGCGAAGCAGTGTCCGACATGGTCCTCGCGGGCCGAAGACGCGCATGGCGTGCCGATCAGCGCCATCGTGTTCGGCGGACGCCGTCCGTCGCTGGTGCCGCTGGTATTCGAGGCGCGCGACTGGGCGCACGGCGTGCTGGTTGGCGCAGCCATGGGTTCGGAAACCACCGCTGCCGCCACCGGCGCCGTGGGCGTGTTGCGTCGCGACTCGATGGCCATGAAGCCGTTCGCCGGCTACCACTACGGCGACTACTTCCGTCACTGGCTGTCGTTCGACAAGCCGGGTGCAAAGCTCCCGAAGATCTTCCACGTGAACTGGTTCCGCAAGGGCGCCGACGGACGCTTCATGTGGCCGGGCTACGGCGAAAACCTGCGCGTACTCGAGTGGATGATCGACCGCGTGGAAAACCGTGCCACCGGCCGCCAGACCCCGATCGGCACCGTACCCGCCGAGGGCGAACTGAAGGTTGACGGGCTTGTCCTCGATCGTCGCACGCTCGATACCCTGCTCGACGTTGACCAGGCCGGCTGGAATGACGAACTGGCCGCCATCGGCGAATACCTGCAAAGCTTCGGCGACCGCCTGCCGGATGAGCTTCACGTCGAACAGCAGCGCATCGCCAAGGCACTGAAAACCGCCGAAGCCGCCTGAATACACGCCGGCCTGACACGGCCGGCGCCCCCTCTTGTGGGAGCGCACCCTGTGCGCGGCGAGCCACGCTGCGGGTGCACCGCTTCTTCGGCCCCTCGCGCACAGGATGCGCTCCCACAGTCTTTTTCGTCCGGCTCTAAACCCTTCCGCGCCTGTCCGCATCCAAGCTGGCAAGATGATTGCAGCCTGCCCAGCCACCGGACCCATGATGCCGCCAGCACCCGCCGCGGAGCCCGTCGACACGGACGACGTCCGTGCGGCCGCCGCCGGCGACAGGCAAGCTTTTCATCGCCTTTACCACCTGCACGTCGACCGCGTGTATGGCGCGGTCTATCGCCTGGCTGGCTTCGATCACGCTCGTGCGGAAGACCTCACGCAGGATGCGTTCGTTCGCGCCTGGCAGAAACTTTCCGGGTTCCGCCACGAAAGCTCCTTCAGCACCTGGATCTACCGCCTCGCGGTCAATGTCGCACTGATGGACATCCGTGCACGCAGCGCCGATCCGGTCAGCATGATGGATGAGGACAGCCTTCCGGACCACGGCGAAACCCCGTTCTGCGCGGCCGAGCGCGAAGAACTGGAACGCGCCATCGGCAGGTTGCCCCCCAGGGCACGCGCCGTTCTGGTGTTGCACGACATCGAAGGCTGGAAGCACGAGGACATCGGCACCGAGTTGGGTATGGCGGTGGGCTCATCGAAGGCGCAGTTGCATCGTGCCCGGGGTCTGCTGCGAAAAGTATTGGGAGAACAGTGATGAACGAATTCGAATGGCTCCGCCAGACCCGCGCCCTGCGCGAACCGGTGTCGCCGCGCCGCGACCTGTGGCCTGCGATCGACGCAGCACTGGATGCGAGCAGCGAGGCATCGCCCGACGTACCTGCGCGACGCACCGGACAGCACATCCAGCGCTGGCTGCTCGCGGCCAGTTTCGCGGGAATGTCATTGTTCGCCGGCAGCCTCGCCGTGCACCTGCGCGACCGGCCGCTGGAAACCGCGGCGACACCGACGACGACCCAGGACATCGAACGCTGGCGTCCGTCCGACCCGCGCCTTGCCGGCGCAGCCGTTGAACTCGATGCCGCCAGCATGGAGCTGCGCCAGGCCATGGAAGAGGCACCCGATTCACCTGCATTGCAGCGCCTGCTATATCGCACGCAGAAGCAGCAGTCGCAGTTGCGACAGATGGAACACCAGGCTGGTTGAGTCCAGCGGAGCCTTCACCATGAAAACCGCACGCATCCTTCCTCTCCTGCTCAGCCTGTCGATCGGCCAGGCACTGGCCGATACACCCATCAACCTCACACACGATGCGTCGCCAAACGCGCGCATCAGCATCAGCAATGTCAAGGGTGCCGTCACCGTGACCGCCTGGGATCGCAACCAGGTGCAGGTCGGCGGCCGCCTCGGCGACGGCGCCAAGCCGCTGGCCATCGAAGGCAGCAACAGCGACATGGAAATCAAGGTCGAATCGCAGGGCAAGTCGGGCTGGTTCAACTGGAACAACGAGAACTCGATGGGCTCCACCACGCTTGACGTGCGCGTGCCCAAGGGCGCCTCGCTGGATGTGGACGTGGTGAGCGCGCCGCTCAGCATCGACGGCATCGACGGCGGCACCATCAAGGCCAACACCGTCAGCGGCAAGGCGCGTGTCAATGCACGCTCGCCCGACGTCGACGTGGAAAGCGTGAGCGGCAGCATCGAGCTCGCCGGCAGCGCAGGAAAGGTGTCGCTGCAGACCGTCAGCGGCGACATCCTCGCCCCCAACGTGGGCAACGAAGCGGAACTTCAAACCGTCTCCGGCCGCATCCGCGTCAACGGTGGCCCGTGGCGCAAGCTCAACCTCAGCACGGTCTCCGGCGACGTGCAGCTGTCCGGCGGCATGGCACCCAACGGTGTCTTCGACGTGGACAGCATGAGCGGCGACGTGCAGGTCCAGGTGCCGTCGAATCTCTCCGCCACCATCCATGCCAATACCTTCAGCGGCGACCTGCGCAGCGACTTCGGCACCGTGAAGAAAGTGGAGCATGGCCCGGGCAGCGAGCTGCAGGCTACGGCGGGTGCGGGCAACGCAAAGATGAACATCGAGACCTTCAGCGGCGACCTGCGCATCCGCCACCAGGACTGATCACGCGGACTGAAACGAAAAACGCCGGGCATAGCCCGGCGTTTTGCTGTCTGGGATCCCGCTGCTGAAGCGGATCAGAGATCCTGGTGATACTGCACGTATGGGGTGCGCGACTGGTCCGGTTCCGGACCCACCGGCGTGTTGACGCCGTTGCCCGACGACCACAGGTTCTGCGCACCGATGCTCAACTGGCCCTGCCACGGCAGGCGCCAGGTAACGCCGAGATCGATGCTGCTCCAGCGACGATCCGGGTTGTAACCCATGTTGCCCGGCACGCCCGCTTCCGGCTGCATGGTGCGACCGACAATGCTGCCGCTCAGCGGGCCACGATCCACGCCGAAGCTCACTGCCTTCTGGTCGAGGGAATTGACGCCAAGCAGGTTCCCCGGCAGCAAACGCACCCGGCCCACGCTGGCGCCAAGATCAATGCCGCTCTTGGCGTCGAGCGCCAGGCGACCATGCGCGTTGACCTGCGTGCTGCCGTCGAAGCCCGACAGGCCATTCACGCCCGGCAGCGCACCCGGCAGCAGGCGCGGAAGATTGGCGTTGCCCGGAACCGAATCGGTTCCCACGCTCAAGCCCAGGCTGTAGCGACCGGTGTTGTAGGTGGCGCCGACTTCGCTGCCGACCACGCGCGGAGCCTGGTTGTTCGCCCAGTTGTGCTCGCTCACGCCCACGTGAGCCTGCAGATTCGGGCCCATGCCGTACTGGACGTCGGAGGACTGCACGGTCGCCGCATCCACGGCGCGGAACTGCAGCGGTGCATCGGCGCGCTGCGCGGCGGTGAGCGATTCGCTGCCGCTCTGCACGGCCAGCCAGCGCCCATCGGCACCACGCCAAAGCGGCACAGCATTGCTTGCCGAGCCGTCCTGCAGCTGGGCCAGCAGGCGATTTCCCGTCGCGTCGAACGAATCATTGGCCACAGTCTGCCCTGCCGCGACCAGCGGCATGACGAACAACGGCAATGAAAACAACAGACGACGCATATACGAGAGAACCCCCGTAGGACCTAAAGGACGGGCAGGGCTCGCCCCCTCCCAGAGACGATTACGGCCGGATAATACCACGTTTTACTTTTTGCTAACACCCAAAGTTCCGGTTTGTGAGCAAGGCCACAATGGCGCCAAATCACATTTTTTTGACATCAGCGGACGCGATCGGTTCCCAAGCCTCAACTGGCTGGCGACAAAGCTGAATGGAGGCGCTATATAGTCGCCTCTGTCGACAACGCGCGGATTCGCCTGCGACTAATGACTTCGGTCCCGACCAGCACAACGCCAGCTCTCTGGCCGGCAGACGGTGGCATGGCCGCCGTCCACGCCGCCGTGGAGCGCCTGTTTCGCGCAGCGGATGCCGCCAGCGTGCAGGAAATCTGTGAGGCGATGCTGGCCGACATGCAGGTTCCGGGGCGCCTGCAATGGCGTTTGCTTGGCGATCCGCCGCACGTTGAGCCCGGTCATGTCGAGTTCGAGCTGGCGGAAGACCCGCAAGGGCTGCGCTCGCTCATGCTGCATCTGCCGGCCGATGCCGACCACGCCGCGCTGGCAGATCAGCTGGCCTGGATCGGTAGACTCGCCTCGGCGCGCCTGAGACAGCTGGCTGAGACATCGCGGCTGTACGAGGCGATCTCGCGCCTCGCGCTTGCCGAACGCCTGCAGCGCGCGCTCTACGCCATTGCCGATCAGGCCGGCGCCGAGCACAACATGACCGAGATGATGCACTCGCTGCACGCCATCCTCGGCAGCCTGATGTACGCGGAAAATTTCTACATAGCGCTGTACGACGCCACCAGCGACACAGTGCGCTTTCCGTACTACGTCGACACGATGGACAAGGAACCGCCCTCGCCCGACGAGGCCGTTCCGCTGCAGGAGATGCGCCACAGCCTTACCTGGAACCTGCTGCAGTGTGGCCAGGCGCTGATGGGTTCCTTCAGCGAGCTGGCCGAGCAGTTCAAGGGACGCTTCATCCAGGTGGGTCCCGTCTGCGAACACTGGCTCGGCGTGCCGCTGCTGCGCGACGGACGCGTGGTCGGCGGCATCGTCATGCAGAGCTATCGCGAAGATACGCACTACACGCAGCACGACCGCGAGCTGCTGAGCTACGTGGCCAAGCACGTGCAGACCGCGCTGGAACGCCGCGAAGCGCACGAGGAACTGGAGCGCCGTGTCTCCAGTCGCACAGCCGCATTGCGCGAAGCCAACCGCGTGCTGCGCCAGCAGGTCTTGCAGCGCCAGCGTGGCGAACGCCTGCAGGCCGCGCTGTTCCGCATTGCGGAGCTGGCGAATGCATCGGAAAGCCTGGACAACTTCTACGCCGCCGTCCACCGCGTGATCGGCGGCCTGCTCTACGCGCGCAACTTCTACATCGCGCTGCTGGACGAAGAGCAGAAGACGCTCAGCTTCCCCTACTCCGTCGATGAATTCGACACCGTGCGACTCCCGCGTGCACACGGCCGCGGCGTCACCGAATACGTGCTGCGCCATGCCAAGCCGCTGCTGGCCAACCCCGAAGAATTCGACCGGCTGGAGCGCGAAGGCGAGGTTTCCCATCGTGGTTCGCGCTCCGTGTGCTGGCTGGGCGTGCCGCTGATCTGGGGCGATCGCGCCATGGGCGTGCTGGCGGTGCAGAGCTACTCGCCCGAGCACACCTACGACGTGCGCGACCAGGAGCTGCTGACCTTCGTGGGTTACCACGTGGCCAACGCCCTGCAACGCAAGCACACCACCGAATCGCTCAAGCAGGCCTACGCCAGCCTGGAACGCCGCGTCACCGAGCGCACGCGTGCGCTGGCGCTGGCCAACCGCGACCTGCGCGAGCAGATCGCCGAACGCGAGCGCGTGGAGCGTCGTCTCAAGTACGAGACACTGCACGATTCACTGACCGGATTGCCCAACCGCACCCTGCTGCTGCAGCGACTGGAACAGGCCCTGCAGCGCTATCACGGCGACACGCAGGAACTGTTCGCGGTGCTGTTCATCGACCTTGACCGCTTCAAGGTGATCAACGACTCGGTGGGCCATCTGGTCGGTGATGACCTGTTGTTCCAGGTGGGCGGACGCATCCGCGCGTGCCTCAAGACGCGCGATGTAGTGGCTCGACTGGGCGGCGACGAATTCGCGGTGCTTGCCGAAGGCATCACCGATCCGAAGATGGCGCTGCTGATTGCCGAGCGCATCATCGACGAATTGCAGGCCCCCTTCCGCCTTGGCGCGAAGGAGATCTTCACCTCCGCCTCCATCGGCATCGCCCTGCCGAGCCCGCATTACCAACGGCCGGAAGAACTGCTGCGCGACGCCGACGCCGCGATGTATCGCGCCAAGGACGAAGGCCGCCACCGGGCGGCGGTGTTCGACGATCGTTTGCGCCGCGAGGCGCTGTCGCTGTTGGAGATGGAAGGCGATCTGCGCCGCGCGCTCAGCCGCAACGAATTCGTGCCGTTCTACCAGCCCATCGTGGCGCTGCAGACCGGACGCACGGTCGGCTACGAAGCGCTGCTGCGCTGGCGCCATCCCGACCGCGGCCTGCTTACACCCGCCGATTTCCTCGCAGTCGCCGAGGAAAGCGGCTGCGCGGAAAGCATCGACTGGCAGATATTCGAGCAGGTCTGCGCGCAGGCCGAGGCGCTCGCCGGGCCCGATGGATTCGTCAGCATCAACGTGTCTGGCCGCCATTTCCGCTCGGCCGACTTGGACCGCCAGCTGCTGGACCTGATCCAGGCGCATCACCTGCCGCCACGCTGCCTGCGCATCGAGGTGACGGAACGTGCGTTGCTGGAAAACGCGGTGCAGGTGAAGCGCATCCTGGACAACCTGCGCACGCACGGCGTCAGCATCGCGCTGGACGATTTCGGCACGGGCTACTCGTCGTTGAGCTACCTGCACCAGTACCCGATCGAGACCTTGAAGATCGACCGATCCTTCATCGTGGAACTGCCGCGTGAAGGCGGCCACGGCACCGCCGTGGTGCGCGCCATCCAGGCGCTGGCCAATTCGCTGCAGATGCAGGTGATCGCCGAAGGCATCGAGGACGAAGACCAGCGCCAGGCGCTGCTGCGCATCGGCTGCCGCTACGGCCAGGGCTTCCTGTTCGCCACGCCGAAAATGGCCGAAGTGTGGCTGCAGC
>NZ_DASRZX010000104.1:0-5088 GCF_035685885.1 Dyella sp. | reverse complement strand
CTTCGCGCGTGATCCTTGGCCTGCACTATCCGAGCGACGTGATTGCAGCGACGGCGATCGGCGGCGCGCTGGGTGCAGTCTCGTTGTGGTTGCTGCCGTTGCAGACGTTGATGGGCTGAGGCGGGAGTGAATCGCGCACAGGGTGCGCCCCAACAAGAGCACCGTGCCATTGTAGGAGCGCACCCAGTGCGCGAACAAACCCCACACCAGCGCTGAGCATTTTCCCGCCATCGCGTCAGGCACGCTTTGCGCTCAGATAGATAGCGCATCTATCCACAAGCTTTTCCCCGGCGCATCCACATCGTCTGTGGAAAACGCAGCGAACCCCACATATGCGGATGCGCAAACGCGCGCGCCGCGCAACGAGACTTGTTGCGCAATAGCGCATCACGGCGTCGCGATCTGTTTGACGTCAACGAGATAGGCCACCTATCCACAGGCTTCTCAAGTGCGTATCCACATTGGCTGTGGAAAACTTGCAGCACCTTGCCGTCGCGTACAGGGTGCGCTCCCACCAGAGCAAGGCGGCCGACGCCTGATCATTCGCGCATCAACACGTCACGACGTGTTCAACATCAACGAGATAGTGCAGCTATCCACAGGCTTCTCGAACGCGTATCCACATTGGCTGTGGAAAACTTGCGGCGTCTCGCCATCGCGCACAGGATGCGCTCCCACATCTGAGGTGCGCGCTTATTGTGGGAGCGCACCCTGTGCGCGACGCGGACTTGCCTCACGCCTGCTCAATGACCCACCAACGCGTCACCACGTCTTTGCGGTCAAGCAGATAGCTCACCTATCCACAGGCTTCTCCCACCCACATCCACACGGCCTGTGGAAAACGCGTGCAAAAAAACAGCGCCACAAGGGCGCTGTTCTTCGATGCCATGCGGTTGCGTGCCGTCACGCCACGCGCGGCGCCTTCTGCAGGATGCCCAGCAGGTCGGCCAGCTTGTCGCGCATCTCGCGACGATCGACGATCAGGTCGATGGCGCCGTGCTCCACCAGGAACTCCGAGCGCTGGAAGCCTTCCGGCAAGGTCTCGCGCACGGTCTGCTCGATCACGCGCGGACCGGCGAAACCAATCAGTGCCTTCGGTTCGGCCACGTTGATGTCACCCAGCATGCCCAGGCTTGCCGACACGCCACCGGTGGTTGGATGCGTAAGCACGCTGATGTACGGGACGCCCGCATCGCGCATGCGCGCCAGCGCGGCCGACGTCTTCGCCATCTGCATCAGCGAGAACAACGACTCCTGCATGCGCGCGCCGCCCGTGGCGGAGAAGCACACCAGGGCGCTGCGGTCGGCCAGTGCGCGCTCCGCGGCGCGGGTAAACTTTTCGCCCACTACCGAGCCCATCGAGCCGCCCATGTAGGAGAACTCGAAAGCCACCGCCATCAGCGGACGGCCCTTGAGGCGACCGTTCATCGCCAGCAGCGCGTCCTTCTCGCCGGTGGACTTTTGCGCCGCGATGATGCGGTCGCGGTACTTCTTGGAGTCACGGAACTTGAGCGGATCGCTCGGCTCCATGCTGGCCCACAACTCCTGCGCCGAACCTGCATCGAGGAACGAGTCCAGGCGCGCGCGCGCATCGATGGTGTGGTGGTGACCGCACTTGGGGCAAACCATCAGGTTGCGCTCCAGCTCCGGCCGGTACAGCACCGTGCCGCAACCGCCGCACTTTTCCCACACACCTTCCGGCACCTTGCCCTTGCCGGCGGTACCGGTGGCTTCCGTGCGGGGGCGCGGAGTCATGATTTTCTGGAGCCAGTTCATATCATCAAACCTCAAACGCTTTTGCCCTCTCCCCCGGAGGGTGAGGGAACAAGTTCAGGCATCGAGTGCCTCGCGTATCGGCACCAGGAAGTCCTTGGCTCGTGCGACGACATCATCGACATCTTCCGCACCCGCCAGGCGCTCCACCAGCGCACTGCCGATTACCACCGCATCCGCGAAACCGGCAATGGCCCTGGCCGACTGCGCATCGCGCACACCGAAACCCACAGCCACCGGTGCCTTGGACTTCGCACGGATATCGGCGACGCGAGCAGCGATGTCACTGGTGCTCAATCGTGCCGCGCCCGTGATGCCGGCGAACGAGACATAGTACAGGAAACCCTCGGCCGACCCGCACAGCTGCACCATACGCGAGGGTGCGGTGGTGGGCGCCGCAAGCAGGATTTGCTGCAGACCCGCATCGCGCAAGGGCTGCAGCACGGCGGACTCTTCCAGCGGGCAATCAACCACCAGCAGGCCATCCACGCCGGCCTGCACGGCCTCGTTCGCAAAGCGCGTGTAGCCGTGGATCTCGATCGGGTTGAGGTAGCCCATCAGGACGACGGGTGTGTCCGCATCGCGCTGGCGGAATTGCGCGACCCAGCCCAGCACATCGGCGAGGCCGACGCCCTTGGCGATCGCGCGTTCGCTGGCGTGCTGGATCACCGGACCATCCGCCATCGGGTCGGAGAAAGGCACGCCTAGTTCGATCACGTCTGCGCCTGCATCCACCAAGGCGTGCATGAGCGCGACGGCGTGCTGCGGAGACGGATCGCCTGCGGTGACGAAAGGAATCAACCCGGTGCGACCGGCAGACTTCAGTTGCTGGAAACGGCGGTCGATGCGGCTCATACCTGCACTCCTTCGCGGGCTGCAATCGTGTGTACGTCCTTGTCGCCGCGCCCGGAGAGGTTGCACAGCACCAGGCCGTCCTTCGGATATTCGCGCGCCAGCTTGATGGCTTGGGCCACGGCATGGCTCGATTCCAACGCAGCAAGAATGCCTTCGGTACGCGCCAGCAAATGGAATGCTTCCAGCGCTTCGTCGTCGGTGACGCCGACGTATTCCGCGCGCCCGGCATCTTTCAGGAACGCATGCTCGGGACCGACGCCTGGATAGTCGAGACCCGCGGACACCGAATGTGTCTCGGTGATCTGGCCGTTGTCATCGCAAAGCACATAGGTGCGATTGCCATGCAGCACGCCGGGGCGACCCGCCGCCAGCGAAGCGGCGTGATGACCCGTGGCAATGCCCTCGCCCGCGGCCTCGGCACCGACGACGCGCACGTTCTCGTCATTGAGGAAAGCGTGGAACAGGCCGATCGCATTGGAGCCACCGCCCACGCAGGCGGTGAGCACGTCCGGCAGGCGGCCGAATTGCTCCTGCACCTGCACGCGCGCCTCGCGGCCAACGATGGAGTTGAAATCGCGCACCATCAACGGATAGGGGTGCGGGCCCGCCACCGTGCCAATGATGTAGAAGGTGTCGGCCACGTTGGTGACCCAATCCCGCATCGCTTCGTTGAGCGCATCCTTGAGCGTCTTGGAGCCGGACGTCACCGGCACCACCTCGGCGCCAAGCAGCTTCATGCGATACACGTTGATCTTCTGCCGCTCGATATCCACCGCGCCCATGTAAACCACGCACTTGAGGCCGAAGCGCGCCGCCACCGTGGCACTGGCCACGCCATGCTGGCCCGCGCCGGTCTCGGCAATGATGCGCGGCTTGCCCATGCGCTTGGCCACGAGCGCCTGGCCGATGGTGTTGTTGATCTTGTGCGCGCCGGTATGGTTGAGGTCCTCGCGCTTGAGCAGGATGCGGGCGCCGCCCACGTGCCGGGACAGGCGCTCGGCGTAATACACCGGGCTGGGGCGGCCCACGTAGTACTTCAGGTCACGGTCCAGCTCGGCCAGGAAGTCCGGATCCTCGCGCAGTCGCAGGTAGGCCTCAGTCAGTTCGGCCAGCGGCGCCATCAGGGTTTCGGCGACGTAGCTGCCGCCGTAGGCACCAAAGCGCCCCTGCTCGTCGGGATACGCGCTGTAGTCGATCTTGCTCATGGGGATGCTCACAGAGGGAGAAATGCACGCGCCACCCTACCCCATGGAGTGGCACGCCAAAAGCGATATGATGGCCACCATCCGTCAAATAAACTCACATATCCCATGCCGCGCCCATTGCCTTCCCTCAACGCCCTGCATGCCTTCGAAGCCGCGGCCCGCCTGGGCAGCGTCAGCAAGGCGGCGACCGAGCTGCATGTCACCCACGGCGCCGTGAGTCGACACATTCGCTCACTGGAGGAAGAGCTGGGCGTGGCCTTGTTCCAGCGGCAAGGACGGGGCCTGGCACTGACCCCGGCCGGACAGCGCCTGCGTGACACCAGCACCGCCGCGTTCGCCCAGCTGCGCGAAACCGTGGAGTCGCTGCGTCCTGAAGCTGGGCACGCGCCGTTCGTACTGGGTTGCCCGGTCAGCCTGCTGGCGCGCTGGATGATTCCCCGCCTGGAACGCCTGATGGCCGAGCTCCCGGGCCTGGACCTGCATCTGCGTCCTCAGGAAACGCCTTTCGACGACGCCCTCGGCGGTCTTGATGCGGCCGTGCTGGCCGGCGAGACACCGTGGCCGGCGTCATGGCGTGTATATCCGCTGGTGCGCGAGCGCATCGGCCCGGTGGCCAGTCCCGACTTTGCGATGACCCACCGGTTGTCCGCGCGCCCGCCAACTGCCGTGCTGCAGGTGCCACTACTGCAGACGCAATCGAGATCGCAGGCATGGACCAAGTGGGCACATGCCATGGGCGTGGCTACCGCGCAGCTGCCCGCGGCGCAGGGCTATCCGCACCTATATCACCTGATCGAGGCCGCCGTCGCCGGCCGTGGCCTGGCCATCGCACCCGAAGCGCTGGTGGCCGGCGACCTGGCGTCAGGACGCCTGGTCGCGCCATGGGGTTTCGTGGATTCATCGGCACAGTGGGTGCTCGCGACGCCGTCGCGCATGCCGGGCGAACGTTCCCAAGCGCTGGCGACATGGCTGAAAGCCGAATTCACTCGAAGTGCCCAATGAAGAACACTGCGCATTTGCGCGCCACCGCGTCGCCAAACCTTTGACATCAATTAGATAGCGCATCTATCCACAGGCTTTTCCAGCCCGCATCCACATTGCCTGTGGAAAACACGTCGACATGAATCGCCCCGGGTTTCGTGGAGGCCCGTTGGGTTAAGTCATGCCACCGCGTGGGCGGCTTGACTGGTGACTTGCCGATAGTAGTTAGCTTCAGCCTCTGCAGGCGGAATATAGCCGATGGGTTCCAGCAGGC
>NZ_DASRZX010000103.1:0-25752 GCF_035685885.1 Dyella sp. | reverse complement strand
ATGGCAGCGGCAAGGCCGACGGCGATCAGAGTCTTGCGGAACAGGTTGTTGGTGCGCATGGGATTTCTCCTGATAGTTGGGGAGCGCTGTCCATGAGACAGACGGTTGCCGCTGGCGGCGTCCGTGCAGCGATAACAACAGCATTCATGTGAATCGCGGATGGCTGGTGCCCGAAGTGATTCAGGGCCCGATTACGCATGCGAAGGCGGCGTCACGAAGGCGTCCGTAAAGCGTTGCCATTGATAAGATCGTGTCAATTGTGATGCCCATCACAATGGATCGTGCGACAACGCCAGCTTGGTGAAAGCCTGGATTTCTAGCTGCCATTGCTGCGTCGCAGTTGCGGATTTTTCCTATGCCGGCGCGCTGTCCGATGCCTTCACATCGCTTGTGAAATGGACGGCCATACGGCACATTTTGCGACAGCACAGTGCGTGTGCTGGCTTGATTTCGGGGGGAATCATGGCCGAGCTGGAAGTGCGGTTGTTTTCCGAGCGCCGGGAAGGCTTGCTCGTGGAACTCGGCCGCGTGGTTACCGAATATGGGCACGTACTGGTTCGACAACGGTTCGTGCAGGACGCGCAGGGCGCCTGCCTGACCTTGTTGCTGCGCGGGCCGGACGATCGCCAGCTTGCGTTGGAGGAGGCGCTGGGTACGCACCCTCGGGTCATCGGCTTTGAATCTTCGCGTGCGCCCAGCGACGGCGCCTACATGATGACAACCTCATTCGAGGTCGAGCCAGCCCTGGTTTCCGCAGAACCGATGGATGCCTCCGCCGGGGCCGACGTCGCGCGCGTGGAGCACATGCTGCCCAGCCTGGCCAAGGACTATCCGCGCATCTTTCCCTGGCTGATCAACCTCGAGTACGCCGTGTCCGCCGAGTCCCGCGATGCGTCGCTGCATCTGGCCGGGCGGCGCACGGGCAGCTGGATTTTCCGGCGGGATTTTTCGCTGGGCGCAAGGCTGCCGCTGCAGGACGCCATCAAGCGCATTGCCCTGCCGGCCCTGCGCGCGCTGGTCGCGGTCGAGCACCATGGGCACCAGCTGCATATCCGCGGGTGTCCGTTGTGCCAGCCAGGCTCGCCTTCCGGCGGGCATTTCTTCAGCGGATTCATCGAGGGCCTGCTGGCCGAGTCGGTGGATGCGCAGGCGGTGCTCGTGCACGAATCCAGCTGCCACACGCTGGGTTCGCCGGTATGCGTGTTCGATATATCCCGTTGAGGCTTATCGCATCGTCGCGGTAGCCGATCCCGGGCCATCCATTGCATAGGGGAAGGTCATGCAACACATGCATCAGCATTACAATCTCATGCTGGTCGTGCTGTCCTACGTGGTATCTGTACTTGGCTCCTTCACCGCGTTGCAGTTTGCGCTCGGCATTCCACGCGCACGCACGCAGACCCAGCGTTGGCTGGCGGTACTTGCGGCGGGTACTGCCATGGGCGGCGGCGCCATCTGGGCGATGCACTTCATCGCCATGCTGGCCTGCAACCTGGGCGTGCAGGTGACCTACGACGTTGTGCTTACGGGTATCTCTGCCGTGCTGGCTGTTGTCGCGTGTTCGATCGGGCTGGCCATGGTCAGCTCGGGCGCCCTCCGCTGGCCCAATCTCGTGTTCGCCGGGATGTTGATGGGGCTCGGCGTGGCGGGCATGCATTACCTGGGCATGGCAGCCATGCTGACGTCGGCACAGGTTTCCTACGACGGCAGCAGGGTGGCGCTGTCGGTGGGCATCGCCATCGTTGCCTCGATGGCCGCGCTGTGGCTGGCCTTCAATCTGCGCGGCAAGCTGCAGATGCTTGGCAGCGCCGTGGTGATGGGCGTGGCGGTGTGCGGCATGCATTACACCGGGATGTCGGCGATGCAGATGAGCCAGGGCGATCTGCTTCCTGCCGGCTTTGCCCAGGGAATCAGTGGCGATCATCTGGGCGCGGTGGTATTCGGCGTGGTGGTCGCGTTGCTGGTGCTGGCGCTGGGCCTGAGCATCGTTCGTCAGCAGCGGCGCGCCGCGCTCACGATCTGACGGTGTCACAAAGAAAAACGGGGCGCCCCTGGCGCCCCGTTGTCGTTTGACGCGTATGCCGCGTCTTACTTCAGCTCGGTCTGGCTGGTGACGACCAGGCCGCTGTTCTCCATCCGCACATCACCACCCAGCGACTTGATGCGCGCGGCCTGGGCCTGCATCGACTCGAACTGGGCTTTGGAACGCTCGGCGGTTGCCTTGGCCGTGGCCTGCGCTTCCGGATCGTCGCTGCCGGCCGAAGCGGTGAGCTCGGCGATGTGCTCCGCCTTCTGCGCCATGGCCTTCACCCACGCCTGGTACATCTCGCCGCTGAGATTCATACGGCCGAGGCGGCCGGCATCGCCACTGCTGGCGCTGAGCAGTTCGCCGAGCTTGGCGTCCTCACCCGGGCCGATGGCGAGCGCGAGCGCCTTGGGTCCCATCGCGGCCCACACGGGCGTGCCGAGCGGAGCGGTCACTTCGGGCGGCAGTGCCACCGGCTTGCCGTCAGGCGTCAGCTTGAGTTGCTGCAGGCCGGCGGAAGCCATCTGCGCCATGGCCAGCAGGCCTGCCGGGTTGGTGGTGCCGATCAGTACGCGCCCGCTGAACTTGGGCATGCTGTCGTTGCTGCCGGGCTCGAAGCTGTCCAGCGCGACACGCGCACCCAGCAAGTCACCTACCGGCGGCACGGCGGCCTGCTGCGACATCAGCCCGACCTTGCCCAGGCTTTCGTTGAGCTGGGCCAGCGTGGGGCAGGTGAATGGCTTGGCGGCCACCGCATCGGCCTGTGCGCTCCAGAAGGCGCGCATCTGCACCATCGGCACGGCAAGGCTGATGTCGAACGGCGCGGTGCCGGCGGCACCCAGGCCCGGCAGTTCCACCTTGAGACCGGCGAAGGCCTTGGTGATGTCGTCGGCGAGGGCCACGTCCCAGCGGATGTTCTGGTGCTTTTCGTCCAGCTTGGTGTATCCGAAGCTGATCGACGGCACGCGGGCCGCTATGCGGGCGGCGTCGCCTTCGCAGGCGGGGGATACCTTCAGCTGGTTGGCGATCGGCTCGCCCGTCTTGGCCGACTCGGCCTCGGCGCGCGTCTTGATCAGCGCGTTGAACAGCGGGTCCTTGCCGCTGGCGGCGAGCGGCAGCAGGCGGGTCAAGTCGACCTGACCGATGGCCCACGGCTGGTAGTCCTTGGCCTTGGCCAGCTTCTCCAGGCGGCCATCGTCCTGCAGGTTCTTGACCGGGCGGTCCAGGCCCAGGGCAAGGCGCAACGTGGCTTCCGGCGCATCGGAGGGCAGCAGCGCGGCGACGCCCTGCTTGCCGACCGTAGCCATCACGACCTGCAGGCCGACCTCGGTGGACACATGGCGGCGATAGCTCTGGCCGCCGATGGTGGCCGTGTCGAACGGCTTGCCGTAGGCGGTTTCCAGTCGCGCCACGAAGGCATCGAATGCCTTCGGATCAACCAGTTCGAAGCGCATCACCGGCGACAGGCCCAGGCCATAGATGGCCGAGCGACCCTTGATGTTGAGGCCGGCGCCCTGCGCGAACGACTCGATCGTCTTGCCGTCCACCTCGGCAATGATCGCCTTCAGCAGGCGCGAGGCGTCAGGATCCTTCTCGGCCAGATCGTCCGCCGTGGCGCGCAGCTGGGTCAGCTCGGCCGGCAACTGGGCATTGGCCTGCACCAGCAGCGCTTTGCGGGTGTCGTCGTCGAGCACGTCGAGGTTGGCCAGCACGTAGGGCGTGTCGGCCGGCACGAAAGCGAGAGGAGCGTCCTTGTCCTTGTGATGGCACGCAGCCAGCAGCACGCCGGCGAAGCCCAGCGCAGCAATGCGCGTCGTCGATCGCATGTCTATTCCCTTGAATATGATGGTGTCCAGCGCCGGGCATTATGCCCGGATTCAAGCCATGACGCGGTGCGTCAGGTCATTCAGCGCCCCAGCACCTCGGCCAGCACGGCCATGCGCACGAACACGCCGTTGCCCACCTGTTCGAGGATGCGCGACTGCGGGCCGTCGGCGACTTCCGAGGCGATCTCGATGCCGCGGTTCAGCGGTCCGGGATGCATGACGAGTGCGCCACGGGCCGCACGCTCCAGGCGCCGGTTATCCAGGCCGTAGCGGCTGAAGTATGCCGCCTCGTCGGGCAGGTCGGTGGCGGCCATGCGCTCTTTCTGCAGGCGCAGCATGATGACCACGTCGGCACCTTCGACCGCGGCGTCGAAATCATCGGTGATCACGCACTGCGGGAACTCGACCTGATCAGGCATCAGTGCCTTGGGCGAACACAGGCGGATTTCCTTCGTACCCAGTGCGCTCAACGCGTGCACGTCCGAACGCGCCACGCGCGAATGCTTCACGTCGCCGCAGATCACCACGGTGAGCTTGCTGAAGTCCGGACGATGCTGGCGGATGGTCAGCACGTCGAGCAGGCCCTGCGTCGGATGCGCCCGGTTGCCGTCGCCGGCGTTGATCACCGATACGCCGCTCATCGCGTGGCGTACCAGTTCCTCCGGTGTGCCGGAAACCTTGTGGCGCACCACGATGGCGTCCAGATGCATCGCTTCGAGCGTATGCAGCGTGTCGAACAGCGCCTCGCCCTTGCTGGTCGAGGAAAAGCCGATGTCGAAGTTGATCACGTCCGCGCCCAGTCGCCGCGCGGCCAGTTCGAACGAGGTACGCGTGCGCGTGGACGGTTCGAAGAACAGGTTGAGGATTGTGCGGCCGGCCAGGATGTCGAGCTTGCGCGTGCCGTGGGCGCAGCCGTCGCGCATCAGCTCCGCGCGATCGAGCAGGCGTTCGACGGTCTCGCGGGGCAGGTGCTCCAGCGTGGTGAGATGGCGCAGGCGGTGGCTCATGGCGGGAAGGTCGTCCGATGGAAGGTCAGTGGCCGGTGGCGGAAGCCAGCCAGCGTTCGAGGATGACGGCGGCGGCTTCGGCGTCGATGGTGGCGGCGTCGCGGCGTTTCTTCAGTCCGGCGGCGCGCGCGTTGGCGAAGCGCTGCGCGGCCTCCTGTGAACTGTAGCGCTCGTCCGTGAGCGCCACCGGCAGGTTGTAACGCTGCCCCAGCTTGTCGGCAAAGCGGCGCGCGCCCTTGCTTGCGGGTTGTTCCTCGCCGTCGAGCGTCAGCGGCAGGCCGACCACGAGCGTGTCGGGCATCCACTCCTGGCGCAGGGCATCAAGCCTGAGCCAATCGGGATCGCCGTCGCGCACCGCGATGGCGGCAAGGCCGCGCGCGCTTCCGGTGAAGCGATTGCCCACCGCGACGCCGATCAGGCGGCTGCCGACATCGAAACCAAGCACACAACTCATGCGTGGCCCGCGTAGCCGGGCAACTGCAACGGATCGATGCCGACCAGACCCGCCGCCGCGCTCCAGCGCTCCTCCATCGGCGTGTGGAACACCACCCGTTCGCTGGCCTCGACGGTCAGCCAGGTGTTGTCCTTCAGTTCCTGCTCCAACTGTCCTGCGCTCCAGCCGGCGTAGCCCAGCGCCATCACGGCAAGGCGCGGGCCTTCGCCCTTGGCCATGGCGGCCAGGATGTCGCGCGAGGTGGTCACCGACCAGTCGGTGTTGATGCGATAGCTCGACTCCCAGTGGCCCGGTTCGCGATGCAACACGAATCCGCGTTCCTGCTGCACGGGGCCGCCGATCAGCACCGGCGCATCGGCCAGTTCGAGATCGTTGCAGTTGAGCTTCATCTGGGCGAGCACGTCGCCTAGCCGGTATTCGGACAGCTGATTCACCAGCAGTCCCACCGCACCGTCCTCATCGTGCTGGCAGATGAAGGCCACGCCGCGCGAGAACGGCGGCTCGGCAAGACTGGGCATGGCGATCAGGAAATGACCGGCGAGCGACTGGGGCGAGGCGAAGGGATCGGACATGCCTCCATTGTATGCCCTGGGGAGGAGGGCGAGGAGTGAGTGGGGAGAAGTGAGAAAAGCAGATACGGGCTTTTCTCCCATTACTCACTTCTCCCCACTCCTTCCTCGCTCCTTCACCGGCTCTTCAACACGTCGTTGGGCATGAACTGCCAGGTGCGCGTGATGTTGAGCTCGTCGATGCGCTCCTTGTCCTCGGGAATCGCAGGGAACGGCGCGGACAGTCGCACGATGCGCTGGGCCGCGGCATCCAGCAGCGGCTGGCCCGAGCTTTGCACGATCTCGATGGTCTTCACCGAGCCATCGCGATTGAGTGTCACGGTCATCAGCACATCGCCATGCAATCCGCGCCGGCGCGCCTCGTTGGGATAGTTGAGGTTGCCGATGCGTTCCACGCGATCGACCCAGCCGCGCATGTAGGCGGCGTACGCGTATTCCCTGGTGCTGGAAGAGATGAACTTCTTCTTCGGGCGCTTGGCGTAGTTTTCCATGCTGTTGCGCCGTTCGGCGGCCAGCTGCGCCATTTCCTGCTTGATCCTCGCCTCATCGGCCGGATTGGCCTGGTCCTGCGGCGCCTGCTCCAGCTTGGCGCTGTCGCTGTTGACGGAGTAGTGACTGTTGCCCGTCGTCGTGAGCAGCTTGTCCGGCGTGGCCTCCTGCGGGCGCGGCGCGCTCGCCTGTACCGGTCGTGGCGCCACGCCGGGCGTCGGCGTGGGCAGCGGGCCAGAGACAAGCTGGGACGGGCGCGCCGCCTTGTCGCTCTCGCCGCCCCCGCTGTTGTTGGCCTGGGCAAGGAAGTCCGCCTTGTCCGGTGCCTCGCGATTGGCCACGTCCACCAGCGTGATGTCCAGCGTAGGCAGGCTGGGTCTGGATTTCACATATGTGAACCCGATGCCCAGTATCAGCACGCCATGCAGCAACAGCGAGAAAAGCATCGTTGCGCCGAACATGTCGGCGCTGGTGCGGACAGCAGGTTGGCTCACGCGGCGCGGTTTCCGATTCGGGTCTGCTCGATGACGTCGAACAGCTGGCCGGTGATATTAAGCCCGAACTGGGCATCCAGTTCCCGCGCACAGGTCGGCGATGTGACGTTGATCTCGGTGAGGTAGTCGCCGATCACGTCCAGCCCCACGAACAGCAGGCCGCGGCGGCGCAGCTCGGGTGCTACCTCGGAAACGATCCAGCGGTCGCGGTCCGACAGCGGCACGCCCACGCCGCGGCCGCCGGCGGCGAGATTGCCGCGGAAATCGCTGCCCTGCGGAATGCGCGCCAGCGCGTAAGGCACCGGTTCGCCATCGATCACCAGGATGCGCTTGTCACCCTCGGTGATCTGCGGGATGTACTTCTGCGCCATGGTGAACTGGCGGTGCTCGCCATGCGGACCGGCGGCGATCAGCGTTTCCAGCATGGAATTGAGGTTGCTGTCGCCCGCCACGGCACGGAAGATGCCGCGGCCGCCCATGCCGTCGAGCGGCTTGAGCACCACCTCGCCGTGCTCGGCCACGAAGGCGCGCAGCTCGGCCGCGTCGCGCGAGACGGTGGTCGGCGCCATGCATTGCGGAAAGTGCATGGCGAACAGCTTTTCGTTGCAGTCGCGCAGGGCCTGGGGGCGGTTCACCACGGTCACGCCAGCGCGCTCGGCCAGTTCGGCGACCATGGTGTCGTAGATGAACTGGGCGTCGACCGGAGGGTCCTTGCGCATCAGCACCACGTCCATCTCGCGCAGGTCACGCCAGCGAGGCTCCCCAAGCATGAACCAGCCCGACGGATCGTCGCGGACCGACAAGGGTGCCAGGCGGGCCCAGGGTTCGCCGCTGCGGGCAGCCAGGTCGCCCTGTTCCATGTAGAACAGTTCATGCCCCCGCCGCTGGGCTTCCAGCAGCATGGCGAAAGTGGTGTCCTTGGCGATCTTGATCGAGCCGATCGGGTCCATCAGTACGGCGACCTTGAGGGTCATCGTCATTCTCCGGTAGTAGAGCGCATCCACGATGCCCCGCCGGCGCGAGCCGGGGAACAGCGGGGCAGTTTACGTGGTCTGTCGACCGTATCCGAACAGGGGCCGTCCACTCGTCCCAGGCCCGGAACCTGTCAAGCGTTTTCCCGGGGCGCCGTCCGTTTCGATGACGCAGGGCGCTCCGCGCGAGATTTCAACTTGACGTCGCGTCGGGCAGGCGGTAAACAGCTACGCACGAGTGCCTGCCGGCTTAAGTGGATGTCGTACGTCGTAGGGAACTTTGCTGGATTTTTCTGTCCACACGTGGCTGCCAGCATGTTGCCGACAGCTGCACGATTTACCTGAGCCTGGGGCGGGTCGCAGGGGGGTGTTGTGAACTTGAACATAAGTGGAAATGGCCTGGCCGGCCTCAAGGTCATGGTTATCGACGACTCGAAAACCATCCGTCGAACCGCCGAAACCTTGCTTAAGAAAGAAGGTTGCGACGTGCTTACGGCGGTGGACGGCTTCGAGGCGCTCGCCAAGATCTCCGACCAGAAGCCCGCGATCATCTTCGTCGACATCATGATGCCGCGGCTCGACGGCTATCAGACCTGCGCGCTCATCAAGAACAATCCGCAGTTCCGCGGTACGCCCGTGATCATGCTCAGCTCGAAGGACGGCCTGTTCGACAAGGCGCGCGGGCGCATCGTGGGCGCAGAACAATACCTGACCAAGCCGTTCACCCGAGACGAACTGCTGGGTGCAATCCATCGACATGTCAGCACGGTGTAATACCGGCGACTACAGGGTCTAGGGGGACCTGTGGCCAATATCCTAATCATTGACGATTCGCCGACCGACGTGCGCGTGTTCACCACGCTGCTGGAGCGTGCCGGTTACAAGGTGGATTCCGTGGGCAATGCCGAAGAAGGCATCGAGCGCGTGCGCGCGGACAAGCCCAGCCTGGTCATCATGGACGTCATCATGCCCGGCATGAACGGCTTCCAGGCCACGCGTACGCTCACGCGCGACCCGGAAACGTCGAATATCCCGATCGTCATGATCACCACCAAGTCCATGGAAACAGACCGCGTGTGGGGCCTGCGCCAGGGTGCGCGCGCCTTCATCACCAAGCCGGTCAACGAAAAGGACCTGCTGGCCTGCATCAACGATCTCCTGCCAAACGCAGCCTGAGGCGACGATGACCCAGACCGCCGCGCTCTCGCCTTTCGAAATCCTGGCCCGCTACGAACGTCTTTCCCTGGCGCATGCTTCGGATACGCCGGAAAAGCTGGAGGCGCCGGGCCTGTGGCGCGGCATCGGTTTTCGCGCCGGCAGCCGCCTGTTCGTCAGCGGCATCGACGAAATCAGCGAACTGCTGGCCGTGCCGTCGCTGACGCCGGTGCCCGGTACGCAGGCCTGGCTGATGGGCGTGGCCAATGTGCGCGGCAACCTGGTGCCGGTCATCGACCTGTCCCGTTTCCTGTTCGGGGAGCGTACGCAGCACACCGAACGCACGCGCCTGCTGATCGTCCGCCAGGGCGGTGGTAGCGTGGCGCTGATGGTCGATGAGGTGTTCGGCCAACGCACGGTGGACACCGAACAGCGTCGCAATGCACAACAGGAAGACGATCCGCGCCTGTCGCGGTTCGTGGACGAACGCGTGGGCGAGCCCCTGCTGGCGGTGTTCAGCATGGGCAAGCTGGTACGTGCACCGGATTTCCGTCAGGCCGCCGCGGCCTGACGGGCAAAAAGTTCAACCATAAGTAGGACCGGTGCCGTTCGAGGCCGGAATCAGGGCGATGTACCGACACTTTTGCCGGCAAGCGCGGCGGGGTGTAGACGGGCGAGGTGAGCGAAATGAGCACTACAGGGGGCGTGGGCAAAGAGCGGGGCTATACAGGCCTCATCATTGCGCTGGTCATCGCGTTCGGTTTCACGGGTGTCGACTTCGTCATGCTTACGTTGCGTGGCCGTGAAGACAGCCAGGCCGTGGGTTTGACCACGCAGATCCAGGTGTTGTCGCAGCAGACGGCCAAATATGCGCTCGAGGCCGCGGACGGTAACGTCGATTCCTTCAAGGAATTGGAAACCAACCGCAACGCCATCGACTCGGCCGTGCAGCGCCTGGCCAAGGGCGACGAAAAGGGCGGCATGAAGCCCTACGCCGACAACAACGCCACGCCGGCCGGTCGCGCCGTCGCTGCACTGGGCAACGCCTGGGGCCAGCTCGACGCCGATATCGGCAAAATCCTCTCCAACAAGGCGTTGGTGGTGGACTCGGCCCAGCGTGCCGGCACGCTCTCGCGCGAGCTGCCCGTGCTGAACTCCAGCATGGAGCAGGTGGTGAACATCCTGCAGCAGCGGGGTGGTAGCGCAGAGCAGACCTATACCTCCGCCCGCCAGATGCTGCTGGCTGACCGCATGATCCGCCGAGTGCAGGAAGTGCTGCAGGGTGGCGACGCTTCGCAGCCCGCGGCCGACGGCCTCGCCCGCGACGGCCAGCTCTACGGTTCGGTGCTCAAGGGCCTGCTCGAAGGCAACGCGGAAGTCGGCGTGCGCTCGATGGGCGACGCCAATGCCCGCAAGATCCTCACCGACATGCAGTCGTCGTGGGACAACCTGCAGGACCCGGTGGGCAAACTGGTCGGTGCCGCAGGCAACCTTACCGACGTGAAGCGCGCCGGCAACCAGGCCTCGCTCGATTCGCAGAACGTGCTGCTGCGCGCCAACGAACTGGCCGACCAGATCGGCAAGTTGCCTACGCGCCGCCTGTTTCCCAACCTGTGGTGGGGCGTGCTTGGTGCCATCGGTGCCGCTGCGTTCCTGATCGTGCTGGTGGTCCAGTTGATCGCCGACCAACGCCGCCGCTTCCAGGATTCGACCGAACTCAACCAGCGTAACCAGGAGGCCATCATGCGCCTGCTGGACGAAATGGGTTCGCTCGCCGAAGGTGACTTGACCGTCAAGACCACGGTGACCGAGGACATCACCGGCGCCATCGCCGACTCGGTGAACTACGCCATCGACGAGTTGCGCACCCTGGTGACGACGATCAACGAGACGTCCGAGCAGGTGTCGTCCTCGGCGCAGGAAACGCAGACCACCGCGCGTCACCTGGCCGAATCCGCGCAGCACCAGGCACAGCGGATCAGCACCGCGACCACCGCGATCAACCAGATCGCGAGCCTGATGGATACGGTGTCGAAGGACTCCGCCGAATCGGCCGACGTGGCCGAGCGCTCGGTGAAAATCGCCTCGCGCGGCGCCGAAGTGGTGCGCGAGACGATCTCGGGCATGGACTCCATTCGCGATCAGATCCAGGAGACCTCCAAGCGCATCAAGCGGCTGGGTGAGTCTTCGCAGGAAATCGGCTCGATCGTGGAACTGATCAACGACATTGCCGAGCAGACCAACATCCTCGCGTTGAACGCCGCCATCCAGGCAGCGTCGGCAGGTGAAGCGGGCCGCGGCTTCGCAGTGGTGGCGGACGAAGTGCAGCGCCTCGCGGAACGCTCCGCAAGCGCGACGAAGCGAATCGAAACGCTGGTTCAGACCATTCAGTCCGATACCAACGAAGCGGTGAACTCGATGGAACAGACCACCGCGGAAGTGGTGGCCGGTGCTCGACTCGCGGAGGACGCGGGCAGTGCACTGGGCGACATCGAGCGCGTGTCGCACGACTTGTCCGCGCTGATTCAGAACATCTCCACCCAGGCGCGCCAGCAGTCCACCGCGGCCTCCGACATTTCGGTATCGATGAACGCGATCCAGGAAATTACCTCGCAGACCTCGCAGGGCGCGAGCCAGACGGCCGACTCGATCGGTTACCTGGCCCAGCTGGCGAGCGACCTGCGGCGATCCGTGGCTCACTTCAAGTTGCCGGGCTGACACAACGATTTTTCACAGGGGGCAACCTCGACGGTTGCGTGACAAAGCGTTACGTGGCCGGTGAGAGGGGCGCATGAGACTTCAAGACAACATCGATTTCACCACCCTGCAGTGGGTCAAGCCGGAGCTCGACGAGACGCTGGCGCTTGCCCGCGAGGCGTTGGAGTCCTACGTCGACAACCCGGGCAACCGGGATGCCATGCGCTCGTGTGCGGACAGCCTGCACCAGGTGCAAGGCACGCTGCGCATGGTCGAGCTGTATGGCGCCTCCATGGTCACCGAGGAGATGGAGACACTCGCCATCTCGCTGATGGAAGACCACGTCGCCAACCGCGAGGAAGCGTATGCCGCGTTGATGCGCGGCCTGATGCAGCTGCCCGATTACCTCGAGCGACTCTCGGGCGGTCATCGCGACGTACCGGTCGTGCTGCTGCCGCTGCTCAACGACCTGCGTTCCAGTCGCGGTCAGCAGGCGCTGCACGAATCAGCACTGTTCACGCCCAACCTCGAAGTCATCCTGCCGCCAGAGGCACCGGCACCGCACGCCGTGTCGCCGGAACGCCAGCGCAGCGAGATCACCAACCTGCGCCTGCGCTTCCAGCAGCAGTTGCTGGGCTGGTTCCGCGGCCAGGGCAACGACCAGCAGCTGGGCGGCATGATCCAGACGCTGGATGCGATCACCACGCGTTGCCAGACCGTTCCGGGGCGCCGCCTGTGGTGGATCGCTGCCGGCGTGCTCGAGGGTGTGCAGCATGGCGCGCTGAAGCAGCAGGCAGGCGAAGTGCGCCAGTTGATCGGCAAAGTCGACCGCAGCATCCGTCAGCTTGTCGAAAACGGCGAGGCGAGCCTGCGTGGCGGCGACGCCGACGAACTCGCGCGCAAGCTGCTTTACGTCGCGGGCCAGGTTCGTCAGGGCAGCCCGCGCATGGAACAGCTGCGCGAAACGTACAAGCTTGATGCCCTGCTGCCGGAAGCCAGCGAGATCGAACACGCGCGTGGCTCGATGTCCGGGCACAACCGCGCCTTGCTCGATTCCGTCGCCAAGGCGTTGAAGGACGACCTGCTGCGCGTCAAGGAGTCGCTGGACCTGTTCCTGCGCCAGGCCGATGCCGATCCGGCGCAACTCGCCAGCCAGACCGAAGTGCTGGAACGCGTCGGCGATACGCTGGGCATGCTCGCCCTGGCCGTGCCGCGCCGCGTCGTCAACGAACAACGCCGCGTGCTGGACGAAATCGCCAGCCGCGTGCGCGCACCCGACGAAGAGCTTCTGCTCGACGTGGCAGGTGCCCTGCTTTACGTCGAAGCCTCGCTCGATGACCACATCGAAAGCCTGGGCGCCGAAGAAGAACATCACGTCTCCGATGGCCCGGCGGCGATGCTGCCGCGCAGTGAGGCGCGGCACATCCTTGCCACGCTCATGCATGAGGCGACCGCCAACACGGGCAAGGTGAAGGACGCCATCGTCGCCTACGTGGAATCGGGCTGGCAGTCCCAGCAGCTGGCCGACGTCAGCGCGCTGATGGACGAAGTTTCCGGCGCCATGCGCATGCTGTCCGCGCCGCGACCGGCCGAGCTGGCCGAAGGCATTGGCCGCTTCGTCGGCAACGAATTGCTGGCCGACCGTCGCGTGCCGAGCAGCGCGCAGATGGACCATCTGGCCGACGCACTCGCCGCGCTCGAGTACTACCTCGAAGCCGCACGCGAGCATCGCGGAGGTCTGGAACACATTCTCGACGTCGCCGAGCACAGCCTCAGCACGCTGGGTTACTGGCCGCCTCCGGCCGCCCGCGTGGTCGAGCACGACGAACTCGACGAAGCACCGGAACACATCGCCAAGGCCGCCGACGCCGCACTGGCCGCCGCGCTCGCCAACCAGCCGGAACTGTCCGAAAGCGTCAGCCTGGGTCATGGTGACGATCTCTCCGACCTCATCGTCGGCAGCAGCGAGACGCCGCAGTCGGCAGCGCACGAGATCACCGGCCTGCGTCTGGCTGATACCGAACACGTGTCGCCGCAGGAGGCCCTGCAGGGCGATGGTGACGAGTGGGTCGAGATCGAGGAGGAAGTGTTCGAGCAGGTGCCGGTGAGCGGTGCCGCGGCCGTCGAAGCGGGCTTTCAGTCCAGCACGGCAGGCATCGACGACGACATCCGCGAGATCTTCCTGGAGGAGATGCAGGAGGAAATCGACAACCTGCATGCGGCCCGCCAGTCCTGGCTGGCCGATACGACGCAGTTTGATGCGCTTACCTCCATCCGTCGTTCTTTCCACACGCTGAAGGGTTCGGGTCGCCTGGTGGGCGCCACCTTGCTGGGCGAGTTCGCCTGGAAGGTGGAGAACATGCTCAACCGCGTGCTCGACCAGTCCATTGCACCGCACGATGGAGTGCAGGCGTTGATCTCCGCCGCCATCGATGCGTTGCCGCAGCTGCGTGCCGCGTTGACGGGCGAAGGCGCCGTAACGGCACCGATCTCCGCCATCATGGACACGGCCGAACGCCTGTCCGCCGGCCAGGAAGACGCTCGCATCGCCGACGTGGCACCGGTTGCCACCGAGACGGTGCGTCGAGTGGTCCGCCGTCGCATACCGCGTATCGATGCTGCCGCTGCCGCCATTCCGTCGGACAGCCTCGCGCATATCGAGCCCGCGTCGGAACAGACCATCGTTCCGATGGAAACGATCGATGCGCCGGTGATGCCGCCGATCGATCCGGTGCTGCTTGAAATCCTGCGCAGCGAAGTGGCCCAGTACCTGTCCACCATCCGCACCGCCATCAATCGCGTCGACGGCGAATTGCGCGTCGACGACGGCCTGCTGCGCGCGGTGCACACGCTGCACGGCGCCATCGCGATGGTCGACATCCCGCTGCTCACGCAGTTGTTGTCGCCGCTGGAAAGCCTGCTCAAGCGCCTGCGTGCCGCGGGCCTTCCGCTGTCTACCGAAGGGGTCTACCTGCTCAGCCAGAGCGCGGACGCCGTCGATCACGTAATGAGCCAGTTCGATGCGCCGTCGCCGCAGCTGCCGGATCTCGATGGCTTGATCCATCGGCTCATCGAGCTGCGCGACAGCCAGCCCGAGCCGCAGGTCGCCCACGTGTTGTTCGAGCCGCATGCGGACGAGCTGGACGTCGAGCCGGTCGCGGACGTTTCGCACGAAGAGTTGCTTGGTGCGTCGCTGGATGCAGCGCTTTCCGACGCTTCCGGCCGCGGTGCGGAAGAGGACGAGGACATCGTCATTCCCGCCGAGCCGATCAGCGACAACTACGCTGACGAACTGCTGCAGGCGTTGGGCGAATTCGACCTGGACGCCCATTTGCCGTCGACGGAGCAGGTATCGCCGTCGCACACGACGAACGAAGCGCCGCACGCCGTCCCGATGGACGACGAGTTCGCCGACGTCTACGCCGAGCTGTTGGGAGAGGCTGAAGCACTGGAGATCGGCACGCCGGGCGAACCGAATGGCGCCGAAGGTCTGGTTGCCGAGGAACTCGATGCCGAGGAAGCGGCGGCGTTCGGTCTTATCGACACGTCCTCGCATGGCGAAACCCCGGCCCAGCAGGCCGATGCCAGTGCCGACGCTCCTGTACCTGTTGTGGCTGGGGAAATGCTCGAAGAGACCGAGATTCCGTCGGTCATCGAGACGTCCATCGAGGAGCCCTCGGCCGAAGGCGTCGTGGTCGAACAGCCTGTCGCGGAAGTACCTGAAGCGGTCGAGCCTGAGTCCGTTGTGCCCGAAGTGGCCTCTGGCGAGGACGAGGAAGAAGGCGAGGGGCTGTTGTTGCCCAGCCAGATCGATCCCGACCTGCTGGAAATCTTCATCGAGGAAGCGCGCGAAATCCTCGACCACTCCGACAGCGTTCTCGCGCAGTGGCGCACTGAACCGACCCAGTTGGAGCATCTGGCCGAGATCCAGCGCGACCTGCATACGCTGAAGGGCGGTGCGCGCATTGCCGGCATGGTGCCGGTGGGCGACCTGACCCATGCGATCGAAACGGCGCTGGAAAAGCCGCTCAATCCGGAGTCGGCGAAGTTCGGCGAACTCATCGCCGCGTTGGAAGCGGGCTTCGACCTGCTGCATCACCTGGTGCAGCGCGTATCGCAGGGCCGTTCCATCGCCTACCCGCAGGCGATGATCGACCGCTTCGTCGGCATGGCCGGCGACGACGACACGGCGGCCGCGCCTGCATCGGCGACGGTGCTGCCGTTCCCCGAACGCATCAAGTTGCCGGAGCTGCTCCCCGAGGAACGCGACGAAGCGCCAAGCACGCCGCAGGAGCAGATCCGCGTCCGCGCCGAACTGCTCGATACGCTGGTGAACCATGCCGGCGAGGTGGCGATCTACCGTTCGCGTCTCGAGCAGCAGGTGGCCGGCTACCGCTTCAACCTGGTCGAGCTTGACCAGACCGTGCAGCGTCTTCGCAGCCAGCTGCGCATGCTGGAAATCGAAACCGAAGCGCAGATCATCGCGCGCTTCCAGCGTGAGCATCGCGAAGGCGGCATGTCGGTGTTCGACCCGCTCGAACTCGATCGCTTCTCGCAGTTGCAGCAGTACTCGCGTGCACTGGCCGAGTCGGTATCCGACTTGGTGTCCATCCAGGGCATGCTCGATGAACTCACCCGTCAGGCGGAAACGCTGCTGATCCAGCAGTCGCGCGTGAGTTCGGAGCTGCAGGAAGGCTTGCTGCGCACCCGCATGCTGCCGTTCGACACCATGGTGCCGAACCTGCGCCGCACGCTGCGCCAAGCCGCGCAGGAAGAAGGCAAGAGCGCCCAACTGTACGTGGAAGGCGCGCACGGCGAAATGGATCGCAACCTGCTCGATCGCATCAAGGCGCCGTTCGAGCACATGCTGCGCAACGCCGTGGCGCACGGCATCGAATCGCCATCCCATCGCCGCAAGGCGGGCAAGTCGGCCGAAGGTGCGGTGCGCATCCGCGTGGCGCGTGAAGCGACCGAGGTGGTCGTGCGCGTGACCGACGACGGTCGTGGCCTCGACCGCGAGGCCATCCGCAAGCGCGGTGTCGAGCGCGGGCTTGTTCGCGCCGATGCACGCCTCAGCGACGACCAGGTGCTTGCCCTTATCACGCAGCCGGGTTTCTCCACTGCCAGCACCGTCACCCAGCTCGCCGGTCGTGGCGTGGGCATGGACGTGGTGGCGAACGAAATCAAGCAGCTCGGTGGCGCGCTGTCGATCGAATCGAAGAGCGGCGAAGGCACTACGTTCGTACTGCGCCTGCCATTCACCCTCGCGGTGACGCAGGCCATCCTGGTCCGCATCGGTGAGGCGACCTTCGCCATCCCGATGACGTCGGTGCAGGGCGTGGCACGCATCACGCCGTCGGAACTGGCGGAGCGTGTGGCCGAGGCCGAGCCGGTGTTCCCGTATGCCGGCGAGGACTACAGCATCCATGATCTGTCCGATCTGCTCGGCATCGCACCCAGCCACGCCAGCGACGAAGAACAGATTCCGCTGCTGCTGACCCGCGCGGGCGACCTGCGCGCCGCGATTCGCATCGATGCCGTGATCGGCTCGCGCGAAATCGTGGTGAAGTCGGTAGGTCCGCAGGTGAGCTCGGTGCCGGGCATCCTTGGCGCGACCATCATGGGCGACGGTTCGGTGCTGATCATTCTTGATCTCGCCCCGCTGGTTCGCCATGGCACCGCGCGTCGCCAGCAGCGGTTGGAGGAAGGCCTCAGCGCCGTGTCGACACCGGTGGTGGAAGAGCTGCGCGTGCGCCCGCTGGTGATGGTGGTCGACGACTCCATCACCATGCGCAAGGTCACTGGCCGCGTGCTGGAGCGTCACGAGTACGAAGTCACCACGGCGAAGGACGGTGTCGACGCACTGGAAAAGCTGCACGATCGCGTGCCCGACCTGATGCTGCTCGACATCGAGATGCCGCGCATGGACGGTTACGAGCTGGCCACGCAGATGAAGGCCGATCCGCGCCTGCGCGATGTACCGATCATCATGATCACCTCGCGCACCGGCGATAAGCATCGCCAGCGCGCGTTCGACATCGGCGTGGATCGCTACCTCGGCAAGCCCTACCAGGAGGCCGAGTTGCTGGCACAGATCGGCGAGGTGCTCGAACAGCGCACCATGGAGTCGCTCAATGGCTGAGTCGTCGATTGCAGTTGCTCTTCTTTTCGACGACGTGGAACTGGGCGGCCAGCTGCGTGAAGCGCTCCGCGAACACGGCGCGCAGATCGTGCACGAAGGCGCGCTGTCCACCCTCAGCAGGAACATGCTGAAAGACACCGGCGCGCAAGTGCTGGTGGTGAATCTGGACGAGGAGGCCGAGGACGAACTCGACCGCCTGTACGACGTGATCGATGGTGACCACCCGCGCGTGGTGTTCAACGACGCTCAGGCCAGCCGCAAGCTGGGTGGCTGGGATCGGGCGCGCTGGGCGCGGCATCTCGCCGTGAAGGTCATGGCGAATGGTGACCTCGACCCGCCGCGCCCCCACGACGCGCCAGCCGTACCGTCGACTCCCATGGCCGAGAGCGAGCCGGTGTTCGTGCAGCCGGCATGGTCCGAGCCGGTGGCGGATGAAGACGATCTGCCCGAACTGCCGGCGCTCGAATCTGAAGCTTTCGAGCCGACCCCGGTCCAGGTTGCAGATGAGCCCGTTGATGCGCCGGTCGAGACGGCGTTCGACGGAGCAGAGTTTCAGGATGTTGCCGTTGAAGGTTCGACAAGCAGTGAACCCGCAGCCCACGACGCGACGGAATCGGATTCGCTCGCGGCCGAGCTGGAAGCGCTGCTGGCCAACGACGAACCGCTGGCGCCGGAAGATGATTTCGGATCGCTGAAATTCAGCGGCGAGGATGAACCGCCACCGCTGCACGACGGCCACTTCGGCGTGGACGAGCTCGCCACGCGCGGCCCGGCTCCGGTCGAGGAGCCCATGCCGATGGCGGCGCTGCAGGAAGAGCCGTCTGTCCGTGCAATGCCGTCGTTCCAGCTTGACCATCTGGCATTGACCCCGCTGGATGACTCGTTCATGCCGATGGGCTCTGTCGAAGCGGGAAGCAAGGAATCCTCCGCCCTTTTGGGAACCGCCTCCAGCTGGGCCCTGGTCAGCGAGGACGAAGCGCACGCCGCGCCGGCCGTATCCCGGGATTTCGGCATCGAGAAGGTGAGCGCCGCGGAGTACCTGGCACCGGAAGGTGGCGAGGAAGAACAGTCGTTCCTCAAGCCGGGCATGACCCTGGAGCTGGTGTCGATCGAGGAGGCCATTGCCCCTCGCCAGTACGAGGGCGGCCACGAAATGGTGCTGGCCGACCTCGATGGCGCCATCAGTCGCGTGTTGGTGCTCGGTGCGGCGGCGGACAGCGTGGATGCCGTCTGTGCCTTCCTCTCGCAGGTGCCGCCGGATCTGCGCGCCACCGTGCTGCATGTCCAGCATCTGGGCGACAAGTCGGCCGAAGCGCTTGCCGAAGAGCTCGGCGATCATTCGGATCTGCCTGTCAATGTCGCCAGCCATGGCAGCCGCGCCCGCATGGGCGAGGTGCTGGTGGTGCCGGCAGGACAGCAGGCGCGCATCCAGCGCGATGGCCGGGTGGAACTGCATGCGCTGGATGGTCAGGACGTGCGCAGCAGCCTGCCCATCGACGCCAGTTTCACGATGGCGGCCAACGTGTTTGGCCGTAATGCTCTGGCGATCGTGTTCGCCGGCAATGCCAACGATGCGCTCGGCGGTTGCCAGGCCATCCATGACCGCGGCGGCCAGGTCTGGACGGAGACGCCGCCGGACATGCATTTTGCCGACATGGTGCACGGCATCGAAGCCGAGCGTCTCAACAGTTATTCAGGCACGCCCGCCGAGCTGGCGGCGCGTTTGGTCGAAGAAATGTCGATGGAGGGCTGGCGATGAGCGAGCTACCGCTACCCCGTGAAATCCGCTGCGTGCTGGTGCCGGTAGGCAACCTGCGTTTGCTGTTGCCCAACGCCACCGTGGCCGAAGTGATCACCCAGCCGGCGACCGAATCGGTGGAAGGCGCGCCGGCATGGCTGCTTGGTCGCATCGCCTGGCGTGGCTGGCGCGTACCCCTGTTGTCGTTCAACACGCTGGCGGGTGCCGGCGAAGGCGACAGCGAGCAGACCGTGCGCGTGGCGGTGTTGAAGGCGCTCAGCGGTCATGCGGAGCTGCCTTTCGTAGCCGTGGTGACGCAAGGCTTCCCGCGCCTGACCACGCTCAACGCCGAACTGATCATTCCCACCCACGACGGCGCGCCGCTGCCGCCTGGCGTGAAGGCCCAGGTGCTGGTGCGCGACGACGTCGCCGTCATCCCGGACCTGGAAGCGATCGAAGCGGAACTGATCGACCTGCTGGAACTGGCCAGCTGATGGCCAGCTGATGGCCAGCGGCGACGCGTAGTCGTTACACGTCGCCGTGCAACGCCTGCAAGGCGGCGAGGGCGGCGAGGCCCGCCGTTTCCGTGCGAAGGATGCGTGGGCCGAGCCTCAGGCCCGCAAAGCCCGCCTCCGTCAGCGCCGTTGTATCGCGCTGGCCCAGCCCGCCTTCCGGTCCCACCACCAGGATGCCGCCAGCAGCGGTGAAGCGCAGTGCCGATGCCCGCTGAGTTCCCTCGGGCAGCAGCGCGAGGCGCAGGGCGCCGTCGGCCGGCAGCTCGCGTAGCCACGCTTCCAAAGGTAGCGCCGGACAGATCTCCGGGACACAGGCGCGACCACTTTGTTCGCACGCGCTGGCCACGACGGCGCGCCAGTGGGCGAGCCGCTTTTCGGCACGGCCAGCGTCCAGCTTCACCTCCGAACGCTCGGTCAACAGCGGCACGATACGCGCCACGCCCAATTCGGTGGCCTTCTGCACGATGAGATCCATCTTCTCGCCACGCGCCACGCCCTGAGCCAGCGTCAGCGTCAGCGGCGACTCATTGGAGACGAGATGGCCGGTCTCGATCTGGACGATCACTTCGCGCTTGCCGACGGCCCGTATGACGGCCGGATAGTCGTGGCCGTCGCCGTTGAACAGCGTGACCGGATCACCGACGGTCAGACGCAGCACGCGCGCCACGTGTTCGCCCGCCTGCGCCGGGAGGCCCAGTTCAAGGCCCACGGAAAGCGGTTGGTCGACGTGTATGCGGATGGTGCGCATGGCGCGTTGGAAACCCCGTAAAACGGAAAGCATAGCGGACCGCCGGCACGCCGTCCCGGCGGCCGCGCCAGCAAGCTGAATGCCCGGTCCATGGCGCCTGGCGAATATTTGCCAGCCGGGCGGTGGCGGCGCAGCATGGTCCCGTCCCTCATTCCCCGGAGGTGCCTCATGAACAAGCCCATCAGCACATCGCTTCTCGCCTTGCTGTTTGCCGTGGCAGCCAGCGCGACGGTGGCCCAGACCGCGGCCCCGGCAGCGGATAACCAGAGCATGGGCCCGTTCCAGGAAGGCAAGCTCAACGGCCAGCCCGAGGTGAAACACCCGGCGCCCGGCGATCGCAACTGCATCCAGAGCACGGGCAGCGCGATTCCCGCCAAAAAGGGGAGTCCTTGCCTGTCGGTGCCAGGGCGCAGCTATAGCCGCCAGGACATCCAGAACACCGGTGAACCCACCCTGGGACCCGCGCTGCAGAAACTTGATCCCAGCGTGACGATCCAGGGCGGCCACTGAGCCGTGCTCAGGCGATCGCCTGTTCAATGCCCTGGAGCGCAGTGTCCACGAGGTGATCGATCTCTTCGGTGGTCACGACATAAGGCGGCATGAAATAGATGATGTCGCCGAGCGGACGCAGCAGCGCGCCGTGGGCGAGGCCGTGCAGGTAAACCCGAAGGCCGCGCCTTTCGGCTGAGGGGAAGGCACGCCGGCTGGCCTTGTCCGCCACCAGTTCGATCGCGGCGATCATGCCGGTCTGGCGCACGTCGGCGACATGCGGATGATCCACCACCGGCGCGAGCCTGCGCGACAGGTGCGCGGCCAAGGCGCGGTTGCGTTCCAGCACCGGTTCTTCGCGGAAAATCGCCAGCGTTTCCAGCGCCACGCGGCATGCCAGCGGATTGCCGGTATAGCTGTGCGAATGCAGGAACGCCTTGCCTGCGCTGTATTCGGCGTAGAACGCGTCGTAGACCTGCGTGGTGGTAAGCACGGCCGAGAGCGGCAGGAACCCGCCGGTAAGTCCCTTGGACAAGCACATGAAATCCGGCGATACGCCAGCCTGTTCGCAGGCGAACAGCGTGCCCGTGCGACCGAAGCCGACGGCGATCTCGTCGGCGATGAAGTGCACGTTGAATTCGTCGCACAGCACGCGCAGCCCGGCAAGATAATCGGGGTGGTACATGCGCATGCCGCCAGCGCACTGCACGAGCGGCTCGACGATGACGGCGCACACTTCGTGCGCGTGTTGCTCCAGCAGGGCACGCATGTCGCCCAGCCGTCGCCGCGCGAAGGCGGCCATGTCTTCCCCGGGCTCTGCCTCGCAGGCATCGGGCGAAGGCGCCAGGAACGGCGTGAGCAACAGGGGTGCGTAGGTTTTCCGATACAGCGCCACATCGCTGACCGACAACGCACCCAGCGTTTCGCCGTGGTAGCTGCCGGTGAGCGCGATGAAGCGCGTCTTCTCGCCGTGGCCCTGATTGAGCCAGTAGTGGAAGCTCATCTTCAGCGCTACTTCGATCGCCGCCGATCCGTTGTCGGCATAGAACACGCGGTCCAGGCCGGCCGGCGTGACGCGCACCAGTTCCTCGGCCAGCGCGACGGCCGGTTCGTGGGTGAAACCGGCAAAAATCACGTGCTCCAGCGTGCGCGCCTGATCGGCCAGTGCCGCGGCGATGCGCGGGTTTGCGTGGCCGAACAGATTGGTCCACCAGGAACTGATGCCGTCGAGATAGCGGCGCCCATCGGTGCCGATCAGCCAGGCGCCTTCACCTCGGGCGATGGGTACCATGGGGACGGTCCGGTGATCGTGCATCTGCGTGCAGGGATGCCACAGATGGCTCAGGTCGCGACGCACCAGCGCGTCGGCAGCGGGGAGGATGTTCATCGGGCTATGATCGGGTTTGGAGCATGCCCGCTCAAGTCTCGCCTCCCCTGGGAACTGGTTTGAAGCACTGGCGTATCGCATTGGCGGCCTTTGTCGGCCTGCTGCTCATCGGCTTTGCCCTGCTGTGGTTCATGCCCGCACGCTGGGCCGTGCCGCTGCTCGCGGGGCGCCTCAACGGGCTGCAGTTGCATGACGTCAGTGGTTTGCTTTGGCAAGGGCGTGCAGGCCAGGTGGTGTCGGCCACCGGTACGCCGCTGGGCCCTCTGGAATGGACGCTGGATAGACGCGCCTTGCTCGGCGAGCAACACGTGCGCGTGGACCTGCAAGGCCCCCGCGTGCAATTGCACGGCCGCATGGACGGCCGAAACGCGGCTGAGGCGGTCTGGACGGACGTCCAAATGCGCGCCGACATGGACGCACTGGGTCCTCGCCTCAACCTGCCCATGGGCCGTCCGCGCGGTGTCCTGCAACTCACCGCGAACCGGGCCCAGTTGCACGGCGGATGGCCCGTCGTGCTTGATGCGCGCATCCATTGGCAGGACGCCACGCTGCGCACGCCGCATCAGGGAGAGTTGCCGCTGGGCGATCTCACGCTGAGCCTGCGCGGCAGCAACGGGGTGGTCGAGGGACATCTGCACGACGACGGCAACGGACCGTTGCGCATCGACGGCCGCTTGCAGCTCAGTCCGCTGGCCTGGCGCTTCAATGCCGTGGCAGCACCGCGCCAGCCGGCGCCGGCGCTGCAGCGGTGGCTGGCAAGTTTTGGTGCAGTGGATGCCGATGGCGTCACGCATATTCAATACAAGGGTGGCCTGGCGGCTGCCATGCCCGAGGGGAAATCATGAGCGAACTGGATCTGCAGCATGCGCTGGCTGCCGCGCGCGAAGCCGCGCAGGCGGCATCCGAAGTGCTGTGGCACTACTGGCGGCGTGGCGTGGATGTCGAACTCAAGAGCGACGACACGCCCGTCACCGTGGCCGATCGCGAAGCGGAACTGGCCATCCGGAAAGTGCTGCAGGCGGCGTTGCCCGACGCCTCCATCTATGGCGAGGAATTCGGCAAGGATGAGGGCGGGCAGGACCTGATGTGGATGGTCGATCCACTCGACGGCACCAAGAGCTTCGTGCGGCGCACGCCGTTCTTCTCCACGCAGATTGCGCTCATGCATCGTGGCGAGCTGGTCGTGGGCGTGTCGAGCGCGCCGATCTACGGCGAAACGATGTGGGCGAGCGCGGGCGATGGATGCTGGTTCGAGGGTGAGCGGGTACGCGTGGCGGCCACCTCGTCGCTCGCGCAGGCGTCGATTTCTACCGGCAACATCAAATCGCTCACCGCCGACGCACGCTGGGCCGAACTGGGTGCACTGATCCGCGAGAGCAATCGCATCCGCGGTTATGGCGACTTCTGCCATTACCACCTGCTTGCGCGTGGCGGGCTGGATGTGGTGATCGAGTCGGACGTGAACATCCTCGACATCGCGGCATTGGCCGTGATCGTGCGGGAAGCGGGTGGCGCGTTCACCGATCTGGACGGCCAGCCGCTGACACTGGATACGCGCAGCGTGCTGGCCGGTACGCCTGCTCTTCACGCCATGGCGCTTTCGCGGCTTCAAGACGCTTTGAAGGGATAGAATCAACCGATGCCCAAGCCACCGATCGTCCATGCCACCCGTGAGGTGCACGACAGCAGCTTCCTGCGCGTCGAGCAGCTTGATCTGGAGTTCTCCAACGGCGAATGCCGCACTTATGAGCGACTGAAGGGCAGCGGATTGGGTGCCGTGATCATCGTGCCGATGCAGGATGATGAAACCGTGCTGCTGGTGCGCGAGTACGGCGCGGGCGTCGGCCGTTACGAGCTGGGTTTGCCGAAGGGTCGCCTCGATCGCGACGAAACGGTGGAGCAGGGCGCGGATCGCGAGCTCAAGGAAGAAATCGGATTTGGCGCGCGCAAGCTGAAGATCCTGCACAACCTGTCGCTGTCGCCGTCCTACATGACCCACATGGCGCACGTGGTGCTTGCGCAGGACCTGTATCCCGAGCGGCTGGAAGGCGACGAGCCGGAGGAACTGGAAGTGGTGCCATGGAAGCTGGCGGACCTGCATGTGCTGGTCGCACGCGACGACGTCACCGAAGGCCGCTCCATCGCTGCGCTGTTCATGGCGCGCGAATATCTTGCCGGCCGGTTCCAGCCGACATGAGCCAGTCCACGGTTCCATCGCTCCTGCAACAGGTGGCTGCGATCGCGCGTGAGGCTGCCCAGGCCATCCTGGCCGTCTATGGCGAAGATTTTGAAGTCCAGCGCAAGGACGACCACTCACCCGTCACCGACGCGGATCTTGCCGCCCAGCGCGTGATTGCCGCGGGTCTGGCGCAGCTGGAAACCGTGCTGCCGGTGATTTCCGAAGAAGCCCGCCATGCGCCGTGGACGCAGCGGCGAGAGTGGGAACACTACTGGCTGGTGGATCCGCTGGACGGTACGCGTGAGTTCGTCAAGCGCAACGGCGAATTCACCGTGAACATCGCGCTCATCGAACATCACGAACCGGTGCTGGGCGTCGTGCTGGCGCCGGTGACCGGTGAACTCTTTGCCGCCTCGCGTGGCCATGGCGCGTGGCTGCAGCGCAGCGCCGATGCAGGCTGGGAGCGCATCGGCACGCGCCGCCTGGCGACGCCCGCGACGGTGGCGGGAAGCCGTTCGCATGGTGGTGCGGGCGCGGCGTTGTTGCAGCAATTGATCGGTGGCGATTACGCGTCGATGCCGCTCGGCTCCTCGCTGAAATTCTGCCTTGTGGCGCGCGGCGAAGCAGACGTCTATCTGCGCCGCGGCGCCACCAGCGAGTGGGATACCGCCGCTGCGCAGAGCGTGCTGGAAGAGGCGGGCGGCGCCGTGCTGGACCTGGCGGGCGAACCATTGCGCTACAACCGCGGCGATTCGCTGATCAATCCCGAATTCATCGCGGTCGGCGATACCTCGGTCGACTGGCGCGCGCGCTTGCAGGCCGCAGACATGGACGCTTCGTGAGCGCCGGCGAGCGGCACAGCCTGG
>NZ_DASRZX010000102.1:0-6176 GCF_035685885.1 Dyella sp. | reverse complement strand
CCTGGTGGGCCTTCTGGAACCGATTGCGCCGCCGGTGCAGGCGGGCATGGTGGTGCTGGGCCGTCGCTCGATTTCCGGCTCGGCCATCGGCGGCATCGCCGAGACGCAGGAAATGCTCGATTTCTGCGCCGAGCACGGCATCGTCAGCGACATCGAAGTCATCGACATCAAGGACATCAACCACGCCTACGAGCGCATGCTCAAGAGCGACGTGAAGTACCGCTTCGTGATCGACAACGCGTCGCTCAAACACACTGGATGAGCAACTACGGGGCGCGGTCCTGGACCGCGGCCTTGCGCCCAAGGTGACGGCTGGCCTCGCGCGATTCGCGCAGGCGGCGCGCATGGGCCGACAGCAGGTCGCCCCGCGTGATGACGCCCACCACCCGCGCACCATCCTTTCCGACCACGACCAGCCGGCCCACGTCGGCCTCGACCATGTGATCGGCCGCTTCGCGCAAGGTGTGGTGCTCTCCCACCACCAGCGGCGCACGACGCAGCAGCGAACCCACCGTCACGTCATCCGGCGTGTCGCGGCCAAGCAGGTCGCGCCGAGTGACCACGCCGAGCAGTCGGCCACCCTCGTTCAGCACGGGGAAACCCTGGTGGCGCGTCGACGCATTCTCGTCAGCAAGCCACGCGCGTACATCGCCCAGCGACTGGGATGCCAGCAGGCTCACCACCTGGCGGCTACATGCATCGCCAACACTGATGCGTTCCAGATGGTCGGCGGCGTACTCCGAAGGCACGTGCACGCCGCGACGCGCGATCTTCTCGGTCATGATGGTCTGGCGCATCATCAGCCCGGAGACCAGGTAGGCCGCAGCGCAGGCCGCGAGCAGCGGCAACAGTCCCTGCGGCTGCTGCGTCGTCTCGAAAGCAAACACCACCGATGTCAGGAACGCGCGCGATGCGCCGGCAAACATCGCCGCCATGCAGACCAGCGCCGCCACATGCGGGTCCACCTGCAGCCCCGGCAACCACGCCACGCACAGGCCACCAAGCAAGCCGCCCATGGCGCCGCCGATGGTGAACATGGGAGCCAGCGTGCCTCCGGACGTGCCGCTGCCCAGTGCCACCGACCACGACAGCAACTTGAGCACGCATAGCGCAAGCATCACCGCCAGGCTGATCTGCCCGCCGAGCACCGCGGAAATATTGCTGTAGCCCACGCCAAGCGTGGCCGGCATCACATAGCCGACGACACCCACCATGACGCCGCCAATGGCCGGCCACCACATCCAGTGGATCGGCAACTTCTCGAAGCCATCCTCGATGGCATAGGTGAGCCTGGTGATACCGACGCTGGCCACACCCGTCAGCAGACCCATGGCCATATAGACGGCCAGAGCCATCAGGCTGGGGGCCGCGATGGCCGGCATCGGGAACATCGGCTCGTTGCCTTCCAGCACATAACGCACGCCCGTGCCGACTGCCGAGGCCAGTGCCACCGGAATCAGCGAACGGGCGCGGCGTTCAAACAGCAGCAGCTCAAGCGCCAGTAGCACCGCGGAGATCGGCGCGGAAAACACCGCGGCCATGCCTGCTGCCGCGCCAGCCGCCAGCAAGGTCTTGCGTTCGTCGGCGGTGACATGCAGCACCTGGCCGAGCAGCGAACCCAGCGCGCCGCCGGTGGCGATAATCGGCCCCTCCGCGCCGAACGGACCACCGGTACCGATGGCAATCGCGGACGACACGGGCTTCAGCCACGTCATGCGCGGGGGAATGCGGCTTTCGTTGAGCAGCACCTGCTCCATCGCCTCGGGAATGCCGTGCCCGCGGATCGCGCGAGAACCAAAGCGCGCCATGGCGCCCACGATGAGGCCACCGACCACGGGCACGCCGATGACCCACAGGCCGAGATGATTGTCTGCCGGGCTGCTGAACTCGGCGCTCGCGCGGCCGTAGAACGCGAGGTTGGTCACCAGTCCGATGAGCGCCGTGAGCGCGCGTGCAATCAACGCCACGAGACCGCCCAGCGCCATCGCCAGCACGGCCATCCAGGCCACGCGCCATGACAGCGGCCGGAATTGCCGCGGCATGCGCGCCGCGGCCAGCGCAGGGTCCAGCGATGGCGCAAGCGGAAGCGCCGCACGCGAGTGCGGTTCGGAGGGTACGGAGGAAGACATCGGAAAGCCCGGGAAAGGGAAAATCCGCGCAAGGTTACGCGGATCCTGCCCTCGTAGCTGGCTGGAAAATGAACGACCCGCGGCGGGATCAGGAGCCCAGCCGGGCGGCCTTCGGCGCGTTCCAGCCCAGGGCGTTGTAGACGCGGTAGCGCAGGATGCCCAGGTACTCGTGCATGGCCGCGTCGGCCAGCAGGTAATTCCAGGAATCGGGGATCCATTCGCGCCGTGCATTGAGCCAGTCGCCGGCCACCGGCTGCGGCTCGATGCCGAAGTGCGCGAAATACAGCAGTGACCGGCGCAGGTGGATGCCCGAGGTCACCAGCACCATGTGCTGAGGTGCGTAACTGGCCAGCAATGGACGGCTGAACTGGGCGTTCTGCCAGGTCGTCATGCTGCGCGTCTCGAAGGACATGTCCGCCTCGGGAATGCCAAGCTTGCGCAGCGCGCGCCCGTACACCACCGATTCGGCTTCGCCATGGTCCTGCGAATCGCCGCCGCTCACGAACAAATGGCATTCCCTGCCCGTTGCCTTGCACGCGTTGTACAACTGCGCTGCACGCAACACGCGGCCATCAGCGAAATAGGAAGGCTGCAGCGGTTCGTCGCCTGCCACGACGGTGCCTGCGCCCAGCAGCACGATGGCGTTGCGCGGCGCCCATGCAATGGCCGGTTCCACGTCGTAAGGGCTTTGCAGGCTGCGGATGAGCATGCGCGGCACCGCACCGCAACCCACGCCGAAGAACAACACCGCGGCCGCAGCGACCACCAGGTTGCCCGTCCGCCGCCAGCGCAGGCGGTACAGGCATGCGGCCCCCAGCAACAGGACGAAAAGGATGGCGAGCATGCAGGTCCCCGGTCCGTGGAAAGTCATGGCATCTTAGATGCCTGATCCTTCTCCCTCCATAGTTGGCGTTGCCGGCCCGCACCCATCAGGGGACGGGGCGTGGCGCAGGGACCGCTCATGACCACTCTCGTTTTCGTCCACGGCTGGAGCGTCACCAACACCGCGACCTATGGCGCCCTGCCCCTGCGCCTGCAGCAGCAGGCGGCCGCGCAAGGCGTGGCGCTCACCGTCACGGACTTGTGGCTGTCCGAATACGTGAGCTTCGACGATGTCGTGACCATGCCGGACCTCGTGCGCGCCTTCGACCACGCGTTGCGCGACCTGCATCTGCTCGACGCCAGCTTCGCCTGCATCACGCACTCCACGGGCGGTCCCGTCGTGCGCGAATGGCTGCGCGCGCAACGCGAGCGTCCCGGTACCTTCAGCACGATCCGACTCACCCACCTGATGATGCTGGCGCCGGCGAATTTCGGCTCGGCCCTCGCACAACTGGGAAAGAGCGTGCTCGGCCGCCTGCGATCATGGTTCGACGGCGTCGAGCCCGGCCAGCGCATCCTCGATTGGCTCGAACTGGGCAGCACCGAATCGCTCTCGCTCAATCTCGACCATATCCACGGCGACGATCCACTAGGGCGTGGGCAATACCTGTTCGTACTCACCGGCGATCGTCCCGACCGCGCGCTCTACGACCACATCAACAGCTACACGGGTGAGGATGGATCGGACGGCGTGGTACGCATGGCCGCGGCCAACCTCAACGCACGACATGCCGTGCTGGCCCACGACAGCGGCACGCTCGAGGACAGCCTCTCGCTGCAGGTCACCCGCGCGCCGCGCACGGCGTTCAAGCTGATCCCCGGGGCATCCCATTCCGGCAGTGCGAAGGGCATCATGCAGGCCGCGCCGAAGACCACCCTCGATGCCCTGCTGCGCTGCCTGCAGGTGAAGGATGCGGCGGGCTATCACCAATTGTGCGATACCTTCGACGCGGAGAATGACCAGCGCGACGCGGACAAGGTCGAGCTCGAACCGGTGGGTCCGTTTACGCCACGCGTGCACATCCACGATCCGCGCAGCCTGTTGATCGTCAGGCTCACCGACGAGAGCGGCGAACCGCTACCTGGCGCCAAATTGCTGCTCAACGCAGGCACGCCACCCAATCCCGACTGGATGCCCCAGGGTTTCATGCTCGATCGCCAGGCAAACAGCCGCCAGTCGCAAGTGATCTCGTTGTTCCTCAACCACGACCTGCTAGCCGGCTCGGCCCGCGTGCCCGATCCTTCCAACAGCCGCAAGACGCTGCGTCCCGCCGTCGATGCCCATCGGCCTTATAGCGTCAGCGTGGAACCGGCGGACCTGGACGGACTGGTGCACCACGCCATTGCCGCCATGGCCAGCGGCAACGACCTGCTCGATGCCCTCGGCCCTCACCAGACCACCGTGCTGGACGTGGTGTTGCCAAGGAAGGTGCACGAAGGCGTGTTCCGTTTGACCCGCAATCTGACGCCCGAGGATTTCAGCCATCCGGCGGCCGGCCCCGCCATACCGGGTTGACGGCGAATCCCTGATCGCGCTCTGTCCGCGAAACATGCAAGTTGCGCATAGTGGGCACTGCCTTCGTCATCCTTGCTCGGCAGCATCCGCTTTGGTCTGATCCGGACAGCAGCCATCACGCGCACGTTACGGTTATTGCCTTGAACTACACCCGGCGAGGTGGCTGTCCACCTCGCCGTCCAGGGGTATCACCCATCACTTTCCTAGGGAGTCACCCGATGATTCGCCTGCTTCTCATGGCGTGCCTGTATGCAGGTTTCAGCGTCACCGCCATTGCAGCGGTCCAGCCCTTTCCTCCCTCGTTCCGCGTACAGGACATCAAGACGGAGGGCGCCACGATCCATGTCCGCGTCGGTGGCAAGGGACCGGCGGTCGTCCTGCTGCACGGCTTCGGTGATACCGGCGACATGTGGGCACCGCTGGCAACCGACCTGGCGCGCAATCACACCGTCGTCGTGCCCGACCTGCGCGGCATGGGCTTGTCCTCGCACCCGGAAGACGGTTACGACAAGCGAACCCAGGCGGCGGACATCCGCAGCGTGCTCACCCAGCTGGGCATCGACCATGCCGCGGTCGTGGGGCACGACATCGGCACGATGGTGGCCTACGCCTATGCCGCACGTTATCCGGACAAGACCGATCGCCTCGTCGTGATGGATGCGCCCGTGCCAGGCATCCCGCCCTGGGACCAGATCGTGCGCCTGCCCGCCCTCTGGCATTTCGACTTCGGCGGCCCTGACATGGAGCGCCTCGTCGCCGGCCGCGAACGCATCTACCTCGATCGCTTCTGGAACGAGTTCGCGGGCGATCCGTCCAAGGTCGACGAAGCCACGCGCCAGCACTATGCCGAGCTCTACGCTCGCCCCGGCGCCATGCACGACGCGTTTGCGCAGTTTCGCTCCATCAGGAAAGATGCCGAAGACAACAAGACCGCCATGGCGACCAAGCTCACCATGCCGGTGCTCGCCATCGGCGGCGAAAAATCCTTTGGCGCGAACGAAGCCGTCGTAATGCGCAACGCCGCCACCCACGTGACGGAGCTGGTCGTTCCCCATGCTGGGCACTGGCTGATGGAAGAAGCGCCGGACGTCACGATCCCGGCCATCCATCATTTCATCGACGACTAGCGAACGAGCTCGAACGATGCGAAGCCACGGAGATGCGGGGCGAGCATTCGTTTAGGGTCGGAAGCCAACGTCAAGCTTCCGACCCTTAAGCACTTAGCTCATCGAGTTGATGGAGGCACCATCGCGAGGAAGTGGCGCCAGGAAGTCAGACTCCGGCTCAAGGATCAACTCCGGCAAACTCTCCGCAATGGCAGCGCGCAGCTGTGCCCAAGCATCCGGATCCACCGACGGACGGGAGAGACCTTCTACCTTTGCCGCCGCAGACGGCCACTGCGTATAGCTATACCAAATGTCGTCAGGACCACGGTGCAAACGTGAGCCCAGTGATCCCCGCTCGGCCAAAAGCAATCCTGTGATTCGCGACCATGCTTGTACAAAGGATTCTTCCGAACCCGGATGCAGGCGCCAACGATAGAGGGCGCAAAATACGGAACCATCGCTGTGCATAACCGAATCCGTCAGAGTAGAAATTCTGTTTTCGCCTCGCCGTCCTCAAACCCATCAAGCGATGGCAAAGACCAA
>NZ_DASRZX010000101.1:0-17584 GCF_035685885.1 Dyella sp. | reverse complement strand
CTGCCGGACGTGATTGCCGCCGAACCGGTCGAGCGCAAGTTTGGCAAGGCACAGAAGGCGGGGCAGTTCACGTCGCACGACTACTACGGCCAGCTCGCCGAAGCGCTGCAGGCCGGCGTCATCAATGCGTCCGAACACGACCTGCTCAAGCGCGTGCGCGAAGGCGTGGCCGAGTTCATCGCAGTGGACGATTTCGATCCGGCCGAACTGCGTTCCGCGGTGAGCCGCGCTGACCGCAACAAGAAGCTGGCGGACGCAGCCTGAGGTCGGGGCGGTAGCGGCCTTTCACTCGTCATCCCTGCCTTGGCGGGGGTGACGGCCCACAAATTTCACGGACGGGCAGGGCACGTGTCCCGCCGCGCAGGATATTGGTCATGACCCAGGCGTTATCGCTGTACCGCAAGCTGAGCTCGCTGCCGGGCGGGCGCTGGCTGTACGGCCGCCTGATCTGCTTCAAGGCACCTTACTTCGCCACCATCGCGCCGCGCTTCCGCACGCTGGAACCAAAGTAAGGCGCGGCACGTTCAACTGGTCGATGCAACGGCGTTGTTAAACCACTTCATCGGGGTTTGATATCCCAGTGTCTTGCGTGGCCGCTGATTCAGACGGCGAGCAATCTGATTCAAATCGGCTTGGCTGAAGCCTGACAGATTCGTTCCGTCGGGGAAATACTGCCGAAGTAGCCGATTGGTGTTCTCATTTGTGCCGCGCTGCCACGGACTCTGCGGGTCGCAGAAATAGACTTGAACACCGGTGGCGGCGGTGAGTTCTTTGTGGCTCGCCAGCTCTCCACCTCGGTCCCATGTCAGGGTCTTTCTTAGCGCGGCTGGCAATTTCCGCATATGCCGCCTCAACGCCGTCACGACGCTACTCGTGTCCTTCCCAGGGAGTTTCACGAGCACCGTGAAACGGGACTGGCGTTCAACCAGCGTCGCGATATGACTGTTCTTCGCACCGGACAGTAAGTCGCCTTCCCAGTGACCTGGAATGGTGCGATCGTCAACTTCTGGCGGCCGATCGCGAATGGATATCGCATCAATGATGCGACCGCGTGGCTGTCCTTTGGTGGTGGAGGCTTTGGCACGCCGCATCATTCGCCGCGACCGGAGATAGCTGACGAGTTCTTTCTCGAGCACACCGCGAGCCTGGACGAACAAACTTCGATAGATCGTTTCGTGAGATACCCGCATGGCCATGTCATCCGGAAATTCCTCCACGAGCCAGCCAGCGATTTGGTCCGGCGACCATCGTTCTGCGAGCCTGGCGGCGACTACCTGCCGCAATCTTGGTAACAGAGCCAGCCGGCACTGCTTCGGCCGCAGGGCGCGCTTCCATGCGGCTTCATCGGCGTCCGAGGCACGATAGCGTTGGGCGCCACCATTGCGAGCGATCTCTCGGCTGACTGTGGATGGCGATCGACCCAGCGCTGCAGCCATGCTCCGGATCGATTGGCCAGCAGCCAGTCCCCGGGAAATTTCCTCGCGCTCGGTCAGCGTAAGCGTCAGTGCGCTTCGTCGTCGGTCTATCGGTGCAATGCCACCCCGCAAAGATAAGACGCCGTGAATCGAGCCGGCTTGGCGGCACAGCGCCACACCTATCTCACTGAGAGTCTGACCGTCCTTCCAACGACGCCAGAGCTCCTTCTTCTGGCTGTCCGACAGCCCTGGTCTTCCCATGCGTGCCATTGATGCCACATCTCCCCATTCTCATTGTCATGGATGATGTTGCATCGACCAGTTGAACGTGCCGCGGCCTATTTCGCCAGGGAGTCGACGTGAAGTTTGGCTTCGTGGCGAAGCACCGAGGGGCCTGGCCGGTGGCATTGATCTGTGAGGCGCTCGGTGTCTCGCGCAGCGGGTTCTACGCGTGGCTCGTTCGGCCACGCAGTCAGCGCCAATGTGATGACGAGGTGCTGGGTCAGCAGGCCCGCCAGAGCTTTCTCGATAGCGATCGCACGTACGGTGCACGCCGTGTCTGGCGCGATGTGCTCGAAGCGGGGCATCGGTGTGGCCTGCATCGTGTCGAACGGCTGATGCGTGTTCAGGGCCTACGTGCTCGACCACGCCGGCGCAATCTGCCGATCGACCGGGGCGACCGATCCAGTGGGGCGATTGCGCCGAATCTGCTCGATCGGCAATTCCAGGCGACCGCGCCGAACCAGAAGTGGGTCGCCGACTTCACGTACCTGTGGACGGCCGAAGGCTGGCTGTATGTCGCTGTGGTGCTGGATCTGTATTCGCGTCGTGTCGTCGGTTGGTCGATGCAGTCGCAGATGACGGCGCAGCTGGTGACCGACGCGTTGATGATGGCTGTGTGGCGGCGGCGACGGCCCGAGTCGGTGATGCATCACTCCGATCGTGGCAGCCAATACACCAGCGACCGCTTTCAGCGCCTGCTCGGCGAGCTTGGCATTACCTGCAGCATGAGCCGCTCGGGCAATGGCTGGGACAACTCGGCGATGGAAAGCTTCTTCAAAACGCTCAAGACCGAACGCACTGACAACAAGGTATATCGCACGCGGGCTGAGGCGAAAGCCGATGTCTTCGATTACATCGAACGGCTTTACAACAGCAAGCGACGCCACTCGACCATCGGCTACATCAGTCCGATACAGTTCGAGCAGCAGATGGGATTAGCTTAAGGTGGTGTCTATCGAACCGGACGCAGTCCAGTTCGAAACGGTGGCTTAATAGTGTGGGTGCGAGGTCTTGCCATTCGCGCGCCGATGATTATCTTTTCGCTTCGCCGATCGCTACGGGGTCGGCTCACGTCGCGCCAGGCGGCGCGGCGGCAGTCAACTTTTCCATGTTGCTTAATGAGGATATGGCAATGCGCACTGTGCTCGACTTCTCACCGCTTCATCGTTCCAGCATCGGTTTTGACCGGGTCTTCGAACTTCTGGAAACGGCTGCTCGCAGCCCGCAACCGGACAGTTGGCCGCCCTTTGATTCCGTGAAGATCAGCGACGATCACTACCGGATTACCATGGCTGTCGCCGGCTTTGGGCGAGATGATTTGTCTATCTCTTTACAAGACAACTTGCTCACGGTTAGTGGTGAGCGGCGAACGGACCACGTCGGCGAAGTGCTCCATCGAGGCATCGCCAACCGGCCGTTCTCCCGCCGCTTCGAACTGGCCGAGCACATGCAGGTCACCGGCGCGGGCCTTCAGGATGGCCTGCTTGTCATCGACCTTAAGCGGGAGCTGCCCGAGGCGCTCAAGCCTAGGCAAATACCCATCGGGGTGAACGAGCTGTCGACCGCCGAACCACGCCGACTGCAGAGTCAGGCGGCGTAATCATCGACGTATTTTCCCTGGGCGCGGTTTCTTGCCCAGTGGCACCGGCGGCGGGCGCGTCCTGCCGCCGGCCTTTGGCGCATGCGTTCTCTGCAATGCGGATGGGGCTTTGTGCTGCAACACTTTCACGGCGTATTGGAGTAAAAGACTAGGTTTGCCTTCTTGATGAAGGGCGGCGTGTTCCTGGCGCGAGACGTTGGGACCCAAGCCATCGCCGGGCTCGGTTACACGCGCGGCCCTGACAACCACCTGTCAACGATCTATTTTTCTCACATGCGCTAGACAGCGGTAGGCGCATAGCTAGCTTATTTATAAGGGGCTTTTGCTACCGGAGACGGGGCAAATGGCGGGTCGCTTCAATCACCTGGGAACGATCACGGCGTATGACATCGCACAATTGTTCGGCTTCCGAACCCATAGCGCTGCTCTCGGTGCTGCCTATCGATGACCGCTATCGCATGCTGGCTCGGGCGCTCGAAGACAGCAGTCTCGGCCTGATCATCACAGGCGCTGAAGACGACAACCTCATCTTGTATGCGAACGCCGCCTTCCTTGATATGACTGGATACAGCTCCGACGAGGTGCTGGGAAAAAACTGTCGATTTCTGCAAGGTCCAGATACGGATCCGGACACACGAGAAGAAATCAGAGGCGCCGTGGCCGAGCAGCGCGAACTGATGGTGGAGGTTCTTAACTATCGAAAGGACGGAACCTCCTTCTGGAACCTCATCCACATCCTTCCCCTTCTTGGGACGGACGGCAGCATCAAGTATTTCTTTGGCTATCAACGCGACGTGACCCGGCGCAGGGTTGCCGAAGAAGGGCTGCAGCAAGCACTGAAGATGGAGGCATTGGGGCGATTGACGGGTGGCTTGGCGCACGACTTCAACAATTTTCTGCAGGTCATCGTGGCTTCCTCCGAGCTAATCGAAAGCCGGTTGCGGAAGAAGGGTTATTGGACCGAGGATTTCATTCGCCCCATCGATGCATCGCGCCGCGCGATCGCCAAGGCCTCAGAACTCACCAAACAGCTGCTGGCTTTTTCTCGTCGTCAAAAGCTCAGTCCTACGAATTTGCAGATCAATGAGCTCATTGTCGGCATTCAAGACATGCTTACTCAGTCCCTGGGTGATCGCATCACGGTAAGCGTGAAGCTTGAGCCCGAACTGTGGTTCTGCCAGGCCGATGCGGCACAGATCGAAACGACGATTTTGAATATCGCCATCAATGCCAGAGATGCCATGGAAGGCGAACCCAACCAGCAACTGACGATACAAACCTCCAACCGCGACGTATCGATGGATCAAGCCACGGACATGGATATCACGCCCGGCCAATACGTCGATGTCATGCTCGTCGATAACGGCCCCGGCATTCCGAGAGAAATTCTCAAGCGTGTTTTGGACCCCTTCTTTACAACGAAGGGTGGAAAGGGCACCGGGCTTGGCTTGTGCATCGCGCACGGCATTGCCCGCCAATCGGGAGGCACGCTGTATGTCGAGAGCGTGGTGGGTGCCGGAACGGCGGTGCATATCCTCTTGCCGCGCGTCGAGGCCCCTTCCGAGGCGACAGCACCGGTTGGTGCGGCCACCGCGGTAAAGCTGCCCTCGCTCGCGCATCGTGTTTTGCTGGTGGATGACAACAAGGATGTTGCCGAATCGCTTGGTGACAGCCTGAGAACGTCTGGCCTTCAGGTGGAGCTGGCGTTTTCCACGGAGGAGGCGTTGAGTGCGTTAGCTGCGAAAGCCTTCGATGTTCTCATCTCGGACGTCATGATGCCCGGCGCCATGGACGGTATTGCGCTGGCGCAGCAGGCCATCACGGAGCACCCGAATTTGAGGGTTCTGCTTCTAAGCGGGCACGTTGGCCGCGAACGCGAAGAAGAGTTGAAGGGCTTTACGCTGCTCTACAAGCCATGTAGCTCCAGCGAGTTGATCGAGGCGACCCGAAGCCTTTTCGAAGAGACCTAGGCCTTTTCCGCCCAATGGGGTGCGCGGCCGCGGCATATCCTGCGTCTCGGTAGCGGCCGTCAAAATGTCGGACGCAACGGCCTCTTGCGCCACACCGCCGCTGATGCCTTTGGCATCAGCCATTTCGCCATGCGCCGCAGATTCTGTGCGGTGGCGGCCAAGAAACTCATCTTTTGCGCCACTCAGGCCATGCAGGCGCAAGCGATCCAGTCGCAAGATGCGTTTCAGGTGAGCGAACAACATCTCGACCTTCTTTCGGTGTCGGCGTGATCGTTCGTGGCGCGTCGGACAGCAATGCGCCCTCAGTTCGCACCGCGTGCAATCGTGAATGCTGCTGCGATAGATCACCGTGCCATCGGCAGTGGCTTTGCCTGATGATCGCAATAGTTTATCCGTGGGGCAGCGATATCCGCATCGCCATGCCAGGTGAAGTTCGCTCGACTCAGTGTGCCGTCCGTGCGCTGGCTTTTGGCCCACACCGGCCGCAGTCCAATTTTTTGGTTCTTCGCCGATTTCCGTGAGGGCTTTCGGGGCTCCATCGCTGCGGCCGCCTATTTGAGGCGCTGGGGATTGAGCTGATCGCCGAGGATCAAGTGTGTCGTCGTCACGCGACGCGACCTTCGGTGTCGGTCAGAGTTTGAAGAGTGGCTGCAGTGTGCGCGCAAGCCAGCCAGAGAAGCGCAGTGGCAGGTCGGTGGCCGCTACGCATACGCAAGGCACGCCTGGGGAGGTCACCGGCTGGTGTTCCACATCGCAATCGAGGTCGGCCACGTCACCCGGGGCGAAATGACCCAGAGAATCGTCGTAAGCGCCCTGCAGGATCATGGTCAGCTCGTTTCCGCCGTGGCTGTGCATCGGTACGCAGCGGCCCGGGGCAATTCGCAGGAGCATCAGATGCCCGTCTTGCACATTGCGCGAACGAATGTGGTGCACACCTGGGCCAATGGTTCGCCAGCGCAAACCGCTGTAGGTTTCTCCGAAGTAGGGCCACAGCGGCTCGGGCAATTGGTCGGGATCGTGAACACGAGCCACCGGTGTGGAGCGGGGCGGAGTGGAGACCGCCGATTCCCTCAGGCGACTGAGCATCGTCTCGCGCGCCCCCCGGGGCATCGGTGCGCCATCCTGCTGGCTGATGAGCTGGCCGCCGACCCTGTCAGCGTCCAGCAGTTGGTCGCGGCAATGACGGCAGATGCTCAGGTGTACGGACACTACGGCGCGGAAGGCCACGGGCAGGGCGCCGGCCGAGTATCCAATCAATGTGCTGCTGTCGAGGTGATGATGGGGCTTCATGGGGCGCACCTCAAACCTGCCTGCAATTTGGCGAATGCGCGTCGCAGGTTGGACTTCACTGAGCCAAGCGGCATGCCCAATTCGTGGGCGATCTCGCTGTGACTCTTGGATTCAAAGTAAGACATGCGGATAAGGCGGGCCTGTGTGGCCGGTAGACGATCGATGGCGCGCGAGAGGCCGGCATGATCAGTAAATGCCTCCGTGCTGTTGGTGCCGGTTTCTGACTCGGGGCGGTCAAGCCAATCAAGTTCGTCTTGAATGTCCAGCCAGTGCGGCTCAGCCCTCACGCTGTCGATGTGCAGATTGCGTGCCACGCGAAAAAGCCACGTGGCGAGGCTTGCGCGTCCTGGATCGAACATGTCGGCACGACGCCACAGCCGCAACATGGCTTCCTGCACCAACTCCTCCGCTTGAGCCGGCCTCGCCTTTAGGCTGAGCAGGTACCTCAATAATCGTGGCGCGTAGTGGTCATAGATGCGCATGAAGCAATCCAGGTCGCGGCGCGTAGCCACGCCTGCCACCTGGTCTGCCCAGTAGCGCGCATCGTCGATGGATTGATTGGGTGATCCAGACACGCGTCGTGCGGCCGCGAAAGGCCTGACCTTTTGGGGTGGCGATTCCACGGTCATGATAACCAGACCAGGCTCGCCATGCGCCTGCGAGAGTGCCGACCGCCGCTATCGGTCACCCCTGAGGGGATGGAGGGGCAACCCGTAGCGGCGGCCGGCGGCAAAGTGATGGTCATGGCATCGAGGTCAATGGGACTCACCATGCCTGTACGCTGTTGCCGGCCTTTTGGATGCAGATCGTGGTGCCGCCTTAGTGCATCGGATCTGCTGCTGCCTCGCTCGGGGGTAGCGGGCCGCTTCTGGCTTGTAACCCCTGATGCATCCATGCGCATGCATGATCCGTATCGACACGACGATCGATACTAGGAAAGCTCCCTATGAGACTGCCTCTCCCCCGGGTCCTCGCCATCTCGCTGCTCGCGACGCCGGCCGCTCACGCCCAAACCTTGCCGAATCAGCCGGTGGCCCAGCTCGATCTAGGGCGCTACATGGGGCAATGGCATGAGATCGGGCACCTTCCCATGTTTTTTCAGCGACAATGCGTGAGTGACATCACCGCGACCTACACACTGACCAAGAATGGGCTGATCCAGGTACTCAACGCCTGCCGGACTCGCGATGGCACCAGGGACTCGGCGAATGGCATGGCTCGGCCCACCAGGAAGGGCCTTCCAGGCGCGTTGCAGGTGCGTTTTGCGCCAACCTGGCTGGGCCTGGTTACCCTGGGTGTGGGCCGATTATTGGGTGCTTGAGGTCGATCCAGACTACCGATGGGCCGTGGTGGGTAGCCCGAGCCGCAAGTATCTCTGGATACTGTCGCGCTCACCCTCCATGAGCCGAGTGCAGTTCGACGCCATTCGCGCACGCGCCGCCATGCGCGGGCATGTGCTGGACTCCTTGCAGACGGATGTACCGCTTTTATGAACCGTGCCCGGCTCGATTCCGGGTCGCGGCAAGCATGTCGCTTCAACGCCAACATGGTGCCATGGCACGCACGAACGGCTTCAAGGAATCCAACCGTTCGTTGCGTCCGTAGGAATCCTCAGGTGCTGCGAGGGCGATATCCCATGATGGGCATCAGGCTCGGGCGATACGCGGTCGTGGTTGACATGCCGCAAGCTGAAAGTGACGCACGCTGGTACGTCTTTGAGATGGAACATAGCCATTTCGGTATGATCCTGGCTACCGGTTCTGTGCCTTCGGATGGAAACGCTGGACTGTCGGCCTCCCACGTCATGATTAGCGCACTGGAGCTTGGCGCTTCGGTCGCGCGAGACATGGTGGATCGCAGATGAAGGACACGTTATTCACGCACACTAAACCTGTTGATGTTGTTCTTTATTGAGGCACCTTCCGTAGCTTTGCCAAGTCGTATCCCATGGCGGACACGCGTGCGACCAGCAGATCGTATTGTTCCTGAGGAATGGTCGGTGTACGCGCCATGATCCATACGTAGTCGCGCTTGTTGCGCGCAATGATCACCGCGCGATAGTCCGGGTCCAGCCAGGCGATGATGTATTCGGCCTTGACCGGCCAGACGAACTGCATACCCCACACCGCATTGCCACTGTCGGCGTGCACGAGCCCGGTGGCGTGCATAGTCTTGAGTTCGCCGTTGGCGGCACCGGCGCGATAGCGAAAAGTAGTCTGCACGCGGCCGTCAGGCCGCAGCGCGTACGATTCGACGGCGCCATAGGCGTGACGCTCGAAATAGGTGGGGATGGCGGCGATAACGTACCAGTCCCCCATGTAGCGCCCCACATCCACATGTCGCACGGGCGTTATGGGCGTCTGCTCGGCACAACTACCCAGCGGCAGCGCGACCAGCATGACGGCGGCCAGGCTGTTGAAGAATCGAAACATGGGGAAGTTCCTCAGTTAGCGGTGACGCACGAACCGGTAATGCGCCACCAACCATTCCTGGCCGCCGGCATAGCCGAACAACTCCGCGCAGGCCATCCAGAACATGCGCCAGCGCCGGAACCACAGTCCGGACAACGCATCGCTGCCATGGGTCTCGCGCAGCAATGTCAGTATCGGTTCGCGTTGCTGGTCTTGGCGTGCAAGCCACGCGTCGGCGGTGCGTTGATAGTGAGTGCCATCCACTAGCCATTGCCGTTCCAGGTGCAAGTCGCGCTGGAACCAGAGCAGGGTGTCGGCGGCCGGCATGATGCCGCCGGTAAAGAAGTGGCGGCCCATCCAGTTGTCTTCCCCCTCGGTTTCGAACGGGTACGCCGCGTGGCGATGAGCGAAAATATGCACGAACAGCCGCCCATCGGGACGCAGCCAGCCGGCGATGCGCGCCATCAACAACTCGTGATTGCGCACGTGTTCGAACATTTCCACGGACACGCAGCGGTCGTAGCTTTCGCGGGGCAGGTCCAGCGCGTTGATGTCGCAGGTGACGACCTGCACATTGCGCAAGCCGCGCTGCTCGCACTGCGCGAGGATGTGCGCCCGCTGTGTTTGCGAGTTGGAAACGGCGGTAATGCGCGATGCGGGAAAACGCTCGGCCATCCACAGAGTCAACGAGCCCCACCCGCAGCCCAGCTCCAGCACGTCCTGGCCGTCGGCGAGCTGGGCTCGCTGCGCGTATAACTCCAGCATGGCCACTTCGGCCTGCTCCAGTTTGGTGTTCGCGTCGGGAAAGTAGCAGGCCGAGTACTTAAGGCGTGGCCCCAGGCAACGCTGAAAGAACGCAGTGGGCAACTCGTAGTGCTGGGTGTTGGCGACGTCGGCATGGATGGCCATGGGTCCTCGGCGTAACGTCCCAATGAGACGCTGATGGCGTTCCTGGCAGGCGCCGGCGCCGCCTTGGTTGCAGGCGGCTAGCCGTTGCGCGCAAAGGCGGCGGATACCTGCGCGGAGCAGGGCGTCGGGAAGCAGCCCGCGCTCGGCCAGGCCGAGCACGCCGGGGGCGGGGCGATCGGCCAGCAATTCGGCCGAGGGGGTGACGGTGGCGCTCATCGGGGGCTCCTGTGGGCATCGGAGCGGGGAAACCACGGAAACAGCATCGGGGTGCTGCGCTGGTAAGCGCGGTAATCGTCACCGCGCGTGCGCAAGGCTTGCGCCTCGGTATAGGGCACGCCGCTGATCCAGCGAAGGAACACGTACATCACCACCGGGCCGCACCATGCCAGCCACGCGTTGGCAGAGCCGACTGCGAGCGCGACATAACTGAACCAGTGCACCCATTCGAAGAAGTAGTTGGGGTGGCGCGAGTAACGCCAGAGGCCTGTGCGACAGGTTTTCCAGCGTTGGTTCGGATCAGCGCGAAACGCGGCAAGTTGGCGGTCGGCCATGGCCTCCAACGCCACGCTGCCTAGCCACAGCAGTACGGCCAGTACAGTCCATATCGTTGCGCGGGGCTCGGGGTTGGCGGCCACGGCCACGAAGGGGAGCGCGAACAGAACCACCAACAGCGCTTGCGCCTGAAAGAACAGGAAGAACCTTGCCTGGCTGTTCTGCCAGTGCGATCGCAGGTGCTGATATCGGCCATCTTCCGCTTCTCCACGCACGCGATGCCATAGGTGCGCCGCCAGTCGCCAGGACCAGGCACCGCCCAGCAAGGCGAGCAAGGCGCGCGGGAGCAACGCACCTCTGCCGGTGGCGGCGATCAGCAGTGCAGCCGCACCAAGCCCCGCGGCCCAGAGCACATCGACAATGCCGGCATTGCGCTGACGGCGCTGCCAGGTCCAGCCGAGCGTCATGATCACGGCCATGACGGCCGCCAAACACAAGAGCTGCTGTCCGCCACTCATGGGAGCCTCGCACGATCATGGGGCCGACCGTGTTGGTTCACGATCAGGAGCATCGGCAAGGCCAGTGCCCAACACGCCGCGATCCATGCCATGCCGGGCCACGGGGACAGCTGCACTGCTCCCCAGCCGCGTGCGGCAGCGAGATACGCCAGCGGCGCACCGAAGCCACCCAGCAACGCAGCCAGCCACAGTCGGCTGCGCAGCACCGCCAGCGAGCGGTTGAGGGTGGTGGCGAAGCACGCCCAAAGCATCAGGATCCACACGGGCGCTCCGTGCGCGGGCCACGCCGGCGACGGCGTGGCGTAGCGCAGCCAGCCGGTAGCGGCAGCAACGCCATCGACAATCCCGCCGATCAGCAGTGCCCCGACCAGCAGGCGCAGCTCTCGCCTGACGTGCGCGGCGGTAGCCAGCTGGGTGAGCACAAACAGCGCTCCCGCAAGCAAGGGCAGCCACAGGCGGCCAGTTGAGGCTCCCCTCACTAAAAGGAACCAGACGCACTGGTAGCCCAGGAGATTGAGCCAGAACATCATGCGGGCAGACCCTTGCTCTGTGCCGCCCAGCCGCCCGGACCGGGTCGAGCGCCTGGCTTGGCCAGCAGGAGGTGTGACACGCCGATCGAGCGCTCCAGGAAGCCGCCCTCGCAATAGGCAAGATAGAACTCCCACAAGCGCAGGAAGCGCTCGTCGTAGCCCTGCGCGCGGGCCTCGGACAACCTTGCCAGGAAGCGTTCACGCCAGGCGCGCAGCGTCAGGGCATAGGAAAGACCGAAATCTTCCTGATGCACTAGCGCGAGCTCGCTGGCGCGTGTCTTGGCCGCCAGCATGGCGTTCAAGGATGGGATGAAGCTGCCCGGGAAGATATGTCGCTTGATGAAATCGACCGATGCCAGTGCCTGCGCGTAACGATGATCTTCAATCGTGATCGCCTGGACCAAGCCGATGCCCTCGGGCTTGAGTAATGCGCCGAGCTTGGCGAAGTACACCGGCAAGTAGCGCGCGCCGACGGCCTCGATCATCTCGATCGACACGAGCTTGTCGTACTGGCCATCGAGGTCGCGGTAGTCCTTGAGCAGCAGGGTGACCTGCTCCCTCAGGCCGGCCTCGGCGATGCGCCGGCTGGCGAGTGCATGTTGCTCACGGGAAATGGTGGCGGTGGTGACGTGGCAGCCGTAATGTTTGGCGGCATGCAGCGCGAAGCCACCCCAGCCACTGCCGATCTCCACCACGCGATCACCGGGCTTCAGATCGAGCTTGCGGCAGATCGCGTCCAACTTGCGAGTCGACGCGGTCTCCAGCGTATCGCCAGGGTCTCTCCAGAGCGCCGACGAGTACATCAAGTCTGGCGACAGGAACAGCGAAAAGAATGCGTTACCCAAGTCGTAATGAGCCGCGATATTGCGTCGTGCGCCGGTCCGGGTGTTGTCGCGCAGCGCATGCCAAGCGCGCATGACCATGCCGCCCACGCGGGCAATGCCACCTTCCATTTGATCGAGCAGGTCTCGATTAAGCACCAGCAAGCGCACCAGCGTCACGAGATCGTCGCAGCGCCACCAGCCATCGGCATATGCTTCGCCGGCGCCGACGCTGCCGTTGAGCGCCAGTGCCCGGTAGAAGCGCATGTCGTTCACTCGAAGCTGAACCTGCAAGGGGGCGGGCGAATCCGCCCCACAGCCGAGATCGACGCGGCCGAGAGCGTCGTGCAGGCTAAGCCTTCCATGGCGAATCCCTTGCATTGCACTGAGTAGTTTGCCGCGCAAAACTCGGTCCGGCGTGCCAACCTGCGCTTGGGGCACATCGTTCAGGCGTGCCTTGACGATTTCATTCATGAGGTTTCCCTAAGCGTCGAGGCGGCTGCGCCGCCGGGGTGGTCATGGGAGGGGTTGCGTTTCAACCACAGTCTTAATGCCTGCCAGTGGATGGCGCCCATGACTTGGGCCGTCATTAAGGGATAGCGCCAGAGCACTCGGCCGAGGGCGCGTCGATCCAAGGGGCGGCGGTGCATCGCCAGCGTGGCGTCAAATTGGCATGTATCCTCGCGATACACTTTCATGTGAACGCGCAGGTCATCGGCGGGGGGCGTGAATCGCCAGTCATAGCGGCAATCCATCGCCATGAAGGGTGACACGTGAAACTGCTTGTCAAAGTCCCAGGCCAGGGCACGCCCGTGTCGCTCGGCACTATCGACGGGAAGAATGTAGGCGTGCCGCTCTCCCCAGGGCGTGTTGGTGATCTCGGCGACAATACAGGCCAGCGCGCTATCGTCCGCCTCATAGCAGTAGTAGAAGCTGACCGGGTTGAAGACATAGCCGGCGTAGCGTGGATGGGCGAGCACACGAATCGGCCCGCGCAGTACTTGGCCGCTCTCAAGGCGAACGCGCTCGCGCACTGCTTCGGATAGCGGCAAGTCGGGTGGCCCGAGGTAGTCGCTACGCCGCCATTCGGCCAGGTTGCGACGATGCGCTGACCACAGCCCATGCTGGCTGAACACCTCGTCGATCTCGTCCAAGTCCAGGAAAAGTTGCGCCATCTGATAGCGAAACGCATGGGGATGCGGTGCGTGCCTTCGGTGCACCACGTAGCCCTCGTACACTGCACTGAAGAGAGCACTCATACCCGGGCCATCCCGGCGGCACCGCTGAAGCGGGTGCTGGCCCTGAGCGCCTGCGCCACGGCGACGGCACTGCGCATGCCATCTTCATGGAAACCCCAGCCCCAATAAGCGCCCGCATACCACGTGCAGCGATGCCCTTGGATTTCCGCTTTGCGCGTCTGTGCAGCTACCGACTCGGCCGAGTACACCGGATGGTGATACACCATGCGCCGTATCACTTTCCTGGGATCGATCGCCTGGGACTGGTTGAGGCTCACGATGAAGGGTTCGGGCGAACTGAACCCCTGCAGGAGATTCATGCAGTAGCTCACCGCACAGGTCGCCCCGGGTTCCGCCGGTATCCGCGCATTCCATGCGGCCCATGCCTTGCGCTGCTGGGGCAACACGCGGGCATCGGTATGCAGCGCGGTGTCATTGGTCTGGTACCGCATCGCACCCAAAATCTCCCGTTCGGAGTCCGAGGGGTCGGCCAGCAGGCGGAGCGACTGGTCGCTGTGGCAAGCCATCACCACGTGGTCGAAGACTTCTTCTCCGCGGTTGGACTCGACCACCACGCCATGCTCCCGACGCCGTACTGAGCGCACCGGCGAGGAGAGCCGCTCGTCGACCTGCCAGCGTTCGCGTAGCGCTTCGACGTAGCGAAACGAACCGCCTTGTACGACTCGCCACTGCGGGCGGCCGCTCACCTGCAGCATCTGGTGATTAACCATGAACTGCACAAGATATCGCGCAGGAAACTGCAGAATCAGATGCGCAGGGGAGGACCAAAGGGCGCTCGCCATGGGGATCAGGTGCTCGTCGCGAAACGCGGCGCCATACCCCTGTTGCACGAGATAGTCGCCCAGCGTGGGACCGGGGCCAGGTTCATTCAACAGAGACGGTGCGTGGCGATAGAAGCGGAAAAGATCGCGCACCATGCCGAGAAACCGCGGCGAGCATAGATTTCGTCGCTGGCAAAACAGACTATCGAGTGTGGTGGCATTGTACTCGAGGCCGGTTCGTTCGTTGTGTACGGAAAAGCTCATGCTGGTGGGCTTGGAGGTTATGCCCAGTTCGTCGAAGAATGCGTGGAGCAACGGATAGTGCGCCGGGTTGTGGACGATAAAACCCGAATCCACGGTGTATCGACGTCCCTCCCATTCGACGCGATGCGTATGGGTGTGTCCGCCTAGGTAATCGTTGGCTTCGTACAACGTCACCGCGTGCTCGCGGGACAGAAGCCATGCGCTGGCAAGACCGGCAATGCCCGACCCGATCACAGCGATACGCATGCTCATGGCGCCGCCTTGCGCTGAACCCACATCGGCACCGGCTTGAGATCCCACACCAGCCCGAGGGCTGCCAGCAGGCGCAGGCCGTACCACGTCAGATCCAGTTCCCACCAGCGAAAGCCCTGGCGCGCCGACCCGGGATAGAAATGATGGTTGTTATGCCAACCTTCGCCGAACGTCAGCAACGCTAGCCACAGGTTGTTCCTGCTGTTATCGCTGGTGGAAAACCGCCGGCGACCGAAACGGTGAGCCAGGGAATTGATGGTGACGGTGGCATGAAACAGTGCAACGGTGGAGATGAAGAAGCCCCATATCAGCATCTGTGCGCCGCTGGTTCCCCATGTCGGAAAGACCGCCTGGAGCAGCACGCCGACACCGTACATCACCGCAGCAAGCGCTACGGGTACGGCGATGTCGTAACGATCTAGCCAGCGCAACTCCGGATACCCACGAAGGTCAGCGACTCGGTCGAGGTCTGTTTGGAACGCCGCAGGGGTGAGAAACCATCCCGCATGACTCCAGAGAAAGCCATGCACTATGGGGGAGTGAGGATCGAGCGACGTATCGGCGTGGCGATGATGATTGCGATGATGCGCGGCCCACCACAAAGGGCCACGTTGCACGCAAGCGGCGCCAATCACTGCAAAGACGAACTGCACAACCCGCGATGTCCGAAATGCGCGATGAGAAAAATACCGATGGTAGAAGCCGGTCAGGGCGAACATGCGCACGGTGTAAAGGATGACGGCGGCCATCACGGCGACCGGCGACACGCCCACCCAAAACGCCCCGAAGCAAGCCAAGTGCATCACAATGAAGGGAAGGGCGCGCAACCAGTCAATGTGCCGCGAATCATTGGCCTGAAGAGGTCTGGCTACATCTGCATCGAACCAGAGGCGCATGCGTTGCAGAACAGAACCACGCCGCGCCGGCAACGGCTGGATGGAGGGCGACTGGCTCATGGGTCATGTCCTGATGAGTGTGCTTTGCTATACGCGCCAAGCCATCAATTGGATTCACCACACTTCTACGGTAAGCACCGTGCAGTCAGTGGCAACTGGCCGGCGGTCTCGATTTCAGCACCGCTAGGCGCCGGGCCGATGGCCTCGCGAGGGAATTCAATGCGTACGCGCTGTCGATGACCGCGGTCGTCCCGAATATTGCTGACCCCCACAAACCGCTCCAGACGATGGTCGGTATCGGTGTAGGTGAGTTCGATCGACGGTGCAAGAGCGCCCAGCCAACCATCCAGGCTCAGACGGAAACGCCGCGAACCTTGGGGCGCACCCCGTGCTGGCTTGAGCCGCAGATCCAGGTAGCCCAGACGCCCGGGTATCACGAACGCGGCTTGCACGCCGTCGGGGCGGGACAAAGCGTCCCAACTTGCCTGTACGAAAGCATCGAAGCCAGCGTCGATAACGGCGTCCCTGCGGAGTGCCAGTTTGGCAATCTGTGTCGGCGCACTCGCGTTCTCCCGCACATACACCTGCCAAGCATCCGGCATGTGTCGCGCTCCTTCCTCATAGCCATCCCGCGCATCTTCGAAACTGAACTCTGGCGTCCAAGGTTCGCCGGTGTAGCGGAGCCACTTGCGTGCAAACGGTTGGCCGCTGGGACAGCGATACAGCACTAACCTGGTCAGGGTGCCCTGGTCGCGAAAGAGCCAATGCTCCTCGCGGTAGCGCAGTTGCCCATCATCGACAGCATAAGCCACGCCGCTATAGTGCAACACGCTGGCGAGTTGGCCGCCCAGTGCAGGTGTCACTGCAATCAGCAGGGGGACAACTGCCAACCCGAGGATCAGGATGCCTCGGTTCAGCCGCATAGTTATCTCCCAGAAAAGACATAAGGTAAGAGCGGGGGAGCATTGGTGATACGGGATCGTCCGATGAGCTCGTGATCCCTTCGTGCTGATTCCGTCGTCAACAGACCAATCACGCGCTGCAAGTCTGTGTCCCCGCCCATGCGCACATCGTCGACCGTCAGCGCGACGGGGCGGTCCGGTTCCACGAAGGCATAGCGAGCAGGCGCTGCCGGATGGGTCCCGATCAGCGGTACATCCAGTTCGGTCCCGCTATGAGGAAGACGGGGAAACGAACGCGCCGCCATTAACTTCGTCGAGCTCGCCGGATGTCGAGGGCGCTCCAGCGGAGAGCTCGCCCCATTGACGATCGCGCTAGTGATGCCTCCAGCCAGCGCCGATGCGATCGTGTGTAGCTCACCTAGCTTTTGGGTCAAGGGTTGCATAAGACCGTCCAATGCATCCGTCTTCACCAGTACGTGAGCGGCAGCAATTTGGATCCAGCGATAGTCGACGATTCTTGCATCCCCCTGTGCTGGCTCAACCCACAAGCTTCAGCTGCAGTTCGGCTGCATCCAAACGCGCGCTGCCGTCGTACCAAGACCGTTGAAGCGCAGGACGCATCGGTCGCCAGTCAGAACCGCGGGTGATGGAACCGGATCCTTACGCGCCAGTGCAGCCGCCGGAGGATGGCTCTACCGTCCGTCGTTGATTCGCCGGGTGGCGCCGCGGGCGCGCCATCGCAGGGGAGGCAACGCCCGTGGCGTGTTACATCTCCCGGAGGAGCGTGTGCAGAATTTTGTATAACCGGGGTTTGGGTTACCGCTGATCACGAGGGATCTCGATCGGCAGCTCGCCGAACTCGCCCTTGAGGGTCTTGCGGCTGCGCCCGTTGCGCGTGTTGCCGGCCACGTTGGCGACCGGTTCGTGCTTGTCGTGACCGAGGTGCTCGGCCATCTCCGCATCCAGCGCCCGCTCGACCAGCCGTTTGGTCAGCTGTTTGAGCAGGCCGTTC
>NZ_DASRZX010000100.1:0-49756 GCF_035685885.1 Dyella sp. | reverse complement strand
GCACCGGATTCCATGGCGGTTGGGACTGCATGCCGAAGCGGTGAAACCGTCGGTAGTGTCGCTGCGCGGTCTGTTCGCCTTGCTCGTCCCGTTTGCGCAGATGTGCGCGGTGGGCACGTTATGGGCGTATCTCGATCCGCTGGGGCAGGCGGCAGGTTTGACGGCCAGCAATGCGCAGACGCTGGTTTCTCTGGTGCTGCTGATGCAACTGGTTGGCGGTAGCTTTGCGTCGGCAGCGGTGCGCTGGTGGCGGGCCCCGACCACGCTGGCGATCGGTGTGTTGCTGTTCGTTGCGATTGGCCTGGCCATGCATGGCCTGCCGGTCGGACAGTTAGCCGCCTTTGCGGTGATTTGTGGCCTGTTCGGTTTTGGATGGCTATTCCTGATGCCGTTCCACGTGCGCCTCGCGTTCGACGTGGACCCGCTGGGCAGGGTGGCCTTGCTGGTGCCGGCGGCCCAGCTCCTGGGCAGCGCGTTCGGCCCGCTCACCGCGTCTTTCAGCGTCAACGGTGACCAGGTGACGCAGGTGCCTTTGGTGGCCAGCGGGTTTGCCGTGCTGGTGGGGCTGTCGCTGCTTGCGTTGCGCGTTCGCGTGCCGTCCGTCGCGCTGAGGTCTGGTGGGGCAAACCCGGAGTGATGGCTTCCGCACCAGCCATGGAAGGGTTGCGCAATCAGTGGCGCTGAGGCGCTATCTATCGTGCGTCATCCCCGCGAAAGCGCCTCCTGCCTTCGCAGGAAAGACGCGCCATGGGAGCCAGCCCCCTTTGAGGATGTGCCGCAGACACTTCGAGCAGCCATCTCTCAATAGAGCACGCGGCTGCGCAGCGTGCCGGGGATCGCGGCAAGCCGGTCTCTTAGCTGGGCGGACTGCTTTTCGTCGGCGGACACGTCGATCACCACATAACCCACTTCGCTGTCGGTTTGCAGGAACTGCGCATCGATGTTGATGTTGCCGGCCGAGAACAATTCATTGATGCGCGACAGCACACCTGGCACGTTGCGATGGATGTGCAGCAGGCGGCGGCTGCGCGGATGCTCGGGCAGCGAAACCTCGGGGAAGTTCACCGCCGACAGCGTGGAACCGTTGTCGCTGTAACGCACCAGCTTGCTTGCCACTTCGATGCCGATGTTGTCCTGCGCTTCCAGCGTGCTGCCACCGATGTGCGGGGTAAGGATCACGTTGTCCATGCCGACCAGCGGCGAGACGAAGGCGTCTTCGTTGCCCTTCGGCTCCACCGGGAACACATCCACGGCGGCACCGGACAGGTGGTCGCTGCGCAGCGATGCGGCCAATGCGTCGATGTCGACCACGGTGCCTCGCGAGGCATTGATGAGCACCGAACCCTTGCGCATGCGCGACAGTTCCCGCTCGCCGATCATCAGCTTCGTCGAAGGCGTTTCCGGCACGTGCAGCGTCACCACGTCGGCGCGCTCGAGCAGATCATCGAGGTCGGCGGCCGCGCGGGCGTTGCCCAGCGACAGCTTGGATTCGATGTCGTGGAAGATCACGCGCATGCCTAGGCTCTCGGCCAGCACGCCAACCTGGGTGCCGATGTGGCCGTAGCCCACGATGCCCAGCACCTTGTCGCGCGCCTCGAAACTGCCGCTCGCCGACTTGGTCCAGCCGCCGCGATGGCACAGCGCGTTCTTCTGCGGGATGCCGCGCAGCAGCATGATGGTTTCAGCGATAACCAATTCGGCCACGCTGCGGGTGTTGGAATAGGGCGCGTTGAACACCGGGACGCCTTGGAGGCGGGCGGCGGCCAGGTCCACCTGGTTGGTGCCGATGCAGAAGCAGCCGACGGCAATTAGCCGTTTAGCCTGCTGAAGCACGTCGTCGGAGAGGTGGGTGCGCGAGCGGATGCCCACGATATGGGCGTCGGCGATGCGTGCCTTCAACTGGGCTTCCGGCAACGCTTTCTCGTGGAATTCGATCTGGCTGTAGCCGGCGCGGTGGAAGCTTTCCACGGCGCTGCGGCTGACGCCTTCCAGCAGCAGCACCTTGATGTCTTGTTTCGGGAACGAAGTCTTCATGGCCATGGCAAGAGGATGAACCTCGCCACTATGCCAGACCTTGGGGCGGATTTGCGGCGTCGCAACACTGGACGTTGCGCTTCGGCGCTGGCAGGCTGGCGTTGATCCCAAGGACCTGTCCATGACCGACGCCCGTCTGGCCGAGCTGGCCGACCGCCTGCCCACGCTTCGCCTGCTTACCGACCCGGCCGACCTGGAGCATTACGGTCGTGATTGGACGCGTCGTTGGACGCCCAGACCGTTGGCCGTTGCCTTGCCAGCCTCGGTGGACGAAGTACAAGCCATCGTGCGGTGGGCCAATGCCTATGGCGTGGCCATTGTGCCTTCGGGTGGCCGTACAGGGCTGTCGGGCGGCGCCGTAGCGGCCAGTGGCGAGCTGGTGCTGAGCCTGGAGCGCATGAACCGCGTGATGGCATTTGACGCGGTGGATCGCACGCTCAGCGTGCAGGCAGGTGCAACCTTGCACGCGGTGCACGACGCCGCACGCGAACATGGGTTGCTCTATCCGGTGGATTTCGCGGCGCGCGGTTCCTGCTCCATCGGCGGCAACATCGCCACCAATGCCGGCGGCATCCGAGTGATCCGTTACGGCAATACGCGTGAATGGATCGCCGGGCTCACCGTGGTGGCCGGCAATGGCGAGCTGCTCCAGCTCAACCGCGGACTGATCAAGAACTCCAGCGGCTATGACGTGCGGCAGCTCATGATCGGTTCGGAAGGCACGCTCGGCGTGGTGGTCGAAGCAACCTTGCGGCTCACCGACCCGCCGCCGCCTTCGCAGGTCATGTTGCTGGCGTTGCCATCAATGGACGCATTGATGGCAGTGTTTGCCCTGTTTCGCTCGCGGCTTTCGTTGCAGGCCTTTGAGTTCTTTACGGATGTCGCGCTTAAGCATGTTTTGGTGCATGGCGCCCAGCGCGCGGTCGATGGTGATCATCCCTATTACGTCGTTACCGAGTTCGATGCAGACGAGGCGGCGCAGGATGCCGCGCTCGCGGCGTTCGAGCAGGGCATGGCGCGCGGCTGGATCATCGATGGTGTGATGGCGCAGAGCGAGGCGCAGGCGGCGGCGCTGTGGCAGCTGCGCGAAGGCATTACCGAAAGCCTGGCGCCGCATCGCCCCTACAAGAACGACATCTCGCTGCGCATCAGCGCGCTGCCGTTGTTCCTGCATGAAATCCAGGCGCTGCTGGGACGCGAGTACCCGCATTTCGACGTGGTGTGGTTCGGCCACATCGGCGATGGCAACCTGCACATCAATGTGCTGCGTCCCGACGGTCTCTCCGATGCGGATTTCATTTCCCAGTGCGAGCACGTCACCAAGCTGCTGGCCGATACGTTGCAGCGCCACGGCGGCAGCATCTCGGCCGAACACGGCATCGGCCTGGTGAAGCTCGCGTATCTCGGCAGTACGCGCAGCGAAGCCGAAATCGCACTGATGCGTGGCATCCGCCAGGTGTTCGATCCCAAGGGCATCCTCAATCCGGGCAAGCTGTTCACCTGAGCCTGCTCACCGCGACGCGTGCGAAGCCCGCAGTGTCTTGATGCGCTGCGCGGCCAGCGGAACCCGGGCATCGAGCTGGATCGCATGCTGGTAATGCGAGACCGCCTGCTCCGGTAGATCGGCCAGTTCGTCGATCATGCCGAGACGCAGCCATGCTTCGGCATCGTGCGGAAACAGCGCGACGTGCAGCTTGGCCACCGACAGTGCCAGCGGCACATTGCCGTCATCCATCAGCGTGCTTTCCCATGCCGACAGCTGAGGTTCGCCGAGGGTCAGGCCGCGGCGGTGGAAGTCCGCATAGATCTGTACGCTGTCATCGCCAGGATGCGCGGCCAGTGCGGTGGCGAAACGTTCCGGCGTTGCCGCCGGTTTGCCGGCATGCCTTGACGAAATGGAGAGCAACGCAGGCGGAACGCCGTTCCGCGCAGGCGACTGGTCGAGGAACTGACGGGCGGCGGTATCGGACTTCAACGTGGCGTCCAGGAACGCCAACGTGTATCGCGCCATCCAGCCGTAGCCCTCATGCACCTGCGCCAGCGTGACGCCGCGATGATCCGCCATGCTGCCAAGCCGCAGGTTGTCGCTGGCGAAATCATCGTGCGAAAGCGTATGCATGGTCACTTCGTAGACATCGGCCTGGTGCAGGCGCTGGACCAGGCTGTCGGGCAGCGCATCCTTGCCGGGAGCCATCGGGTCCTCGCGATCGGCGAAATAGAGCATCGGGACGGCGATACGTTCCGGCGTGACATATCCGGCCTGGCGCAATAGCGCGGGCTGGTAGCGCACGGAACCTTCCAGTTCAACCAGTGCGTGGATGCGGCTGTCGCGCGCGGCGGCGAACACGGCGGACACGCCGCCCCAGCTGTAGGACAGCAGTCCCAGGTGTGCCGTGTCTGCATTCGACAGCGTCTGCGCATAGCCGATGAGGAAGCCGATATCCGCGGCCTGCGCCTCGGTGTTCTCCAGGTTGTCCGCGTCGCGGCCGTCCGTCATGTAGCGCGTGCGCGCACCGAAGGAAGGGCTGGCGATCACCACGTAGCCGTGGCTGGCAAGGTACTCGCACAGGCGCTCGTTCTCCGCGGCTGCGGAGCTGTCACTGGCGGCATAGATGACGACCGGGAAGCGTTGCGCGGCCGGCGTTGCCTCGCGTCTTGCGCTGACCGTGGTCTGCACGGCCTGTGATAGCTGCCGCGGCGAGGCGCCAAGCAACGTGTATTCGCGCAGCAACGTGTTCGATGCAGCGACTGCAGAGGCGGGCGCATCGTCGAAATGATCGGCGCGGTGGGCCAGCTGCAGATAGTCGTCATAGACCATTGCCGTGCCATCGGCCTTGGCCGGATACCAGGTCAGGGTCTGGATGGGACGGCCCTGGGGCGTGGCGCCCGCATCGCCATAGCTGCGCGATGTGTCGTACTGCTCGACGACGCGAAAGCCCACGGGCCAAGGGCCATCGGCAGGTGCAAAAGGCAACGTATCGTCGGCGTGGGCAACGCCGGCCACCAGGCAGCACAGCACACAAAGCCAACGACGCATGAGATCCCTTCGCGGTTGCCGGACTACCGCCAGTGTATCGGCCGGATACCCGCAAGGATGGCGCTAAGGTGGATCTAAGATCCTGCGTTCATGCTGCGGTGAATCTGCCATCCATGAGCCGCGATCATGTCCTTCGCCCTGCGCCGCCTCTTGAGCCTCGCCCTGTTTGCCTGTCTTGCGCCCTGCGTGGGCGCCTCGCCAGCGCCCAGTGACTATCGCGTGACGGCGCACCTCGCGCTGGGTGGCGAGGGAGGCTGGGATTACCTCAGCTTCGATGCGGCCCGTCGCCATCTGTTCGTGAGCCGGGGTGATCGCGTCGAGGTCGTGGACGTGGACCGGGGCAAGCGCATCGCCACCATACCCGGCACGCAGGGCGTGCACGGCATCGCGCTGGATGAAGCGTTGCATCGTGGATACACCAGTAACGGCCAGGATGCGTCAGTGACGGTGTTCGACCTCGATTCGCTGAAGGTGCTCGACACCCTTCACGGCACTGGCGAGAAGCCGGATGCGATCGTCTACGATCCCGCTTCGACGCATGTGCTTACCTTCAACGGCAAAGGTCATTCGTTCAGCGTCCTGGATACGCAGAGCAACGCTGTCGTGGCCACGGTGCCGTTGCCCGGCAAGCCGGAATTCGCGGTTAGCGATGGTGCGGGTTCGGTCTACGTCAATCTGGAGGACACGGCGAAGCTGGCGAAGATCGACGTGCACACCAACGCGGTCGTGGCGACGTGGTCGCTGGGCTCGTGCGAATCGCCCAGTGGCCTGGCGATCGACGAGAAGCATCATCGGCTGTTCTCGGTCTGCGACAACCGGCTGATGGCGATCACCGATGCGACGAGCGGCAAGCAGGTTGCCAGCGTGCCCATCGGCGAAGGTCCGGACGCTGTCGTGTTCGATGAGGGTGCGTCGATGGTGTTCAGCTCCAATGGCGAGAGCGGCGACATCACGGCGGTACAGCAGGAGGATGCGGACCACTACCGCGTCGAGGCGACCATCGCCACCCAGCCGAGCGCACGTACGCTGGCGCTGGACCCGAAACTGCATCGCCTGTATCTCTCTGCCGCGCAGTGGGGCGCCGCGACGGCACCGGGCAAGCGGCCCTCCGTGGTGCCCGGAAGTTTCACGGTGCTTACGGTGGGTAGGCCCTGAACCTGAGGCCGTCCGCTCAGGCATCGTGCTAGCCTTTGCGGTCGTCCCCCTTTGGTTCTGGAGTCCGAGCATGTCACAGCCACGCACGCTGTATCCCGAGATCGAGCCTTACGATAGCGGCATGCTCCAGGTGTCGGACCTGCACACGCTGTACTACGAGCAGAGCGGCAATCCGCACGGCAAGCCCGTGGTGTTCCTGCACGGCGGTCCTGGCGGCGGCACCAACCCGAAGTGCCGTCGGTTCTTCGATCCGGCGGTCTATCGCATCGTGCTGTTCGACCAGCGCGGTTGCGGCAAATCCACGCCGCACGCGGAGCTGAAAGACAACACCACCTGGCATCTCGTCAACGACATCGAACGTGTCCGCACGCACCTGGGCATCGATCGCTGGCAAGTGTTCGGTGGCTCGTGGGGCTCGACGCTGGCGCTTGCGTATGCGCAGACGCATCCGGAGCAGGTCACCGAGCTGGTGCTGCGCGGCATCTTCATGCTGCGCCGCTGGGAACTGGAATGGTTCTACCAGAACGGTTGCGATGCGTTGTATCCGGATGCGTGGGAGCCGTACCTGCACGCCATTCCGGAAGCAGAGCGCGGCGACCTGATAAGCGCCTATTACCGTCGCCTCACCAGCAGCGACGCGCAGGTACGCGTGAACGCGGCGCGTGCGTGGTCGGTGTGGGAAGGCGCCACCAGCTACCTGTGGCAGGATCCCGGCCATATCGAGTCCAGCGGCGAGGACGAATTCGCGCTCGCGTTCGCGCGCATCGAATGCCATTACTTCGTGCACGGCGGTTTCTTCGAGCACGATGACCAGCTGCTGCGCAACGTGGAGCGCATCCGCCATATCCCCGCCGTGATCGTGCAGGGGCGCTACGACGTGGTGTGTCCGATGCGCAGTGCGTGGGACTTGCACCGCGCATGGCCCGAGGCGGATCTGCGCATCGTGCAGGATGCCGGCCACTCGGCGTTCGAGCCGGGCAATATTTCGGAGCTGGTGCAGGCCACCGATCGATTTCGCGGCTGATCTTGCGTCACGCGTCGGCGGCGGTTGCACGCGCGAGCACGTGCACGCCGACACCGATGCGTTTCGCATGCCGCTTGGCGCGCGCGGCCAGCTTGGTGATCGGCTGGGCGCGCAGGGGCAGCGGTGGTGACAATGCCACGGCACCCATCACCACGGTGGTGAACGGATAGAACTGCGGGGCGCCGCGCCGATCCTGGCCGCGCAGGCCGCCACGGGCGATGTCGGCGGGATCGAACAAGTGCGGCGATCGCAGGTTGAACGCAGCCACGGCGCGTTCGCAACGCGCTTCCCAGTCCGGGCTCTGGAACAGCACGATGAAATCGTCGCCGCCGATATGGCCGACGAAATCGAGCGCCGGATCCACGTGCTCGCTGAGCAGGCTCGACAGCAGGCGGATCATCTCGTCGCCGCGCGCATAGCCATAGTGGTCGTTGAACGGCTTGAAGTCGGTCAGATCCACATGCACGACGGCAAAGCGCTCACAGCCGCCGAGCAGGCGCTCCAGATGTTCCGTGGTGGGAATGTTGCCGGGCAGGAAGGTGAGCGGATTGGCGTGCCGAGCGGCATCGATGCGCAACTCGCTCACGCGGCGCACCAGGGCTTCGCCGGTGCCCAATCCGCGGTAGCGTCCGCCACTGGTGACGATGAAACCGTCGGCAAGGTAGCGCTGGTCCTCGCCTCGCAGCACGTCAGCAAGGCTTTCGAGGCTGCGCTGTTCGTCGCATACCAGGGGCGCGGCATTCATCAGCGCCGTGCACGATTTGCGCGCCAGCAGTTCGCGTGCAAACGGCTGGGCCATGCGTTCGTTGGCAAGGCGCCGGTTGATCAGCCCGATCGGATGGCCGTCGTTCACCACCGCCACAGCGTGCAGTTCGGGATGATCGACGAACAGCGCCATCACCTCCTCGTTGGTCTGGCGCGAATGCACGGCGGGCGCCTCCATCAGCAGATGGCCGACCTGTGTGGGTCGCTGCGTCACCGGGCCGCGCGGGCGAGGCAAGACGGGCACCGACGGCGTGCGAAGCAACTGCTTGGCTTCCGCGCTGGCCTCCGATACTACGCCCGGCGCGGGGCGACCGATCAGGAAACCCTGCGCAAACGGGACGCCCAGGTCGCGCAGCACGCGCAGGTCGGCAAGGTCTTCCACGCCTTCGCCTACCAGGTCGGTGCCCAGTGTTTCTGCCACCTGGCAAAGCGAACGCACGATCGCCAGTCGCCCCGCGCTGCGCGAGATGCCGTGGATGAGATAACGATCGATCTTCACCACGTCGGGATGGATCTCGTTCCACATCTCGAAATTCGAGTGGCCGTTGCCGAAATCGTCCAGCGCGATGCGCACGCCATGCGCGCGCAGATAACCCAATGCATGGGCCAGGCGGGCGGGATCTTCCACCACGTCACGTTCGGTGACCTCGATGGTGACGCGTGCCGGGTCCAGGCCGCTGGCAGTGAGTGCAAACAACACCTCGTCAGGCCGCATGGCATCCTGCAGGATGGCGTGCGCGCTGAGGTTCACCAATAGTCGCCCGCTGTCCATCTGCGCGGCAAACGCATGACAGATGGTACGCGCCGCGTGCAGCTCCACATCGGCCAGTCGGCCTTCCATGCGCGCCAGGTCCAGCAAGTCGAGGATGGTGATGTCTGCCGGCATGAACGCGCACCGGCTCAACCCCTCATGGGCCACGACCTCCAGCGTGTCGACGCGCACGACCGGCTGGAAGACCGGCAACAGGCTTCCGGCGGCGAGTGCGCGCTCAAGCATGGCTTTGCGGGAATGATCGTGGACGAGGATGGCGGACATGCTTTGCGTGTGATCAGGCGGCCTTGGCCGCCCGAGGCTCGGGCATCAGTGCGGGCGAAGGCCGGGCGTCCTGCGCAGGCCTGGAAAGATCGTCGGTGGCGGACGGAAGACGAAAGAAATCCACCTGGCGCATCAGCGCCCTGGCATCGAGGGTCAGTGCGCGGCCGGTGACATTGATGTCATCCACCAGGCCGGCATTGGCCTGGGTGAGCGCGTCCATGTCCGTCATGGTGCGATTGACCTCGCCGATGCGGCCCACCTGTACCTGGCCGGCATCGGAGATGTGCGAAACCAGCGTCGACACGCGATTCATGCTCTGCACGATGCCTTCAAACGCGGCGCCCGAGCGGGCCACGCGTTCGCGCGCCAGTTCCACGGCATCGGAGCTGCGCGTGATGAGCCGGCGAATATCCTGGCCTGCTTCCACGCAGCGCTTTGCCAGTTGGCGAACCTCGCCGGCGACGACCGCGAAACCGCGCCCGCGCTCGCCCGCGTGCGCCGCCTCGATGGCGGCATTGAGCGAGAGCAGGTTGGTCTGGAAGGCAATGCTGTCGACGAGGTCGACGATATCGGCAATGCCGCGGCTGGCCTGCTGTATCGCCTCCATGGAATCGAGCGCCTCGCTGGCGACGTGGTGCCCTTGTTCCACATGATGGAGCGCATCGCGCGATGCACCGGCGGCGCCCTGGGCGTGGCAGGCGCCATCGTTCGCCGACGATGACATCTGCGCCATGGAAGCGGTGGTCTGCTCAAGGCCGGCTGCCTGCATCTGCGTGCGCTGGCTCAGCGCATCGTTGTCATGGGCCAGTCGGCGCGCGCGATCATCCACCGAGGCGGCGCTAGCGCGCACCTGCAGCAGCACGCGCGTGAGCTGCCCGTCCATGGCGGCGAGCGACTGGAGCAGCTTGCCAAGTTCGTCGTTGGAGCCGGCATCGATGGGCTCGCCCAGCGAACCGCTCGCGATGCGCTCAGCCACCTGCGTTGCCAGGCGCAGGCGACGCATCAGCGAGCGCATCAACGCGGCATCCAGCAGGATGGTGATGAGCAGGGCGGCCGCCAGCAGCACCGCCAGCACGATGAGGCCCTGGCGGTCGGCCTGCCGTTGTGTCTGCACCTGCAAGTTGCCCTTGGCCAGCGCGGACTGGAACAGATTGGCGAAGTCGCTCTGCAGTGGCTCGTACGCGGGCTGTACTTCCGTGCTCAACTTGAGCGCGCCGATGTCGAATTGGCCTGCATCGAGCAGGGTGAGCGTCTCGTCGATGGTGCGGTCCGCTTCGGTGCGATGCACAGCGGTGAGCTTGAGCGTCTGCGCCTGCTCCTGCGCCAGTTCGCTGGCAAGCAAGGCCTTCCAATGACGATCGGCATCGACACGATCGGCGTGGATGCGGGTGCGCGCGTCGTCCACCGCGGAGGGCAGTTGCGAAAGCACCGCATGGACAAGCGCCTGCAGGCTGCTGTTGTAGTTGTTCTGCACGCGCCCCACGTCGGCCACCGGGCTGAGCGAGCCCTGTACGACACCCTGGATACGCGTATCGGCGCGATGCAGTTGCAGCGCTCCGGCGGCGCCCATCACGGCAAGCAAACCCAGGATCGATACCAGGCGCAGCAGCAGGCGCTGGCGCAGGGTCAGCTCGGGGATCCACTTCGATACGTTCAACATGGCGAGTCTTGGTGAGGGAACTGCAAGGGCTGTCGGCTCACCGCGCCGCAACTTTAGCGGAAAATATAAAAATAATGTATTAAATCAAATTGTTATGCTTATTTTGAGCATGCATTGAAGCGCGGAAAGCATGCCATTCGAAGATGTCGGATCGATGACTTTCGTGCTGCACATCTCACTGTGTCGGCCAACAAAAAGGCCTCGCATCGGGCGAGGCCTCCGGCTGTTGCGGGGTTTGTTGAATCAGTTCGCCGGCAGCTGCTTGGTGCCGAAGATCTTGTCGCCGGCATCGCCCAGGCCCGGCAGGATGTAGCCGTGCTCATTGAGATGATCGTCGATCGCCGCCGTATAGATTTCCACGTCCGGATGCGCGGCCTCGATGCGCTTGAGGCCTTCGGGCGCCGCCACCAGGAACAAGCCCTTGATGCGCTTGCAGCCGGCCGCCTTCAACATGTCCACCGTGGCCACCAATGTACCGGCGGTGGCGAGCATGGGGTCGACGATGATCGCGATGCGCTCGTCCATGCGTCCGGTGAGCTTTTCGTAGTAGGCGATGGGCTTGAGCGTTTCCTCGTCACGTTGCAGGCCCACCACGCTCACCTTTGCTGCGGGAATCATGTCGAGCACGCCGGGCAGCATGCCGAGTCCGGCGCGCAGGATCGGCACGATGGTGACCTTCTTGCCCTTGATCTGGTGCACCGTGAGCGGACCGGCCCAGCCATCGATGGACTTCTCGATCGTCTCCAGGTCCTTGGTGGCCTCGTAGGTGAGTAGCGAGGCGACCTCGGAGGCCAGTTCGCGGAATTCCTTGGTGCTGATGCCGGCACGGCGCATCAGGCCGAGCTTGTGCTGGATGAGCGGGTGACGGACTTCGATGATCTTCATGGGGAAACCTGGCATGGATAGCTGACGCGATTGTCGCCCAGCGGTGCCCGAGGCACAAAAGCGCCAACGGGTTGCCTTCAACTGGGTCCGCCGGATTCGGCAACAAGCCCGCGGGTGAGACGGATAGACGGCCATCGTGCAATGGCCGCGTTCCTGCAAGGAGCCTTCGTGCAGAAAAAAGGTGCCGGGATTGCCGGCACCTTGAGGCCAACGCTGGCGGGCAATCAGTGCCCGGCCGGGGCGGCGTCGCTCTTGAGGCAGGTGCTCATGAATTGCTTGCGCGCATCACCCTTGAGGCTCTTGGCCTGAGGATCGGCGTTGCAGGACTTCATCTTTTCCTGCTGGGTCATCTTCGCGGGCGCCGGGCTTTCGCCCTTCAGGCAGCTGCTCATGAACGCCTTGCGCTCATCACCGGTCTTGCCCGTCGCCTGCTTGTTGCAGTCGGTCATGCGTTGCTGTTGGGAGTTCTTGGCGGGTGCAGTGCTGGCGTCCTGGGGGCCGGCGAAGGCGGCGGACGCAGCAAAAGCCAGCGCGAGGCTGGCCACCATCAGGCTCAAACGCGAGGACATGCGGTTACCCTCCTGGAGGACCGGCAAGCGCCGGCGGCGCAAGTCTATGCCCGGCGGCCGCTCGCGGGGGAGGGCACGTCCGGTTTGCCGGGCATGCTGTTCAGCTAGACGTGCGCGCGATGTTCTCCATGGATGGCCGTGACGATCCACCGGCATGGGCTATCCGCCCGCAGAGCGCACAAACGAAAGGCCACGCCCGTTGCGGGACGTGGCCTTTGGATTTTCCGTAATGCAGGCGCTTGGCGACCTGCATTGAAAAGATCAGGCCGCTTCGGCCTTGAGCTTGCGCGGACCGTTGAGCAAGGCCTGGCGCACGTGCGACACCACGAGATCCACCTCGTCGCTGCTCACCAGGAAATGTGGCGTGAAGCGCAGCGAATTGGTACCGCCGTGGATGACGCCCACGCCGCGCTCGCGCATGTATTCCTCGATGGAGTTGGCGCCGTAGCACTTGAACTCCGGCGCGAGTTCGCAGGAGAACAGCAGGCCCGTGCCCTGCACCTTGGTGATCAGGCCGCCGAGTTCGTTCTTCAGCGCGTTGAGCTTGTCGACGAATTCCTTGCCGCGCTCGCGGATGTTGGCGCGCACTTCATCGGTGAGTTCGCCCAGCGTGGCCAGCGCCACATCCAGCGCGCGCGGGTTCGCCGTCATGGTGTTGCCGTAGATGCCCTTGCGATAGAGATCGGCCACGCGCTCGCTGACGGCGAGCACGGAAAGCGGATACTGGCCCGCGTTGAGCGCCTTGGAGAAGGTTTCCATATCCGGCGGCGCGAGCTTCTCGAAGCCAGGGTAGTCGGTCATCGAAAGCACGCCATGCGCACGCAGGCCTGCCTGGATGGAATCCACCATCAGCAGCGTGCCGTGCGCTTCGGTGAGTGCGCGCGCCTTCTGGTAGAACTCCGGCGTCACTGCGCGGCCCGGATCGCCTTCGCCCATCACCGGCTCCAGGAACATCGCCTCGATGAACCAGCCGTTCTTGTCCGCGTCAGCGAACACGGCTTCGAGCTGCGCGATGTCGTAGGGCTGTACGACCAGCAGCGTGTCTTCGTTGCGATAGCTCGCCAGATGCTGCAGATAGGTCTTGCGCGTCGAATCGGAATACAGCGCGGGGCGATCGGTGCGGCCGTGGAAAGCACCCTTTACCGCGACGCGCTTGATGAGGCGACCCGCATGGCGTGCGCCGGCATCAGTCATCAGCTTGGCGTTGACGTCGGCGATGCGGCAGGCAAGGCCCACCGCTTCGGAGCCGGAATTGAGGCACAGGTAGCGCGTATATGGGTTGCTGCCGCGATGACGCCCCAGTTCGCTGTTGAGCGCCTGCGTGAAGCGCATCTGCGAAACGCTGGGCGTCATCACGTTGGCCATCACCTGCCCACGCGCGAGCGCAGCGTCGATCGCCGGATGGTTATGGCCAAAGCCGAGCATGCCGTAGCCACCGTTGTCGTGGATCACGGCACCCTTGAAGCTCACCACCCAGGGGCCGCGCGCCGCGGCGGGCAGGTACGGATTGATGGCGTCGTCCGGATAGAAATTGACAAAGCCTTCCAGCGCCTTCGCCATCTGTTCGGCTTCGTCCAGCTTGAGGAAGTCACCCAGTTCGTCGCGCAGTTCGCGATGGCGCGCGACGGCTTCGCTGATCGCCTGAGCCAGTTCGGGGTGGCGTGCGGCAAGGCGCTCGATGGCAGCGTCATCGAGGCCGGTGGTCTGCGGTGCGCCGCCGAATTCGCGCAGTTCGCGCAGCTGATCAATCACGCCCATGGATTCCTCCTTCAGGGTCGGCTCGCGTGCCTCCCAGTGGCAGCGTGCCGACGTGTCAACGAAATGCAGGTGGAAACGCGGATATGGCTTGCGTTTCCCTGGCCTGTGGCGGCCGTGTCGCACTGCGATCCATCGCGGATGTGGCAGTGCAACGACCCACCGAGCATAGCGCGGGGCTTTCGCCGCCGGTACCCCGGGTGACGCTTGTCACCTGCGCTGGCTGACGCTGGCGACTCCCCGCAAACCCTTGGCACGCCTAGCATCGTGGCCAAAGAGGAGGAGCCATGGAACAACCTGTCGCAACGGTCGCCAGCTTGGCTGGCGCAGTCAAACGTTACGGCGCTTTAACGGCGCTGGATGGTCTGGATCTCATGTTGCACCGCGGCGAATTGCTCGCCCTGCTGGGGCCCAACGGCGCTGGCAAGAGCACCGCGATCAACCTGTTGCTCGGGCTGATACGGGCCGACGCCGGACGCGTGACCTTGTTCGGCAGGGATCCGCAGGACATCGGCGCACGCCGGCGCATCGGCGTGATGCTGCAGTCGGCCATGCTGCCCGGCACGCTCAGCGTGGCGGAGTTGCTGCGCCTGACCATGAGCTACTACCCCGCGCCACGCACTCTCGCCGAAACCGCGCAAATGGCCGGCGTTTCGGACTTGCTCACGCGTCGCTACGCGGCATTGTCCGGCGGCCAGCAACGCCGGGTGCAATTTGCGATGGCGCTGTGCGGACGCCCCGAGCTGTTGTTCCTCGACGAACCCACCGTGGGCATGGATATCGATGCGCGCCGCAAGCTGTGGGCGGCCATTCGCCAACTGGTAGCCGAAGGTTGCGCCGTGGTGCTCACCACGCACTACCTGGAAGAAGCCGAGGCGCTGGCGCAACGCGTGGTGGTGCTCGCCAAGGGCCGCGTGCTCAGCGATGGCAGCGTGCATGCCCTGCGTGCACGCGTGGCACAGTCGCGCATCCGTTGCATCAGCGACCTGGACGCAACGGCGATCACCGCGTGGCCGCACGTCGTTTCCGCCACGCGGGAAGATGGGCGCCTGGAAGTGCGCACCGAGGCGGCCGAATCCGTCGTGCGCCGTCTGCTCGATGCCGATCCGGCACTGAGTGAGCTGGAAGTGCTGCGTGCCGGCCTCGCCGAAGCATTCACTGAAATCACCCGCGATGCATCGCCCGAGCAGGAGGCTGCGTGATGGAAGCCGTTCAATCAATCGTGATGTCCGACGCGTCAGGCCGCATGCCGGCGCGGCGCGTGGTCGGTGCCTACCTGGCGGAGATGCGCAGTGAGTGTGTGCGCTACCTGCGCGCACCGGGCTTCATGCTGCCGGTGCTGTTGTTTCCCACCATGTTCTATCTCCTGTTCGGCATCGTGATGAACCGTGCGAACGGGCCTGACGCACTACGTTTCCTGTTGGCGAGCTACGGCGTGTTCGGTGTGATGAGTCCGGGCCTGTTTGGCTTCGGCGTATCGCTGGCGGCCGAGCGCGACAACGGCCTGCTTACCCTCAAGCGAGCGCTGCCAATGCCACCCGGTGCCTATCTCCTCGGCAAGATGCTGATGGCGATGCTGGCCGCGGGCGTGGTTATCGTGCTGCTGCTCGCCATCGCACTCGGGCTTGGGCACGTGCCGCTGGGCGCAGGCCAGGCCTTCCTGCTGCTGCTCACGGGCATGCTTGGCGTGTTGCCGTTCTGCGCGCTGGGCATGTTCGTCGGCACGCTGGTCAAGGGGCAGGGCGCGCCGGGCGTACTCAACCTGATCTACCTGCCGATGTCCTTCCTGTCCGGCCTGTGGGTGCCTCTTTCCATGCTGCCGGGCGCGCTGCAGAAGCTGGCGCCGCTGTGGCCAAGCAGCCACCTGCATGCCGTTGCCCTGCGGGCAGTCGGATTGAGCCAGGACCCGATCGGTGCGCACCTGCTGGTGCTGACGGCCTTCGGCGTGCTGTTTGCCATGTTGGCGGCACGACGCCTGCGTCGCGTGGGTTGAAGTACGATGCGCAGCGGATCGATGCCTGGGGAGGTGAATGCAGTGCGCAACTATCTACGTGCCTGGTTCACGCCCGCACCCGATTCGCTGGTGGCTCACAGCATCCGCAAGGGAAAATCACCCTGGGTCGATGCGGTGCACCTGCTGTGGTCGGTCTGGGTGTTCCTCACGCCGGTGTTCGACCAGTTTACGTTGCGCTGGCTGGTGCTCACCCTCATCAGCTATCCGATTTTCCTGCTGGTGTATTCGCGCTGCTGCTTTGCGCCGCGACGCATCGTGTATCGCTACAGCCTGGTACTGGTGGCCATGGCCTACCTGCTCATGCCCTGGTACCCGAGCGGCCTGACCTATTTCATGTACGGCTGCGTGATGCTGTGCAACCGGCGCTTGAGCCTACGAGCGTACATGGCGATCATCGCCGCGCTGAATGCGGTGGTCATGGTGGAGGCAACGCTGTTGCATTACCCGTGGCAGGCCGTCGTCTGGATGCCGCTGTGCAGCTTCATCATCGGCCTGGCGGTGAACGCCGAGCGCATGAGCGAGGAGAAAGAAATCGAGCTGCGCCTCTCGCACGAGGAGGTGCGTCGGCTGGCGGCCACTGCCGAGCGTGAGCGCATCGGCCGCGACCTGCACGATCTGCTTGGCCACACGCTCTCGCTGATCACCCTGAAGCTTGAGCTTTCGCGCAAGCTGTTTGATCGCGATAGCGAGGCAGCTCGCCGCGAATTGGAAGAAGCCGAACGTGTCGCGCGGCACGCGCTGGCCGAAGTGCGTGCCGCCGTCACCGGCATCCGCGCCACCGATCTGGCGGCGGAGCTGGCCTCGGCCAAGCTGCTGCTCGAATCGTCCGACGTCACACTCGACTACGGCAGCTTGCCCACCTCGCTGCCCGCCGAGCTCGAACGCAGCCTGGCGCTGGTGCTGCGCGAGGCGGTCACCAACATCGCGCGGCACGCGCGGGCCAACCGTGCGCTGGTGGCGATCGAGGTTAAAGGCGACACGCTGCAGCTGCGCGTGGACGACAACGGCCGCGGCGGCATCGGCGTGCACGGCAATGGCTTGTGCGGCATGCAGGAACGCGTGCGTGCGCTTGGCGGCCAGCTTCAGGTGGATTCACCGCTGGGGCAGGGCACACGGTTGTGCATCAGCGTGCCGCTTCGCCAACGAAGCCGCATGTTCGACCTGCCGGGCGAGTCGACCAGCCCGGCGGCGCCGTGGGTGGACAAGGAGCGTCACGCCACATGACGCGCGCACGATGTGACGCGATCGCGTCCATTCATCATCACGCACGCCTCGATGCCTTGCGTGCGGTTTCAACCATGTCAAGGAACGCTGCATGATCCGTGTGTTGCTGGCCGAAGATCAGGCCATGGTGCGAGGCGCGCTGTCCGCCTTGCTCAATCTCGAATCGGATATCGAAGTGCTGGGTTCGGCCGCTGACGGCGAAGCGGCCTGGCGCGAGCTGCAGCGGCTCAAACCCGACGTGCTGGTCACCGACATCGAAATGCCCGGGTTGACCGGCCTGGAGCTCGCGCAGCGCATCCAGCGGCACGAATTGCCGATGAAGGTCATCATCGTCACCACCTTCGCGCGCCCTGGCTTCCTGCGCCGCGCGCTCGATGCCGGTGTTTCCGGTTACCTGCTGAAGGATGCGCCGGCGGAGAATCTGGCTGAGGCCTTGCGCATGGTCCATCGCGGTGGCCGTGCCATCGATCCGCAGCTGGCGCTTGAAGCGTGGTCGGAAGCCGATCCACTCAACGATCGCGAACGCCAGGTATTGCGCCTCGCCGGCGAAGGGCAATCGGCGAGCGACATCGCCAGCCAGCTCAACCTCTCGCATGGCACGGTTCGAAACTACCTGTCAGAGGCCATCGGCAAGCTGGGTGCCACCAATCGCATCGAGGCCTATCGCCTCGCCCGCCAGAAAGGCTGGCTGTAAGCGCGCGTACTTCAGGCGCCATGACGAAGCCGTCCGCGAACGCCCCCTTGATGTCGACGATGCCCCGATGGATGCACTGGCTGGCCTGGTTGCTCACGGCCGGCCTCATCGCCGGTTGCACCCACCGGCCCGTGCCGCTGGCCAACGATGCCTACGTGTGGCAGCGCCAGTGGACTCCCGCGGTCACGCGCTCGGTGCAGGACAATGGCGGCTCCGTTCGTGCGTGGCGTGTGCTGGCCGGCGAGATGGACGGGCAGGGCCAGTGGCGCGTCTTTCTGCCTGACTGGCGCACGCTGGCGACCAGCGGCAAGCCCGTCGTGGCAGTCGTGCGCATCGAGGGACAGCTACAGCAATGGAATGAAGCCACCCTGCTTGCCGACGTGCAGGCCGTGCTGGCGCTGTGGCGCACGCGGGGCCTGACGTTCGCCGGCGTGGAGATCGACCACGATTGCGCCACCTCGCGGCTTCCCGCGTATGCGCATTTCCTGGGTGCGCTGCGGCCGACGTTGCGATCCGGCGAGCAGCTTTCAATCACCGCGCTGCCAACCTGGCTGCAGAGCACGGAGCTTGATGCGGTGCTGGTGCAGGCAGATGAAGCGGTGCTGCAGGTGCATGCCGTGCAGTCGCCGCGGGCGGGGCTGTTCAATCCCGCGAGCGCGCTCGATTGGTTGGCGGCGTTCGCGCAGCACACCCGCAAGCCCTGGCGCGTGGCCTTGCCGGCCTACGGCACGCGCGTGAGCTGGGACGAGCAGGGACGGGTGGTCACCATCGAAAGCGAACGGCCCACCCTGGTGGGCGCGCAAGCCTCCAGCGAACTCTTCGCCGACCCGCGCGCCTTGCAGCGTTTCGTGGCGACGCTGGAGGCGAAGACACCGCAGGGCCTGGCCGGTATCGTGTGGTTTCGCCTTCCGACCGCAGATGATGCGCGTGCCTGGAGCGCCGCGAGCTGGCGGGCCGTGCTCGACCGCACACCGCTGACCATGTCGCTGGCGGCAATGGCCACCTCCACGGACGATCCCCTTCGCTACGACGTGCAGTTGGTGAACGAGGGCGATGCCGACGTTCCGCTTCCCGCACTGGTGCACATCGATGGCGCATGTGCTGCGGCGGACGGCATCAACGGCTACGCCCTGCAGCGAGGCGAACACGGCGTCTATCTGCAGCGCCTGCGCGTCGGCGTGCTTCGCGCAGGCCGCCAGCTGACGGTGGGTTGGCTGCGCTGCGACAACGCGCCTGCGTTGCGCGTGGAATCCTGACGCCGTTGCCTGCGTGTCCTGCGTGGGCTTTGGGTCATACTTGCCTGGCGTGGGCGCGGAGCGCCCTTTTTCAGGTGAAACCATGTTCAAGCGCCCATGGATTGTCGCTGCATTGGCGACCGCATTCGCCGGAGCCGTCGCATGGGCTTGCGGACCGATGTTCCCCAACCAGTTGCTGGACCACCGCGACGCCACGCTCAAGGCGGTACCGCAGAACAGCTTTGCGTTCGAAGCGATGCATCTGCTTCCTGCGACGGACGCTCTCGCGACCGATCGATCGTCACCCCGTGACGACGTAGCGGTCGCGACGGGTGAAGATGCCGCGGCAGCCGCACTGGGCGTCACCGCGGCTCAACTGGCGCGCATCAACACGCTGAAAGCGCTGGATGACAGCGATGCCGCCTACGCGCAGGGCGGCGACCTGCCGGAGGATCTGCGCGCCTATACGGCGGGCGCGGTGGACATGGCCAAGGATCAGCAGGACAAGGCGGCCGCGCGTTTCGAACAGGTGCTGGCGATGCCCGCGGAGCAGGCGAAACTACGCTCGGTGTGGGCGGCGTACATGCTGGGTGTCGTTCATGCGGCACGCGTCCATGCATCGACTTCCGATGCCGACGCGTTCCAGCGCGAACGTGGCGCCGCCGCCAAGGCGTTCCAACTGGCGCGCGCACGCGCGGTGGAAGGTGCCTCCGACACGCAGGGCCTCGCCATTGCCAGCTTCGGCGAAGAGGCGAGGCTTTATCTATACGGTCATGGCAAGCAATGTAGCTGGCGTGACCTCTATGCGGTGGCGACCGATGATGCCGGTGACGGCGACAGCGATAGTCACAACCTCGGTTTTGACGGAACCTGTGGCGACGGCATTGCGTCCGCCGACTTCAAGCGCACCATCACATTGTATGCCGCCCAGGCCGGGCATCAGTCCGACAGTGGTGTCCAGTCGCTGGTCGCGATCGCCGACTTCGTCATGCGTCACCCGACGCGAGTCGATGAGCTGATTGACAGCCCGGTGCCGCAGCGCCTGCTGGTGGCCTACGCACTCGCCCGCATCGATGGCGCCTCCAGCGACAGCGCAGCGGGAACCACGACTCGCAAGGTCGATGCCCGCCTGACGGCCTTGGTGCAGGCCATCGTGAAGCGCGGCACGGACCAGGTGGCCGGTGCGGATCGTCTTGCCTCGCTTGCCTATGAGGTGGGTGATTACGCGCTTGCCGCCCAGTTGGCCGGCAAATCCTCCGGGCCGCTGGCCGAGTGGGTGCGCGCGAAGATTGCCCTGCAGAAGGGTGATCTCGCGGCGGCCCATGCGGCTTACGCGGCGGCGGCGAAAGCCTTTCCCAAGGAGGGCGACGCCCAGGCTGCCATCGAACCCTCCAACGTGCACCTGATCACCGGCGAGCAGGGCGTGCTGGCGCTGGCGCGCGGCGAGTACGTCGAGGCCATGGGTCATCTCTACGATGCCGCGCTCGCCGTGGGCGGTGACGGCAACGATGACGATGAAGACGACGCGGGCATCGGCTACGGCAATGACGCGTTCTACGTGGCCGAGCGCGTGCTGACCGTCGACGAACTGAAGCACTTCGTGGACATGCGCTCTCCCGCGTCGCCGGTTCCGGCGAAGGCCAACGAAGTGGACGGCTACGGCCGCGTGCAGTTTCCGCTGGCCGACGACCTGCGCTGGCTGCTCGCGCGCCGCCTGATGCGTACGGGCCGTTACGAGGAGGCGCAGGTCTATTTCCCGGCGGATGACGATCCGCGGGTGGCCATCGCCGACGAGGACGGCAAGTCACGGCCCGCCAACCTGCGTAGCAAGGCCAGTACCTATGCCAAGGCGCTGCATGAAAGCGAGCACGCCTGGACCGACATCGGCAAGGCGCAGGCCCTGTATGCCGCAGCGAGCATCGCGCGCGAAGACGGCATGGAAATCCTGGGGTTCGAGCAGAACCCGGATTTCCGCGACAACGGCGGCAGCTTCCAGGGCGGCAGCGGCCAGGACCGCGAGTCGATGAAGCAGGCCTTTGTCACCGAGGGCGAGCGCCAGCGCTACTCAGACAGCGAAGCAAAGCCATACAACCGCTTCCACTATCGCTATGTCGCCACCGAGGAGGCTGGTCGCGCCGCCGACCTTCTGCCGCCGCGCTCGCAGGCCTTCGCTGCAGTGCTGTGCAAGGCAGCCGGCTGGATGCTGGAAGGTCCGCCCGACTACGAGGATCACTACCAGTACTACGGCGACCCCGCGCCCAGCCAGCCGTCCGAACGCATGCGCCGCGCCACGGCGATCTACCAGCGCTACGTGAAACAAGGCCCTTACGTCGAATGGGCGGAGGACTTCGGTCGCCATTGCCAGGCGCCTGATTTCGATCGAGCCCGGGCACTCAAGCGCTCACAGCAGGTCGCCCGGCTCAAGCACGCCGTGCACCGCTATTTTCACTATGGGTTGGGTGCTTTCGTGCTGGTCCTGGCCGGGTTGGCCACGGGGCTCGTATATCGGCGCCGCCGTCCCCGCAATGGTGCGGGCGACAAGGGTTGATGACCGGAGAAGGCTCCGGATCGGCGTCGGGTTAACCGGCCTGGCTGCGCGCTTTGCGCGATAATGGCGCATTCGACGCCAGTATCTCCGCCGTGAAGAAGACCGATTTCGACTTTGAACTCCCGCCCGAACTGATCGCCCAGGCGCCGTTGGCCGAGCGTTCGGCCAGCCGTCTGCTGCTGCTCGACGTGGACGCGCAGGCGCGCCAGGACCGCATGTTCCGCGAACTGCCGGAGTTTCTGCGCGCGGGCGATCTGCTGGTGTTCAACGACACGCGCGTGCTGCCTGCTCGCCTTTATGGTCGCAAGGACACGGGTGGCCAGGTGGAAATCCTGATCGAGCGTGTGACCGGCACGCACGAAGCCACGGTGCAGTTGGGTGTCAGCAAGAAGCCCAAGGAAGGCGGGCGCATCGAACTGGCAGACGGAAGCCACGCAGTGGTGCTGGGTCGCGAGGGGGCATTCTTTCAGCTTCGCTTCGAGTCGACCGATCCGCTGGAACGGCTGCTGTTGCGCCTGGGCGAAATGCCGTTGCCGCCGTACATCACACGCCATGCCGACCAGAGCGACATGGAGCGCTACCAGACGGTGTTTGCGCGCGAGCCTGGCGCGGTGGCCGCCCCGACGGCAGGCCTGCATTTTGACGAAGCGATGCTCGCCACGTTGCGAGAGCGCGGCGTGCAGTTCGGCTATGTCACCTTGCACGTGGGCGCCGGCACGTTCCAGCCGATACGCGCCGATGACATCAAGGATCACCAGATGCATCGCGAATGGCTCAACGTCGGAGCCAGCCTGGTGGAGCAGATTCGCCGCACGCGCGCGGCCGGCGGCCGGGTGATCGCGGTGGGCACCACGGTGGTGCGCGCGCTGGAAAGTGCCGTGCGCGATGGCGAACTGCAACCGTTTGCCGGCGAGACGCAGATTTTCATCTTCCCGGGCTACAAGTTCAGCAGCATCGACGGCCTGCTGACCAACTTCCATTTGCCGCAATCGACGCTGTTGATGCTGGTTTCCGCCCTCGCGGGCAAGGATTTCATGCTGGCGTCGTACCAGCACGCGGTGGAGCAGAAGTATCGGTTCTTCTCGTATGGCGATGCGATGCTGATTCTGCCGCGAAGCTGATGCCCTTGCCCGTCATTCCTGCGCAGGCCGGAATCCAGGAGCCGTGTCGTACAGTGGTCGCGTACGCCCCCGGTGAAAGTTCTGAGCGACCACCAGGCCTGCCGCAGCTGGATTCCGGCCTGCACCGGAGTGACGCCAAAAAGCGCCAAAAGCGGAAACCGGCGATAATGTGAAAATGACTTCCCTGACTTTCGAACTCCAGGCCACCGACGGCGCGGCCCGTCGCGGCCGCCTCACGTTTGACCGCGGCACGGTGGAAACGCCGGCCTTCATGCCGGTAGGCACCTATGGCTCGGTGAAGGCGATGACCCCGCGGGACGTCCGCGAGATCGGCGCCGAAATCATCCTGGGCAATACCTTCCACCTGTTCCTTCGCCCTGGCCTCGAAGTGGTCGAGCAGTTCGGCGGCCTGCACAAGTTCATCGGCTGGGACAAGCCGATCCTCACCGACTCAGGCGGCTTCCAGGTGTTCTCGCTGGCACACAAGCGAAAGATCACGGAAGAGGGCGTGGCGTTCGCATCGCCCGTCGACGGCTCGAAGGTGTTCCTGTCGCCGGAAGAGTCGATGCGCATCCAGAAGGTGCTCGACTCGGATATCGCGATGATCTTTGACGAGTGCACGCCGTACCCGGCCACCGAGAAGGTCGCCTCCACATCGATGGAGCTGAGCCTGCGCTGGGCCGAGCGTTCGCGCCGTGCGTTCGACGACTTGAAGAATCCCAATGCGCTGTTCGGCATCGTGCAGGGCAGCGTGTACGAAAACCTGCGTCGCCGTTCGGCGGAAGGCCTGATCAATATCGGTTTCGACGGCTATGCCGTGGGTGGCCTTGCCGTGGGCGAGCCGGAGGCCGAGCGCAACCACGCGCTGGACTTCACCGTGCCGCTACTGCCGCAGGACAAGCCGCGCTACCTGATGGGCGTGGGCCGCCCCGAGGACATCGTGGAAGCCGTGCGCCGCGGCATCGACATGTTCGACTGCGTGATGCCCACCCGCAATGCGCGCAACGGCTTCCTGTTCACCGACGAAGGCACGCTGCGCATCCGCAACGCGAAGTACGCATTGGATACCCGCGTGATCGAGGAAGGCTGCGATTGCTATGCCTGCAGCAACGGCTTCAGCCGCGCCTACCTGCGCCACCTGGATCGCTGCAACGAGATCCTGGGCAGCCAGTTGGCCACCATGCACAACCTGCGGCACTACCAGCGCCTGATGGCTGGGCTGCGCGCGGCGATTGCTGCCGGGCAGCTGGATGCTTTCGTGACGGAGTTCTACGCGAAGCGGCAAGGCGGCGTGGCGGCCTGAGGCTACATTCTCCCCCTGCAAGCCTGAGGCTACATTCTCCCCTGCAAGCCTGAGGCTACATTCTCCCTCCCCTGCAAGCAGGGGAGGGTTGGGGAGGGGTAAAGCACGCTGGCGAAGCGCTTGACCCCCTCCCAACCTCCCCCTGCTTGGCAGGGGGAGGAGTACATGGCCTCCGGAACCTTTCGTCCGGTTAACGGGTCGAGTCCCTTGCAATTGGCGTGTCCCGCCGCCAGAACTGGTCGCGGGGCGGCCTTGTGGCGCATGCAGGGCCCAGGGGCGCGTGGCATAATCCACGGTTCTTTTATCAGGTGTTGGCAGAATTTCCTGCCGGCACCGCCACTTGCGAGACAAGCTGATGACTTTTCCGACGTCCTTCGTGATCGCCCAGGCCGCTCCGGCCGCCGGCGCACCGAACCCGATCATGACGTTCCTGCCGCTGATCCTGCTGTTCGTGGTCTTCTATTTCCTGATGATCCGTCCGCAGATGAAGCGCCAGAAGGAGCACCGCAACATGGTCTCCGCGCTGTCCAAGGGCGACGAAGTGGTCACCAACGGCGGCATCGCCGGCAAGGTGGAAGAAGTGGGTGAGAGCTTCATCACGGTCGAGATCGCGCCGAACGTGAAGATCAAGCTCCAGAAGGGCGCCGTGCAGCAGGTGCTGCCCAAGGGCACGCTGAAGTCGTCCTGACGACGGCTTGCCGGAGCGGAGGGGCTCCGGCTTCAACGACGCATTGCTCGCCGCGGCCTGCCTCCTGCCGCGGCTTTTGACGGATTCAAGGCATGAGTGATTTTCCACGCTGGAAATATGCGCTGGTCGCCATCGTATTGGTGTTCGGCATTGTCTATGCGCTGCCCAATGTGTTCCTGCCGGTGCCTGCCGTGCAGATCACGGCGAACCGCAATGGCACGGTCGATCAGGCGCTCGAACAGAAGGTGTCCGATGCCCTGAAGAAGGCGAACGTCGCCAGCACGGGCATCGAGATCAAGGGCGACCATCTGCTCGCCAGCTTCGCCAATGCCGACGTGCAAAAGAGCGCCGCCGATGCGATCAAGGGCGTGCTGGGCGACGACTACACGGTCGCTTTCAACCTCAAGTCCACCGTGCCGAACTGGCTCACCGCGATCGGCGCCAAGTCGATGCCGCTGGGCCTGGACCTGCAAGGCGGCGTGCACTTCCTCATGCAGGTCGATCAGAACGACGTGATCGACAAGCAGGAAACGCGCTATGCGGACGACATCCGCAGCCTGCTGCGCGAGAAGAACATCCGCTACGACTCGGTGACGCGTGCCAGCCAGCGCGGCCAGGGCGTGCTGGTGGTGCTGAAGTCCAATGAGGACCGCGCAGCGGCCGCGACCATCATCGCCACCGACTATCCCGACCTCACCGTGCAGGACGGCAACGCCACCGGCGACCGTTATCCGCTCAATGCCACGGTGCGTCCGGACAAGCTGCGCGAACTCTCGCTCAACACCATCCGCCAGAACCTGGGCACGCTGCGTAACCGCATCAATGCGCTGGGCGTGTCCGAGCCGATCATCCAGCAGCAGGGCGACAGCCGCATCGTCGTCGAGCTGGCCGGCGTGCAGGACACGGCAGAAGCCAAGAAGCTGATTGGCGCCACCGCCACGCTGGAATACCGCGCGGGCTACGGCACGCCGCAGCAGGCCATCGATGCCCAGCGCTCCGGCATCGTTCCGCCCGACGCGCGCCTGTACAAGGGGCGCGAAGGACAGCCATATCTGCTCAGCAAGAACATCATCGTCACCGGCGACCAGCTGGTGGATGCCTCGTCCACCTTCGACCAGCAGAGCGGTTCGCCGGCAGTGTCGGTGACGCTCAATTCGGCCGGTGCGAAGAAGATGCTGGACTTCACCACGGGCAGCGTCGGCAAGCCGATGGGCGTGGTGTACGTCGAGCGCGTGGTCGAGACCAAGATCGTCGACGGCAAGGAAGTGCGCACGCCCAAGATCACCGAGGAGGTGATCAACTACGCCACCATCAACGGCGTATTCGGCAAGAACTTCCAGACGACCGGCCTGCGCAGCCCGAAGGAAGCCTCCGAGCTGGCGCTGCTGCTGAAGGGCGGCTCGCTGGCCGCGCCGATCGACATCGTCGAGGAGCGCGTGATCGGTCCCAGCCTCGGCCAGGACAACATCGAGAAGGGCCTGCGCGCGGTGATGATCGGCCTCGCGCTGGTGCTGCTGGCCGCCGCGCTCTACTACAAGCTGTTCGGCCTCGTCGCCGACGTGGCGCTGTTCTTCAACCTGGTGATCCTGGTGGCGGTGATGTCGGCCGTGGGCGTCACGCTCACCATGCCGGGCATCGCCGGTATCGTGCTGACACTGGGTATGGCCATCGACGCGAACGTGCTCATCTGCGAACGCGTGCGTGAGGAACTGCGCAATGGTTCGTCGCCGCTGGCGGCCATCCGCGCCGGTTACGACAAGGCCTGGGCGACCATTCTCGACGCCAACGTGACCCACCTGATCGCCGCGCTGGCGCTGACCACGATGGGCTCGGGCCCGATCAAGGGCTTCGGCATCACGCTGCTGATCGGTATTTTGACCTCGATGTTCACTTCGGTCACCGTGACGCATGCGATCACTGCGCTGATCCACGGTCATCGCAAGCTCAAGACCTTGTCGGTCTGAGCTAGAGAGAATCCAACATGGAAATTTTCAATCACAACGCGAACGTGAACTTCCTCGGCATGAGGAAGATCAGTGTCGGCATCGCCATCCTGCTGATGGTGGTGTCCATCGGGCTTATCGCCGTCAAGGGCCTCAACTACGGCCTGGACTTCACCGGCGGCGTGTCGCTGGTGGTGGACTACGAGAACCCGGTGACCACCGCCGAGGTGCAGGAAGCGCTGGAGAAGGGCGGTATCGAGCATTCGCTGGTCGCCAGCCTGGGCGGCACGCGCGAAGTCTCGGTGCGCTTCCAGCCCACCGCGGTGATGAAGGACGAGGCCGGCAAGATCAATCTCGACAAGGTGTCCGCCGTGACGACCGGCGTGCTCAAGGCGAGCCGCCCGGACGTCAGCATCAAGAGCCGTGACTACGTGAGCTCCACGGTGGGCGATGAGCTGCGCAGCGACGGCATCCTCGCCGCGCTGGTGGTGATGCTCGGCATCGGCCTGTACCTGGGCATCCGCTTCGAGTGGCGCTTTGCCGTGGCGGCCATCGTGACCGAACTGCACGATGCGCTGATCACGGTCGGCGTGTTCGCGCTGGTGCAGCGCGAGTTCGACCTGACCGTGCTGGCCTCGGTGCTGGCGGTGATCGGTTACTCCATCAACGACAAGGTGGTGGTGTTCGACCGCGTGCGCGAACTGTTCCGCCTGGCCCGCAAGGCCGAGCCGGAAGAGATCCTCAACCGTTCGATCAACAACACGCTGTCGCGAACCATCATCACCGCGCTGTTCACCGCGATCACCATGGCCGCGCTGTACTTCTTTGGCGGCCCGGTGGTGCATGGCTTCGCCATCACCATGCTGATCGGCATCCTGGTCGGCACGCTGTCCTCGATCTTCGTGGCCAGCCCGATCCTGTTGTGGCTCGGCGTGTCCAAGCAGGATCTGATGCCCAGGACCAAGGAAAACCCCGAGCTGGCTCGCCGGCCGTAAGGAAAGCCTTCGTTCGTCTAAAACGGCCCGGTTCTCCGGGCCGTTTTTTTTTGCGATAGACGTTGGCGTACACGCGGCCGCATCTCTCCCTTGCGAACATCGCCCCTCTCGCGCAGCAGTGCTTATCGCGCTCGCCGGAGTCGGCGAGGACTCACGAATTGCAGGGCTTTTCCCTATTTTTCCGCGCCAGGAATGCGGCCTCTCGGACATTACCTTGCGTCAGTCTTAAGGTGTAATTTTTTCGTTGACGTTTCGCAAGAAATAACGCATGTTCCCGGGAAGCCCCTGTTTCAGACGTGAAACATTGCGATGACAGGAGCGTGTCTGGCGGACGTATGAGCCGCACAGAGTGAGTCCGAGTCTCCCGGGGGGAGCCTTCTGATTCAAACCTGATGTCTTTTTGGCCAACCGGTTTTGTAACCGGGCGGGCCTGGCCTTCTTTTGCCCGAATTCCGGGCGGTTTTGGGGAGAAATCGCTGATGAGTTTATACAAGTTCAACCATGGCCCGCTGTTGCGCCGTTCGACGCTGGCAGTGGCAATGACGATGGGACTGGCAGGCGTGGCGTTTGCCCAGTCCACCACCGGCACCATCTTCGGTCAGGCGGAAGCCGGCGAGACCGTGACGGTGACGGGTTCTACCGGCATCACCCGCTCGGCCACAGTCGACACCTCGGGTCGCTATCGCATCGCCAACCTGCCGCTGGGCACCTATTCGGTGGTGCTGCAGAAGGATGGCGCCGCCGTCGATACGCGCAACAACGTCGCGATCACGGTGAACGCGGGTACGGAAGTTTCCTTTGCGTCGATGTCCGCGGCTTCGTCGCTGTCGGCCGTCACGGTCTCCGCCAATGCGCTGCCGGCCATCGACGTGTCGTCGGTGGACTCGCGCACGGTGATCACCTCGCAGGACCTTGAGCGCCTGCCGCTTGGCCGCAGCGCCGAATCCATCGCGCTGCTGGCGCCGGGCGTGGTGGCTGGTAGCGGTTACTTCGGTGGCCAGACCGCCGGTTCGTCGACGGTGTCGTTCGGCGGTTCGTCGGTCAGCGAAAACGCGTACTACATCAACGGCTACAACACGACCGACCCCCTGAAGAACCTGGGCGGCATCGGCCTGCCGTACGGCGCGATCGACCAGCAGGAAATCTACACGGGCGGCTACAGCGCCATGTACGGCCGTTCCGACGGCGGCGTGATCAGCCAGGTCGGCAAGCGCGGCACCAACGACTGGCACTTCGGTGGCCAGGTGATGTGGTCGCCGAAATTCCTCGCGGAAGATCCCCGGGGCATCACCTATCCGAACGCGCAGCTGCCGAACGGCTACGGCTACACGACGCCGGCGCTGGCAGGCACCACCTATCGCACGCGCGACAACAACGTCACGTGGAACACCGTCTACAGCGCCTACCTCGGCGGTGCGCTGGTGAAGGACAAGCTGTACCTGTTCGTGTCGGCTGAGGCGGAGAAGAAGAACGGCAAGACCACGTCCACCTCGGCGGCCTCGCAGCCGTACAACAACTATTACTCGTACAGCATTCCCAAGTACTACGTGAAGCTGGACTGGAACATCAACGACACCAACATCGTTGAGCTGACCGGCATCTCCAGCAAGACCTCGTACAAGGGTGACTTCTACAAGTACGACTACAAGACCCAGACCGAGGGCGCGCTGTACGCGCACGACACCTCGACCAAGACCGGTTCGGACATCTACGTCGGCAAGTACACCAGCTACATCACCGACAACCTGACCTTCATGGCCACCTACGGCCAGAACCGCGCCGTCGACTACTCGACCGTGCCTGGCCTCAGCGCCACGCTGCCGTACCTGAGCGGCGTGACCGCGCAAGATCCGGCCATCACGGGCGGCACGCCGATCCGCAATGGTGTGTCGACGCTGTACGTGAAGGACCCGGGCGCGCACAACAAGACTCACGGCCTGCGCCTTGACCTTGAATACAAGCTCGGCGACCACACGCTGGCGGCCGGTATCGACAACATGCATTACTCCGCTGTTGACGAAGGCCAGCAGGTCGGCGGCCCGGGTTACGCCTGGTACTACAGCAAGTCGTCCAAGCCGAACGTCGCCCTCAATCCGGCGCTCGGCGTCGGGGCTCCGGGTGGCAACGGCTACTACGCGCGCCGTCTCAAGTTCGTCACCACCACCAGCATGGCGGTGGACCAGAAGGCGCAGTACATCGAGGACCGCTGGCAGGTGACCGACCGCTGGCTGCTCAGCCTGGGCCTGCGCGACGACCAGTTCACCAACTACAACAGCGCGGGCGAAGCCTACGTCGAGAACAAGAACCAGTGGGCGCCGCGCCTGAGCTTCGCCTGGGACGTGTTCGGCGATTCCACCTTCAAGGTGTTCGGTAACCTCGGCCGCTACTACCTGGCGCTGCCCAACAGCGTGGCTATCCGCGGCGCTTCGGCGTCGACGTACACGTTCGAATACTTCACCTACACCGGCATCGATGCGAAGACGGGCATTCCGACTGGCCTCAAGCCGCTCGGCCCGGGCCCGGTCTCGACCAACGACGAATACGGCATCACGCCGGATCCGAAGTCGATCGCCGCGTCCAACCTGAAGTCGCAGTACCAGGACGAAGCCATCCTTGGCTTCAGCAAGATGCTGGGCACCGACTGGGTGTACGGCGCGAAGGGCACGGTGCGCAAGCTGCAGACGGCCATCGACGACGTGTGCGATGCCGACGCGCTGGAAGCCAAGGTCATTGCCAGCGGCATCGATCCCGATTCGGTGGAAATTCCGGGCGGTTGCCTGATCTTCAATCCGGGCGAGAACAACACGTTCCTGATGAAGAACGCCAGCGGCAACGGCTACACCAAGGTCAGCATGTCCACCAAGGACTGGGGCTTCACCTCGGGCGCCAAGCGCAAGTACGTCGCGCTTGACCTGTTCCTGGAGCATCCGTTCGACGGCAAGTGGCAGGGTCGCATCGACTACACCTTCTCGCGTAGCTACGGCAACACGGAAGGCCAGGTGCTCTCGACCATCGGCCAGGACGACATCTCCAAGACGCAGGACTGGGATACCGCGCCGCTCATGGTCAACAGCAACGGCGTGCTCTCGAACGATCGCACGCACCAGCTGAAGGCCTATGGCACCTACCAGGTGGCCGACGAGTGGATGGTGTCCGGTGCGCTGCGCGTGATGTCGGGCGCTCCGGTGTCCTGCCTGGGCTACTACGGCCCGGGCGATACCAACCCGTCGGGCTACGGTTCGCGCTACCGCTGGTGCGGTGGCAAGCCGGCAACCCTCGGCACGATCGGTCGCCTGCCATGGACCAAGCTGCTGGACCTGGGCGTGACCTACCGTCCGAACTTCGCGGACAAGAAGCTGGCGTTCAACTTCAACATCTTCAACGTGTTGAACGAGCGCAAGCCGACCGTGCTGGATGCCACCTACGAGACGGCCCCGTTCACCGTCTCCAATACCTATGACACCCCGCTGTACCAGACGACCCCGCGCTACGGTCGCTTCTCGGTGACGTACGACTTCTAAGCGGCAACGCCGAAGTCAGCCGGTTTGATGCGGCACCGCCCCCAGTCGGTGCCGTACCGGACGGCCAGCAGAAGGCTCGATCCGTTCCATGGCAGTGGAGCGGGGAGGGACGAAGAAGCCAGAAGAGCCATCGGCCAGGCCGGTGGCTTTTTTGTTTTTACACTCAGCCGGCAACCCGTCTTCCGGAGGCTCATTGCCTCTCCCGAAAGCTCTCCGACGCGGTCCGTGAAGCGCGGAATTTGCGTTCGCTGGTTACATTCGCAACTTTTTCTTGCGCATCAATTGGATAGCTTGCACCAGCAGGGCGCACGAACCCGCGAAAACCCCTTTGGATTCGCAGGATCGACCGGAAAAACATTAAGTCCGTGTTGACAGTCCGTAAGAAATAGCCATATGTTCGTGACTCGCGCCGCAATCGCAAGCTTCAATTCAGCTTCGATGAGGCGCCGCGCAAGGTATTGCGCAGACGGCGTGCAGGGTGGGATCTGCGGGGGAGCCTTCGGGATTTCAGTCCATACGCTTTGGGTCGCCCATATTTGGGTGGCCTCGCTATTTTTTTGCCCATTTTCCGGGCAGTTACGGGGAGATCGAGTTAATGAGCTTTCGTATGTTGAATCGTGCCGTGGTGCTGCGTCGGTCGACGCTCGCTGCTGCTCTGACCATGGGCCTGGCGGGTGTCGCCTTCGCCCAGTCCACCACCGGTACCATTTTCGGCCAGGCCGAATCGGGGGAAACGGTCACCGTCTCGGGTTCCACCGGCATCAGCCGCTCGGCTACCGTGGATGATTCGGGCCGCTACCGCATTAGTAACCTGCCGCTGGGCACCTACACGGTGACGCTGCAGAAGGCCGGTGCAACCGTCGATACGCGCAACAACGTGGCGATCGTCGTGAATGCCGGTACCGAGGTGTCCTTCGTCGCCACCAATGCGCAAGCCCTGGCATCGGTCACGGTGACGGCCAACGCGCTGCCTGCTATCGACGTGTCGTCGGTCGACTCGCGCACGGTTATCACCTCGCAGGACCTTGATCGCCTGCCGCTGGGCCGCAGTGCCGAAGCGATCGCACTGCTCGCTCCGGGCGTGGTGCAGGGTAGCGATTATTTCAGCGGCCAGAAGGCCGGCTCGTCCGTGGTGTCGTTCGGCGGCTCCTCGGTCAGTGAGAACGCGTACTACATCAACGGCTACAACACGACCGATCCTCTGAGCAGCCTGGGTGGTGTTGGCCTGCCATACGGCGCCATCGATCAGCAGGAAATCTACACGGGCGGGTATAGCGCCATGTACGGTCGCTCCGATGGCGGCGTGATCAGCCAAGTCGGTAAGCGCGGCAGCAACGACTGGCATTTCGGTGGCCAGGTCATGTGGTCGCCCAAGTTCCTTGCGGAAGACCCCAAGAACGCCCTGTATCCGAACAACAGCCTGCCGGCCGGCTTCGGCTATACCGACGACTCGCTGCCGGGCACTCAGTATCGCAATCGCAAGGGCAACGTGAAGTGGAATACGACGTACGACGCGTACATCGGTGGTCCGCTGATCAAGGACAAGCTGTTCTTCTTCGTCGCCGCCGAGGCTGAAAAGCAGGAAGGCAAGAGCACGTCCAGCGCTGCCGTGGCACAGCCGAACAATACGTACTACACATACAACATTCCTAAGTATTACGCCAAGCTCGACTGGAACATCAACGACAGCAATATCCTTGAGCTGACCGGCATTTCCAACAAGACCTCGTATGAGGGCTCGCAGTACGTCTACGACTATCAGGACAATACCGAGGGTGAGTTCCTGGGGCACGATACGTCGACCAAGACGGGTTCAGACATCTACGTCGCCAAGTACACCAGCTACATCACCGACAGCCTGACGTTCTCGGCCACGTACGGCCAGAACCGCGCGATCGACTACTCGAACGTGCCGGGCATGGATCCGAATGCGGTGTACCTGAGCGGCGCGAGCAACCAGGATCCGTCGATCACGGGCGGTACGCCGATCCGCAATGGCAACACCATCCTGTACGTCAAGAACCCCAACGCGAAGAACAAGACGCACGGCCTGCGCCTCGACCTCGAGTACAAGCTGGGTGACCACACTCTCGCGGCTGGTATCGACAACATGCACTTCTCGGCCAGCGATGAAGGCCAGCAGGTGAGCGGACCGGGTTATGCATGGATCTACGGTCACGCGACCAATCCGGCCACGCCCCTTTCGCCGAGCCTCGGCGTTGGCGCGCCGGGTGGCGATGGTTATTACGTGCGTCGGTACGTCTTCACCACGACCACCAGCATGTCGGTGGACCAGAAGGCGCAGTACATCGAAGACCGTTGGCAGATCAACGACAAGTTCCTGCTCAGCATGGGTCTGCGCGACGACCAGTTCACCAACTACAACGCCGTGGGCAAGGCGTACGTGGACAATAAGAATCAGTGGGCGCCGCGTCTGAGCTTCAGCTGGGACGTGTTTGGTGACTCCACCTTCAAGGTGTTCGGCAACCTCGGCCGCTACTACCTCGCGCTGCCCAACAGCGTGGCCATCCGCGGCGCTTCCCCGTCGACGTTTACCTATGAGTACTTCACCTATACGGGCGTTGATGCCGGCGGTAATCCGACCGGTCTGAGCCCGATCGGCCCGGGTCCGGTGTCGACCAATGGTGAGTACGGCGTGGCTCCGGACGCCAAGACGGTGACCGCCAGCAACCTGAAGTCGCAGTACCAGGACGAAGCCATCCTCGGCTTCAACAAGATGCTGGGCACCGATTGGGTTTACGGCGCCAAGGCCACGTTGCGCAAGCTGGAAACGGCCATCGACGACGTCTGCGACATGGATCCGCTGATCAACAAGGCGATCTCGCAGGGTATTGATCCTGATGCCGTCAACCTGCCGAGCAGCTGCCTGATCTTCAATCCGGGCGAGACCAACACCTTCAATCTGGCCAGGGCTGATGGCTCGGGCTACGAGAAGATCAGCATGTCGACCAAGGACTGGGGCTTCAGCACGGGCGCCAAGCGCAAGTACTACGCGCTGGACCTCTTCCTGGAACATCCGTTCGACGGCAAGTGGCAGGCGCGCGTGGATTACACGTTCTCCCGCAGCTACGGCAACACGGAAGGCCAGGTGCTCTCCACCATCGGCCAGGACGACATCTCCAAGACGCAGGACTGGGACGCGGCTTCGCTGATGGTCAACAGCAACGGCGTGCTGTCGAATGACCGCACTCACCAGCTGAAGGCCTACGGCTCTTATCAGGTCGCACCGGAGTGGATGGTGTCGGGCGCCGTCCGCGTCATGTCGGGCGCACCCAAGGCGTGCCTGGGCTACTACGGCACCGACGAAGGTAATCCGGTTGGTTACGATTCTTCCTATCGCTTCTGCGCTGGCAAGCCGACGCCGTTGGGTAGCGTGGGTCGCCTGCCGTGGCAGGAGATCGTTGACCTGGGTGTGACTTACCGTCCGGCCTTCGGGGCCAACAAGCTCGCCTTCAGCTTGAACATCTTCAACGTGTTCAACCAGCGCAAGCCGACCGTGCAGGACTACACGTACGAAGATGCCCCGTACACCGTGTCCAACACCTATGGCGCCACGCTGTACCAGACCACGCCGCGTTATGGCCGCTTGGCAGTGTCGTACGACTTCTAAGTCCTCAAGGCCGGCCGGCAGGTCGGCCACGTCCCACTGCATCGCGTCACGATGTCGTGGGGCGATTTGAGGGCGAGGTTTTCGTCAGTAGTTTTCAGGGCCGCCGGTACTACCGGCGGCTTTTTTTGCAATTTAATTCGCTGCCTTACTCAGGCGAGAGCTTATTTTTGTTCACGTATTGAGTTGGGCGGCGTCTGCCGAGCTCATTGAGCGATGAGTTGCCGGTGCTCACACACGCATCAGTCATCGATTGCTGGCTAGAGCCAACGTGGCGAGGTTTCAACTTGTCGCCCATCAACCGTTGTTGGCCGCCTCGGCGATGTGGCTGTGTCACCGTGACCCATTCGGCAGCGCCAAAGCACATATGCGGCGGTTCGTTGGGAAAGCACGTTTTGTCGCTGGTATGGCTTTAAGCAGCTCCGTTGCGGAGCAAGTCAGCGACTCAAGGCGAGCCAGGTGAACTCTGGACTGCATCGCCAACTGTATTGGCGCCGCTGGCCACCGCTGCAGACACCGCGATCACCGAGGGTGTAGCGGGGACGATGGGCGTGACGACAGGGAGCGTTGCGGCGGTGACGCGCTCCACGACGGGGCCCGCCTCCTGCGACAGCGAAGTAGCCTCAGCCTGCTTGTTCATCACGATGATGCTGATGCGGCGGTTGATCGGATCGCCCGGGTTGGCGCGATCGAATGGCACGGATGCAGCCAATCCCACCACGCGTGCGATCTTGTCCTCGGCCAGGCCACCGGAAAGCAGGGCACGTCGTGCCGCGTTGGCGCGATCGGCGGAGAGCTCCCAGTTGCTGTATTGGTGATCGCTGGTATATGGCGCGTCGTCCGTGTGACCGGACAGGCTGATGCGGTTGGGCACGCGATTGATGAAGCCCGACAGCTCCTGCAGGATCGTCAGCGTGTAGGGACGCAACTGTGCGCTGCCCAGGTCGAACATCGGGCGGTTCTGTTTGTCCACGATCTGGATGCGCAGGCCCTCGGGCGTGATATCCAGCAGCAGCTGGTCCTTGAACGGCTCCAACGCCTGGCTGCTCTGGATCGCTGCCTGCAGTTGCTGCATCAACTCTTCGAGTCGCGCGCGTTCCTGCTTGCGCGCTTCTTTCTCGATATCCTTGGGATCGGTGCTGGCCGCTGCCGCGCCCTGGGTGTCGTGGCCCGGGCCGTGCGGCATGTCCATCGCGCCGCCGAGCTTGATCATGCTGTTGCTGGCGCCGCCCGGACCCATGCGGCCCGTGGGAGCCATGGTGGCGGTGCCCTGCGTCATGCTGGGATTCTTGAAGTATTCCGAGATGGCTGCGCGCTGTTCGCGCGTGCCCGCGCCGATCAGCCACATGACCAGGAAGAAGGCCATCATCGCCGTGACGAAGTCGGCGTAAGCGACTTTCCAGGCACCGCCATGGTGGCCGTGCGTTTTTCGCTTTACGCGGCGCACCACGATAAGCGGCGGTTCGCCTTGCTCGCTCACGTGGCGACCTTTGCGCGTGGTGCCTTGAGGTGGTCTTCCAGGTCCTGGAAGCCGGGACGCGCGCTGGTGGAAAGCGACTTGCGTGCGAACTCCACCGCCACCTTCGGGTTGTAGCCGCGCAGGTTGGCGAGCAGCGCGATTTTCACGCACTCGAATGCCTTGCCGTCTTCCTGCACACGGTTTTCCATGGCCGCACCCAGCGGGCCGATGAAGCCGTAGCAAAGCAGGATGCCAAGGAACGTGCCGACCAGCGCACCGGCGATGTGCATGCCGATGCGCGAGGTGTCGTCACCGAGCTGTCCCATGGTGGTGACGATACCCAGCACCGCCGCCACGATGCCGAAGCCTGGCAGCGCATCGGCCATCTTCGCCACCGCGTAGGCGGGCGCGACGGCTTCGTGGTGACGGGTCTCCAGCTCCACTTCCAGCAACTGTTCCAGTTCGTGCGGATTCATGCTGCCGCCCACCATCAGGCGCAGGCAGTCGGTGGTGAATTCGATCAGGTGGTGCTCGCGCACGAGGCGCGCATAGGCGGAGAACAAGGAGCTGGACTGTGGATCCTCGATGTGTTCTTCCACGCCAAGCAGGCCTTCCTTGCGCATCAGGCTGAAGAGGTCGTAGAGCATCGACAGCAGGTCCACGTAATCCTGCTTCTTGTATTTGGGCCCTTTCAGCAGCGCTGCTGCGTCACGCAATGCGCCCTTGACCACCGCGGGAGGATTGGCCGAGAGAAACGCACCTATCGCGCCGCCGGCGATGATCAGCAACTCGTACGGCTGCCACAAAGCAAGAAGCTGTCCGTGCGACATCACGAAGCCACCGAGCACGCACGCAAGAACCACGAAGGCTCCGACCAGGACCAGCATATTTGCTCCGAGATACGGAGCCAGTTACTCCGCGCTCAGGCCTTATCGGCGTACGCGGAAGAAAGTTGAGAAAACGTTTGCGCGAGCGATGCGGGTCGGGATCAAACCACATGTTTTCGCGGCGATGTGCCTTTCGTGGCGAATGGCGTATGGATCGCGGCGACCGCGTTTCACCGCGAGATCATTTCACATCGGAGGCGTCCGGAGCAGGGAAGCGTGGTGAGCACGCTGTCAGGCTGTAGTGGCGCTTTCCGGCGCGACCGGTTCATCCACCGATGGCACGGCATGCGGCGACACGGGCTGCATGATGTGATGCCCCAGGGCATGCAGGTCCAACTGCTCGACCGGAATCGGCCGGTAATCGGGGCCAAACGCCACTTCACCGAATTTCCATCCCGCCGGCCGTCTCACCGCACCCCAGAAACGCTTGGCGGCGTTCCAGTGCAGTCCGATCAGGCCGTGGTTGTTGTCGTCGTCCACCATCGGGTCGCCAACGCCGGTGGGGCGCAATGGTTCGTTGTACAGCGCGGTACCGAACAGCACATCCCACACCGACAGCACCTGCCCGAAATTGCAGTTGTGCAGTTTGGGGCGCGTGGGGTCTACCAGCATGTGGTGCAGCCGATGGAATTGCGGTGCCACGAACACGCGGTTGAACACCGGTCCGAAACCGATGCGCACGTTGGCGTGCGAGAAGTTCTGCACCAGCTCGCCGGTGAGCACGAGCCACGCAAACTGGTCGGGCTCTACGCCCATCACGATGCCCACGCTGGCCAGGATCATCGACTGGATGAATCCGTCGATGAGGCTGCCGCGATCATTCGTCCAGCAACTCATCTGGCGCGTGCTGTGGTGCATGCTGTGCAGCGCCCACCACCACGGCAACGCATGCTGCAGGCGATGCATCCAGTAATAGGTAAGGTCGTAGACGAGGTAGTAGCAGCCGAACAGCAGCCACGGGTGTGCCTTCAGCGCGGGAAACCAGTGCGTGATGGCCAGCGGTGATGCGCTCGCGTCGCCGGGGCCGGTATCCGGGCCGCCGAAATAGTTGGCGATCGGCGTGAGCACCAGATAGCTGAAGATCGGAAAGATGCCCACCAGCATCAGCAGCGTGTACTGGAAATCCACCTTGGTGAGCTTGCGATCCGTCCATTTTTCCGCCGGCACGATGCTTTCCAGTGGCCGGAAAATGAGGCCGATGATGCACAGCTGCAATGTGGCGATCAGCAGCGATTCGGCGATGTCGTTGGGATTGCCCGCCAGGTTCTCGAGGTGCAGGAACTGCAGCACCGGTTGCACGCCGTGCGTGCTGAACCAGCCGACGAGTTGGGACCACAGTTCGGACATCGCTGTCACCTTGCAGGCAAGTGGCGCTGCAGCAGTATGTCGGCGCGACGCTGCGCGGTGCGATGCGCATGGCCGGGGATCGGGCTGCAGAACCAGGCGGTTTCAGGATACGCCTGTGAGCGGCAAGTCCTCAAACCGGCAGGAATTTGCGGTGTTGATGACCGCGTCCGCCTGCCGGTGGGAGCGCACCTGTGCGCGACAGCCTGTGGGTTGGCGAGACAGTGGCGTTGCGGTTGAGCACAGGGTGCGCTCCCACAAAAAACATCTATGCCGTGCGCAGCGCCCGGAGCTTTTCATCCAGCTCGGCGAGCCGTTGCGGCGTGCCCACATCGGTCCATGCGCCACGATGATGATTGCCATGCAGTTGGCCGCGAGCCATGGCGCGTTCCAGCAGCGGCCTGAGCTTGAAACGAGGTGGCTTTTCCTGCGCGCCGGCATCGTCGACCGCGTCGCGCCAACCCTCCAGCAGTTCTCGGCGAAACACGCCGATGCCGCTGTAGGTGAGCCGGGGCAGGGCGTCGGTATCGAGCAGCGCACCTTGCGCGTCGAGTGCGAAATCACCGCGAGGGTGATGTGCGGGATTGTCGACCATCAACAGGTGGCCTGTGCCCGCGGGCTCGGCGGGCAGCGTGGCGAAATCCGCATCGGTCCAGACATCGCCGCTGATCACCAGGAACGGCTCGGGGCCGAGCAGGTCCAGCGCATTGAGCATGCCGCCACCGGTTTCCAGTGGCGTGGTTCCTTCGTAGGCGTAGCGGATGCGCAGTCCCCAGCGCGAACCGTCGCCGAGCATGTCGGGAAACTGTCCGGCGAGATGCGAGGTGTTGATGACCACGTAGCGCACGTCGATGGCCGCGAGCTTTTCCAGATGCCATTCGATCAACGGTCTGCCGCCGACAGGCAACAGCGGTTTCGGTGTGTGGTTAGTGAGCGGGCGCATGCGCTCGCCGAGGCCGGCGGCGAAGATCAATGCGTGCCTCATGCCGCTGCCACCTGCGTGAGGTCGCGGCCTGCGGCATGGCGCTCCAGCAGCGCGACGAAATCGGCAAGCTCGGGATAGTTGCGCGCAACCGACACCACGTAGTGAAAAACCACGGGTACATCGGCAAGGTAGCCCGGCTTTCCGTCGCGATACCACAGCCGGTAGAACTGGCCGAGCACGCGCACGTGGCGATGCATGCCGGTGAGATCGAACCAGCGCAGGAAGCGCGCGGGCGACACCTTTTCGTCGATCATGCCGGCAACGATCAGGCGTTGGCGATACGACTCCACCCAGCCTTCCACGCGCTCGCGCGGCCACACGATGTACGCATCACGCAGCAACGAGGCGAGGTCATAGGTGATGGGCCCGGCCAGTGCGCCCTGGAAATCGATGACACCCGGGTTGTTCTCATCGACGACGAGCAGGTTGCGGCTGTGATAGTCGCGATGCACGAAACTGCGCGGCTGTTCCTGCGCGTTGCGGATGATCACGTCGAACGCGGCTTCCAGTACGTCCCATTCCTCGCAACTCGGCGTGTGGCCGAGATGGCGGGTGAGGAACCATTCCGGCATCACTTCCAGTCCGGTCACCAGCACCTGATGGCTGAAGGGCGGCAAGTCGCGATAGTCCATGCGCGTCTGCATCCGCAGCAGGGCATCCATCGCATCGCCATACAGCGCATCGGCCGACAGATCGTTCAGTTCGGACAGATAAAGGCGATTGCCGAGATCTTCGATCAGCAGGAAACCTTGCTCCAGATCTTTCGCGTGCACGGCAGGCACATGCAGGCCCGCGGCGGCCAGTCGTTCACCCATGGCCAGCCACGGGCGGGGATCTTCTTTGTCCGGCGGCGAATCCATCACGATCCAGCTGCGACCGTGATGGTGCGTGCGCCAGTAGCTGCGGAAGCTCGCGTCGGCGGAGGCGGGTTCGAGGGTCAGCGTCGCGTCGTCTAGGGCGGAACGGGTCCAGGCCAGGCGGGCGGCGGCGCGATCGAGGGCGATGGTCATGGCGTGCAGCAGGTAGTGGTGCGAGCAGCTTAGCGGGTGAGGCCCTTCAACTGTAGGAGCGCACCCAGTGCGCGATAGGCGCGCCGATGCGCTGCGATCGCGCACTGGGTGCGCTCCTACAACGATCCGGCGTGTTGCAAGGCTCGCCCCTCACCACCGTAGAGGCATTGCCATCACCGTGAAGGTGGCAATGCCTCTACGGTGGTGGCAATGCCGCCTTAAAGGTGGCATTGCCCCAGCCCTCCCCCAATGGGGAGCGGGCGAAGTGAAGTCTCACGACAGGTTATAAGCCTTCTCTTCATGCATCGCGATGTCGAGGCCGATCTGCTCTTGCTCGTCATCCACGCGCAGACCCAGCGTCCAATCGATGAGCTTGAGAATGACCAGGCTCAGCACGGCGCTCCATATCACGGTGAAGCCGACGCCCTTGGCCTGGATCCACAGCTGGCCCCATAGCGATTCCACCGCGCCGAAACCACCCAGCTTGGGCGAAGCCAGTGGACCGGTGAGCAGCGCACCGACGATGCCGGCGATCGCGTGCACGCCGAACACATCCAGCGAATCGTCGTAACCCAGCTTGTGCTTGAGCCGCGTGGCGCTGAAGAAGCAGGTCACGCCGGCGATCAGCCCGAGCACCAGCGCACCTCCCGGGCCGGCCGTGCCTGCGGCGGGCGTCACGGCCACGAGGCCGGCGACGGCGCCGGACACGATGCCGAGCACGCTCGGACGTCCATGCACCATCCACTCGACCGCGAGCCAGCCCAGCGCGGCGGCGGCAGTAGCAACCTGCGTCACCAGCATCGCCATGCCCGCGCTGCCATTGGCGGCGACGGCCGAGCCTGCGTTGAAGCCGAACCAGCCCAGCCACAGCAGGCTCGCGCCCACCACCGTATAGCCGAGGTTGTGCGGCGGCATCGGCACGTTGGGATAGCCGCGACGCTTGCCGATAACGAGGCAGGCGATAAGGCCGGCTATGCCGGCATTGATGTGCACCACGGTGCCGCCAGCGAAATCGAGCACGCCAAGGTCACCCAGGAACGAGCCCGGTCCACTCCACACCATGTGCGCCACCGGCAGGTAGACGATGGTGAGCCACAGGCCGCTGAACCACAGCAGGGCGCTGAACTTCATGCGCTCGGCAAAGGCGCCGATGATCAGCGCCGGCGTAATGATCGCGAAGGTCAGCTGGAACATCACGAACACGCTTTCCGGCACTGTCTGGTAGCGCGAATCAGGCTTGAGCCCGGCCAGCATCACGCGATCCAGTCCGCCGATGAAGGAATGCAGGTTGGTCACGCCCGCCTGCATGCCTTCGGTACTGAAGGCCAGCGAGAACCCGTAGAACAACCACAGCACCGTCACCAGCGCGGTGATGGCAAAACACTGCATGAGGACCGACAGCAGGTTCTTGGCGCGGACCATGCCGCCGTAGAACAGCGCCAGGCCGGGGATGGTCATCAGCAGCACGAACGCCGTGGCGGTGAGCATCCAGGCGGTATCGCCGCTATCTATATGTGTAGGGGCCGCCGCAGCCTGGGCCCAGGCGGAAGAGGTGGCCAGCAAGCCGGACAAGGCGAGCGCGGGGCGGGCGAGCTTTCGGTCAAAGCGCATCGACATCGACCTCCTGCGTGCGGATGCGGATGGCTTGCTCCAGCTCGCTCACGAAGATCTTGCCGTCGCCGATCTTGCCGGTACGCGCCGCCCCCATGATGGCCTCGATCGCCTGATCGAGCTGCTCATCGGCGATGGCTACCTCAAGTTTCAGTTTGGGCAGGAAATCCACCACGTACTCGGCGCCGCGATACAGCTCGGTATGCCCGTGCTGGCGACCAAACCCCTTCACCTCCGTAACGGTCATTCCCGTCACCCCCACCTCGGTCAGCGCCTGCCGGACGTCGTCCAGCGTGAATGGCTTGATGATCGCCGTGATCCATTTCATCCCCGAACGCTCCCCGCCTCATGGATATGTCGCGGTGCAGCAGGATGCGTGCCATGCGACTTCCGCCACATGCACTTGGCCCCTCACCGTCATTCCCATGAAAGCGGGAATCCAGTTATTTCAATGGGTTGGAAGGAGAGCAAAGTCGCGGCATCCCTGCTTTAGCCGGGGTGACGGTGAGGAACAGCTGGAGATACGGTGGGTTGGGTGCCCTGTGATTGCCCGGGAAAAGGGCGTCTCGTTTGCCTGAATCCCCTTTTTGGTGCACCGCTACGGTTTGACCCATCAGGCATTAATCAGTACCATTTTGGTACCGATTCCCCTGGTACCGCCGGCCGCTCCCATGCTCCGCGTCAGCCGCCTCACCGACTACGCCACGGTGGTGATGACCTGCATCGCCGCCCATCCTGACGACGTGCTCAGCACGGCGCAGATCGCCGATGAGACGCATCTGGAGTTGCCCACCGTGAGCAAGCTGCTCAAGTCGCTGGGCCATGCCGGGCTGGTGGAGTCCTTCCGCGGCGTCAACGGCGGCTACCGCCTGGCGCGCCCGGCCGTGGAGATCACGCTGGCGCAGATCGTCGAAGCGCTGGAAGGCCCCATCGGCATGACCGAATGCAGCCTCGCCGAAGGCCAGTGCGATCGCGAGTCGCAATGCGGCGTGCGATCCAACTGGCAGCGCGTCAACAGCGTGGTGGACAACGCCCTGCGCGCCGTCAGCCTGTCCGACATGCTCAAACCACCCAGTCGTCGCATCGACGCGACCCTGATCGGATGACCGCCGATCTCCTGTGACCGACCAGACGACGACACGAAGACCATCATGACTACCGAAACCACCGAACGCAGCGACCTCACCGCCACGACGCTTCGCGACAACGCCGAAGTCGCCGCTGCGCTGGGCCGTCGCTACGAAGCCGGCTTCGTCACGGACATCGAAACCGACTATCTGCCGGCGGGCCTGTCCGAAGACATCGTGCGCCAGCTCTCCGCGCTCAAGAAAGAACCGGAGTGGATGACCGAGTGGCGCCTGAAGGCCTATCGTCACTGGCTCACCATGCCCACGCCCGACTGGGCCAAGCTCAAGCTCGCGCCGATCGACTACCAGTCGATCAGCTACTACGCCGCGCCCAAGTCCGGCCCCAAATCGCTTGACGAAGTCGATCCCAAGCTGCTGGAAACCTACGACAAGCTCGGCGTGCCGCTGCATGAGCGGGCGAAGCTGGCCGGCGTGGCGGTGGATGCGGTGTTCGACTCGGTCTCGGTGGGCACCACCTTCCGCAAGGAGCTGGCCGAAGCGGGCGTGATCTTCTGTTCGATGAGCGAGGCCATCCGCGAACATCCCGAACTGGTGCAGAAGTACCTGGGCAGCGTGGTGCCGACCGGCGACAACTTCTTCGCCGCGCTCAACTCGGCGGTGTTCTCCGACGGCTCGTTCGTGTTCATCCCCAAGGGTGTGCGTTGCCCGATGGAGTTGTCCACCTATTTCCGCATCAACGCGATCAACACCGGGCAGTTCGAGCGCACGCTGATCGTGTGCGAAGACGACGCCTACGTCTCCTACCTCGAAGGCTGCACCGCGCCGATGCGTGACGAAAACCAGCTGCATGCCGCGGTGGTGGAGCTGGTGGCGCTGGAGCGCGCGCAGATCAAATATTCCACGGTGCAGAACTGGTACCCCGGCGACGAGAACGGCGTCGGCGGCATCTACAACTTCGTGACCAAGCGCGGCGACTGCCGCGGCAACGACTCGAAGATTTCGTGGACGCAGGTGGAAACCGGTTCGGCCATCACCTGGAAGTATCCCAGCTGCGTATTGCGCGGCGATCGTTCGGTGGGCGAGTTCTACTCGGTGGCGCTCACCCATCATCGCCAGCAGGCCGACACCGGCACCAAGATGATCCATATCGGCAAGGGCACCAAGTCCAAGATCGTGTCCAAGGGCATCAGCGCCGGCCGCAGCAACAACAGCTATCGCGGCCTGGTGAAGGTGGAGAAGGGTGCCGAAGGCGCGCGCAACTACACCCAGTGCGACAGCCTGCTGATCGGCAAGAAGTGCGGCGCGCACACTTTCCCCTATATGGAAGTGAAGAACCCCACGGCCATCGTCGAGCATGAGGCCACCACCTCGAAGATCTCCGACGACCAGCTGTTCTACTGCCGCAGCCGCGGCATCGGCGAGGAAGACGCCGTGTCGATGATCGTCGACGGCTTCTGCAAGCAGGTCTTCCGCGAGCTGCCGATGGAATTCGCGGTGGAAGCGAAGAAGCTGCTGGAAGTGTCGCTGGAAGGCGCGGTGGGTTGATGCTTGTTCCTTCTCCCTTGGGGAGAGGGTGCCCAAAAAGCGGATGAGGGTGCGGCGCGTGCAAACACTGCAGCGATGCCGAACCCTCACCCCGTCCCCTCTCCCGGTGGAAGAGGGGCTTAAAGACCAGGAACGAATATGCTGAAGATCGAAAACCTGCATGCCCGCGTCGAGGGCAAGGACATCCTCAAGGGCCTCACGCTCACCGTGAACGCGGGCGAGGTGCACGCGATCATGGGGCCCAACGGCGCTGGTAAGTCCACGCTGGGCAACGTGCTGGCTGGCCGTGATGGCTACGAAGTGACCGAGGGTTCGGTCACCTTCAACGGTGTCGATCTGCTGGCGCTGGAGCCGGAGGCGCGTGCCGCCGCTGGTGTGTTCCTGGCCTTCCAGTACCCGGTGGAAATTCCTGGCGTCAACAACACGTACTTCCTGCGTGCCGCACTCAATGCGCAGCGCAAGCAGCGCGGCGAGAAGGAACTGGACTCCATGCAGTTCCTCAAGCTGGTGCGCGAAAAGCTGAAGGTCATGCAGATCTCCGACGAGCTGCTGCACCGCGCGGTGAACGAAGGTTTCTCCGGCGGCGAAAAGAAGCGCAACGAAATCTTCCAGATGGCCGTGCTGGAGCCGAAGCTGGCGATCCTCGATGAAACCGACTCGGGCCTGGATATCGATGCGCTCAAGCAGGTAGCGCAGGGCGTGAACGCGCTGCGCTCGTCGGAGCGTGGCTTCCTGGTGATCACGCATTACCAGCGCCTGCTAGATTACATCGAGCCCGATTTCGTGCACGTGCTGGCCGATGGCCGCATCGTGGAAAGCGGCGACAAGACACTGGCGCTGAAGCTGGAAGAGCAGGGCTACGCCTGGGTGGCGGACAAGGATCCGGCGCTCAGCGGAGCGTCGGCATGAGCGAAGCGCAACGCACGCCGTTCGTCGAATCGCTGCTGGAAGCTGCCGCGCAGGCGCAGTTGCCGGGCAGCGGCATCGGCTGGCTGGATGCGGCACGCCGCGAGAATCTCGATGCCTTCGCCGCGGCCGGTTTGCCGGACACGCGCATGGAGGCATGGAAGTACACGGCGCTGCGCGCGTTAGGCCAGCGCCGCTTTGCACCGGGTGATGTCCAGGCGGCGACGCGTGCGGTGGATGAAGCCGCTTGTGCGCTGCCTGGCGTGGATGGTCCGGCGCTCGTCTTCGTCAACGGCGTGTTCCGCGCCGATCTCTCCCGCCTCGACAACTTGCCGGCAGGCCTGGGCTTGTTGCCGCTGTCGCTGGCGCTTCAAGGTGACGCCGAACCCTTGCGTTTTGCGCTGTCTCGCCATTATCGCGAGGGCGGTGATGCGTTTGCGCGCCTCAACGCTGCACTTGCTGGCGATGGTCTGGTGCTGCGCCTGGCTGCCCATACCAAGGTGACCGAGCCGGTACATCTGGTGATGATCGGTGCCGCCGCCGACGGCGCGCTGGCCTGGCACGTGCGCCACATCATCGAACTGGGTGAGGGCTCGGCGCTTTCGCTGGTGGAGCACCACGTGGCCAGTGGCGAGCAGCAGCATCTGGGCACGCAGGTGGCGGATGTCGTGTTGCGCAAGGGCGCTCAACTGCGGCACGTGACGCTGCAGAACGCCTCATCCGGCAGCACCCTGGTGCGTCATGGCAGCGTGCAGCTGGATGAAGACGCGCAGGCCACGCTCTACGTGCTGGAGCTCGGTGGTGCGCTGGTACGCCACGATCTGCATGCCACGCTGGCAGGTGACCGTGCGCGCATGGAAACGCGTGGCGTGTTCGTGCTCCACGATCGCCAGCATGTCGATACACAGATGGCCCTTCGCCACCAGGCGCTCAATACCGCATCGGAGTCCATCTGGCGCGGCGTGGCCGATCAGCGTTCGCGCGGCGTGTTTCGCGGCGCCATCGTGGTGGCCGAAGGCGCCGATGGCAGCGATGCCAGCCTCAGCAGCAAGAACCTGCTGCTGTCCGGCCAGGCCGAGATCGATACCAAGCCCGAACTGGAAATCTACGCGGACGAAGTGAAGGCCGCCCACGGCGCCACCGTGGGCCAACTCGACGAACGTTCGCTGTTCTACCTGCGCTCGCGCGGCATCCCGCTTGCCGAGGCGCGCGCGATGCTGACGGCAGCGTTCTGCCGCGCGGTGTTCGAATCGCTGGACAACGACGCGTTGCGTGAACACCTCGACCAGCAGTTGATGGCGCACCTGCCTTCCGCGTGAAGGCAGCGCACCGGCCACAAGGCGAATGAACCGATGAATGCACAGACCAAGCCGAGTCCCACCGTGTTCGACGTGCAGCGCATCCGCGCGGACTTTCCCTTGCTGTCGCGCACCGTGCACGACAAGCCGCTGATCTATTTTGACAACGCCAACACCAGCCAGAAGCCGGCGAGCGTGATCGAGGCGGTGGACAATCATTACCGCCGCCACAACGCCAATGTCTCGCGCGCCGTGCACCAGCTCGGTGAAGAAGCCACGGCAGCGTACGAGGGCGCGCGCGACAAGCTGGCACGCTTCATCAATGCCACGTCGCGCAACGAACTGGTGCTCACTTCAGGCACCACGCAGTCGATCAATCTCGTCGCCTACAGCTACGCCATGCCACGCCTGAAGGAAGGCGATGCCGTCCTCACCACGGTGATGGAGCATCACGCCAACATCGTGCCATGGCAGTTGATGGCCGCGCGCACCGGCGCCACCGTGAAAGCGGCGCCGATCGACGATGGCGGCGAGCTGATCGTCGAGAAGTACATCGAGATGCTGACGCCGGAAGTGAAGCTGGCCTGCGTCACGCATGTGTCCAACGTGTTGGGCACGGTAAACCCGGTGCGCGAGATCGCCCGGGAGTGCCGCAAGCGCGGTATTCCGCTGCTGGTGGACGGTTCGCAGGCGGTGCCGCATCGTCCGGTCGACGTGCAGGCGCTGGGCTGCGATTTCTACGCGTTCACCGGTCACAAGATGCTGTCGCCTACCGGCACGGGTGCGCTGTGGGCACGGAAGGAACACTTGGAGGCGATGCCGCCGTTCTTCGGTGGCGGCGAGATGATTCGCGAAGTTCGCTTCGATGGCACCACGTTCGCCGAGCCGCCGCACAAGTTCGAGGCAGGCACGCCCAATATCGCGGGTTTCGTGGGTCTGGGCGCCGCCATCGACTACTACCACTCGGTCGGCTTCGACGCGATCCACTCGTGGGAGCAGCAGCTGCTCGCCTATGCGACCGAGCGCCTGCGCGAAGTGCCGGGCCTGCGCATCGTTGGCGAGGCGAAAGAGAAGGAGCCGGTGATCTCGTTCCTGATCGAGGGCGCGCAGGCGACCGACCTTGCCACCTTGCTCGACCTGCAGGGCGTGGCCGTTCGTTCCGGCCACCATTGTGCGCATCCGTTGATGCACCACTTCAAGGTGCCCGCCACGCTGCGCGCCTCGCTGGCGTTCTACAACACGCGCGAAGAGATCGACGCTTTCATCACCGCGCTGCTGAAGGTGCGCAAGCTGCTGATGTGATGCCGGGCACGCGGCCGATGGATCAATGCTGCTTCTTTCTCAGGTCCTGGATGTAGCCGATCTCCGCCAGTGATTTCGGCTCGTCGGGCGTCACCTTCAGGCAGGCGCGGTACTTCGCTTCGGCTTCGTCGAGCTTGTGTTGCTCCACCAGCACATAGCCTTGGCCGCGCAGTGCGACGCACTTTACGTTGGGGCTGTCGGGTGCCGTGATGTCCGCAAACGCCTCGCCGTTTTCATAGTGCGCCAGGGCCTGCGGCCAGTCGCGTTTCTGCATGTACACGAAGGCGAGCTCGTTGTTGTACTGGGCATCAAAGGGCGCGAGCGCGAGGGCCTTTTCCAGCTCGCGGCGTTCGTCGTCATAACGCGCCATCTCGCCATACGCATAACCCCTGGCCCAGTACGCCATGGCCCAGGCGGGGCCGATGACCTCGACCTCCCCGTGGCTGCCGCCGAGATTCCCGGCGGCATACAGCAGGGCGTCGCCAGTCCCGCGCGCGCTGTAGATCGTGGCCTTGCTATGAGCGTATTGGGCCTCGAACTTGTTCACCACATCGGTGAGCGGGTCATCGACGGCGGCCATGATCTGTCCCGCCTCGATCATTTCGAGGCCTTTCCTCACCTGCATTTCTTCCGGGCTGGGCGCGGGATGTTCCGAGGGGTCCAGGTGGATGGTGGCCTGAGGCTGGGATGCGCACGCGGCAAGCAGGCATGCGGCCAGTACTCCGAAAGCGATTCGGTGCATCGGTTTCCCCCCGGAAGATTTCGGCCAGCTTAGTCGACATCCTTCGATCTGGGGAAGGCATGGTCGGCGGCCTATTGAGAGTGCCGCCGTCAGCCCCAAAGCTTGGCTCATCCCGTCCGGAGGCACACCGATGGCTCGATGGCAGCTGGCTCAGATGAACGTGGGAACCTTGCTTGGCGACATGGGCGACCCCGCCGTGCAGCCGTTCTTTGATGCACTGGCCGAAGTCAACGCCCTGGCCGAAGCCAGCGGGGGCTTCGTCTGGCGATTGAAGGACGATGCGTCGGACAACGCCACCAGCATTGCCGTGGCCAGCGATCCGCGCTTCCTGGTGAACATGTCCGTATGGGAAAACGCGGAGGCATTGTTCGATTTCGTCTACCGCAGCGCGCATACGGCGATCATGGCGCAGCGCCGGCAGTTCTTTGCCAAGCCGCCGGAAGGGCGCGCCTATCAGGTGTTGTGGTGGGTGCCCGCCGGCACCGAGCCGACCATCAATGACGGGCTCGCCAAGTTGTGGCACCTGGATCGCTTCGGCCCGACGTCGCTGGCCTTTACGTTCAAGCAGCGTTTCCCGGCGCCGGACATCGCAGAGCCGGCCTACGCCTCCTTGTAGGAGCGCACCCCGTGCGCGATCGCGGCATCAGTGCTTGGCAGGAGGTCGGCTGGCGCGTTGCATGGAAGGTGATCGCGACGACCACGGACCGAGTTGCATGGTGGGGTTGCGGTCGCGCACGGGGTGCGC
>NZ_DASRZX010000099.1:0-39228 GCF_035685885.1 Dyella sp. | reverse complement strand
CGTAGCAGGTTGCGTGCCACGATCTGGCTGGATTATTTCCGCATATTCCCTGTAATCGCTACTGTGGTCATCGTCACGAAGCGAGCAGGCTTTGTGTACTGCCAGGACGATAATGATAAACGTGCTTATAAATGTGGCTAACGCAAAAGCATCGCCGTTTGTCATTTTGTGACATTTTTCGTCACATTTGGCGACTGCAACGTCCTCAGCTGCGGCAGCTGGAGGGGAGATATTTCGGATCCAGTGAGCTAGGTAAGCAGGTCCATGTGATGCTGCCGCCATGAGTTACCGGCGAAAGCACCAGGTTTTGTGCGTTTATGGCCTTGTTTGCCTTTGCGCCCGCAAAGCCCACGGTAATTTTTCCTTGCGCCACATCGACGCTCGAAACATAGGTTCCTTTGATGGAGCTACTGCTGGCTAGCCCGGCAGACTGATTGCTGCTGGGGAATGTTCCGTTAGCAGAAAGAAAGTCCCAAACGGCCGCTTTGGCTCCCGTGGCCAAGCTCATACCCTCGCTCACCTGCGCACGGATCGTGTAATCCTGATAGGCGGGAATCGCAATCGCAGCAAGGATGGCGATGATCGCCACGACGATCATCAATTCGATCAAGGTGAAGCCGGCGGAACGGCGCTGGCGAAGCATGGTTGGATCCCCCTGGTTGTCTCAAGTGGAGCTGGAGGCATGTTTTGTACCAATCCACAGGCTTCGATGGCCTGACCGAGCGGCCATCGTCGCCCAGGCATCAGTTCCGTGATCCATGCCGCGTTTTCCGGGTGTGGCCTTGGGGCGCAGCTGACGCACTGCTCCTTGCACTGCCCGTCGCTGCCTCTTACCGTCTGCCTTTTCGCGCCACCCAGGGACCCTCCAATGAAACCCTTGCTTGTCGCGCTGGCGCTTGCGCTGGCCGGTACCTCTGCCGTTGCGGCAGAGGTCGAAAACCATGGACCGCATCCCTTCAATATTCGCGATCTGGTGATGATGGATCGCGTGGGCGATCCGCAGCTGTCGCCGGATGGGCGGTTTGCGCTTTATACGGTGCGGTCCACCGATTACGCGGCGAACAAGGGTGTTACGTCGGTTTACCTGCTCGACCTCAACAAGGGTGGGGAGCCAGTGAAATTGGTGGAGAAGGCATCTTCGCCGCGCTGGGCGCCCGATGGCGGCAGCTTCTATTACTTGGCGGCCAAGGATGGTGTGGCGCAGCTATGGCATCGTGGGGCGACCGCGGCGGCCGAGGCTACCCAGGTGACCCATGCACCCATTGATGTGGATGGGTTCAAGCTGTCGCCGGATGGCAAGAAGGCGTTGCTGACCTTCGGCGTTTTTACCGATTGCGCGGACCTGGCCTGCACCAAGGAGCGTCTGGACGGCCGTGAGGCGGACAAGGCCTCGGGCACCGTTTACGACAAGCTGTTCGTTCGCCATTGGGATACGTGGTCTGATGGCCGGCGCGCCCAGCTCTTCATCGCCGATCTGAACCAGAACAGCGAGCAGCCTGTGCTGCTGAGCCGCGGCATCGATGGTGACGTGCCGAGCAAGCCCTTTGGCGATGATGGCGAGTTCAGTTTTTCGCCTGATGGCAAGACGGTTTACTTTGGCGCGCGCATCGCCGGCAAGTCCGAGCCGTGGTCCACCAACTTTGATGTCTACAGCGTTCCCGCCGATGGTTCGGCAGCGCCCACCAACCTCACGGCTGCCAACCAGGCGTGGGATGCCTTCCCTGTCGCGTCGCCGGACGGCAAGACCCTTTACTACCTGGCGATGAAGGTGCCTGCGAATGAGGCCGATCGTTTCGGCATCATGGCGTTGGATCTGGCGACGGGTCAGAAGCGCGAAGTGGCGCCGAACTGGGATCGATCCGCTGGCGGCATGCAAATCGCAGCCGATGGCAAGACGCTTTATGTCACTGCCGATGACGACGGGCAGCATCCGCTGTTCGCCGTCGACGCGGCATCGGGCAAGGTCACCACGCTTGTGACGGCTGGTGATGTCGGTGGTTACTCGCTGAGCAAGTCCCGGTTGCTGGTGCAGCGCGACGACCTCAAGCGCCCCTCGGATCTGTATGTGGCAGACCTGCAGGGTAAGAGCCTCAAGCAGGTGACGCACTACAACGCCAAGCGCCTCAAGAACGTGCAGATGGGCGAGCCGGAGTTCTTCACCTTCAAGGGCTGGAACAACGAAACCGTGCAGGGCTACGTGGTGAAGCCCGCGAACTACAAGGCCGGCAAGAAGTATCCGGTCGCCTTCATCATTCACGGCGGTCCGCAGGGCGCCATGAGCAACGGCTGGAGTTATCGCTGGAACGCGCAGACCTATGCGGGTCAGGGCTTTGCCGTCGTCACGGTCAACTTCCACGGTTCCACCGGTTATGGCCAGTCCTTCACCGATTCCATCTCGGGCGACTGGGGCGGCAAGCCGCTGGAAGACCTCAAGGCAGGCTGGAGCGCGGCGCTGTCCAAGTACAGCTTCCTTGATGGCAACCGCGCGTGTGCGCTGGGTGCCAGCTATGGCGGCTACATGATTTATTGGATCGCCGGCGTGTGGAATCAGCCGTGGAAGTGCCTCGTGGACCATGACGGTGTGTTCGATGCGCGCGCCATGTACTACGACACCGAAGAGTTGTGGTTCGAAGAGCGCGAGAATGGTGGCACGCAGTACGAGCATCCGGAGAACTACGAGAAATTCAACCCGGTCAACCACGTCAAGGATTGGCGCGTGCCGATGCTCGTCGTGCATTCGGCCAAGGATTTCCGCATTCCGGACACGCAGGGCCTGGGCGCCTTCACGGCGCTGCAGCGCCGCGGCATCCCGAGCAAGCTGCTGCATTTCCCAGATGAAAACCATTGGGTGCTCAAGCCACAGAACAGCGTGCAGTGGCATGAAACGGTCAATGCTTGGTTGAAGCAGTGGACGTCGGGGGATGCGGCGAAGGTAGCGCCCTGATTCAAGGGTGGTTACCCCCTCCCAGCCTCCCCCTGCAAGCAGGGGGAGGGGCAAGGGCGGCAGGTTTCTGACTCCCTTGTGAGCAGTGGATGTCGGTGGCTGCGGCGAGGGCGGTGGCCTGATTCAAGGGCGGTTACTCCCTCCCAGCCTCCCCCTGCAAGCAGGGGAGGGGTAGGAGTGGCAGGCTTCTGATTCCCTTGCGAGCAGCGGGTGTTGGTGGGTGCGGCGAGGGCGGTGGTCTGATTCAAGGGTGGTTACCCCCTCCCAGCCTCCCCTTGCAAGCAGGGGGAGGGGTAGGAGTGGCAGGCTTCTGATTCCCTTGTGAGCAGTGGATGTCGGTGGGTGCGGCGAGGGCGGTGGCTTGATTCCAAGGCGGTTACCCCATCCCAGCCTCCCCCTGCAAGCAGGGGGAGGGGCAAGCGCTGGTGTTTGTGGGTGCGGCGAGGGCGGTGGCCTGATTCAAGGGTGGTTACCCCTCCCGGCCTCCCCCTGCGAGCAGGGGGAGGGGCATGTGCTGGTGTTTGTGGGTGCGGCGAGGGCGGTGGCCTGATTCAAGGGTGGTTACCCCCTCCCAGCCTCCCCCTGCAAGCAGGGGGAGGGGTAAGAGTGGCAGGCTTCTGCTTCTCCTTTGAGCTTGGGAAGGGCAAAGGCTGCAAGCTTTTGCTCCCTCCCCTGCTTGCAGGGGAGGGCTGGGGAGGGGTAAAGCTCTTCAGCTATCCACGGAACTGGAGGTTCCCATGCAGCGCGAATGGATGCGCGCGCGCAAGCTTCGCAACGAAGCTACTGATGCCGAGCGTCACCTATGGCGGTACCTGCGCCGCGAGCAACTGGCAGGCTGCAAGTTTCGTCGCCAGTTCCCAATGGGTTCCTACATTGTCGATTTCATCTGCGTCCCGGCACGACTGGTGCTGGAGCTCGATGGCGGGCAGCATCTGGATGCGCAGGCTTACGATGCGGCGCGGACATTGGAGATCCAGGCGCGAGGCTATCGAGTGCTGCGGTTTTGGAATGACGATGTATTGCTGAGGACGGACGCAGTGCTGGAGGAGATTCTTCGGCATCTTGGGCAGGAATGAAGAGCCACCCCTCCCCGGCCCTCCCCTGCAGAAGCAGGGGGAGGGGGCTACAGCTTGCGAGCTTTTGGCTCATCCCCTGCTTCTGCAGGGGAGGGCCGAGAGGGAGTTAGAGCCACTTCGCCCGCTTGAGGAAGACGTAGATGCTGCCCACCAGCGTCGCCACGAGGGCAATGATCAGCGGATAAGCCCAAGGCTTGTTGAGCTCCGGCATGTGCGCGAAGTTCATGCCGTACCAACTGGTAATCAACGTCGGCGCAGCCAGCATGGCGGCATAGCCGGCCAGGCGTTTCATCACCTCGTTCTGGCCGAAGGTCACCAGCGACAGGTTGACGTTGATGGCGGCGGCGAGCATCTCGCGCATCGCGCTGATCGATTCGTTGACGCGGAAGACATGGTCGTACACGTCGCGGAAATAGGCGCGCAGTTCGTCGGGAATCAGCTGCGGATGCAGGCGCACCAGCTGGCTGATGATGTCCTGCAATGGTGCGGCGGCAAGGCGCAACGTCATCAGGTCGCGCTGCATGTCGTACAGGCGCCGGATCGTGCCGCGATTGAAGGTGTCGGCGAAGATATCCTTCTCCAACTCCTGCAGTTCCTCCCGGAAGTCGCGCACGATCGGCAACAGATTGTCGACGATGAAGTCGAGCACGCCGTAGAGGCCGTAGCTCGGTCCCATCGCCAACAGCTCGGGCGAATGTTCACAACTGCGTCGTGCCGGCGCGTAGGACAGCGACGCACCGTGGCGCACCGTTACCAGGTAGCGTGCGCCCAGGAAGATATGGGTTTCGCCAAACGCGATGTGCCCGCTGACGAGCTGCGCGGTCTGCACCACCACGAACAGCGAATCACCGTAAGTCTCGATCTTGGTGCGCTGATGGGCGTGCTGAGCATCCTCGATCGCAAGATCATGCAGATCGAACTCTTCCTGGATTTTGTCCAGGAGTGCCGCGTCCGGCTCGTGCAGGCCTACCCAGACGAAGGTGTCCGGTTGCTTGAGCACCTCGCTGATGTCGTCGAGGCTGATGTCGCCGATCCGTTGGCCATCGAAGCGATAGGCCACGCAGTTGATGACCATGGCGCTGGTGGAGACGCTGCCGGTTGGCGGCTGTAGAGCGGGCATGGGGGCCATGATGCCTGTCCTCAGGTATGCGGGGCAATTCGCACGGTTTCCGTGGCGGAACGCTATTATCAGGTTTCCAAAGGGGGCGTAGAGCGGTATTTCATGGTGAAGGGCGAGTATCGGCTGGGCTTTCGTGCAGATATCGAAGGGCTCCGGGCCATCGCGATCATGCTGGTGGTGGCCGCTCATGCCGGTGTCCCTTGGCTGCAAGGCGGCTTTGTCGGAGTGGACGTATTCTTCGTCCTTTCCGGATTCCTCATTACAGGCCTCCTGTTACGGGAAGTCGCGGATAGCGGAAGCATTCGATTCGTCGAATTTTATCTTCGTCGTCTGAGGCGACTGCTGCCGGCGATGGCATTCATGATCATCGCCACGTGCCTGGTCGCGGCGAATGTCCTGTCTCCGGCGGAGCAGCTGGAGCAGGCCAAGGCGGGGGCGACCGCCTCTCTATGGGCAAGCAATATCTATTTTGCGCTGGTCCAGCTCGATTACTTTTCCGCGGGCGCAGAAGGCAATTTGTTTCTCCACACTTGGTCGCTGGGCGTCGAGGAGCAGTTCTACCTGGTCTGGCCCATTCTCCTGCTGTGGACACTAGGCCGGAACCGTGGCCTCGCGCGGCTTGGCCAACTCAAGGCATTGATGTTTGTCGTCATGATGCTGAGTCTGGTGATGGCCATCTATCTCACTTACAGCCTTCCTCAGCTAGCGTTCTACATGATGCCGATGCGTGCCTGGCAGTTTGCCGTGGGCGCCCTCGTGTGTCTGGTTGGGCGTAGTGGCGCGATGTTCCGCGCATTGCCATCGGGAGTAAGCCATGAGCGGCTGAGCAACTGGCTGGGGTGGCTGGGCCTGGCAACTATCGTGGCGGCAGGCATCGTGTGGAGCTCGCGCGTGCCGTATCCGAGTTGGCGAGCCCTATTTCCCGCACTGGGCACGGCAGCCATCATTGCGGCAGGACAGCGCGGCGCGCTGGCAGGCGTATCGAGGGTCCTTGCATGGCGACCGCTCCAATTAGTGGGGCGGGTGTCGTACTCATGGTATCTGTGGCATTGGCCGGTGCTGTTGCTCGGCTATGCAATCATTGGCTCACACAGCCCGTGGCTTCGGGCGGCTCTTGTGTTCATCTCGCTGGGCCTTGCCTTGGTTTCCTACGGGTTGATCGAGGCGCCCATTCGGCATCAGTCTTTCTTGCTCAAGCACGCACGTCTGGCGCTGCCCGGTGCGGTGGTAGCCATGGTGGCCATCGGATTTTTCGCCATGCACTGGTACACCCGGGCGTTCGTCGAGACAAATTCCCAGGAGTTTCAGCGCTACAGCCAAGCCCATGGCGACGCACCGGTTATCTATGGCATGGGATGTGATGAGTGGTATCACAGTGACCGGGTTGCCATGTGCAGTTTCGGCCCTGCGGACGCGCCCCACACCGCGGTATTGATGGGCGACAGCGTTGCTGGGCAGTGGTTTCCGGCATTTGCGGAAGTCTTCGACCGCCCAGACTGGCGAGTGCTCGTTTTGACCAAATCGGCGTGTCCCATGGTGGACGAGCCCATCTTTTACGAGCGCATTGGCCGCGATTACACGGAATGCACCAACTGGCGACGCCATGCGCTGGAACAGCTGGCTTCGATCAAGCCGGACGTCGTGATGCTAGGGACCGTATCGACCAACGGGTTCACGAAGGAGCAGTGGATCGATGGCACGAAAAGAGTCCTGAGTACGCTCAGCCCTGTGGCGGGCCGCATCTACATCATGCGTGGTACACCCCATCTCCCCTTCGACGGGCCCAATTGTCTCTCCTCGCATCAGGTCAGGCCTGCCTGGTTGAATGCCTTGGCGGAATGTTCCGCGCCCGCCAATGACGAGCATGCGCAGAGCATTTTTGGTTGGTTGGGCGAAGCCACGGCGTCAGTCGCCAATGCGCGGACCGTGGACATGAATGATGTGGTCTGTCCGGGCCAGCGCTGCCGCGCCGAGCTGGACGGCCATGTGGTCTTCAGGGATTCACAGCATTTGACCGCCAGTTTCGCAGAGTCGATGGCGCCATTGCTGAAGAGTCGAATGGAGTCGCCGGGCAAGGCCGGTGCTCCTGCCGTCAATGCGCTGATCGCACCTCAGTAATCCAGTCAGCCGTTGATGTGACGCTTGCGATAGCACCACGCCAACGCCAGCCAGCACGGCATGGCAAACAGCAGCCACGGTTGGTTCTGCTGCACGACGCCGGGCAGCAGGTGCAACAGCCATGCGATGAGGACGGCCAGCAGCTGGAGCGCGATCAGCATGTCGGCGAATCGCGAGCTGGGAATGCCTCGGCGCGCACGCCATGCGGTTGCAATCAGCAGCCATGCAAGCGGATTGAAGATCAGCAGGTTCGCGTTGGCCCAGGCGGAGTGGTGCGTGGTCAAGGTCCATAGAATGATCAGCGCCATTCCCACGATGCCGGCCAGCACCAGGTAGAACGTCGCAATGACGGCAAAGACGGTGGGTGCGAAACGCCGCGTGATCAACAGCAGCGCGGCTAGAACCAGGCCGGCCAGCGCGAGAGGCAGACGCAGGTCGGGGGCCTGCTCAGGCGGCGCCACCAGTCGATTGGGGGAGAGCAGTTGCTCGCCGAGCACGACGGGATGAGCGGCGCCGTCAGCGTCGTTTGTGGTGACGTGGCGAATCTGCGTCTGCAGCACCATCGGCAGGAAGCTTTCCTGCCAAGCGCTGAGCGGCTGGTCCGCGTAGGGCCCGAGGCCCACGTCGAGGATCAGCATCAGCCATGCCTGCTGGCTCATGAGGCGCGCCGTCTGCTGGCGATAGGTCATGCCGCCCGGGCGAGCTCCCAGCTGCTTCTTCAAGACACCGCCGAGCGCTTTGTCCAGCGCGTCGCGCACGCGCGTGGCGCAGTTGTTGGCGTAGTAGTCGTAGTCGTAGCGCGCGTTTTCCGGCTGCAGATTCCACAGCAGGAAGTCGCGCAGATCCGCAGCCTGTGACGCGGTGAAGGCCAGGGGTTGGCGCGTGACCGAGCGGCCGACCTCGGCGTAGTAGTGCTGGTCGACGTCGCTGGGCGCGGCATCCATCAGGTAGTGCATGCGTCCCGCCGCGAAATGCAGCAGGAAACCTTCTTCGTCGAAATCGAACACGCCATAGTTGAACGTGACGGCTTCGCCGCTCACGGTGTCGCGCAGTTCGATGGCGTCGTGCCCGAAGCGTTCCCAGTACGTATCGCCGGGGCCGTACGTGATCAAGGCGACTTCAAGGTTGGCGCCCGGCGCATTGGCCACGCCGGCGTGCGCGCGCGGCGCCCAACCAAGCAGGGCGCAAGCGAGCAGGACGAGCAGGGCGCAAATGCGACCCAGGCGATGACACGCAACCGACGCCGGCGTCCTGCCCGATGCATGCACGATCAGTCTTCCTTGCGGCGTGTCACGCGGAACGCCTGTACGCGGCGATCGTCGGCCTCGGTGACGTGGAACAGGTAGTCGCCGATGGCGATTTCCTCACCGACTTCGGGCAGATGGCCAAATTCGGAGGTGCACATGCCTCCGACGGTATCGAATTCCTCGTCGGAAAAGTTCGCGCCGGCCTGTTCGTTGAAATCGGCGATCGGCGTGAGGGCGCTGACTACCCAGCCGCCTTCCGATTGCTCGTGCATCAGCGCGGGCTCTTCCTCGTCGTCGTGCTCGTCGTCGATCTCGCCGACGATCTGTTCGAGCACGTCCTCGATGGTGATCAGCCCGGCGACGCCGCCGTATTCGTCCACCACCAGGGCCATGTGGTTGCGCGTGTGGCGGAATTCGGCCAGCAGCACGTTGAGGCGCATCGACTCGGGGATCAACACGGCAGGACGGAGCACCGTGCCGATATCGAAATGGTCGCCGTTGCCGACAAACTTGAGCAGGTCCTTGGCGAGCAGGATGCCGAGGATGTCGTCCTTGTCCTCGCCATGCACGGGAAAACGCGAGTGGCCGGATTCCACGACGGTGTCGAGGATATCGCGCAGCGGCGCTTCGGCGGAGAGCATCACGATCTGGGCGCGCGGCACCATGACATCGTCCACGCTCAGCTCGGTGACCTTGATGGCACCCTCGACCATGGTCAGGGTGTCGTTGGACATCAGGCCGTTGGCCTGGGCGGCGCGAAGCTCCTCGATGAGCTCCTTCCGGTTGCGCGGCTCGCCGGAAAACATGTGGCCCAGTCGATCCCACCAACTGCGGTGGGCCGGGCCGCCGGTACTGCCAGGGTCCTCGTTCATTACTCGTGCGGGTGCTGCCCCAAGGAGGGCGGAAGGTTGAGTCTAGCGGAAAATCCGTGACGATTCAGGAACAAGGGACGTCAGGTCAGCCATCCGTGAAGGGGTGGGCCAGTGCCCGACCAATGCTTTGATCATCGGGTGGCACGCACTGGGGTCCCTGGCCGAGCGGCCTGGGCGACGCCGATGGAGCGGGCCTGCAACGGGTTCAGCCACCGCCCTTGGCCTTGTGCGGGTCAGCCGGTTCACCGCTGGCTGCGCTGCAATCTGCGAAACGCCTCCTGCGCGGTGCCTTCGCGGATCGTGCATTGGGCCCGATGCGTCGCGCCATCGCGTACCCATGGATATGTGCCGCTATCGCGGGGGCTCGTTGTGGGGGCGACATGGTTGCTGCAACCGCGCGCGGCGCGAAGCTGTCGTCAGTCGATGTGCTCGGCAGCGTAAGGGTCATCAATGCCGAGCGAGGCGAGGATGCGCGCTTCCAGCGCTTCCATTTCCTCGGCCTCGGCATCTTCGATGTGGTCGTAGCCGAGCAGATGCAGCACGCCGTGCACGGTCATGTGGGCCCAGTGATTGCGCACAGGCTTGTCCTGCTCCGCGGCCTCACGAGCCACCACGGGCGCGCAGATCACGAGATCGCCGATCAGCGGGAGCTTGACCCCGGGAGGCAATTCGACGGGAAACGACAGCACATTGGTGGCGTAATCCTTGCCGCGATACCCGCGGTTGAGCGTCCGACCTTCCTTGGCGTCGACGATGCGAATGGATAGCTCGGCGGCCTTGCGGCGCTTGGCGCCACGCAGGGCCGCTTCCACCCATTGGCGGAAGCTGGCGGATGAAGGCACGCCCTTGCGCGGCGCGGCATAGCCGACCGAAAGCGTCAGTGGCGCCGCGCTCACCGGGGGCCGTCCTCCGAAGCCTGTTCGAAGGCCTCGTAGGCGCGCACGATTTTCGCCACCAGCGGATGACGTACCACGTCGCGCGAAGTGAAGAAGGTGAAGCTGATGCCGTCCACGCCACGCAACACTTCGACGGCGTGGCGCAGGCCGGAGCGCACGTTGCGCGGCAGGTCGACCTGGCTGACGTCGCCGGTGATTACCGCAACCGAACCGAAGCCGATGCGTGTCAGGAACATCTTCATCTGCTCGACGGTGGTGTTCTGCGCCTCGTCGAGGATGACATAGGAATCGTTGAGCGTACGGCCGCGCATATAGGCGAGCGGAGCGATCTCGATCACGTTGCGCTCGATCAGCTTGGCCACCTTTTCGAAGCCGAGCATTTCGTACAGCGCGTCGTAGAGCGGGCGCAGGTACGGATCGACTTTCTGGCTGAGGTCGCCTGGCAGGAAACCTAGCTTCTCGCCGGCCTCCACCGCGGGGCGCACCAGCAGCAGGCGTTGCACACGGTTCGCTTCCAACGCTTCGACGGCACTCGCCACGGCGAGATAGGTCTTGCCCGTGCCTGCAGGCCCCACGCCGAAGCTGATGTCATGCGTGGTGATGGCGTGCAGGTAGCGCGCCTGGTTGGGACCGCGTCCCTTGATGACGCCACGCTTCACCTTGATGGTGACGTCCTGCGCTTCTTCGGCGGCATTGTTGACGATGGCGTCGATGCCTGATTCGGCGAGGTGCAAGTTGATCTTCGCGCCGTTGAGCGATTCGTTTTCGGTGACCTGATAGAGCGCGCGCAGCACTTTTTCGGCCACCCGCGAGGCGCCTTCTTCGCCGATCACCTGGAACAAGGCGCCGCGATGGTTGATCTCCACGCCCAGGCGCAACTCCACCTGCCGGAGATGTTCGTCGAACGGACCGCACAGGTTGGAGAGCCGTGCGTTGTCTTCCGGCTCGAGGGAGAAATCGCGTTGGTTGAGGCCGTTGCCGTTGGTCATGGGCTTCATCGAAAAGTTTGAGGACAAACCCTTTTCCCTGCGGGAGAAGGTGCCGGCAGGCGGACTAGGTGCCCTTGGGATGTGAGGGTGCGGCTGAGACAGTGGACCGACGATTCACTCAACAGCGAGCGTGAGGCAAGCCCCGCACCCTCTCCGCAATCCCTTTCCCGGTGGGAGAGGGGCTCAGGCAGGTCACGCTGATGGAGGCCATGGGTCATGGGCTCATCGGAAATGGTGAGAGCAATCCCTTCTCCCGTTGGGAGAAGGTGCCGGCAGGCGGATAAGGGTGCAGGCAGAGCGAAACGCCAACGAGGCACCCAACACGGAGCTTGGGTCAAGCCCCGTACCCTCGTCCCAGCCCCTCTCCCGGCGGGAGAGGGCTTCGTGTCAAGCCGCCACTTCATCGGCAAGATGCACCCGGCCGCGTAGCGAGTTGCTCATGGCTTCGGTGATCACCACGTCGACGAACTGGCCGATCATCCGCGGATGGCCCGGGAAGTTCACGTAGCGCATGTTCTCGGTGCGGCCAGTGAACTCGTTGGGGTTCTTCCTGCTCGGCTTCTCCACCAACACGCGCTGCACGGTGCCGACCATGGCTTCATTGATGAGGCGTGCGTTGTCGTTGAGCTTCGCCTGCAGGCGGGTCAGTCGCCCATGCTTGGCCTCGGCCGGGGTTTCGTCGGCGAGGTTGGCGGCCGGCGTGCCGGGACGCGAGGAGAAGATGAAGGAGAAACTCTGGTCGAAGCCCACGTCGTCGATCAGCTTCATGGTCTTCTCGAAGTCTTCTTCCGTTTCCCCCGGGAAGCCCACGATGAAGTCCGACGAGACGCAGATGTCCGGCCGCACCGCGCGCAGCTTGCGGATCTTCTGCTTGAACTCGATCGCCGTGTAACCGCGCTTCATGGCGGCGAGGATCCGGTCCGAGCCCGCCTGCACTGGCAGATGCAGATAGTTGGCCAGCTGTGGCACGTTGGCGTAAGCCTCGATCAGGGAGTCCGAGAATTCCAGCGGATGCGAGGTGGTGAAGCGAATGCGGCCGATGCCCTCGATCTGCGCGATGGCGTGGATCAGCACCGCGAGGTCGGCGATGCCGCCGTCATGGGTGGGACCGCGGTAGGCATTGACGTTCTGCCCCAGCAGGTTCACCTCGCGCACGCCCTGGGCGGCAAGCTGGGCGACTTCCACGATCACGTCATCGAACGGACGGCTGATTTCTTCGCCGCGCGTATAAGGCACCACGCAGTACGAGCAGTATTTGGAGCAGCCTTCCATGATCGACACAAAGGCGGTCGGACCTTCGGCGCGAGGCTCGGGCAGGCGGTCGAACTTCTCGATCTCGGGAAAGCTGATGTCCACCTGCGGCTTGCCGGTAGCGCGCTTGGCCTCGATCAGTTCGGGCAGGCGATGCAGCGTTTGCGGTCCAAACACCAGATCCACGTACGGCGCGCGCTTGATGATGTCCTGACCTTCCTGCGAGGCCACGCAGCCACCCACGCCGATCAGCACGGGCTTGCCACCCTGCTTGTGCTCCTTCCAGCGTCCGAGCTGGCTGAACACCTTTTCCTGGGCTTTTTCGCGGATCGAGCAAGTGTTGATCAGGATGACATCCGCTTCGGACTCGTCCTGGGTCAGTTCCAGGCCGTGCGAGGCCTTCAGCACGTCGGCCATCTTGGCCGAGTCGTACTCGTTCATCTGGCAGCCGTGGGTTTTGATGAAAAGCTTGCCGGTCATGGACTTGGACACCGTGGTTCGCAGGGCGGCGGGGAAAGGCCGTCGAACAGCGCAGTTTACGCGTCCACGGGCACGTCCGCCAGCTGAACGCCCAATTTGGTCAAGGACTTGCATGCCAAAGTCGGCAGGTTGCTGCAGCAAGTTTGTCCTGCTGCACGAAATGACCGGTTCCTGCTTGGCTCAGGCCGTGGGTGGGGGCACACTGCCACGGCCTGGCGCCGCGGGATGGGGCCAGCAAAGTCTTTGAAGGCGGGGGAGTTATGGGCAAGCTGGATCGGAAAGTGGCCGCCGCGCGAGCGTTGCGGCCGACGGAGAGGCCGTGATCCAGCGGCAGCTGCCACGCATGCATCCGCCAGTCGCCCTGCGGCTGATGGTTGCGTGTGCCCTGGCGCTCGCCTGGCTTTGCCTGCCTGCCGCGGCCCGCGCCGGCGCCCTCTATCGCTGCACGGGTAGCGCAGGGGAGACGGTTTTCAGCAGCAGTACCGCCGGCTACCAGGGTTGCAGCAAGATCGCTGGGGCTCCTGATACCGTCCGACGCAAGGCCGTCGTCGCCAGGCCGGCCGCCACGCTGGCGGGCGTGCAGGGTAGTGCCGAAACCTCCGCGTCCGCGCCCAAGGGCGGCGCACCCGCAAGCACGACCGCCGCTGCGCCACCGGTGACATCACTGGCCTGGGCCAAGGATTCGGTGCAGACCACGGCGCGCGAAGCCACCAGGGGTTCCCCTGCGCCTGCCGGCAAGCCGGGGCAGTGGAGCTATGCCGAAACCTCCCCCGCCCGGAGCGGTTCGGTGCCCGACAAGCCGGTGGCGAGCGCGTCCACCGAAGGCGACCGGGTACTTCGTGGCGCCGTCTATCGCGTGGTCCGCAAGGACGGCAGCGTGGAATACACCAACATGCGTCCCGCCGGACAGCAGGACCACGCGGTCACCATGCTGTTTACCTATCTCGCTACCTGCGTCGCGTGCAATCTGCATTCGACCATTCGCTGGGATTCGGTGGCGCTGAACCTCTCGGCCTATGCCGACGTGATCCAGCTGGCGAGCCAGGAGTCGGGCGTCGACGAGGCCTTCCTGCGAGCGATCATCCATGCGGAAAGCGCCTTCAATCCGCGTGCGCTGTCGTTGAAGGGTGCCCAGGGGCTCATGCAGCTGATGCCAGGCACGGCCTCGGACATGGGTGTACACGACGCGTTTGACTCGGCCCAGAACATCCGTGGCGGCGCGCGTTACCTCGGGCTGTTGCTGCGCACGTTCCGCGGCAATGAGCAGCTTGCCGCCGCGGCATACAACGCTGGCCCCGGCGCGGTGCAGCGCTACAACGGCGTACCGCCCTATGACGAAACCAGGGTGTACGTGGAACGCGTGGGAACGCTGCGCAAGCGATATGGACAAGCCATCCATACGTCCGGCGGCAAGTCGCCGGTGGTTGCCGGTATGTCAGCTATCCAGTGATGCGGTGGGCGTCAGCGGTGGGCGCTGCGCAACCATGATCTCGAGATGGAACGGCGTGCCGTTGCGAAGTCCCGACACCTCGACTTTGCTCCCCGGTTTCAGGGCGGCTTCGTGGCGACGCAGGTCGGCCGGATCGACGATGTCTTCCGTGCCCAGCCGCAGCAGGATGTCATGCGGCTGGATGCCCGCCTGGGCCGCCGGGCCTCCCGGATAAATGTCGGTCACCAGGGCGCCGCGTGCGGCAGCAGGCAGTCCGCTGTCGGCAGCGACGGGCACGAAGGTGTAGTCGGCCCCCATCCATCCACGCACGACGTGGCCCGAGTCGATGATCTGGTCGAGCACCTTCTTCGCGCTGGCCACGGGAATGGCGAAGCTGATGCCCTCGGCGTTGGCCGCCTTGCCGATCAGCAACGTGTTGATGCCCACCAGTTCGCCGTCGGTGTTGACCAGGGCGCCGCCGGAATTGCCGAGGTTGATGGCCGCGTCTGTCTGGATGAAATCCTCCGGACTGGCGCTGCTCAGCTGCCGGCCGATGGCGCTCACGATGCCCATGGTCACGGTCTGGTTCAGCCCCAGTGGGTTGCCGATGGCAAGCACCACATCGCCGGTTCGCACGGAATGGCGGTCGGCGATATGGATGACCGGCAGGTTGCCGGCATCGATCTTCAGCACGGCGAGGTCGGTTTCAACGTCGGCACCGACGACCTTCGCCTTGGCCACGCGGCCGTCATAGAGAAGCACCTGGATGTCGTCGGCGTTCGCGATGACGTGGTTGTTGGTGAGCACGTAGCCCTGGCTGCTCACGATCACGCCCGAGCCCAGGCTCTGCTCCCGCCGCTTGTAGGCCGGGCCGGCGGGACGTCCGCCGAACAACCGTTGCAGCACGGGGTCGGTGTACATCTGGACCGCCTGCTCGGTGACCATCTTGTTCGCATAGATGTTCACCACCGACGGCGCGGCGCGCGCAACGGCGTCGGCATAGGACACCGGCCCGCCCGATGGTGCTGCGGGCACACTGGTCACAGGAGCCGTGGTGGCCTGATCAAACCCGAAGCGTTGTCGCAGGTGATTGCCTACGCCAGGCCACAACAGACTGATCACGAAGGCAGCCGCAAGCCCGATGACGACGAAGCGGGCGATGAAGGCGAGCGTGCCTGCGGCATGTTTCATGTCGTTATGAGTTTCGTGGCAAGGCGTTGGGTCTGATGTTGCGCGTCAGCGGCGGACGCTGCTCTTTTATTGTACGAGTCATGCCCTGACGCTACACTAACGCGATTTTGCGGGGGCCGGATTCTGCTGGCGCTTGCGAAGCGGGTCGTTCCGGGTGCTTCCCGGTGCGTCATGTGCCTGGAAGCGGCAAGCTCGCAGTTCGCGCTGCTTGCTTATCGAGCTCGGTGCTGCGCGCCTGCTGTTAGGGGAGTTGCTTGGTTTTTTCTGGTCCGCGGCAGGATTTCCTGCCCGCGTACATGTCGACGCGCTTGGCAAATACCGGTGGAACTCTTAAGTTCCGCGTCTCAATGGCATGTAAGTACCGGAGAGCCTGATGGCGAACGAAGTCGTCGATCATGGCCGCCGCCGTTTCCTCACAGCGACCACGGCCGTGGTCGGAGGTGTTGGAGTCGTCGCGGCAGCTGTGCCCTTCATCAAATCGTGGGAGCCCAGTGCGCGGGCCAAGTCCGCGGGTGCGCCGGTCACGGTCGACATCAGCAAGATCGAGGAGGGCCAGAAGGTCACCTTCCCGTGGCGTGGTCTCCCGGTCTTCGTGGTCAATCGCACCAAGGCCCAGCTCGATGCGCTGCCCAGCCAGGACAGCCGCCTGGTGGACGCCAAGTCCGATCAGGGCTCGGCCGAGCAGCAGCCCAAGTACGCGCAGAACGAAGCCCGCGCCATCAAGCCCGAATGGCTGGTGCTGGTGGGTCTGTGCACCCACCTGGGCTGCGTGCCGGACTTCGTCCCCGTGATGAAGCCCGAGCCGTTCGATCCGGATTGGAAGGGCGGCTTCTACTGCCCCTGCCACAAGTCGCGCTATGACATGTCTGGCCGCGTCTATGCCGGCGTGCCGGCACCGAAGAACCTCCTGGTGCCTCCGTATCATTTCGTCGACGACACGCACATCCAGATTGGCGTGGATCCGAAGGAGGCCGGCTAATGGCCAACGTATTCACGCGTATCGGCGATTGGTTCAATGAGCGTGCGCCGGGCTTGATGCCCATGTACCGCAAGCACATGACCGAGTACTACGCGCCGAAGAACTTCAATCTTTGGTACTACTTCGGTTCGCTTGCCCTGCTGGTGCTGGTCAACCAGATCGTCACCGGCATCTTCCTCACCATGAACTACAAGACGAGTGCGGCGGAAGCCTTCAACTCGGTCGAGTACATCATGCGTGACGTGGAGTGGGGCTGGCTGATCCGCTACATGCACTCCACCGGCGCCTCGCTCTTCTTCGTGGTGGTGTTCCTGCACATGTTCCGTGGCCTGCTGTACGGCTCGTACCAGAAGCCGCGCGAGCTGGTATGGCTGCTCGGCATGCTGATCTTCCTGGCGCTGATGGCCGAAGCCTTCATGGGTTACGTGCTGCCTTGGGGCAACATGTCGTTCTGGGGCGCAAAGGTGATCATCTCGCTGTTCGGCACCATCCCGGTGATCGGCGGTGGCCTGGTCGAATGGATCATGGGTGACTACCTGCCGGCGGACGCCACGCTAAACCGCTTCTTCGCGCTGCATGTCATTGCGCTGCCGATCGTGCTGTTGCTGCTGGTGGTGCTGCACCTGGCCGCGCTGCACGAAGTGGGCTCGAACAATCCGGACGGCGTCGACACCAAGCATGGTCCGAAGGGCAATCGCTGGGATCCGACCAAGCCGGCCGACGGCATTCCTTTCCATCCGTACTACACGGTGAAGGACCTGTTCGGTGTTGGCTTCTTCCTGATCATCGCGGCGTTCATCATCTTCTTCGCGCCGACCTTCGGTGGCTGGTTCCTCGAGCACGACAACTTCCTGCCGGCGAACAACCTGGTGACGCCGACGCACATCAAGCCGTCGTGGTACTTCACCCCGTTCTACGCAATCCTGCGCATGATCCCGTCGTTCTTTGGTACGGCCTTCTGGGGCGTGCTGGGCATGTTCGGCGCCATTGCATTGCTGTTCCTGCTGCCGTGGATCGATGCGGGCAAGGTGCGTTCCATTCGCTACCGCGGCACGGGCTACAAGGTGGCGCTGATGTCGTTTGCCGCTTCCTTCATCGGGCTCGCACTCGTGGGCGCAGGTGTGGTTGGCGAGAAGCTGGTCGAATGGGCCCCCTCGGATGCGACCTTCTGGGAAAACGCCTTCGGTCGTGTAATGACGGCCATCTACTTCGGGTACTTCGTGTTCCTGTGGTTCTACACGCACCTTGGCTGGGAAAAGACCAAGCCGGTGCCCGAGCGGGTGGTGTTTGACCATGACTAAGCGACATTCCCCGATGAAGAAAGCCATCTATTCGTTTGCGCTCGCCGTGGGCCTGCTGGTCGGTGCCACGTCGATGGCGTCGGCCGAAGAGGGTCATCTGGCCTCAGCCGGCACCAACATTCGCGACCAGGCCTCGCTGCAACGTGGCGCCAAGCTGTTCTTCAACTACTGCGTGGGTTGCCACTCGCTCAAGTACGTGCGCTATTCGCGGATGGCCGAGGACCTCGGCCTGAGCGAAGACGAGGTGATGAAGAACCTCAACTTCACCGGCGCCAAGTTCGGCGACCCGGTGATCTCGCACATGCCGGAAGACCTGGCCCAGCAGTACTTCGGCAAGGCTCCGCCGGATCTCTCGCTGGAAGTGCGGGCCAAGGAAGAGGGCGCCGACTGGGTGTTCGGTTACCTGAACTCCTTCTACGTGGACCCGACTCGCCCGGTGGGCTGGAACAACACGGTCTTCCCGAATGCCTCCATGCCGAACCCCTTGTGGGAACTGCAGGGCGTGCAGACGGCGGTAAAAAAGGAAGGTTCCGACGAGGTGGAAAAGCTGGAACTGTCACAGCCGGGCAAGCTCACGCCGGCCCAGTACCAGCAAGCCACGCGTGACCTGGCCACGTTCCTGGAATACGTGTCCGAACCGGCAGCGCTGCAACGCCAGCACTACGGCATCTGGGTACTACTCTTCCTGGCGGGCTTCACTTTCCTCGCATATCTGCTAAAGAAGGAGTACTGGAAGGACGTCCACTAAGGGGCGCCCCTCCAGAGCCTGAGGTACGGCGGCCCAGTGCCGCCGTTCTCGCTTAATGTCGATGGGGAGATCGCGCATGGTCCAAAGCGCTCGTTCGCGTACCGCACTCACCCTGTACACCACCGCGGACGGCATCCAGTGCCACCGCACCAGGCTGGTACTTGCCGCCAAGGGCGTCAGCTACGAACGGGTGCTGGTGGATCCGGCCAAGCCCCCGGAAGATCTGCTGGACCTCAATCCTTACGGCACCACGCCGACCCTGGTCGACCGGGACCTCACCCTCTACAACACGTCGGTCGTCTGCGAATACCTGGACGAGCGCTATCCGCATCCTCCGTTGATGCCGATCGACCCGCTGTCCCGCGCACGGCTGCGGTTGGCCGGCGTCCGTATCGAGCTGGACTGGTTGCCCGAAGTGGACCTGATCAAGGCGGGTGGCCGCCCGGCTGATGCGGCCCGCAAGCGCCTGCGCGAGCATTTGCTCGCCTCCCTGCCGCTCTTCAAGGCATCCAGGTTTTTCCTCAACCCCGAGATGAGCCTGGCCGACTGCCTGGTAGCGCCCGTGGTGTGGCGCCTGCATTGGCTCGGGGTCGACCTGGGACGCGAGGGCAAGCCCATTCTGGATTACGGCGAACGACTGTTTGCCAGCCAAGGCTATGTCCGCAGCATGACGGCCGAAGAGAAAGCCATGCGGACATAGGGTCGCCTGCTGGGCGCTCCGTTGGGGTTTGCAGGGCGACGGGCTGCGACAACTCGCCCCGGCTTCCCATTACACTGCCTTCATCTTTCGACCAGGCCCAGGTCAGTTCCATGGGCCGGTTTCCAGCAGGTTTTTGAATGACCGACGACAAGCTACCGCCGATGAGTTCCAATCGCCCCTATCTCCTGCGGGCGATCTACGACTGGATCAGCGACAACAACCTCACCCCGTATGTACTGGTGGATGCCGGGCGGGAGGGAGTGCGGGTGCCCCCGCAGGTGATCAAGAACGGGCAGGTAGTGCTGAATCTGGCGATGCGCGCGGTGGCAAACCTCGATCTGGGCAACGACTGGATCAGTTTCCAGGCGCGGTTTTCGGGCGTCAGCCACAACATCCATATTCCCGTACAGGCCGTGCTGGCGCTCTATGCACAGGAAAACGGGCAGGGAATGATGTTCCCGGCCGATGAGGGCGGGGACAACCCGCCGCCGTCTGATCCGGATGACACGCCGCCGCCGCCCGAAAGCGATCAGGCAAGCGACAAACCCAAGCGCAATGCGCCGTTCCTGCGCGTTGTGAAGTAAACGCCGACGGCCGCCTCAGTGCAGGCGGCTGTCCCTGTGCAGGCGGGGGCGTAGCGGCACGACGTTGCTCTCCGTCGGCCGAGGCTCATGCTCGGCCAGGAGGCCGGGCAAATGGCTATGGATCGTGGGAAGGCTGAGGCCGCTCAGCATCTGGCCGATCAGCCACAGCCGGCCCGGTTCCCGATCGTCTCCATCGACGCTCACTTCAAAGGTGTAGCAGCGCTCCAGCAGCAGGCGGCCGCGGTCGCGGCGCATCCGCAGGCTGCGCAGCCCCACACTCTCGTCCAGCAGTTGCAGGCCGTGCTGGCGGCATTGCAGGCGTGCCTCGCGGATCGCCTGTTCGCGCCCGCGGCTCAGCTTCAGCCAGCTGCCGATGATGGCGAGCAGCGCAAGCAGGAGGATCAGGTCGGGAAGGTCACTCATGGGGCGAGAGTGTAGGCGGGAGGCTGGTCTTGCAAGGCATTCTGCCTGCTTCTGCGTCAAGACAAAGTCGGCCCGAACCAGGGATGTCGGGCCCGTTTGCCGGAAACGTCTTCGCTTCAGTCAAGCTGCAGTCGGAGCGACAGGTCCACTGCGCGTACATGCTTGGTCAGGGCGCCTACCGAGATGAAATCCACGCCCGTACGAGCGTATTCGCCGATGGTGGTCAGGTCCACGTTGCCGGAGATTTCCAGCTCTGCGCGTCCCTTGGCGATGGCGACGGCCTCATGCAGCAAGGGAAGGGTGAAATTGTCCAGCATGATGCGGTCGGCGCCGGCATCCAGCGCCTGGTGCAGCTCGTCGAGGTTCTCCACCTCGAGCTCCAGCAGCAGGGAAGGGTGCAGTCGACGGGCCGCGTCAGCCGCAGCACGGATGCCACCCGCGGCAATGATGTGGTTCTCCTTGACCAGGATGGCGTCGTACAGGCCGACACGATGGTTGTGGCCACCACCGCAACGAACCGCGTATTTCTGCGCCAGCCGCAGGCCAGGCACGGTCTTGCGGGTGTCCAGTACGCGTACGCCGGTGCCCGATACGGCCGCCACGTAGGCGGCAGCGGTCGTCGCCGTTCCCGAGAGCAACTGCAGGAAGTTCAGTGCCGAACGTTCGGCGCTGACCAGCGCGCGGGCGCGGCCATGAAGCCGGCATATGACGGCGCCCGCCTGGACGTGGTCGCCATCGTGAACGGCCCAGTCGATGGTGGCTTCCGGGTCGAGCGCATGGAAACAGGCATTGAACCAGTCGATGCCCGCCATGACTGCGTCCTCGCGACAGGTCAGCGTGGCACTGGCGGAGCTGTCGGTGGGCAGCAGATCGGCGGTGGCATCGCCGCTGCCGACGTCTTCGGCAAAGGCGCGCTCGACGTCCGAGCGGATCAGGTCGGACGGGGGCGGAACAAGTTGGCTTGGGGTCATTCGATAGCGGGGCTGTTCGCCGTGGCAGGCTGGCTCAGTCGACCCACGATGGCATCCAGTGCGCGGTCGAAGAGGGCGGTGGAGTCGAGCACGCGTGCCGTGCCGCTGGCGAGTGCCTCGGCAAGCTCATTCGGCGAGTAATCGGCCACCTTCAGCCCGCGACGGTTCACGAACAGGTAGCGACCGCTCATCGGGCTGATCCACGACAGCTTGGCGCGCTCGATGGTTTCAGGGCCGGAAACAAATTCCAGCCAGGTGCCCGGCTTGAGTTCGGCCACCAGTCGCATTTCGGGCGTATCGAGCACCGGTTCGGCTTCCGGCGCGGTACGCGCCAGTTCCGCTTCGGATTCCGCGATCGGCTGGATGCTCTCGGGGATTGGCAGCGAGGTGGACTCTTCCACCGCCTGCACGTCGGCCTCCGGCACGGCCTCGCCCAACTGATGACGGTAGTAGATATGCAGCTGCGCCAGCAGGCGGTCGATGTCGCTTTCCTGGAATGCGACATTGGCAAGGCCGCGGCGCAATGCGCGTTCGATGCCCGGCAGCATCTGGCGTAGCGCACGGCGCTCGTCGAGCGTGCGCGCGGGCTTGGTGCTGTCGATGAAGTCGTTGGCAAAGCGCAGGGCATCGCGGAATTCCGACGACTCCTCGCCCTGGCGCAGGATCGTCAGGACTAGGTAGTTGGCCCAGGCGCGCGACAGGATGCCGTGGATGAGTGGCGGCAGCGTATGGCCGTCTATACGGCTGAGAATCTCGCGGGCGGCGCGTCGACGTGCCTGCTCAAGCTTTTCGCGGCCGCGGGTCGATTCGGCGACACGCTGCTCGGCCAGCTCGGCGCGGCGACGGCTGATGTCCTGGAACTCCTGCAGTTCGACGCACAGGCGCTCGAAGATGCTGAGGTCGTCGTCGAAATCCTGCAGCAGGCGATCGACGATGGATTTGACCTTGTCGTGCAGGCGATGGTCGCGATCCGACTCGGCCGACCAGCCCTTGGCGGCGTCGGCGAGGTTGTCCAGCAGGCGGCGGGCCGGATGCTGGCGATGCGCGAACAGCTTGCGGTCGAGAATGGCCGCCTTGAGGTATGGAATCTGCAGGCGCGCCAGCAGGACCTGCATCTCGGTCGGCAGGTTGCGGTCTTCGAGGATGAACTCGAAGAGCATGCCGACCAGGTCGATGGTGTCCTCGTCGATCGTCGAGACCTGGCTCGGCTTTTCGCCGCGCAAGGAACCGATCTGGGCCAGCAAGTGTTCCTTCAACTGCTGCACTTCGCCAGCAAGTTCCACGGCGTTGCTGGCGGCGTGCAAGGGAAGCTGCTGGCTGATCGCCGCCTGGCTCTGCAGCACGCTCAGTGCGCCGATCAGCTCGTTGGCACTCGGAAGCTGCAACGCGCCTGCCGGCAGGCGACCGCCGGAGGCCGGCATGCCGCGGCGTGCGCTGAACAATGTACGCAGCGTCTGCAGCAGTTCACCGGATGCGCCGCTCTCTTCCTCACCCAGGAATGCAGTTTCGTCCTGGGCCTCGCCAGTCGCACCCGCGTTGCCGGCAGCCGAGGCGCTACCCGCACGGGATGCGCCGCCGTTGCGCAGCACTTCATGTCGAAGCTGCGGCAGCACGCCGGCACGGACCAGCTCGGCGTTGATTTCCTGATAAAGCTCGTCCAGCGAGGCCAGCACGTAGCGATCGAACAGCTTGTAGATGATGAGCTTGACGCGCATCTCCGCGCTCAATTCGCGCATGGCCTGGCGAAACGCCTGCGACAGCGCCGCGGGGCCCACCGGGTTGGTGCCGTCTTCGATCTTCAAGCCGCCGTAGATGACCGACAGGCGCTGGTTCACGGCGAACAACTCGCGCGTCAGGCGCGTTTCGTTCTTGCCGATCATGCTGGTGATGGCCAGCGATTCCTCCAGCTCGTTGTCGGCCACGAGCGAAAGCTCGACCGATCCAACGGGCAACGGGGAGCCACCTGGCGATGTATTGCGGAAGTTCGATGCGAAGTCGCTGAGCTCGCGGGACACCTGCGCAAGGAAACTGCGCTCGACGATCGGACGGCGCTTGCGCACCTCGCGCATGCCATCGAAATAGTGCATCTGGGCCGCGTTGTTCTCTGCCTTTTCCGCCAGATCGAACAGCGCGTCGTCGACATGCTCGAACATGCCGTTGATCAAGATCTGCAGGCGACGCCCCGCGATGTCCCGGACGGTGTTCAAGAGGGCGCCTCCGCGCTCGCTGGACGGGTCCAGGCGCTGGGTCAGGCTGACGATATTGGATGATTCACTGGCGTCTTTCATCGCCACACCCCTGAAGTGATGCCGACGTGCGTTCAGCCCATTCCGACACTTACGCCCACGTACAATAAGGTAAAGCCCTACACGCTGTCATGCACCACGTCGATATATGTCGACGCGTTCACAAGTGGAGGGGCTGACCCGGGGAGGGCTCAGGCGGCGGCCGGGAAATCCCGCAGTTGGACCGTGCCGATGCCTTCTTCGGGCAGCATGACCGGAATGCCGTCATCGACCCGGTAGATCACCTTGCGGTCAGTGGTGACCAACCCCTCGGAAAGAGGGGCCTGGACGACCGTTCCTGCCACGTTTTGTACCTGCCCCTGGCCGATCGCGGTGTTGAGGGCGTCAAGTTCGGCACGGCTGAGGGGACGGACCGGGACCTTGCTGACCGGGCAGCAGAGGATGTCGAGCAGGCGTTTATCCATGGGGAGCGAGATCGTGCCGAAACGCGGAAAGTCCGTACAATAGCCCCTTTTGGATGGCTTGGGTCATGACCTCGACTTCCCTCCCGCCGCGCGTGGGCGTTGTGATGGGCTCCCGCTCGGACTGGGAAACCATGGAACACGCGGCCAATGTGCTGGCCGAACTGGGTGTTGCGCACGAAGTGCGCGTGGTTTCAGCGCATCGGACGCCGGACCTGTTGTTCCAGTACGCCGAAGAGGCTGTCGGTCGTGGCATCCAGGTGATCGTGGCTGGTGCGGGCGGCGCAGCCCATTTGCCCGGCATGCTTGCGGCCAAGACCCGCCTGCCGGTGTTTGGCGTACCGGTCCAATCCAAAGCACTCAACGGGATGGACTCGCTGCTGTCGATCGCCCAGATGCCGGCCGGCATTCCGGTGGGCACGCTGGCCATCGGCCGCGCCGGCGCCGTGAATGCCGGGCTGTTGGCGGCCTCGGTGCTGGCGCTGCATGACGAGTCCCTGTCCAAGGCGCTGGATGCCTATCGCCGCCGCCAGACCCAGAGCGTCCTCGACTACCCGGATCCCCGCGCGTGACCGCTGCCCGTCGCCAGCCTGTCCTTGGCATTCTTGGAGGCGGCCAGCTGGCACGCATGCTGGCGCTCGCCGCCGCGCCGCTGGGCGTGAAGAGCCTCGTCGTGGACAGTGCCGCGGACGCGTGCGCGGGGCAGGTTGCGCCGCTCGTGGTGGCCGACTGGACAGACTACGAGGCGCTGGATCATTTCGCCCGGCAGGTCGACGTGGTCACTTTCGATTTCGAGAACGTGCCGGCCGAGACGGCGCACTGGCTCGCCGAGCGCGTAGCGGTATTTCCCGCGCCTCGCGCGCTTGCGGTGGCGCAGGACCGGCTCGCCGAAAAGACCCTGTTCCGTGAGTGCGGCCTCGGTACGCCGGACTTCAAGGCCATCGATACCCGTGAAGAACTCGGTCAGGCGCTGGCCGTGATCGGCACGCCAGCCATCCTCAAGACGCGCCGCCTGGGCTACGACGGCAAGGGCCAGTTCCGCATCAAGTCGCCGGCGGATGCCGATGCGGCCTGGGCTGCGCTGGGTGCACAGGCGTCGGCCCACGGCCTGATCCTGGAGGCATTCGTTCCGTTCGATCGCGAGTTGTCGGTGATCGCCGTGCGGTCCCGCGATGGCGAATTCCGCACCTGGCCGCTGACCCAGAACTGGCACACCGATGGCGTGCTTTCGCTGAGCCTGGCACCCGCCCCGGCCATCGCCGGGCTGCAGGAGCGCGCCACCGGGCTGGCGCGCACGCTGGCGGAAAAGCTCGAATATGTCGGCGTCTTTGCACTGGAATTGTTCGTCAAGGACGGCGATCTGCTGGGCAACGAGATGGCTCCGCGCGTACACAACTCCGGTCACTGGACGATCGAGGGCGCGCTGACCAGTCAATTCGAAAACCATGTGCGTGCCGTGCTTGGCCTGCCGCTCGGCGATACCTCGGCGCGCGGGCTGTCGGCCATGTTCAACTGGATTGGCGAGCTGCCGGATGCAGCGCCCGTGCTGGAAGCTGTCGATGCCCACTGGCATGACTACGGCAAGCAGTCACGACCAGGCCGCAAGGTGGGCCATGCCACGGTGTGCGCGCCTGATGCCGCCCAAATGGTCGGGCGCTTGAGTGGCGTCGCCCATGCGCTGGGTCGCGATGAACAGGCGGGGCCGGCTGTCGGCGAGCTTCAAGTACATCGTTGAGTGCACTTGCAGGAGCACCCTGTGCGCGAAATGCCTACGGCGGCGGTGATGCGATAACTCCTGATCGCACAGAGGGTGCACTCGTGCGGACGGCGTAGTAACACCAACAAAAAAAGCGGGGCCGGATGGCCCCGTTTTCATGGCTGGATCGCCGGAGACAATCAGGCCAGGTTCTTGGCCGCGAAGTCCCAGTTCACCAGGTTCCAGAACGCCTCGATGTACTTCGGGCGGGCGTTGCGGTAGTCGATGTAGTAGGCGTGCTCCCACACGTCGCAGGTGAACAGCGGCTTGTCGCTGCCGGTGATCGGCGTGGCGGCGTTGGAGGTGTTGACGATGCCGAGCGAACCATCCGGGCGCTGCACCAGCCATGTCCAGCCAGAGCCGAAGTTGCCCACGGCGGACTTGGCGAATTCTTCCTTGAACTTCTCGACCGAACCGAACGCCTTGGTGATTGCATCAGCCAGCTTGCCGGTCGGCTCCTTGCCACCATTGGGGCTGAGCGAGTTCCAGTAGAAGGTGTGGTTCCAGACCTGCGCCGCGTTGTTGAACACGCCGCCTGAGGACTTCTTGATGATGTCTTCCAGCGCGGCGTTCTCGAACTCCGTGCCCTTGATCAGGTTATTGAGGTTGGTCACATAGGCCTGATGATGCTTGCCGTAGTGAAACTCCAACGTCTCCGCGGAAATATGCGGTTCAAGCGCGTTCTTTTCGTAGGGCAACGGGGGGAGTTCGATCGCCATGTTGTGGCTCCTGGGCGTTGGCTGAGGAAGGGGCGTCGGGCGGGAAATGCGGCCAGGAGGCCGGCTTCCGGTGCACGACTGATACACTACGGGTCTACCTGCATTGTAACGATGAACAAGCCGACTTATGGATGTTAACGAGCGAATCAAGGCCGTGCTGGCCGAACACGCCATCGTGCTCTTCATGAAAGGCACGCCTCAGTTCCCCATGTGCGGCTTTTCCAGCCGCGCTGCGCAGGCGCTGAAGGACGGCGGTGCGCAGTTTCATTCGGTGAATGTTCTCGCTGATCCGGAAGTGCGCGCCGCGCTGCCGCACTACGCCAACTGGCCGACGTTTCCGCAGCTGTTCATCCAGGGCGAGCTGATCGGCGGTTGCGACATCATCGAGGATCTCAAGGCTTCCGGTGAATTGGCACGCATGGCGGCCGACGTGGAAGGGGCCGGTTCCTGATGGCGCTTCCTCTTGTTCATTTGCCGCAGGGCTGGCAGCCGGCGGCGGGTTCGCTGGCGGGTCGGGTGATCCTGGTGACGGGCGCCTATGGCGGCCTGGGCGCAGCAGTGGCGCGCGCGGCATCGCGTGCGGGCGCCACGGTGGTGATCACGGGGCGGCGCAAGCGCCAGCTCGAGCAGCTCTATGACGCGATGGTAGGAGAGGGTCTTCCAGAACCCATCATCCATCCACTCGACATGGAAGCGGCCACGCCGCGCGACTACGAAGCGCTGGCCGATGGGCTGGAGCGTGACTTCGATCGTCTCGACGGCATCGTGCACGCCGCGGCGAGTTTCAACGGACTCACCCCTCTGGCGATGCACAAGCCGGACGACTGGCTGCGCGCATTGCACGTCAACGTGTCCGCACCGTTCGCCCTCACCCAGGCGTGCATGTCGCTCCTTGGCCGCGCGCCGGACAGTTCCGTGGTGTTCGTGCTGGATGATCCGCAACTCATGCAGCGCGCGCACTGGGGCAGCTACAGCGTGTCCAAGGCCGCGCTTGAGAGGTTCGTCGAGGTGTTGCATCAGGAGACGGAGAAGACGCCGCTGCGCGCGCATGCGCTGTTGCCGGCGCCCATGCGCACCACCTTGCGCCGCGCGGCCTATTTTGGCGAGGACACCATGATCCATCCCCTGCCCGATGCCACGGCTGTGGCGGCAATCTATCTGCTGGGCGAGCAGGGCAAGGCAGCGCGTGGCGCCGCGCTCGACCTTCGTGTCGACGCATGATGATGTCGTTGCGGGAGCATCGCTGAGATGGAAACGCAGATGACGACGCTATCGGCGGCGATACTGCTGTTCCTGATCATGGATCCGCTGGGCAACATCCCGATCTTCCTCAGTCTGCTCAAGGATGTCGCGCCCAAGCGCCGCCGTTTTGTGATGGTACGGGAACTGCTGATCGCGCTGGCGGTGCTGCTGGTGTTCCTGATCGGCGGACAGCACATCCTCAAGGTGCTGCAGCTGCGCCAGGAGTCAATCAGCATTGCGGGCGGTATCGTGCTGTTCCTGATCGGCATCCGCATGGTGTTTCCACCGGCTGATGGCGGCGGGATCTTCGGCAAGCCGGGAGAAGGTGAGCCATTCATCGTGCCGATGGCGATTCCCGGTGTCGCAGGCCCCTCCGCGATGGCGGCGCTGCTGCTGCTGACCAACACCCAGCCGGGACGCACCGCGGATTGGGCTATCGCGCTGATTGGCGCATGGCTAGCCACGGCGGTGATCCTGCTGTTTTCCACCTATCTGTTTCGTTGGCTTGGCGAAAGCGTACTTACGGCGCTCGAACGCGTGATGGGCATGTTGCTGATTGCGCTGTCGGTGCAGATGTTCCTGAGCGGCATTGCGGCTTATCTGCACCTGGCTGTTTGAAACGAGCGGCTTTTTGCCTACGTGACGTTTCGGACCTTTCCGCATAACCTTGCTGTCATAATCCGCAACCAGCATTTGGGGTAAATCCCAGGAGGCGGTCATGCTCAGCGTTGAACAGACCCTCACCGAACGTCTGCCATGGTTGGCGCAACATCCCCTGATCCGCCGGCCAGTGGCCGGCATGCTGGGCCGGCTGGCCGATGAGGATGGTTTCAACCGCACGTTGACGGCCATCGGTGAAGCGGAAGGCTTCGATTTTGTCGAGCGGACACTCGATTTGCTCGGCGTCAGCTATTACGCCAATCCACGTGAGCGCGAGAACATCCCGGTGGAAGGTGGCGTGCTGATTGTCGCCAACCATCCTCTGGGCATGGTCGATGCGCTGGCGCTTCTGCAGCTCGTGGGTTCCGTGCGCAGCGACGTACGCATCCTCGCCAACGATTGGCTGATGTCCATTACCCAACTGCACAAGCTGCTGTTGCCGGTCGATGTGTTCGGCAAGGGCGCAACCTCGCGCATGCGGGACATCTATCGTGCCGTGGACAACGGCGAGGCGTTGATCGTGTTCCCCGCAGGCGAGGTATCGCGCGTGCGTCCGGATGGCGTCCGCGACGGAGGCTGGTCGGATGGCTTTGCGCGGCTGGCTTTGCGCAACAAGGTGCCCGTACTGCCCATCCATGTGGCGGCACGCAATTCGGCCATGTTCTATGGTTTGTCGATGCTGGCCAAGCCGTTGAGCACCGCCATGCTTCCGCGCGAGGCCATTTCGCCCGTGAGTCGTCGCATCGGTTTCAGCATTGGCGCGCTGGTGGGGGTCGAGGAACTGGAACAGCAGTCCGGCGGTTCGACCAAGCGTCTGGCCAAGCTGATGCGTCGCCACGTGTACCGCGTGGGCCGCCATCGGGGCCTGGTCTTCGGTGGCCAGGCACCACTGGCGCACCCGGAGCCGACGGAGCGGATCACCGCGGAACTGCAGGCGCACGCCGAGAAACTCGCTGACCTCAACGACGGCAAGCAGGTGTTGTTGTTCAAGGGCGCTTCGGACAGCGCCGTGCTGCGCGAAATCGGTCGCCTGCGCGAGCTGACGTTCCGCAAGGTGGGCGAGGGCACGGGCGCACGTCGCGACCTTGATGCCTACGATCCGCATTACGAACACCTGGTGTTGTGGGATCCCAAGGCGCTGCGCATTGTAGGCTCCTATCGTTTCGGTCATGGCGGACGGTTGATCGCCGATCGGGGCATGTCCGGCCTGTACACCTCCAGCCTGTTCAACTATTCGCCAGCGCTGGAATCCCGCCTGGCGCAGGGCCTGGAGCTGGGGCGCAGTTTCATCGCACCGGCCTATTGGCGCTCGCGCGCGCTCGATCAACTGTGGCAAGGCATTGGCCTTTACCTGCAGCGTCATCCGGAACTGCGCTATCTGTTTGGTCCGGTGAGCATGTCGGTGAGCCTGCCGCGCGAGGCTCGCGAGTGGATTGCCGCCGCCCATCAGCATTATTTCGGGGCGCCGGGTCTTGCATCCGCGCGGCAGCCCTTCGTGGTATCGCCTGCCGTCATCGATCTGGTGCGGGACGCGCTGAGCGGGCTGGATCCGGCAGCGGGCCTGGGCAAGCTGAAGCATCACCTGGATGCCCTGGGTGTCAGCTTGCCGGTGCTTTATCGCCAGTATGTGGACCTTGTCGAGCCGGAGGGCGTGCAGTTCCTCGACTTCGGCGAGGACCCCGGTTTCTCTGGGTGCGTGGACGGCCTGGTAATGCTCGACCTTGCCACGCTCAAGCCGGCGAAGCGCGCCCGTTACCTCGGCAAGTGAGCTTAGGTGGGTCGCCGCACGCACTTGCGGCGGCCTTGGACAACGGGTGTAACCTCCCGGTGTCGCTTTTTTGTTCACGCCGTGATCGAACGGTAAATTTCCTGTAAAATACTTATGTGAACCTTACGCAGTTGGCTGTCGCAAGGGGGGTTTCATAGCGACGGCCAGCAGCGTTCAACTGATTTCGTAATTTTCTGCCCGATTTTCCGATCGGGCTTTTTTTACGCCCGGAGAAAACGTTTAAAATTACGTTAAATGGCATGAAATTGCGTTTTTACACAAATAGTTGCGCGATATTTTTCGATATTTCGAAAGATATTTCTGCCGGGCGCTAGCTCCTCATCCCCAAACCCGTTTGCAGTCGCCCGAGGGCGGGCGGCTTACCCAAAACTTTGCAACCTCTGGAATCGACGATGATGAAACGAAACCACCTTTCCATGGCGATCGCTGTCGTGTTTTGCATGGCTGCCGGCTCCGCCGTGGCCCAGGACACCAGCCAGGACACCACGCCGGCCGCCAACAAAGAGGTGACACAGCAGCGCACCAGCGTGTCGAGCACCTCCAACACCACCAACTCCAACGACACCAAGCGCGTGCAGGAGCTGAACACGGTGACGGTGCAGGCGCAGAGCCTCTCGCTGGGCGGCGGCCTGATGTCGGTGCAGACGGCCCCAAAGGCGGTTTCGACCATCAGCCGCGACGCCATCGTCAAGGCGCCGCCGGGCAGCAACTTCACCCAGATGATCGGCAGCATCCCGGGCGTGAATGCCTCGACGGATGACGTGACCGGTCTGTCGGACGGCAACTATTCGATCCGCGGCTTCAACTCGAGCGAAATCGGCGTGACCGTCAACGGCGCCCCGATTACCGACACCGGCAGTTATGCCGTGTACGCCACCGAGTACGGCGATTCGGAGAACTACGGCGACATCACCGTGCTGCAGGGCACCCCCGATGTGGACATGCCGGACTCCGGCGCGGCGGGCGGCCATATCGCCTGGGCAACCATCGACCCCTCGCACACCGCCGGCGTGGACTTCACGCAGTCGCTGGGTTCGCACGACTACCGTCGCACCTTCGTGCGCCTGAATACCGGCGACACCGGTCCGGTGCGCTCCTGGCTGTCGTACTCGGACAACTCGGTCGACAAGTGGCGCGGCGCCGGTGACCTCAATGTCACCAAGGTGGAAGGCAAGTCGCTGTGGACCATCGATGACAACAACTCGGTGAGCGCCTCGCTGCAGTACAACCGCGAAGTGCGCAACGGTTACTACAGCGTCGGCAAGGCGGACGTGGCCAAGCACGGCTACTTCTACGACTACGACACCACCTATACCCCGGGTGACAGCCAGTACTACCAGTTGCACACCAACCCGTTCCGCAACTACATGTTCAGCCTGGACGGCGAGTTCAAGCTGACCGACACGCTCCGCCTGTCGGTGGTGCCGTACTTCCAGTACGGCGATGGCGGTGGTGGCACCGGCAACTCGTTCTTTGCCGAGACCACCAACTCGACGCTCAACCAGTACGAAAGCGCGAACCAGGACTTGAACCAGGACGGCCAGATCGTGACCGGCCCGAACGGCAAGAAGGCGCTCGTGTACGGCTTCAGCCGCAGCACCACGTACCGTCCCGGCGTGATCGCCAAGTTCAACCAGGACCTGAGCATGGACAACGCGCTCGAGTACGGCTTCTGGTACGAGCGCGCGCGCCAGCAGCAGAACGATCGCTTCAGCATGGCCAGCTATGCCACCGGCGTGCCGAACAACACCTGGGGTGATTCCGACTACGTGCTGTATCCCGATGGCCAGATCCAGAACGCCTACGAGGAATACACCACCACCGAGGTCAAGAAGGGCTTCATCACCGATACGTGGACGCCGAACGACCAGTGGCTGCTCACGGCCGGCCTGGCTTACCTGTACGTCGACCGCTCGGGCTTTGCATTTGAGCAACCGGGTTCGGAAGGCGGTTACGCCAAGGCCTTCGGCGATGCCGACCTGACGGGCACGTATCACAAGTTCACCCCGGCGGTGGGCGTGAAGTTCTCGCCGAACGAGAACAGCCAGATCTACTACGGCATCGGCGAAACGTTCCGCGCACCGCCGAATGGCGCGGTGTTCCTCAACCAGATCACCGGCACCGCGGCCAACAAGCCCGAGTCGGCCTGGAACAACGATCTTGGCTATCGCTACTACAACGATCGTTTCTCGGCCAACGTGATGCTGTATCACAGCAACTTCAACAACAAGACCATCTCGGCCAAGGACCAGCTGACCGGCGAGCCCGTGTACACCGAGATCGCCCGCGTGAAGCAGCAGGGTTTTGCGGCTGAAGCCAGCTTCAACATCACCGAGGCCTGGAAGATCTACGGCCAGTACACCTACACCGATGCCACGGTGGAGAGCGACCTCAATGCGGGCAAGAACAAGGCCGGCATGTACGTGTATTACCCGACCGATGGCAAGCAGTTGTTCAACACGCCGCGCAATCTGGGCTACCTGCAGTTGAGCTACGACCACGGTCCGCTGTGGGCAAGCGTGTACGGCAACTTCAAGAGCTCGGTATACGGCGACTTCATGAACACCGAGAAAGTGGGCGGCTACAGTACCTTCGGCTTCAACGCCGGTTACCGCTTCGACGATTTCTCGAGCTGGTTCCGCAAGCCGTACATCAAGTTCAACGTGTCCAACATCACCGACCATCACGCGTTCACCAACGCCAACAACGCTGGCGCATTCCTGGCCAGCAATGCGGCGGGTTATCTCGGTCCGGACGGCAAGCCGCTGGCCACGTCCGCCCCGTACTACTCGCTGCTGGAGCCGCGCACCTTCATGGTGACGGTGGGAGCCTCGTTCTTCTGATACCTGGCTACATCGCAGCACAACGAGACCGGCGCCGCGAGGCGCCGGTTTTTTTTGGCGCAAGAAAAAGTCGCGTCGGCCCTCACCGCGAGATATCGCGGGGTGTCGCCGCAAGAATTGTGAGTAATTCGTCAAAAAGTTACGAAATTGTAATATAATGCGCCTACATTCGTCGTGATGAGCTTCGGCTGGCGGCTTGGTTAAGCTCCCCGGGGTTCATCAAATAATTCAGGGAATCAGCCACTTAAGACGGTGGCGGAGGGGCATGGGACTCCTCTGTGCTGATCCCGTGCCTTTTTGCGAATCTCTCAGGGGTTGAATCTCGATGAACCATAGTTTGCGGACCAAACTTTTGCCGGTGGCCATCGCCGCCCTCTTGGCGGCATCGCCCGTCTTGGCCCAGGACACCTCGTCCTCGATCAGCGGCCGCGTGGTGGATGGCAACGGCCAGCCGGTTGCCGGCGCCACCGTCCAGATCGTGCACGAGCCGTCGGGCACCACCAAGACCACCACCACCGACGCCAGCGGCCGCTACTCGGCCCAGGGCCTGCGCGTGGGCGGTCCGTTCGACGTAAAGGTCGCCAAGGACGGTACGCAGTCCGAGCAGGACAATGTCTACCTGCAGCTGGCTACCGACACCGCGGTCAACGTGACCATCGGTGCGCAGCAGGCGGCGACCAATCTGGGCGCCGTGACCGTCACCGGCCTGGTGGCCGCACAGACGTTCAATGCCGACAACAAGGGCCTGTCGACCAACGTGTCCGGCCGCGACCTCAAGATGGTCCCGTCGCCGAGCCGTTCCATCCAGGACATCGCCCGTCTCGACCCCCGCATCGCGGTCACCGACCGTGGTGATGGCTCCATGTCCGCCATGGGCATGAACAGCCGCTACAACAAGATCACCGTCGATGGCATCGGCGCAGGCGATCCGTTCGGCCTCAACTCCAACGGCATGCCGTACCTCGGTTCGCCGGTGTCGGTCGACACCATCGCCGAGTACAACCTGTCGACGGCCAACTTCGACACCACCTCGGACACCGTGGGCGCGGACATCAATGCCGTGACCAAGAGCGGTACGAACGAGTTCCACGGCTCGCTGTACTACGCCTACCGCAATGCCGACGACATGGTCGGCAATGCCGGCTGGATCAAGAGCGGCGACCGCGGCTACAAGGGCTATGACCGCGACTGGACCGGCGGCGTGACGCTGGGCGGCCCGCTGATCAAGGACAAGCTGTTCTTCTTCGCCAGCTACGAGAAGCAGAAGACCATCGGCCTGGGCAACGACTCGGCCAACGGCCTGGACACCTCGCTGACCGGCACCTCGACCAGCAACAAGATCTCCCCGAGCGACCTGCAGCGCGTGATCAACGCCGCGAACGCCCTTGGCCTGCATCCGGGTGACTTCAGCGGCGGCGGTGTCGACCTCGACAGCAAGCGCTCGCTGGTGAAGCTGGACTGGAACATCACCGACAACCACCGTTCGAGCCTGGCCTTCCAGCGCACGAAGGAAGTGCAGCCGGTGATCCAGGGCAACAGCGCCAACGCCATCGGCCTGACCAGCTACTGGTACACCAAGAACAGCGACACGAAGAACTACTCCCTGCAGTTCTTCGACGACTGGAACGAAGTGTTCTCGACCGAGACGAAGATCGGCTACAAGGACTTCAGCCAGGTGCGCACCGTGCCGTGGCAGCAGCCGCAGGTCTTCATCAACCTGGGCAAGGACAACAACGGCAAGCTCAATGGCGCCTCGCCCTATATCGACCTGGGCGAAGACCAGTACAGCGACTACAACCAGATCCAGACCAAAACCTGGAGCATCTTCTCCGCGGCGACCCTGTATCTGGGCGACCACACGCTGAAGGGCGGCATCGACTTCCAGCAGGACAAGATCTACAACCTGTTCGGCCGCACGCAGTTCGGCGCGTACACCTTCTGGGGCATCGATAACTTCGAGAAGGGCATCTACAACCAGTTCGACCTGTACCAGCCGGCGCAGGGCTACTCGTTGGATGACGTTGCCGGTGCCTGGACGCTGCGTCGCTACAGCTTCTTCCTGCAGGACAACTGGCAGGTCACCGATCGCCTGGCGGTGCTGTACGGCTTCCGCGTGAACCGCTACTCGACCAACGACAAGCCGGTCTACAACCCGACGTTCGAGAAGACGTACGGTTTCCGCAACGACCAGACGATCGACGGCGCCACCATGGTCGAGCCGCGCGTGTCGTTCAACTACGCCTTCAACACCGAGCTGCAGACGCAGCTGCGCGGTGGCGTGGGCCTGTTCCAGTCCAATCCGCCGACCGTGTGGATGACCAACCCGTACCAGAACAACGGTATGACCGTGGCCACCTACTCGATCCGCAACAGCGGCAACCTGCCGGTGGGCCCGGGCACGATCTATCCGGGCTTCAGTCCTGATCCGTTCGCCCAGAACGTGCCGCCGCCGTCCAACACGCAGATGGCCGTGGACACCATCGCGCCGAACTTCAAGCTGCCGTCCGTGTGGAAGGCCAGCCTGGCGATCGACCGCGAGCTGCCCTGGATGGGCCTGATCGCATCGGCCGAATACGAGCACGTCAAGGTTCGCGATGCCATTTGGTACAAGAACCTCAATATCGGTGCGCCGACCGGCGTGCTGCCTGATGGCCGCTACACGTACTACAAGAACATCTACGGCGGCCCGACCGGCAACACCAATCGCGCCAACGCCAATAACAAGTTCTCGGTCAACACCACCGAGCTGGACAACACTGGCAAGGGTTACTCCGATGCGTTCACGCTGTCGCTGAAGAAGCCGTTCGCCGATGAGTGGGCGGCCAGCCTGGGCGTGACCTTCGCCAACGCGAAGGAAGTGAACCCGGGTACCTCCAGCCAGGCGTCGTCCAACTACAGCAACAACGCGTGGGTGAACCCGAACGAAGACGTCGCCAGCACGGCCAACTACGCGGTGAAGCAGCGCGTGACGGCGTCGATTGCCTGGTCGCACGCCTTCTTCGGCAACTACGCCACCACCATCAGCGCGTTCTACAACGGCCAGACCGGCCAGCCGTACAGCTGGGTGTTCGCCAACGACGCCAACGGCGACAGCTACAGCCGCGACCTGGCCTATATCCCGCGTCCGGGTGAGGTGCAGTTCCAGGCCGGTACGTCGCAGAAGGCGATCGACCAGTTCTACGCCTTCATCCAGCAGGACAGCTACCTGAAGGATCACCAGGGCCAGATCGCCAGCCGCAACGGTACCCGCGCGGCCTGGACGAACCAGCTCGACATGAGCTTCAGCCAGGAAGTGCCCGGCATCTTCAAGGGCAACAAGGGCGAGATCCGCCTGGACGTCTACAACTTCCTGAACCTGCTCAACAACGACTGGGGCCAGCAGCTGTACGTGCCGTTCCCGTATACCCGCAACCTCGCCAGCTTCGCGGGCGTGGACCCGACCACCGGCAAGTACATCTACAGCCTGCCGCTGGATGCGGACAAGAACTACCAGCCGGGCACCAAGGTGGTGTACGACGCCGGTCGCGACATCAAGACCAACGTCGTCTCGCGCTGGTCGGCCATGCTGACCCTGCGTTACACGTTCTAAGCAGGATCTTGCTCTAGTTGCACCAAAGCCGGCGCCTGAAAGGGCGCCGGTTTTTTTTGGAGCGTGCACCCCAGGGCTTGTAGGCCCGTGTGACCCTAACCGTCATTCCCGCGAAAGCGGGAATGACGGTAGGTAATACCGGATTAACGCCCATTCGCGGGTGCGGCACGCGAGCTTGACCCTGTCATGCCTGACGCGGGAAGCTACACGGTCCGCTGCGTTTTGCACGGACGATCGAGCCGCGAGGGCGCGGCGAGGAGATTGGTTCAATGAATGACGTACAAACCGGCAAGTCCGGTCGCCCGGCCACCGTCAGTGCGCGGATTTCCCCCGCCGGTGGCCTGGATATCCTTTCCCGCAACGAAGTGGCGCGTCTGCGCGACGCCAGTGGTTCGGGACTGCACGCCTTGCTGCGCCGCTGCGCGCTGGCCGTGCTCACATCCGGCAGCATGAGCGACGATCCGCGCTCCATCCTCGAGCAGTATCCGGACTTCGACATCCAGGTGCTGCAGCAGGATCGCGGCATCAAGATCGAACTGACCCACGCACCGGCACAGGCCTTCGTCGACGGCCAGATCATCCGCGGCATCAACGAGCTGCTGGTGGCCGTGGTGCGCGACATCGTCTACGTGTCGACGCAGATGGAGCAGGGCAATTTCGACCTCGACGACAGCGTCGGCCTTACACACGCGGTGTTCGAGATCCTGCGCAACGCGCGCATCCTCAAGGCGCAGATCGACCCGAACCTCGTCGTTTGCTGGGGCGGTCACTCGATCTCGCGCGACGAGTACGAATACACCAAGCAGGTGGGTTACCAGCTGGGCTTGCGCAGCATGGACATCTGCACGGGCTGCGGCCCGGGTGCGATGAAAGGCCCGATGAAGGGCGCCACCATTGCGCACGCCAAGCAGCGTCGCCGCAATAACCGCTACATCGGCATTACGGAGCCGGGCATCATCGCGGCCGAATCGCCGAACCCGATCGTCAATCACCTGGTGATCATGCCGGACATCGAGAAGCGCCTCGAAGCGTTCGTGCGCATGGGCCACGGCATCATCGTGTTCCCGGGTGGCGTCGGCACGGCGGAGGAAATCCTCTACCTGCTCGGCATCCTGCTGCACCCGGACAACGCGGGCGTGCCGTTCCCGCTGATCCTCACGGGTCCGAAGCAGTCGGCCGCGTACTTCGAGCAGATCGATCGCTTCCTGCGCCTCACGTTGGGCGACAGCGTAGCCGAGCACTACCAGATCATCGTCGACGATCCGGCGGCCGTGGCGCGCGCGCTGGTTCGCGGCATCGACAAGGTGCGCAACTACCGCCTGGACACCAAGGACGCGTTCTTCTTCAACTGGGCGCTGGCCATTCCGTACGCGTTCCAGCTGCCGTTCCGACCGACGCATGAAGCGATGCGCGGCCTGGCGATCCATCGCGATCGCCCGCGCCACGAACTGGCGGCAGACCTGAGGCGTGCGTTCTCGGGCATCGTGGCCGGCAACGTCAAGGAAGAAGGCCTGCGGGCCATCGAGCAGTACGGCCCGTTCAATATCGATGGCGACAGCGACATCATGAAATCGCTGGACGAACTGTTGAAAGCCTTCGTATCTCAGGACCGCATGAAGCTGCCCGGTGGCACCGCCTATGTGCCGTGCTACCGCGTGCTTGCTGTCGAGCCTGCGCACTGAGGGTTTTCAGGGCAAAAACGTCTTGACAGCCCGACGCTGGATATTCAAACTATCCAGCTCACCCCGCCCGAATAGCTCAGCTGGTTAGAGCACTTGACTGTTAATCAGGGGGTCGCTGGTTCGAGTCCAGCTTCGGGCGCCATATTTAACAAGGCCTTGCAGCGATGCAGGGCCTTGTTTTTATCTCCGCCTTTCATCCGTGGTGCCACTGTGGGTCCGCGCGGGGAAGCGGCGTCGAAGGGACCTCAATGCGTTTTAGCCAGGGGGACCGAGGGGTACGAGGGTGATGAGCGCGCGTTCGATCATCAGATACCCCTTCGGAAATTTGCGGTAAAAACAATTCGCGGCCTTGTCGCTGTCACTTTGATATACCGCCGCTGTATCGCTAGGCACTCAATTTGATACAGCGGCAAATGTGCGAGCCGCTCAGTAATCCGAGTGCTCGTCCTCGACGTGGCCGTCCTGTGCTGATGCCCACTCGGCCAGCGCGTCGTATCTGCCATCCTCTGCCTGCGCTCGCATGAGGCTGACGGCCATGAGGGTTATCTCCGGCCCAGCCTTTTCGAATAGCGCGCCAGCTCGCGTCTCTAAACGCTCCGCCGCATGTTGCATGCGGACATCAATGCCTACGTCGGAGTAGCAGGCACGCCAAGCGTTTCCGGACCCGCTGCCATCGAGGCCAGCCCGTCAGCGCAATTTCCAAATGAACCTGAGGTGCTCGTTGGCACCAAGCCGCCGCCGGCATTTCAATAAGAAGCTGTCATTCCGTGGCGGATGGCGTTTGCGTCGTGGGGATGCCACTTCCAAAGGGGATTATGGCGGTAGAGGAGATGCATCCAGCTAAGGCCCCGGCGAGTTGCGAAATCACGAAGCCAGCGACGTCCTGAGGGCGTATGCCCGAGAAGGTTTGAGTTAGGGCGCG
>NZ_DASRZX010000098.1:0-7281 GCF_035685885.1 Dyella sp. | reverse complement strand
TCGGATTACGCTCAATAGGGCCACGTCGATCACTCCCGTTACTCCCGCTCGTGCTGTGAGCGGAGGGTGGTAGGAAGTGGCTCAAATTTGGGCGCACATCACCCGGGAAAGTGGCTCAGTTTTGGATGCACATCAACAATCCGTGGTCCGCCAGTTCGCGGCAGGATTGGCGCATGACCTTATTCACACCGAACACTTCCTGTAGGACAACGACTGCTGGTGCCGGTGTTTTGGTAGGTCGCTCGATGTAAACCGAGAAACGACGCCATGCCGACAAATGGGGACATCCTGGCGATGACGTGAGACGCCTCGCTGATCAAAATGAGACGCCACGCTGATTTCCGGCCAGGGCGACGGCTGATGAGCCGGGTGGGCGTCGGCCTTGCAGCATCGCTTCAAAGTGACCAATCTTGGGTCGTGGACGGGACCCGTCGCTGACCTCTTTGTCGATGTTGCTCCTGCGGGCACATACACCCACACCGAACCGTACGCCTTCCAGCCGGAGCCGGGCGCGGTCAAGGGCCGGCAATGGCCGCTTCGGTCATTGGCGCGAGCATGGCGGCCGCAACCCACGCCGCCGACTGGGCACCATCCCGTCCACCTCGATCGTATAGTGCAACGCGATATCCGATACCGGCGAGTTGCCATGCGACAAGACGACCGCATAAACCTCCGCCGAGAATGACGACGTCGCGTGAGCTAGCGCATGTCACGTTCACTTGTCAGCTCCCATGTCCGAACCCCACCATGACCGACGAAGGCCATGATGGGGTTCCAATGCCTGATGCTCTGTGGACTTGATTCGGTTTACTTAAGCCGCCGCCGATGTCTCGCCCAGTTCGGCCATGGGGGCCATCAACTGTGGGTTGTAGCTGTAGTCGACCGGTACGGATACCAGGGCAGGGCCCTCGACATCCATGGCAGCACGCAATGCCGGGCGCAGATCTTCGAGCGACTTGACCGTGAGGCCTTTGGCGCCGCAGGAATCGGCATACGCGGCGAAGTCGATCGGTCCAAAATCCACGCCGGAGCCGCGGCCGTATTTTTTCCGTTCTTGGATCTCGACCATGTTGTAGGCATGGTCCACCCACACGACGTGGACGAGATTGCACTTCAGGCGGACGGCAGTCTCCAGCTCCATGCTCGACATCATGAAGCCGCCATCGCCGGACACCGAGACCACTTTCTGATCTGGATGGACAATGCTTGCCGCGATACCCCAAGGCAGGCCCACGCCCATCGTCTGCTGGCCGTTGCTGATCAGCATCTGGCGGGCGCGGAACGAGAGCATGTAGCGGGCCAGCCAGATGTGGAACGAACCCATGTCCAGGCACGTGGTGACGTCGGGTGTAATGATGTCCGCCATTTCACGCACGATCTCGAGCGGATGCAGCACATCCTTGCGCAGGCTGCGCGCGCTGGCCAGTGCCTGCAACCGATCCGCCTTGTACTGACGCAGGATGCTCTCCAGCGCTTCCGAGCGCGGCAGGCTGCCACCGATCGTCTTGGCGAGCGAGTCGACGCTTGCGGCCACATCACCGATAAGTTCGACGGCCGGTGCATAATGGTTGTCCAGCTCCGCAGGGACGACATCGATGTGGACGATGGCGCGACGTTCATCGACGTTCCATAGATTGGGATCGTATTCCACCGGGTTGTAGCCGATGGCGATCACGACGTCTGCTTCATGCAGCAGACGATCGCCCGGTTGATTACGAAATAGGCCGATGCGTCCGCCGAAGCGGCCTTCCAATTCTTTAGAGACTGCGCCAGCTGCCTGATAAGTGCCGACCACCGGAGCGCCGGTAACGGCAATCAGTTCGCGAATGGCCTGGGCGACATGCGGTGCACTGGCTACTAAGCCGAGCAAGATCACCGGACGCTTTGCCTTGCGAAGGATCGATAGCGCGTCGACGATGGCGCTGTCGGGGGCGCCGCCTAGGGCCGGCACTTTCAGGCCGGCAAGCACTTTACCTTGCGCCGGCATATTCAAGATGTCCATCGGCGTGCTGACGAAAGCCGCGCCCTGGCGGCCGCTTTCGGCCGCACGCAGCGCATTGGCGATCGTTTCCGAAACAGCCGACGGGGCAGGGATCTCGGCGCTGAACTTGGTCACCGGCTTGAACAGGCTGACCGTATCCATCGTCTGATGGGTGAGCTTAAGGCGGTCGGGCATTTTCACCGCGCCGCCGATGGCGAGCACCGGATCGCCTTCGGAGTTGGCCGTCGCAAGCCCGGTCACGAAGTTGGAGGCGCCTGGCCCGGAGGTGGCCAGTGCGACACCCGCTCGTCCGGTAAGGCGACCAATGCCGCCGGCGATGAAAGCCGCATTCTGCTCGTGCCGCGTCACCACGGTTTTGATGGGCGAATCGACCAAGGCATCAAACAACCGGTCGACTTTGGCGCCCGGTATGCCGAAAACGTGCGTAACACCATGGGCAACGAGATTTTTGACAATCAGGTCGGCACCGCATTCAGGTGTGGCGCCGTTGAGAGAAACAGTGGAGCTACTCATCGGAATTCCTTCGCGGACGTATCGCCCGCGTATCAATATGCGGGGGAGGGGCGGTTTACTCGCCTTCGGCGATGCGAATCGATTCGTGCAGATCTGCAGGGTTGAGATCCGCCTTGGCGAAAGCCTCGTTTCGCGGCAGTGCGATTTCCACGTCGGAGATCACCGCCAGTTCGACCTCGCCGGCATGCAGCTTGTAATCCATCACGTGACCGCCTTTGCCGGCATCCATGTCGAGGAAGTGGACGTGATAGCCAGCCACGTTGATGCCTTGCATGTAGATCGGTGTGCGGAAGCCGAGCATCGTGCCGCTGGTAGCGCCAAAGCGGATGGTCGGTTGCTTGGCGACCACTTCCAGCATCTTCGGATAGGGTTTGCACTGGCAAAAGACAGTGCGCGTGTGCACATCCTCGAAGATGCCGGTAAAGCGTACGGCAACGATGAGATTGGAGTTTCCGATGCGCTCATCGATCAGAGCTTCGAATTCCGCCTTGGTCATAGGCCGCTCAAGCTCAAAGCGCTGCTCCGGTTTAAAGAAAGTGACACAGGCGAACGGTGTCAACGCGTCCAACGGCACGTCGCTTACACCGCCCTCTGCATGAAGTTGATGCACATCGCTGTCATTGACGATCATCTCGCCGTTCAAGGCATTGAAGGTGCCAAGCCCGAAATCGCCGTGTTCGAGCAACGCATCGATGGTGAAGTCGCCGTCATAGACACCGTCGAGCAGGGCTGACATCGTGGAGGTCTGGAACAGCCGGTTGGCCGTGTGCTGTGTATTGGCCAGCGCTGCCGCTGGCTGAGCGCGCGTTGCACCGCGAAGCGGACGAAAGACTTCGTTGCTCATGGTATGAACTCAGTGTCTGGATAGTGGATCGGGTGCGAGCGTTATGGCTCGAGTGGGTGCGTCATGTTGGCCGGATTGACCCACGCGTCGAATTGTTCGGCGGTGAGGTGGCCAAGCTGCAGGGCGGCTTCCTTGAGGCTGATATCCTCGCGGTATGCCTTGAGGGAAATCTGGGCTGACTTTTCGTAGCCGATATGCGGATTGAGTGCGGTCACCAGCATCAGTGAATGATCGAGATTGGCCTTGATGCGTTTCTCGTTTGGCGTGATGCCGGCAGCACAATGCTGGTTGAAGGAACGCATGCCATCGGCAAGCAATTTGCCCGAATCCAGCACGTTGTGCAGGATCACGGGCTTGTAGACGTTCAGCTGAAAATGCCCCTGCGAGCCGGCGAACGCCACGGCGTGATCGTTGCCGAATACCTGCACCGCGACCATGGTCAATGCTTCGCATTGGGTGGGGTTGATCTTGCCCGGCATGATCGAGGAACCGGGCTCGTTTTCCGGTATTTTCAGCTCAGCGAATCCTGCGCGCGGCCCGCACGCGTACAAGCGCACATCATTGGCGATCTTCATCAGTGCGCCGGCTAGCGTGCGCATCGTCGCGCTGGCGTTGACCAACTCGTCATGCGCTGAAAGCGCGGCGAATTTGTTGGGGGCCGAATAGAAGGGTAAGCCGGTTTCGGCGGCGATCTTCGCTGCAGTGACCTCACCGAAACGCGGATGGGCATTCAAGCCGGTCCCGACTGCGGTGCCGCCGATGGCAAGTGCCAGGCAGCCCTGGAGCGCCGTGTCGATGCCTAGGCTGGCGTGTTCGAGCTGTGCCGCCCAACCTGAGAAAACCTGGCCGAGGGTGAGTGGCGTGGCATCCTGCAGATGCGTGCGGCCGATCATCACGACATTGGCATATTCCTTGGCCTTGGCCACGAACGTATCGTGCAGTTCGGTCAGCGCCGGCAGCAGGTCGTTCGCCATCTGCTCGACGGCGGCGATGTGCATCACCGTCGGGAAGGCATCGTTCGACGATTGGCTGTGGTTGACGTCATCATTGGGGTGGATCGGCTTCTTGGATCCCATCACGCCATAGGCGATCTGGATCGCGCGGTGGGCGATCACTTCGTTTGCGTTCATGTTGGTCTGGGTGCCGGAGCCGGTCTGGAAAACGACAAGCGGAAATTCGCTATCCCATTCGCCATCGATGACTTCCTGCGCCGCAGCAACGATTAGATCGACATCCGCCGGTGGCAATTGACGCAGTTCGCCGTTCGCGAGCGCAGCGCACTTCTTCAAAATCCCGAGCGCGCGAATCACAGGGCGTTGCCAGCGGTAGCGGTCGACGCCGATCGTAAAGTTCAGGCGCGAACGCTGTGTCTGCGCACCCCACAAATGATCTACGGGCACTTCCACGTGGCCCAGCGCATCCTCTTCGATGCGGATCGTGGATGGTACAGATTGCTTCTCGACTTGGGACATACTGGTTCTCCAGTCCGAATACGGAACAGGAGAGAGTGTCCGAGGATGGCTTCTGCCAACCAATATGTTCGAAGTGTCGACTTCGATATCTTTTACTGAAAGACGAACGCTTTCAGGTGTTCATTAGCTGCCACGACACTCTCGCGCCAGATGGCGCGCCACGGCCAGAAATCCGCGCAAGGCAGGCGAACGATCGTTATGTCGCCATGCCAGGCTTATGGGGGCCTTGGGCACTTCGCCCGCAATTGGCATATACACGACGTCGTCCGCGCGAATCTGGCTGATCGAACGCGGCACAAGCGAGACACCGAACCCGGCGCCCACCATCGGCACAATCGAAGCGATCTGGGGCGCTTCCTGCCCCAGCTGCGCTGCGAAGCCGGCGTTTTCGCAGGCTGCCATGATGCCGTCGTAAAGTCCTTGTCCGATCGCCCGGGGAAACAGAATAAATGTTTCAGCGGCAAGTGCCGACAAGGAAACGGGTGCCGCCGATTGCGCGAGAGGATGAGTGCGAGGGAGCACCACCAGCATATCTTCTTCGATCAGCAGTTCAGTCTGCAGGTCGTCCGAGCTTTCAATAGGAGGTCGGATGAATGCCGCGTCCAGTCGTCCACTGTGCAAGCCCTCCAGCAACATCGGCGTATTGCTCTGCTCAGGCGAAAGCACGACGCCAGGATGCCTGCCGCGGTATTCCCAGATGATGGACGTCACCAGCGATTGGAAATAGGTGGCACCGGCAAAGCCAACGCGCAACTGGCCGCTTTCGCCGCGTGATAGCTGCTTCACTTCGGCAATGGCTTGCTCGGTATGGGCAAGGATCTGGCGCGCATGTTCGAGCAGCAAGGAGCCGGCCTCGGTCAGTTCCACGCCGCGGGACAGGCGTCGGAACAGCTTGGTGCCGATCTCTCGTTCAAGACGCTGGATCTGCAGGCTCAATGGCGGCTGGCCGATGCCAAGGCGTTCGGCAGCCCGTCCGAAATGACGTTCCTCCGCCACCACCACAAAGTATCGAAAATGCCGAAGTTCCATGGGGTTCTGCCTGATTTATACCGAAAGCTATCGAAGTCACTACTCTGAATATATTAATGCGCAAATCGCACGACTGTACGCTTTCGTTAATGCAAAGTGCACTTGATCTGGATCCCAGCGCCTCGAATCTGCCCGCCACTCTGGAGCCGGAGCGTACCGTAATGCCCGTCTGTTCTGCACGGATCAAGGAAAAGAGCGAGGTTTCGGCATTGGACCCCACCCGATACGGCGATTGGGAAAAGAACGGGCGTTGCATCGATTTCTGATTGCTATGCGCGTGACGAGCAGCAGCAATTGCTTGAGGGGATAGGGATATCGACGACTTTTCGAGAACATCTGACATGACGAACGCACAACGACCGCTTTCACCCCACCTGCAGATTTATCGTTGGCAAGTGCAGATGGTGACTTCCATTCTCCATCGGGCCACGGGCATCGTGCTCGCCTTTAGCACGCTGTTCATTCTGTGGGGGCTGATCTCACTGGCCGCGGGCGAAGCGGCGTACGACCAGTTCAAACGTTGCGCAGGCAGTGCGATCGGTATCGTCGTGCTGGTCGGTTGGACGTGGGCGTTCTGCTATCACTTGTGCAACGGCGTGCGGCATCTAGTGCAGGATACGGGTGCAGGTTACACCGTCACACAGTTCGGGCGTTCGAGCCGACAGTCGATCGTCGGCAGTGTCGTGCTCACGCTGATTGTCTGGGGTTACGTGTTGTTTCTTGGGGGTGTCGCGTGAATGCGAGTACGAAAAACCTTCGCCATCCCCTCAAGCGCGCACGTGGCCTGGGATCGTCCCAGTACGGCGTCAGTCATTGGTGGACACAGCGCTTGACCGCGGCCGGCTTGGTGCTGCTTGGCATCTGGCTTGTCATCACGGTGCTCGGCTTGTTGCGCGCTGACTACGCATCTGCCCGCGGAGGGGTCGGCCGGCCGTGGAATGCCATTCTGATGATCGCCTTCGTCGTCACCGCGTTCTGGCATGCCGTACTGGGTCTGCAAGTAGTGGTGGAGGACTACGTCCACACGCGGTGGAAAGAAATCGCGCTGATCGTTGCCATCAAGTTCGCCGCAGTGCTAGGTGCATTGGCTGGAACACTGGCGGTATTGCGTATCGCACTGGGAGTCTGAGCTCGTGGAAGCATACAAAATTCAGCAGCATAAGTATGACGTGATCGTGGTCGGCGCCGGTGGCGCGGGCCTGCGCGCCACCTTCGGCCTGGCCGAGAAGGGCCTGAAGGCCGCCTGCATCACCAAGGTGTTTCCGACCCGCTCCCACACGGTGGCGGCGCAGGGCGGCATCTCGGCGGCGCTTGGCAACATGGGCGAGGACGACTGGCGCTTCCACTTCTACGACACGATCAAGGGCTCCGACTGGCTCGGTGACCAGGACGCGATCGAGTACATGTGTCGCGAGGCGATC
>NZ_DASRZX010000097.1:0-37183 GCF_035685885.1 Dyella sp. | reverse complement strand
GTCTACCGTTGCCCGGGCGGGCGCAACATCAAGGTCACTTATTGGAATGCGCGCAATGGCCAGAGTTTTGCGCTGATGAACGTACAAGGCGTACCGACGCTGCTGGTGAGCACCATGTCTGCCGATGGCGTGCGCTACCAGTCGGGTTTCATCACCTGGTGGAACAAGGGCCGGGGCGGCGATCTGTACGATGCGCGCGTCGATCCCAATCGCCCCGTGCTCGCGGGCTGCATGTCGTTACGTTGATCGAAAGAGCGTGCAGGCGCGCCGCTATGCGCGCCTGCCTGACGCCGCTGACCAGGTTGTTGCACGACCAGCGGGTGGGTGCTGGCTACGCTCCGTCAGCGGGTTTTACTCACGGCGTTGCGCCAGAGCAATTGCTTGGCGCAGGCTTGCCGGCGAAGCGATCTGTCATCCAGTTCACCGCCTCGATCGCGCTGTCGCTGCCGATGAAACCGTGATGCACGCCTGGGTACTCGGTGTATTGGACCTGGCTGCCTGCGCGGCAAAGACCTTGTACGTACGACTCGGTGACGGCGGGCAGCACAAGGCGATCGGCAGCCCCCTGGGTGATCAGCACGGGAATGTTCGCCGGCACGTTGCCGGCCTGATTCGCGGCGAGCAGGGATTTCCATGGTTCAATGGCGGTGATGTCTTTCACCGAGAGGAACTGCTGCTGCAGCGGGCGCTGCGAGTAATGCCGTTCCACCATGTCGAGCACCGACTCGATGCATTCGTTGGAAAGCGCATCGACCGCCGGCATGGCTTCCGACGCAACCACCCGGGCGATGGGCGCGCCATAGACGCGCTGCCACGACCAGAGCGTCATCGCGGTGACGTTGCGGCCGCCATCGGTGTCCGCGTCTTCGCGCAGCAGCCGCTTCAGGTCAGTAGCCGGCGCGGCAGCCGCGACGCCCACCAGCTTCAGCTCCGGCGCGTAGGCGCCGCTCAACATGCCGGTGAACAATGCAGCCTGGCCGCCCTGCGAGTGGCCCCATACGGCGTACTGCCCACCGGCCTGCGCGCCAGGCATCTGCCGCGCCGCGCGCACGATGTCGATCACGGCGCGTGCTTCGCTGTCGCCTACCAGATACGGATGCGGACCCTCCGTGCCCAGGCCCGGATAGTCGGTGGCGGCGACGATGTAGCCATGCCGCACCATGTCGCGCAGGCCCATCATGGTCTGGAATACGAAATGCGCTTCCGACGGCGCGCAGCGCGGGACTACGCCACTGGTGGGGTGAGCCCACGCCACGATGGGCCGCCCACCATCGGGCGCGACGCCCTTGGGAATGACGATGACGCCGGAAACAGCGATGGGTTCGCCATGCACGCCCACCGAGCGATACAGCACGCGCCAGGCGCTCGCACCGAGGGGTGCGCCGTCCATCGGTTCCATCCGGATGATGGAGCCGGGCAGGCCATCCGCCTGCGGGCTTTCGATGTTGTAGAACGCTGCGCCGGCATGTGCGACGTCGCCACCGGGGCCACTCCACATCGACAGGCCTGCGACTGCAAGCACGGCCAGGGCGACGGCGCCGGCCAGTTTTCCGCGACGCTGCATGCTGCTCATATCAGCGCCATCGCCCAGGTGATGAAGGCCGTGTTGACCACGGTGAACACCATGCCGAGCAGGAACAGGCCATCGGCCACGTATTCCAGTCGATGATTGCGCTTGCGGCTGCGCGTGCGCAGCGCCCAGTAGGAAACCAGCGCCGAAAGCAGATAGATCATTGTATTGATGGTCAGCAGGTCATCGCCGAGCACGTCCTCGCTGCGCAGCGTGACCACCACGCGGAGAATGCCGACCACGGTGAGGCACACGCCGACCATGACCGAGGACGAGGTGAAGATATGCACGCAGATGTCGTCGTCGAGCGCGCGTCGGCGCCTGTCATCGGCAAGGGCGTGAGCGGGGAGCGCGTGTCGCAGCAGGTTCATGGGCACGTAAACGGGTTGGCATGGCCTGGCATTGTGTGGAGGCGGGGCAAGGCCCGCTTTCCGGTTCGCCGTCGCCTTTTCGAAAACGAACGATGCGAAGCCTGTTGTGGACTTGAGCGTGGGCATGCATACAATGCAACGTATCAATCCATACATTGGAAACGGTCGATGGCCAAGGTCCGCCAGCTGAGCTGGACCCCCCGATTGCCAGCCAATCGCGGTCCCATGTACCTCGCCATTGCCGACGCCATCGGCGAAGACATTCAGGCCGGCCGCCTGTCGTCGGGAGACCGCCTGCCTCCCATTCGTGCACTTGCAGACTGGCTGGGCATCGACTTCACCACGGTCACCCGTGCCTACGCCGAGGCGGCGCGCCGCGAACTGGTGGACGCGGAAGTGGGGCGTGGCACCTTTGTGCGCAAGCGGGCGCTATCGCCGCCGCGCGCCGTCACCGTGGGCGCCGTGGAGATGAGCATGAATCATCCGCCCGCCTTCCACGACGCCGCCTTGCTGGCCCGCATGTGGAAAGGTGCGCGCGAGGTCGAGGATCGCGGCGCGGAGCTGCTGATGCGCTATCAGCCTCCGGGAGGCGGGCCCCACGATCGCGATATTGCCGCGCACTGGCTGGCTGCACGCATCGATGGCTCCACGGCGGAACGCACGCTGGTGACGTCGGGCCTGCAGGGCGGACTGCACTCCGTGATGAGCATGCTGTTGGCGCCGGGTGACACGTTGGCGGTCGAATCGCTGACCTACCCGGGCGTGCGTGCGCTGGCGGCCTTGTTGCGCATCCGCCTGGTCCCGGTCGCGATGGACGAGCACGGCGTGCAGCCCGATGCTCTGGATGCCGTCTGCCAGTCGGCGGGCCCCAAAGCCTTTTACTGCATGCCCACACTGCACAACCCGACCACCATCACGATGCCGCTGGCGCGTCGCGAGGAAGTGGTCGCGGTAATGCGCCGTCACAACCTGCCCATCATCGAAGACGAGGACTACGGTTCGCTGCCAAGCCAGCGGCCGCCGCCGCTCGCCGCGCTGGCGCCGGAGCTGACGTACCACATCGCCGGACTGTCCAAGTGTCTGTCGCCGTCGCTGGTCGTGGCTTTCGTGCTCGCGCCGGACGCATGGTCGGCCGCACGCCTCACCTCGGTCATGCGCGCGACGTCGGGTACGGTGTCGTCGTTGAGTGCTGCCGTCACTTCACGCTGGATCGAGGACGGCACTGCCGCGCAGGTGGTCAAGGCCATTCGCGACGAGGCGTTGGAACGCATGGGCATTGCCGGGCGCATGTTGCCGCGCTCCCAGCTGATCATGCCCGAAGAGGGTTTTCACGTCTGGCTGCGCCTGCCCGAGCCCTGGACCAGCGGCGAGTTTGTCGGTGGCCTGCGTCACGCGGGCCTCGGCGTCGTCGGGCACGAGGCGTTCAGTGTCGGTCCGTCGCCCGAGGCGGTGCGTCTTGCGCTGGGTGCATCCGCCACACGCGAACAATTGAAGAGCGGACTCGGCATGGTTGCCGATCTGCTGGTTCAGGTGCCCATGATGTCCTCGACCTTCATGTGATGGTCTAGGACATCAACTGGTGCGTGGCAAATGCAAGTTGTGAATGCTTGCGCCGCCAACGGGCTCCGCGTCGTCAGCAAGGCTGTGTAAGTGCTGGCGACGCCACAGGTTCGGCGTAGTGCCGGTAAAGCGCTTGAATACCGTGGTGAAGTGCGCCTGGGTGCAGAAGCCTACTTCCAGCGTCACATCGATCAGTGCGCGGCTGTTGGTCGCCAGCAGGCTCTTGGCGCGATCGATACGACACTGCAACAGGTAGTCGTGCGGACGTTGCCCCGTCGCAATGCGGAACTGCGCCGCGAAGTGCATGGCCGACAAACCCGCCGCACTCGCCATGTCGGCCAGCGTGATGGAGCCACTCAAATGGTTCTGCACATAGTCGTGCACGCGCTGCAGGCGCCAGCGTGGCAGGGCGATGCGTCGAGGCTGGTCACCGTGCAGCTGCGCCTGCGCCAGCAGGTGGAAATAGCGCGTGATGATGGGCGTAGCCACACGTTCGGCATACTGCCATCCGCACATCTTGTCATCGGCAGCGAGCAGAGCGCGTCCCAGCTGCTCGATCACGGCGTCCTGCGCTACGTGGGTGATGGCGGGGGCTGGGATCAGATGCAACGAGTCCGCCGCCACCGCCATGCGCCGTACGAACGCTTCGGACAGGTGCAGATGCAGGATCTCGCAGGGCGACTCGAAGCGCGCATGCAACTGTTGACCCGGTGCGCTCATATGGAAGCTGCCGGAGCGCCACTCGCCGTGATGGACGTCCTGCGCATCGGCGCTCAGTGCGAGCTGCGTCGGACGCATGAAGATGCTCGCCACGTAATAGCCACGCGGACTCTGCGCGTTGTATTCGCGCGGCGCCGCGCGATGATCGGACCAATGCGAGGCGATCACCGGTTGCCCGGATTGCTCGACATCCATATCCAGTTGCCGCCAGGTCCGCTCGCGGTGGATCGCGGCGGCGTGGCGTACTGCGGGTGCCGTCACGGGACGGCACCCGCGGGTGCGATTTATTGAAGGCAGCGCCCGCTGTGCGTTGAACTGATGCATCCGTCCATTCCTCCCACGGTGGACAAGCCATCGGAACCCCTGACTGCCTTGGGCCATTGATCGGATCAGTGTTGCAAGGCGTGCGCATCGTATGCATACAATTTTCGATGGTCAACTGGTAGTTTGGCCTATGTCGCAAGCGTATGGTTAATTAATTGGCTGATTATGTTTGAAATTGTGCGTTTTCATGACGTAGAGCATACGCACGGGTATGGTTTTTTAGCCTTGATGATTGTATGCATTCTCCCTTCGAGAGGCTGTGCTCCCAGGCCAAATGGATCGCGCAGGGCGACCCGGGGTGATGCTTCCGGCCCGGTGGAAACGGCTTTGCCTCACGCCCAGCCGTGCGTTTTCGAAACAGCGCGGCACGACCGAGGCGACGTCAGCGAACTGGGCCCCGCCGGCAGGCGCGGCGACAGGTAGAGCCACGCACCTACGCCAATTCGCAATCAGCGCACCTTCGGCGGCGACACTTCTGCCGCTCTCTTGTCCTTCGTTTTGTCACGCAAGGGGAAAAGCACCATGGCCGCCGCCATGGCAAGCGCACAACCGAGAGCGGTTTCCCAGGCTCGCGCCAGCAATACCGTCACCGAATGCTCGCCAGACACCGCCATCGTCACCATCAGCGCGAACGCGAATGCAGCGCATGCCACGTCATAGCGCTCGGGCAATGCCATCGCATAGACGATCATCGCCAGCGATGCTGCGCTCCATAAAAGCATCGGCTCATGTTGCGCCAGGGGAAGGCAGGCCAGTCCAAGCGGCACGCCAATCAGCGTGCCGACAATGCGGTGCCTGATGCGTAGCCGTGTGCCGCCTGCGCTACCGGCAACCACATACACGCATGCCGTGATCGCCCAGACGGATTCCAGCAGGCCCACCGTGGCGTCCAGACCCACCACGATGATCGATGGAACGGCGGCCTGAAGCCCAAGCGCCCACGGCATCGACAACGCGCGGAACCGCGATGCTGTCGGCGGCAATGCCGGAGACAGTACAGGCCGCTCCGCCGGTCCGCTCAACAAACGCGGAACCATCGCCGAAAGCATCGCAATCAGTACGGCGATGCCAATCGCCGGCAGGTCACCGGGGGTCAACTGCGCATTGCATGCCAGCAGCTGGCCGATATAGATCTGCGAACCGATGCCAGCACCGGAAACGCCATAGCGCCTGAGGTAGCCAGCCAGAAAGGCCCCGGCGACAAGCACTATTTTCGGCCACGCTTGCCCATGCAACTGAAGCCAGGGCGCGGACAGGGCAAACGTCGCAGCACCCAGCGCGCAGGCAAGGCAAAGCAGCATCAGGTCGCGGCTGGATTGCCAGCGGGAGGAGCGCGCTTCGGAAACGCTGGCCCATAGCGCGATGTTTCCTGCCAGCGCGCCAACGGCCATGCCGGCGGGCACGTCGATGGAAATATCCTTCAGTGTGCCAAGCGCCTCGGCGAGACCATAAGCCGTAACCAGCCTCAGCCCCTTGATCCGGCGATGTGCGCCGGGGTCGATACGCTCAAGCCAGTGATTGAGCCACGCCAGGATCGCGGACATGGACATTCCATCCGGTGGTCATGTGAGCGCTGTCGCGTGATTCGGTCTGTTCACGTCACGCACGCCCGCTGCAGCGACAGAAAGCGGGTGATCGCCGCGGTAAAAGCGGCGGGCGATTCGATATTCATCAAATGGCCACCCGGGATGATTTCAAGCGATGCGCCGTGGATGCCGCGCCTCAGCAACTGTGCGTCACTCAAGGGAGCCAGGCGATCTTCATCGCCGCCGATGACCAGCGTTGGCTGCCGGATGTCGGCCAGTCGACGTCGACCGTCGTAGGCAAGGAGTGCATCCAGCAGGCGAAGCCAGTCCTCGGTCGCCTGATGATCGGTCGGGTCATCGACATAGGCGAGATAGGGCTCCGCTTCGGCACTGGACAGAAAGCCCAGCGAAAACAGCCACGGAACAATCAGAGCGTACATCTGCTCGGGGCTTGCTCCACGGCGGTACAGCGCACCCAACGCAACCAGAAACAGGTGAGCCTGCGGATTGACCGTCGCGAACGTCGCCGACAGCACGAGTTTGCTCACGCGCTGCGGGAAGGCATGCGCCATGGCCTGGGCCACCGTGCCCCCCAGTGAAAAGCCGATGACGTGCGCGCTGGCGATGCCGGCTTCGTCCAGAACGTCCGCCATATCGCCGGCGAGCTGGTCGATGGAAAACAGGTTTGCCGATCCACGCGACAAACCCGAGCCCCGCAGGTCGACAGCAAGCACGCGGTAGTCCTTGCCGAGCACGGTTTGTTCCGTAGTCCAGAATTTGGCGTCGCCGCCCAGGCCATGGATGAGCATCACTGCTGGCGCATCGCGCCCGGGGCCGTGCTCAAGCCAATGGACACCGCGTCGGGATGTGTGCGATGTGGGCACGATCTTTCCTCGCTAACCTTTGCTGTGGCCGTTGCGACTCGCGCCACGGCGGCCTCGCCAGCAAGCCACGATAGTGCTGACAACCCACGCGCACTTGCAGATCGCCACGGCCAGTTTCCAATTCGCACGGCGCGCGCCGGCCTGCACCCGCGATCGATGTGGCGGACGGGTTATCCGCGGAAAATCTCATCCAGCCAGCCACACGCTTCCTGGCCAAGGCGACGGCGGTTGTTGACTTGCACGTGACCATCCGCCCCGGTCGTTTCATCGAGCAGCACAAATTCCTTTAGTTTGGATCGGATCTGCTGGTGCCATTCATGTGCCTGGGCCGCAAAGACCGGTGAGTCGCCGGCGCCAAGAATCGAAAGGAACGGAACGTGGACCAGTGAGGGGTCCGCGACCATGCCTTCCGTTTTGGCAATGAAATCCTCCGGCGAAGATGCGCCAGCTTTCCACAGTGTCATCGTGCGCGCGCGCACCGCGGCAGGGGAGGGCGCGGCCCTGGCGGCGCCAGCCAATGCCGATTTGACCGAAAGCGCAAAGAGCTCCGCTGGACTTTGGAAGGGCGTGCTGGCAATGACCGTTGCCAGACGCGTTTCGTGACCCGCGGCACGCGCAACAAAATATCCGCCAAGGCTCAAGCCAACGAGTGCGATTCGGCCGGGCACCGCAGCGAATCGCGCAATCAGCGCATCGATCACTGCGGAGATGGGCTTTTCTGCGTCGGCGCGCCAGTGAAGACCGCTCGCCTGCGTGATGCCCTGGCCGGGAAGATCGACGAGCGCAACCGAATACCCGCGCTCGAACAGATGGCGGCCGATAGTGAGAAAAAGATCCTCAAAACACGTATCGGCGCCGCCAATGATCAGCACCACGGGCGCTTCGCTGTCCGCGTTCTGCAAATAGACGCCTGGTAGCTGCTTGTCTTCAAAGGGCACCTGAAAGAACGTTGCCGGCATGGCCAGTTCAGACATCGCGGCAGCAAACGCGGCCTGGTGCTTTGCATAGAGTGAGGCGAACTGCGGACCCGGGGCCGCGAATTGCCAGGCGGATCGGTAGCTGGCGAAAGCCTGCAGCCGCGCCTCGCCTGCGGCACGCTTCCATCCGCGCTGCTTCCAGCGATCCGCCTGCCTGCCCAGATAGTCACCATAGCTACCGAACGCGGCCACCCAGCTGTCGCCAACGCCGTCCTCGATCTGGGATGCCACGTAAAAGGCCTGGCCGATATCCAGGCCACCGGCCGGGCCCCATCCAAGGGCGGCGACGAAGAACATATCCATGTCAGGGTCGGCGAAGTGATAGCGCTGACCCAGACGCTGGTCGGGTCGCGGTGAATCGTTCGATGTGCGCATGTCGTCTCCGGGCGCCGTGGGCGCTAGCGGTGGGGATGCGTCATCATATGAGCGTTGCTCACATTAGTGGACTCGCCTTCCTGATGGGCAGGACGATCGGCGCAAACGTAGGCGTACCAAGGCCTGCGAGCGGAGATTGAGCTGGGAGCGACGGCCCATGATTCGAGCGCCTCAGGTTTCGAGCCAGACTCGGCGCCCGATAGCCGTGCTCAACCCGGCTTGCCGTCCCTGCGATGCGTTGCGTAGATCCAGATCGACCGGGCGACCCATGGCATCAGCACGATGAGCCACAGCGCGCCGGCCAGCAGATACCCGGTGGCGGGCTGTCCCGTGCCGTCCGCGGCGACGCGGACCACGGCGGTGATTTGCATGCCGACGAAGGCGATCCATGCCACCGGAACCATCGCCAACGGTCGACCCGAGTGGCCGTGGGTGACGCGGGTCACCATGGCGACCAGCATGGACGCAAAGAAGCCGATGGTAAGGGCATGCAGCGGTGCATGCGCCATGCCACTGTTGCCGTGCCACGCGATGAGCACGCTGTCAGCAGTGAAGAATGCGAACGCTAGCGGCAGCCACGCCAGCGCAATGTAGAGCACGGCGAGCAGGCCGACGTGACGTGCGCGCCAAGGTTGCCATGCGAGCCACTGCCCAAGAAACAGGAAGGTCAATGGCGCATCGGCAAGCCATCGCCACGAAGGAACGTCGAGGATATCGCAAGCGAGATGAGCGAACACCAGCAGCCACATGGCCGCTAAAACCCAGCGCGGGCGCACGACGCGGTAGTTCGAAATCACGTTGCCGGAAAAGAATGGCACCATGCGATGCGCCACGGTGACATAGGTCGGCAAAAGAAAACCGAACGTGCCCATCTCCACCGAGGCATGCATAAGCGCAGCCGGTGCGCCGCACGCAAAGGCAAGCGCCAGGGCCAGGCCGATGCCACCCATGCACAAAGCCGCGTGGCAGGAGGCCGCCCAGGCATCGAACGGGCGGTGTCGAAGCAGACGAATGCCGAGCACCGTCAACGCGATCAGCCAACCTGCCAGCATGGCTGCCATGCCGAAGGGCAGGAGTCGAAGCCATCCGCTCTGGGCTACCAGCACGGCGATACCGCCGCCCAGCATCAGGCCGAAGATACTTCCGTAGATGGGCCTGGCGATCTCCGGCTGATTCATCCAACGCGGGAACACCGTCAGCACGAATCCGAACACGAACGGTGCGAACGAGGCGTACTGCATGAGAAAGCCGTGAGCCCACGATGCAGGCATCGCTTGCGGCGCGAACGGCGCCCCGAAGTGGACGGCCATCAGCGCGCAGGTCCACCAGACCATGTTCGCCAGCAGGGCAAAGGCCCCGATCAGGAACATGGCACGGTGCGGCGCATGCAAGAAAGTGAGCAAGGACGCATTTGTGGACAGCGAGGCCGATGATGTGCTGTTCATACGCGTGATGCCTCGCGGTTGAGATTCGATCGGCGTGAAGCGCGTCGCCGCCTCTGCGAAGCGCTACGCGAGACGGCGTTGGCAAACACAGCTTCCAGCAATCCGTGTGGAAGTTCGAAGCTGTCGGGCGATCCCGGATTGACCGCGATACCTATTGACGCCTTTGCGGCCTGGATCACCCATGCCAGCGGCATGGAGAGCGTGGCCCGGTAGGCAGGGTGTTCGTGCCGGGCGCGGACGGCACGCTCCGCGGTGGTGAAAACGGCAATGAAGGCTCCATGTTTGGCACCGGAGAGCACCACCGGCCGGGATGTCCATGCAAGACCTGTCGCTTGGGAACCATCACGCAGGGCCAGCGTCACTTGGGCAGTAAGCGCGTGAGGCCAGGCGTCAGTGGGCGCCATGGCACCGTGTTCGAACAGCATCAGCAGGGGCAGGGCATCGTGCCTGGAGAAGGTGAACTGGCGCATGGTGGCAACCCTTTCTGTGCGACGTGGTGTGGATCAGCCGTTGGTCGGCGGGTGGGCCAGTGTGCCGCCGAGCGTGTCCGCGTAGCCATGATTGACGTCGCGGTGACCGGCTTCGTCCTGGCGCACCGCTTCCACCACCTCGCGCAGGCGCGCATCGGCGGGCAGGTTCCAGTAGGCGATGGCGATGTCCGGCGCCGGCACATTCGCGATATGGCACGCGTCGATCTCGGCGAGGTAGCGCGTATAGCTGACGACGGCCTCTTCCTCGAAGTAGCCCACCAGGCGGTGTGCCGTCTTCGACGAGGCGATGTAGAGCAACAGGAAGAAGGTGAAGAAGAGCGCCTGGGCGATCAGGACGAGCGCGCGTTCAAACCAGTTGGGCTTGGCGATCTGGCCAAACGCCAACCGATTGGCGGGACCGGAAATCGTCGAGGTAGCCCGGTAGCTTGCGCTTTCGAATAGGCGCTACGCCCTAGCCGGCACCGCCTCCCGCGTGGCCTTGGAAAAAGTGACGAACAACGCGCTGATACAGCTCAGGGCACCGCCAAGCATGAGCGACTCTGTGAGGCCGACGTGGTCGACGACCAGGCCACCGGCGAACGAACCGCACGCAATCGCAACCTGAGCCGTGCAGACAAAGAGCGAGCCGACGTTGTCCATGCGGCTTGGCGCTGCGTCGAACACCAAGGTCTGCGTTGTGATCGGCAGCATGCCAAACCCCAGGCCCCAGAGGACGACGCAGGCCACGGCTGCCACCGTCGAGTGGCCAAGCCATGCCAATGACAGCACAGAGCCACCGATGACGAGGCCGGTGAGCGTGACGGAAAAGCGCAGGTGCCTGGAGCCCAGCCAACCGCCCAGCAGCGTCCCTGCAAAGCTGGCCACGCCGTAGGCCAGCAGCACACCGCCGACCTCGCTGCTGGGGACATGTGCCACGCGATTGAGGAATGGAGCGATGTACGTGTAGGTGCCAAATTGCGCGACGAACATGGTGAGGGTCAGCAGCAAGCCACGTCGAAGCGGTCGCAGCCGCAGCATGGCCATCAATTCTTTCGCGCTTCTGTCGCCATCGGGAGGCACCGGGGGGAGCCAGGCCGCCAGGATGACGAAGACGCCAGCAGCCATCACCGCACAGGCACCGAACGCCCATCGCCAGCCCAGAAGGTGACCGAGCACCGCACCCGCAGGCACGCCCGCCACGGTGCCAATGGATACGCCCGATAGAATGATGGAGGCCGCTCGCACGCCGTCCGCACCCGGGCGTAGACGCTGGCCCATGGATACGCCAATCGACCAGAACGACCCGATGGCCGCGCCAATCAGTGCACGCGCCGTGAGCAGCAACGCCACGTGGGTCGATAGCGCAACCATGGCATTGGAAAGACCGAGTACGCCAAGAAGGGCCATCAGCACGTGGCGACGATCGGCGTGGCCAAAAAGCGTTGATGTGCCAAGCGCCGCAAAGGCCGCCACGACGGCTGGCATGGTGACCAGCAAGCCCGCCTCGCCCTCGGTGATGGCGAGATCGTGTGCGATGTGTGGCAGCAGGCCCACCGGAAGAAACTCGCTGGTCACCAAGGCAAAAGCGCCGACGGCCACCGCGACGACGGCTGACCAGGGTGAGGCCGCGGCAGGCGGTGCCGATTGACGCATAGCGTTCATGGTTTGGTCTCGTGCTCTTTAGAGGCGCTGCCTTCGGCAGCGGCCCAGAAATTCAGAGGATCTGGGCGGGCAGGGCCTCAGCCCCTTTCTTGATGCCCGCCTTGGCGGAATTGAGCTTGCCTACGCTCGCCCGCACGTCCTCGGCGGACGGGTACTCGTATGAAATGAATGATCGAAGCAGGTGCTGGGTGGAGCTGTCATAGACCTCCACCGCGTAAGTGACCGAGCCCAGTGTGCGTTTCTTTTTGTCGCGCGCCTGGTCGTGTGCGCCGGCGGCCGCGCCGACGGGTTGAAGTTGACTCATCAGGCCGAGCACGGGATCACTGCTTGATGCTCCGAGAAGCGTCACATGCAAGCGAAGCGCGGAAGCAGAGGGCGCTGTTGCCGTGACGTAGTTCGACTGCAGCGCGGTGCGAATAGCGGTGTCGAGATCGCTCGCCAGCTCTTGCCGCTCGCTGGTGCTGAGGCTGCCGAATTCGGCGTCGGAACCACCATAGACCACCACGTCGTCAACGATTACCTCGCGATAGTGGGTGAGGTCGGCCCCCGGCGCGCGATAGGTGTACGGCACATGCCCCGTGTCGTCCTGGGTGTTGGCCGTTAACAGGCTGGAAGAATCAAGGTCCGCGAACGAATGAGCACTGGCCGGCACACCCACCAAGGCTGAGCCGAAGAGCAGAGCCGTCGTTCCGAGGCGGAGAAAACGGGAGGCACGTTGGCGTGCGGGCATTGCATCGACCTGACGCTTGATGGGTTGGCTCCTGCGCACGGGGCGCCTTGTGGTTCTTGAATGGCGTCCATGATATGAGCATCGCTCATGTTTGTTGACTCGCCTTCCGGACCAAGGTTGGACTCCATTATTTTAGTTATAAATCAGTTGCTTGAGATGGTTTTCAGCCCAAGAGGACTGGGTTGTGACCTGCTTCCCTCAGGTTCCTCGGCCATCGCCCTGACCGGGACGCCCGGGTTGGATCCGAGGTGGGTGCTCTTGCGTGATGAGCGCCCGGCATGGCGGGCAAAGGGCGCTTGCTTCGACGAACGGATGCCGCGATTGACTGGGAACACGGAGCAAGGCAGGCATGGCGTCACGTGATCGGAGTGGCGTCCGCCGTCGCCTCACTTCTTCAGATAGGCCTTGGGTGTGCAGCCCTGCATCTGCCTGAAGAACGCAATGAACGTACTGTCGCTCGAAAAGCCCAGTTCGCCGGTGATATTTGAGATGGACTCGCCGGTGACCAGCAACTCGATCGCCCGCAGCAAACGCCATTGCTGGCGCCATTGCTGATAGCCCATGCCGGTATCGCGCTGGAAAATGCGGCCGATGGTCTTGCTGGTAGCACCGACATGTCTGGCCAGTTCCGCCAGTTCCGGTGGAAGCGCATCAGGCCGGCTGGTGAAACTGGCAAGGCGGCGGTCCCTGGGTATGGGGAGCAGCATGGGCTGGCGTGGTGCATCAATAATTTCATGGATGCACAAGCCGATAAGATGCCGATCGCGGTCGCCACTCCACGGATGATCAAACGCTGCCAGGGCCATCGGCTCAAGCATGGCGCCGAGCAAAGCGCTGACGTCAATGACGCATACAGTCGTCGGTAGTCGAAGGCAAAGGGCGGCGTCGAACCAGAGCGAGCGGTAGTCCACCACCTGTCGCATCACGGCGCGATGGCGCACGTTGGCTGGAATTCACGCGGCGCGTGACGGTGGCAGCAGGCATAGCTACTCGTCCAGGGTGATGCGGATGCAACCCTCACGGGCAAACAGCAACTGCCCGCGGGCGTGGCAATGAAGTCCGGAATCGTGATCGGCCAGCGTGGAGGCGCAGCCCACGACCGGTGCGGAGAAGCTGTCCGGATCAAAGAGTGCGTCGGCGGCTAACCAGGCCATGCCGACATTGTCCGGTTTGCCGCATTTTCTGTCCAAATTCCGTGAGACCAGACAGACGGGCCAGCCGAGAATGCCGGGCTTGCGGAGGTACCGTCATGGACAACAAAAATTTCTTGCCGTTGGCGATCGCGCTACTGATGTTTCCCCAGTTCGCGCAGACCCTCTATAGCCCGGCCCTGGCCGACTTCGTCCAGCATTTTGCCGTGGCCCCGGGACTGGCGGCGCAAACCTTGACCGTCTACTTCCTGTCATTCGCCTTTGGCGTGGTCGGCTGGGGCTGGCTGTGTGATCGGTCGGGGCGTCGCGTTGCGATGCTGTTGGGTCTGGCGGTTTACGCGGCGGCTACGGTGATCGCCCTTTGCGTCACTACGTTCCAGGGCCTGCTCGTCGCCCAGGCGCTTGCCGCGTTCGGCGCTGCCGTCGGGTCGGTCGTGACACAGACGATCTTGCGCGACCGTTTTTCCGGCGCTGCGTTGATCAAGGTGTTCTCCGTGGTGGGCATGGTATTGGCCCTGAGCCCGGCCATTGGCCTGTTGTCGGGCGCTGCCTTGGTGCACGCGTTCGGCTATCGCGGCGTGCTGTGGTGTCTGCTGGTGCTGGCGGCGGCGTTGCTCGCATGGAGCGCAGGGGCGCTGCCCGAGACGCGGTGCCACATCAAGACAAAGGTGTCGGTGCGCGAAACGTTCCAGTTGCTGATACGCAACACATGCGTTTGGAAATCGGCGGTGCTGGTGACGGTCTTCAATGTCGCCATGTATGGCTACTACGCGCTCGGTCCTTTCATTTTCCAGCAACTGGGTTTCGACAACTCGGCCTACGGTGCAAGCGGCATTCTGCTGGCGCTCGGATCGTCGCTTGGCGCGTGGAGCAGCCGGATTTTCAGCAAGGCTGGCGTACGTGCTGAAAACTTGCTGGTGTTCAGCGCGGTGCTGGTCTTGGGTGGCGGCATCGGGGTGCATGCGCTGCTGCACAGCGCATGGTTTATTGCACCCATGATGCTGGTGGTTTTCGCCTTCGGCGTGGCCATTCCCCATGTGCTCGGAAAGGCGCTGTACGCCTTCAGCGATCGCCTCGGCACGGCGGGTGCGCTGTTTGGCTTGATGTACTACCTGATGATCGGTGCGGGCATGTTGCTTACCGGCTGGACGCAATCGCTGGGTGGCACGCTCCTCGTCTGCGGTGGCGTCGCCTTGCTGCTCAGCCTACGTGTAAGGCCTGAGTGCAGCGCCTCGCCCGTGCCTTTAGAAAAGTTGGACCGCTAATCGACAAGCAACCCATGTCCACCGGCCCTACGTTCGCCCCCTAACCGGGCAGGTCTTCCAGGTGCCCGAATGGAGGCGACAACATGGCATCACCCGTCATTTCCGCAACCGTGCGCGCACCGTTCGTGCCCGTCTGTCAGGGCTACACGCCGGCCCCGCCGGTACGCTGCGTGTCGTGGCTCTCCGTCATCGGGGCCATTGCCTGCGCAAGCGCCGCCCTCAGTGGCTTCGCCTTGGTTGCTCTGTACTGGTTTGATGCCATCGTGAGGATGGGCGCATGACCCAGCGAATCGTGACGCGCGCTCAAGCCACGACCCGTGGCAGCCGCTTCTATTTCACCGGCAACCCGTGCCCCGCCGGGCATACGGCCAAGCGCCGGACATCCAGCAGCGCATGCACTGCGTGCGAGCTATCGCGGTCCAGGCGGTACTACCGCGAGCGTAAGGACGCGGAAGCGGCCAAGCGCGGAACGCCGGCGGCGGAAGGAAGGGTGCACGCATGATCGCTGCCGACCCGGAATTGGTTGCCCTGTTTGTGGCCATGCTTGAAGAACGTGACGCGCAGCGAAGCGCGACACCGACTGCACCACCCGACGAGCCATCAGCGGAGATCCCCGAGATCCACTGGTACGACGAGATTCACCCCAGTGCCGCTGATTGCAGCTCAGGCCGGTGTCGATGCCACGTACTTCTCGATCAGTTCGACAAGTTCCAGCTCAATGGCTTGTCGTGGCACATCCACGTTGGGCTGGATAAGTAGGCCGCGGAAAACGCCGCTGACCGCATGCGTCAACACGAACGCCTGGGCTGGCGTCAGCTTGCGCCGCGAATCGTGCTCCGCGCCGTGTTCATGGGTCATCTCGTTGGTGAGCGCGGCCATCATCGGCAGGAGCCGGTTGGATGTGCCCTGTGACAGGGCGTGGATCAGAAGCTTGCGGTGCACCTTCGAGCGCCCGCCATAGGCCTGCCCGATAGCGCCGAAAATAGCCAGGAGTCGCTCGCGCGAAGACTGGTTGGGCGCGGCGCGGTAATTCGACAGGATGCGGTCCGCTAGCCCGCCGATCTCGCGGTCGGCCAGTTCCTTGAGCACTGCGGGCTTGCCGTCGAAGTATTGATAGAGCGTGCCGATGCTGACCCCGGCGCGCTCGGCGATGGCGTTGGTGGTCAACGACTCGATCTCGCCTTTGTCCAGCAGTTGGATGGCCGCTTCCAATATGAGGGCGACCTTCTCCTGCGACCGCTGTTGCAGCGGTCGGCGGCGTTTAACTGCTTGAGGCGGCGGCTCTTTCTGCTTCATGGGTAAGCCCTGGGAACGCGAGTCCTCAAATATGAGCATTGCTCATATGATGGATATATCCCGCCCAACAAGGGCGACTGCACACCCCCCTGAGGATATCTCCCATGGCTCCGATCTTTGTCGGCGGCTCGCGGCCGCCTGCCATCCACACGCACGCACGTTTTCCCCGCTTGACCCCACTGGCACTGATTCTTGGCGCGTTGCTTCCGCTGAGCCCTGCCGTTGCCCAGACGATCCACCTCTCGGGCGCCCAGGGTGCTTACGCCAACAACGCGACAGGCCAGGCCGGGACGGACGGCCAGGGCGACGCCAGTCATCCGCAGGACGGCAGTGCGGCACCGAGCGTCCCGGCAATGGACGTCACCTTGTTGAGTGGTGCCACGCTGACTTCGAGCGGTCTGACGCCGACGCTGAGCCTGTCGTTGACGGGCGGCGTCGGTGGCAACGGCAACTCGGTCGCCGGCGGCAACTACGGCCCCGCCGGCGGCAATGGCGGCATCGGAGGTGCGCCGGACGAGTTGAGCTTCACGAGTCAGGTCGGCACCACGATCACGAGCGACGCCACGGGCTTGGCCGCTGTTTCGCTGGTGAGCACCGGTGGCGTGGGTGGTTACGGCGGCTACTACACCGGGACCAACGGCGATCCGGGCAAGGCCGGCGCAGGCGGCGCCGGTGGCGAAGTGACGGCCAATCTTTCGGGCAGCATCGTGAGCTCGCACGGCTGGTCAGGAACCACGCCGGGAACGACCGCCCTGGTGATGTCGTCGATCGGTGGCGATGGCGCCGGTTTTGATCCATCCATGGGCACCTCGGGCACGGCGCAGCATTCGGTGGGTGACGCCACGGCCAACGCTGGCGCGGCCGGTGGTGATGGTGGCACGGTTTCGCTCACCACACAGACGGCGAGTTTCGAGTCCCAGGGCACCGCGATCGCATTGCTTAGCCAAGGTGGCCAGGGAAGCAATGGTGTGTCTGCTGTTGCGTATGGCGGCACGGCAAGAGGTGGCAACGGTGGCATCGGGGGTACCGGCGGCACGGTCACGGCGAACATCGCTGGCGAAGCGAACAGCAACTCGTGGCTCATCTCTGCCGTGGGCTCGCCGCAGGCGGCCCAAGGCAACTCATTCAATCTGCCCAACAACAACGGCACCGTCGAAACGTCCTTCCTCAGCGCCGCCGTGTCCGCGCAGTCGTTTGGCGGCAGCGGCGGCAACGGCGGTGGCAGCAGCGGCGGCACGGCATACGCCGGCACCGGCGCCAAAGCCGGTGACGGTGGCGCGGTCAGCCTGACGCTCGGCGACATCAACGTCACCACGAAGGGCTACACCACGCCGGCGTTGCTTGCGCAGAGCATCGGTGGTTCGGGTGGCGATGGCGCCGACGCGGGTTCCGTGTTCAAGGCTAAAGCGGGCAACGGTGCAGATGGTGGCAACGGCGGCAATGTCGTCGTCCAGACCTACTCGACGGCAGCCAGCGGCGACACACAAGCCTCCATCACGACCAACGGCCATGACTCCAGCGCCATCGTGGCGCAGAGCATCGGCGGCGGCGGCGGCGCGGGCGGCGACGCATCCGCCAACGGCGTGGCCGGCGGCATGTCGGTCGGCGGCAACGGCGAGCAAGGTGGCCTCGGTGGCACGGTGACGGTGGTGAACGGCCAGGCCGCCAATGGCACCACGATGCCTGGCGCCGTGATCCTGACCAACGGAGATCGCTCCGATGGCATCTCGGCGCTCAGCGTGGGTGGTGGCGGTGGCTCAGGCGGCAACGCGTCGACCTTTACGGCCGGTGTGTTCACGATGACCGTTGGTGGCACCGGCGGCAAAGGCGGCGATGCTGGCACGCGCGGCACGCAGCAGGTGAATGCGATCAACAACGGCGTCATCCAGACCAACGGTGCGCACTCGATCGGCATGCAGGCGCTGGCCGTCGGCGGCGGCGGTGGTAACGGCGGTTCGGCCAGTTCCATCGAAGGCGGCGCGCAGCTCGATGTGACGCTTGCCGTCGGTGGTGCAGGTGGCTCGGCGGGTAACGCCGGCGACGTGTACTCAACCAACAATGGTCAGATCCTCACGCAGGGAACTGATGCCTTCGGCATGCAGGTGCTGAGCGTGGGCGGTGGTGGTGGCAACGGCGGCGCGAGCAAGGCGGCGGCTTACCAACTGCTCAACAGTGGTGAAGTGCCCTCCCTGGATTTCAATCTGTCCATCGGTGGCCAGGGCGGCGGCGGTGGCGATGGCGGCAACGTCTTCGGCGCCAACAATGCCTCCATCGTCACCAGCGGCGCCGGTTCGCATGGCCTGGAAGTGCAGAGCATCGGCGGCGGTGGTGGCAACGGTGGTGATTCGAGTTCCACCCAGACGAGTACGAAGGGCTCCAACATCAACGTCAACCTCGCCATCGGTGGCGATGGCAAAGGCGGTGGTTCTGGCGGCCAGGTGAATGCCACGAACACGGGCCTGATCTGGACCATGGCTGGCGACAGCGATGCCATCTTCGCGCAGAGCGTGGGTGGCGGCGGTGGTAACGGTGGCACGGGTTACGCCGATACCTCGCAGTTCGCCGACAACAGCGGCAAGGGCGGCCAGTTGGAATTGGCGGTGGGCGGCAGTGGCGGTACGGGTGACACGGGCGGCACCGTGACGGCAACCAACGCCGCGGGCGCCACGATCATCACGATGGGCGACAGCGCTCGCGGCATCTTCGCGCAGAGTATCGGCGGCAGTGGCGGCAACGGTGGTGGCGGCCAGAGCAACGGCAGCTCCGGCACGCTGGATGCCCGCGTTGCCGTGGGTGGCAATGGTGGCAGCGGCAATACCGGCGGCTCGGTGACGGCGAACAATGCCGGCACCATCGTGACCGGTGGCGGCGATTCCGCGGGCATCTACGCCGAAAGCGTGGGTGGTGGCGGTGGCACTGGCGGCAAGGCAGCGACCGGCGGCGGCAACGATCCGCAGACGCAGATCTTCAACTACCTGCAGACATCGCTGCCCAGCGTGGTCCAGACCTACAGCAACAAAACCGACGGCTTCGTGCCCGACGCCGCGCAACTGTTCGACAAGGGCGTGAACTGGACCGTCAACCTGGTCAAGGGTTACTACCAGGACAACGCTGCCAATGGCGCGAAGCCCCCGACCAGCGGCGCCGGTGGCGGCGACCTGAATGTGACGCTGACGGTGGGTGGCGGCTTTGCCGGTAAAGGCGGTTCAGGCGACACGGGTGGCGATGTCACGGTCAACAACCTAGACACGGGCGCGATCCAGACGCTTGGCCCTATGTCCGATGGCATCTTTGCGTTGAGTGTGGGTGGTAGCGGTGGCGATGGCGGCGCGGTAGCTGCTTCCAATAACACCGATAGGGACGCCGCCAAGCTCAATATCTCGATCGCCGTCGGCGGTCGCGGCGGTACGGCGGGCGATGGCGGCACCGTGTCGGTGATCAACAACGGCAGCATCGCCACTGCGGGTAGCGATTCGTTGGGCATCTTCGCCGGCAGCTTCGGTGGTGGTGGTGGGACCGGTGGCGTCACGGCGACCAGCGTGTTGAACGGCAACAACACGGTTCAGACCGTTAACGTCGAGATGGGCGGCGACGCCGGCGCTACGGGCGACGGTCACGACGTCACCGTACTCAGCGTACCTGCCGTCAACCAGGCAACGCCGGCGGTCGTGTCGACTTCCGGTTCCTACGCAGCAGGTATTGGCGCCATGAGCGTGGGTGGAGGCGGTGGCCTAATCACGCTCAATGGCACGGCGCCTGACCCAGTGACGGGTGGTGCGGTGAGCACGGGTGGCCTGCAGATGACTGGCTTCCAGATCGCCGGCAAAGATCAGGCTGTGGTCTGCGGCGGCCAAACGTTGGCGGCGTGCGGCAACGGCGGCAATGTCACGGTGACAGCACAGAAAGTGCAGACCTCGGGCCAGGACTCGCCAGGCGTCGTAGTGCAGAGCATTGGCGGTGGCGGCGGCTGGGTGCAGGGCATTGCATCCAACGCCCAGAATTACTTCAGCGGCAGCAACGTGAATGGGACCTCCGGCGACGGCCACGATGCAACAGTCAACGTGCAGAACAGCATCTCCACGAGTGGCAATGGTGCATACGGCGTCATCGCACAGAGCATCGGCGGTGGCGGTTTGCTCGGAGGCGACCTGTCGAGCGCGACGAGTTCGGGCGCGTTCACCCCGGAAACGCCCAGCTGGCTGACCAAGGGCAGCATCGGCAATGGTGGCAACGTGTTGGTCAACGTGCCAACGGGAGCGACTGTCACCACCTCGGGCGCCAACGCCATCGGCATCTTCGCGCAGAGCGTGGGCGGTGGCGGCGGCCTGGTGGCCAGCGAAAGCACCGCGTACATGGGCACGGCCGGCGGCAACGGTACCTCGGGCAGTATCACGGTCAATGTCGATGGCCGAGTGAGCACCAGTGGTTCGAGCTCCACTGCTGTCTTCGTCAACGCGGATGGCAGCACGGCATCGAGCGATGCTGCGGCTCTGAACGTGACGGGTCGAGTTACGGCGACCGGATCGGGAGCGAGCGCGGTCATCTTCAACAGCAATGCGTCCAGCAACACCGTGACCAACTCGGGACTCATTGGGTACGACGGGACGTTCGGTAGTGCCATCGTTGCCGAGCGCGGCAACATCGACGTCACCAATGCGGCGACGGGCACGCTGTACGGTCGACTGAACCTCGGCGCCGGCGGCACGCTGACGAATAACGGCACCTGGGCGCTTACTCCGGGGACGATCAACAGCGCGGGCTCCTTTGACAACGAAGGCACCATGATTGTCGGCAAGGGCGCAACGCCTGCCACATTGGGTGCAGGCACCCTGCTAGATGGCTACCTGATCCTGAATGGGACGCTGAGTACCTACGTCGACTTCGCCAAGCAGGCGGCCTCGGAGCTGTACGCTGAGAATGGCGCAAGCCTCGTCGGCACGATCCAAATCAACCCGATCACGATGGCGCCAAACACCGTGGCGATCCTCGATGTGCCCAAGAACCTCTCCACGGGTGCGTACAAGGTTGTCGACGGCTCGAGCTACCTCTACCAGTACGCCACGTCGTGGAACAATGGCGAGCTCTCGGTGACACCACAGGCGAAGCTGGCGAGCGCCGCACAGGAGGGTGGGCTTTCGCGCAACGAGCAGCAGTTGGCCAACCATCTACAGGCGAACTTCGACGCCGGTGTTACTTCGCTATCGCCACTTTACACCGTGCTCGCCCAGGTGAAGGACCCGACGCAATTCGCGGCGACGCTTAACGGTCTCGGCGCAGAGTCGCTCCAAATGGTGGGCGTGGCTCGCATTAATGCGAGCGAGTCGTTCGTCAACCGCATGAATGCCTGCCCCAATAATGGCGACACGCCGGCGGACCAGCGCGAGCACGACTGCGTATGGGGTCGCGTGACGGACCAGGCGAGCAATGCCGAGGGTGATAGCGACGGGTACCACCTGAACGAACACGTGGTGCAAATGGGAGGTCAGCACGAGTTCGCCGACGGCTGGTGGGTGGGCGGTTCGGTGGCCTACAACAACGGCAGCGAATCGGCCGCGAGCGGCGTGGGTGGTGTCACCGACCACGGCGTCAGCATCGGCGGCGTCGTCAAGCGCGAGCTGGGTAATTGGACGTTCACCGGCGCGGTGGATGCCTCGCAGGGCACCTATCAGTCGGCTCGCAACCTGCAGCTGGTCGACCAGCGTATCCAGGCTACGGGCTCGTTCGACGGAACCAATATTGGCGTGCACTCGCGCATCGCTTACCTGTTCTCCGATGACGGCTGGTATGTACGCCCATATGTCGATCTCCACCTGGTCAACGTGCACACCGACAGCTTCCAGGAAAATGATGCCGGCGCGATTGGCCTGAAAGTAGCAGCAGGTAACGGGACGGTCTTTGCGGCGACGCCGATGGTGGAAGCCGGCAAGCGGTTCACCTTTGACGATGGGGCGCAGCTGTGGCCATCCATTGGTGTCGGGCGGGCCTTCTACAGCGGCAACAGCTGGAACACCAACATGCGCCTCGCCGGCGCGTCGGACAGCGTCGGCTCCTTCAACAGTGAGTTCGATGCGCCGAGGCAGATGAACCAGTACAGCGCCGCCTTGAACTTGAAGCTCAACGCGCACTCGGATCTTCGCCTGGATTACACCGGGCAGTTCGGGCACGGCTATCGGATGAATGAGGGCGCGCTGAAATACACCTACTTCTTCTGATCACGCCGCAGTCGCGCCATGACGAGTGGGCAGCAATTCCCGCGCGTTGTTGCTCTCAGCGCAACCCGGGCGGAAGCACATATGCATGGAAGCAATCGAGCTAGCAGCCAAGAAAAGAGCCTTCTCGATAGCCGTCCGTGGCGCGATTAGGGCGCGTTATCGGGGGTAGGGATCGGCGGCCTCCGACCCCAAGCAGATCTTCGATCGGCGCTTCGAATGGATGTCTTCTTAAAGCATCGCTAGTCGTGGTGGGCGCTAGCTCGACTCGGCAAGTTAATCGAGATCAGCCCAGTGATGCCTTTCAGCCATTCTTTTCATGGCAGTTGCGGGCCCTGCTTCCAGAAAAAAGCAGTATCCCCTCAATTCGCAAGTCGCGTTGGAAGAGGGAAATCCCCCTGCTTGACAAGTGTTGCCTAGGCAACATAAGATGTGTGGGTACGTTTGATACAACGAGTAAACCGATGTCCAAGCCCGCAAAATTGGCGACCTATGACCAGCGCGCGCGGGTCGGCCGCATGGTCAATCGCGCTCAATATAAGTTGGTGCAGGCGCTGGATAATGCGATGGAACCCTTTGGGATCAGCGCTGCGCAGTACGTCATATTGTCTACGCTATGGGAAGACCGGGCGGATACGGCAGCCCAGATCTGCAAGGAAGTTTCTTATACGCCCGGAGCAATGACTCGAATGCTCGATCGCCTTGAACAGAAGGGCGTGATCCGCAGGTCTTTTCATGCCAACAATCGACGCTCGCATAAGTTGGAGCTGACCGACGAGGGCAGGGCGATTTTCCCCGACTTGTTTGACGCCAGGGCCAGCGTGATGGATCACTTCTTTGGCGACTTCAGCGCAGGTGAACTGGACCAGTTCGAACTATCGCTAAAGCGCATGTTGGCTCGCGACTGATTTTTTTTGACCTTAATGTTGCCTAGGCAACTCATATTTGAACCTCGTCAAGCCTGCGGCAAACATCACGCGGAAGCCTGATGAGGCGGGTTGCAAGACAGCAAGAATCCTTTGATGTGTGGCACGACAAGATGGAGACGCAGCGATGAAAGCCCTATGGGCAACAGTGGTTATCCCGTGTGGGCTGCTCGCCGGCTGCGCCACTGCGCCGTCGATTAGCGTCTTGGGGGCCTTCTTTCCGGATTGGCTTTTCTGCATCGTCGGCGCCGTCGTCGTGACGGGGCTAGTCCATAAAACGCTGCGTGCCCGCGGCCTTTTGAGGCAGCCGGATGAGTGGACTCTTCCGCTGGCCTATTTCGCCCTGACCATCACGCTGGCGCTTATCGGCTGGCTGATCTTCTTCAAGAACTGAATCGAGAGTGCGGTGATGTCCCAAGAGATCAAGACCAAGGGCCGCCTTGGCCGAAAGCTTGTGCCCCTACTTGCATTGACTGCCCTCGGCTTAGGCATTGTGGTGATCTGGCGAACGGACACCGCGCCGCGCACCGATGATGCCTACGTCTACGCCGATACCGTTTACGTTACCCCGGAAGTCAGCGGTCGCATCGTCGAACTGCCCGTCAAGGACAACCAGGCAGTCAAGAAGGGCGATGTACTTTTCCAGATTGACCCACGGCCGTTTCAGGCGACGCTGGACAAGGCTCAGGCAAGCCTGGTCGCTCTCGATCGCGAAATCGAACTGACACAACGGTCGGTCGACGCCCAGAAATTTGGCGCTGCTGCCGCAACGGCGAGCATCGAGCGTGCGCGTGCGGCGGCCAAGCAGGCGACAGATACACTCAGCCGCATCGAGCCACTGCTTGGCACGCCCTACGCCTCCGCAGAGCAGGTCGATCAGGCGAGAACCGCCAAACTCGCGGCCGATGCACAGCTCAATGCAGCCTCACTGGACGCCCAGCGCGCCACCGCCGGCATCAGTGGTGTGGATGCACTTGTCGCAAAGCGCGAAGTCATTAGGGCTGAAATTACGCTGGCCAAACTCAATCTGGAGTTTGCGACGGTACGTGCGCCGTTTGATGGCATCGTCATCAACCTCAAAACGACGGCGGGACAATTCGCAGCAGCCGGCCACCCGGTCTTTACCTTGGCAAACACCCATCGCTGGTACGTGGTGGCCAATTTTCGGGAAACCGAGCTCTCGCACATCAAGCCCGGTGAAACCGCTCAAGTCTATGTGCTCAGCGACTCCGCCCAGCGGTCTCAAGGAGTGGTCGAGTCGATCGGCTATGGCGTCTTCCCTGACGACGGTGGTGCCGAGGCGGAAGGCCTCCCCCACGTGCCGCGCTCCATCAACTGGGTGCGCGTCGCCCAACGTTTCCCAGTTCGCATCCTGGTCGACCATCCCGATCCCGCATTCTTCCGCATCGGTGCATCGGCGGTAGCGATCATGACGCCCGATACGCGCTCATCGAACCGCTGAGCGTATAAGCCATGTTATTTCGCGCGTTCTACCGCGATACGGAGGAGGGTGCACGTCTGCGCGCGTTTCTCCAATCGGAGCTCGCCCCTTTTCCGGGGCGACTGAATGCGGTTTGGCGATTCGCACTGAGCAGCGCCCTGGTCATCGTCATCTCCATGACGCTACAGGTGCCGTCTCTCGCGCTCTCGTTGATCATGGTGTTCTTGACAGCGCAGGAGAACACTGTGCTGACCAAGCTGTCGGGCATCCTGATAGTGATCGGAACGTCAATCGCAGTCGGGCTGACCATCCTCCTGATAAAGCTCACGATCGACTATGCAATGCTGCGCATTCTGGCGGCATGCATCGTTGCCTTTATCGGCATGTACTTCATGCGGGTTAGTAGGCTTGGTTCGATCGGTTATCTGGTTGCACAGTTTGTGCTCTATCTCCAGAGTCTGGTCGATCTCCCGGTCAGTCCGGAAATGCTGGTGCGTGCCTTGCTATGGGTATGGGTGGCCGTCACTTATCCCGTCGCGATAACGATCGCTGTGAACTTCCTGTTTCTGCCTGCGCGTCCAGCTCGCCTCCTTACCGACGAGATGCGCCGGCAACTGGACGAGGTGCGCAAGCAGCTCGAGGCGGTCCGAGCCCAGGCCAGCGCCCCCACCTTGAGTACTGCCGCGGTTGCTCATGGCGTACTGGTGCTTCATCGTCATCTCGCTTTTGCGACCCGGGGCGACGAAGCCTACGAGCGCGACAGGGCTCGCCACCTGGGGCGGATCGCGGCCATTGATCGCCTTCACACCGCCGCAGCGCATTTGTCACAACTGCCGACGACGGCGATCTCGCCGGAACAGCGCGATCGGGTGAGTGCGCTTCTGGCACGCCTTGATGATCTGTGCGCCGCCATCACCAATGACAACCGCTTCGCGCTTTCCGGCAAATGGATAAGCACCCGTGCAAGCAGTAAGCCATTGGACAGTGCTTTGCGTGAAATGGAGCACGCGCTGCACGCCATCGCCCAAGCTGAATCGACACCTGTTCTGGTGCCCGCGGCACCGAAGGAAGGGCTAATTTCCGCCGATGCGTTCAGCAATCCGATGTACGGTCGATTCGCATTGAAGACCGTCCTGGCTGCCTTGTTGTGCTATGTGTTTTACACGGCGGTGCAATGGCCCGGCATTCACACGTCGATGCTGACGTGTTTCATTATTGCTTTGCCAAGTCTCGGTGCTAGTTCGCACAAGGGACTGATGCGCGTGGTTGGTTGCGTGATCGGCAGCATCGTGGCGCTTTTGGCGACGATCTTCGTCTTTCCCTACATCGACAGCATCACGGGTTTGCTGTTGCTCACCATGCCTATTGTCGCCATTAGCGCGTGGATCGCTGCAGGTTCTCCGCGTACGAACTACATTGGCATACAAATCATCTTTGCCTATGCGCTCGCGCGGCTTGGACAATTCGGCCCGACCATTGACCTCACGGAAATTCGGGACCGCATGATCGGCATCCTGATCGGAGCCGCGGTGTTCATGGTTGTTTCCACGCTGCTTTGGCCCGAGCGAGAGGGTGATGCACTGAAGACCATGCTGGCTCGACTGTTGCGCAGCGTTGCCAACCTGGCGCGCGCGGGCAAGGGCATGGGCGATATCGACGAGCGAAGCGACGCCATCAACAAGGCGAGACTCCAAGGCTGGTCAATGCTCACGCAAAACCGGGAAATGCAGGCGCGCGTCGCGCTTGAGCCGGGCTGGCAGTACGCCCACGACTCGGTGACTCCGGAGATCACGACGTCGCTGGCGCAGATTCAGGAGACCCTGTTCGCGGTCAACTGGCTGCAAATTGTCGTGCAACATGCTGGCTCAAGCGTGCCGCACCCGATGATCGAGGCGCTTGAGGCATTTCGTGAGCGCGCCGTCGAGCGGGTGGAGTGGTTGGCGAGTCGGTTCGACGGGACGGCACTGATCGATCCGGATTGCTCACTATCCGATTCGCTGGCTGAATTAGATCGCTGCCGGAGCGACGCGGGTCCAGAAGTGCCCCGCGGGCTGGACGACATTGTGTCCGCCGCTTACGCGCTCAACGAGCGCATCTCCCAGCTCGACAGTCGTCTGTCGATGCCTGCCGCATGACCATCGAGGGCTATATGAACAACCCCGCACTGAATCGCCATAGCTTATTGCGGCTAGCGACCATCGCGTTGGCCGCGATGTCGCTGCTGAACATCGGCGGGTGCGCACTAATGCGCAAAGATTCCGCTCCGCTTGCACAGGTCCAAGCCGAGCAGATTCGCGCGCCGCGCGACGTCAGCCTGCCGGTGGATGCATGGCCTGAGACGCAATGGTGGCGCCGTTACGGAGATGACCAGCTCGATGTGCTCGTCGCACGTGCCATCGACGATTCCCCAACGATGGCCATCGCGAGGGCGCGTGTAGAAGCGGGAAGGGCAAAGGCGACGCTGGTCGACGCATCGACCGGCGTGGCGGTTGGGCTCTCCGCGTCTGTTGACCGGGAGCACGTTTCAGAAAACGGCTTCCTCGGCCCCTTTGCGTCGACTAATTCGGCGCTAGGGACGTCAGGGCCGTGGTACACGGAAGGAACGATCGGGCTTCAGGGCGAGTATTCGGTCGATCTCTGGGGCAAGGATCGGGCAAAGGTCAATGCCGCACTGGGTGTGCTGCAAGCCAGGCGGGCCGAGGCAGCCGAGGCCGAGTTGCTGCTTTCGTCGCAAGTCGTGCATGTGTACTACGACATCCAGGCCAACTATTCGGTCTTGACCCTGCTTGAGCAGGCGCGGGACATCCAGCAGCAAACGGTTACGGCTCATCATGTGAGAGCGGCGCGCGGCCTCGAGCCAGGGACGCAGGCGGAGGGTGCGCTGACACAGCAACTTCAATTCGATCAGAAGATCAGCGCGACACAGACACGCATCCGCTCATTGCGCGAAGCACTTCGCTTACTGATTGGCGCCGGTCCTGATGATTTGCCTGTTATTACTGCGCGGCCATTGCCGGATGTCATCGGCGACATGCCAACGTCGCTTGGCTACGAGCTGCTTGCGCGTCGGCCAGACCTGCAAGCCATGCATTGGTATGTCCAGGCTTCACTAGATCAAGTTGATGTCGCAAAGGCTGCGTTCTATCCGAGCTTCGACATTCGGGCGTTCATTGGCGTTGACGCGCTGCATATGGGCGATCTCTTTCAGCAGTCAAGTAAGCAGATCAACCTGATACCCGGCTTGAGTTTGCCGATCTTCGATAGCGGACGGTTAAACGCCAATCTCGCCTCGGCTCGATCGCAGAGCAATGTCTTGATTGCCCAATACAACCAGGCCGTCCTCAATGCCGTGCGCGAGGTGGCGCAAGCCGCCATCGAGCTCAATGGTATCAATCAGCAAGCGGCCATGCAGGAAAGCGAACTAAAAGCGGCGACGTCGTCCTTCAATAGCGCCGACGCCCACTATCGGCAAGGACTCCTCGATCAGTCGTCGGCCACGCAGGCAAAGCTACCGGTCGTTATGGAGGAGATTCGGGCGGTCGAAATACGGAGTCAACGGCTGCACTCAGAGGTCACATTGATGACGTATCTCGGGGGCGGCTATGAGGCATCGGCGGAAAGACAGGGTCTGTCGACGAACCATGGTTGATTGACAACGTATCCATCCGGCCGAAAGCGCTTCGATTGGCCTTATTCAACGGTATTTCGAATACCACCAGCGCGCATGAACAGGCATCAGAAATACAATGAAACAGGAAAAATTGGCCCGCTACATTGCCTTCGTGCTTCGCTGCTCAGGTGCGGCAACGTTGGCAACCATCCTGGCCAATTGCCTTGGTATGCCTCACGCCATGTGGGCATCCATGTCAGCCATCATCGTTTCACAAGAGCGGTTGAATGAGACCCGAAACGCGACGCTGTGGCGACTGGCTGGCACGCTGATAGGAATTGCCGTCTCGGTAGCAACAAGCGGTGTGTCGCGTGTTTTTGCCATCAATCTTGTTACTCAAATGGCATTTGGCGTGGCGATATGCGCGGCGATCGCCAGACGCTTCCCCTTGGTTAGAGTTTGCATGTGGACCGTCCCCATCGTCTATCTGTCCAAGCCCGGGGAGGGCGCGCTACTGGACACGGCGTTATGGCGATGTACTGAAGTCATCATGGGTGGCTCCGTCGGCGCCACGTTTCACTGGGTCGCCGAATTTGTGATCAATCGCTTGAACAGGTCGGCGGCAGTGGACGCGATGCTTGTGACGCCGGACAGCAGGTTATCGTGCGGCAACGTCTCACAAGGAGAGACACACCTTACAGATCGATACGGTGAAACTAAATGAGCAGTACCCGTCACTGGTTAAAGAGTTATCCAGACGCCGTCTCGGACGAAATTGATGCTGATGCCTATCGTTCGATAGTTGAGCTGTTCGAGATCGCATGCCTGAAATTTCAAAGTAGGCCCGCCTTTTCAAGCTTTGGAAAGACCATTTCCTACGGTGAACTTGATGAGCTTAGTCGATGTTTTGCGGCCTATTTGCGTAGTGATTTGGGGCTCAAGAAGGGCGATCGAGTCGCCATCATGCTACCCAATTGTCTGCAATATCCGGTGTCGCTGTTTGGTGCGCTGCGGGCCGGTCTCACTGTAGTAAACGTCAACCCACTGTATACCCCTCGCGAGCTGAGGCATCAGTTGGTTGACTCGGGTGCCGTTGCCATTGTGGTGATGGACAACTATGCGGGCACCCTGCAGCAGGTTATGGCCGAGACAAAGGTCCGCTACGTCGTCACTACCGGGCTGGGTGATCTTCTTGGGCTCCCCAAAGGGCTGATGGTCAATTTCGTGGTGAAACACATCCGAAAGTTGGTCCCGTCCTATGCGATCAAGGGCGCTGTCCGCTTCATGAGCGCCTTAAACACAGGTGGCTTTCACAAGCTACCCACGGTCCCGATTGCCCAAGACGATATCGCCTTCTTGCAATATACCGGCGGCACCACCGGCGTTCCGATGGGAGCCATGCTGACTCACCGCAATCTAGTCGCCAATATGCAGCAGACTTTCGCGTGGATTGTTCCAGCGGGGCTTGTGCCAGGGGAAGAGGTGGCGGTCACCGCCTTGCCGCTCTATCACGTCTATGCTCTGACGACGCATCTTCTGATGATGATGCGGCTTGGCGGGTTGAATCATCTCATTACGGATCCGCGAGACATGAGCAGCCTCGTCCGCGAGATAACCAGTATCCGTTTCAGCCTGATCCTTGGCGTCAACACGCTGTTCAATGCCCTACTCGACGCTCCTGGTTTCGACCGTGTCGATTTCTCTGGATTGAAATTTTGTTTCGGCGGCGGCGCCTCCATTCATAGGGGTGTCGCTGAGCGCTGGTTGGCCCGTACGGGTCGCCCCATCGTTGAAGGCTATGGACTGACTGAGGCATCTCCCATTGTCAGTATCAACACTACGAATCTCATGGATCACAAAGGATCGATCGGCTTGCCGGTTCCTTCCACGGATGTGTGTATCAAGGGCGAGGATGGCAGGGTGTTGCCTATCGGCGAGGTCGGCGAACTGTGCGTCAAGGGTCCGCAGGTCATGCGGGGGTATTGGAAGCAACCAGAGGCGACGGCGAGGGCGATCGATTCGGAAGGTTGGCTGCATACCGGCGACATGGCGAGGTTCGATGAGGCGGGCCTGCTTTATCTTGTCGATCGCAAGAAAGACATGATCCTGGTGTCTGGCTTCAACGTCTACCCCAACGAAGTCGAAGACGTCATTGCGAGGATGCCTGGCGTCAAGGAAGTGGCAGCTCTCGGTGTGCCGAGTCCGAAGTCGGGAGAGGCCGTGAAGATAGTCGTCGTGAGGCGAGATGCCTCGCTGACCGAAGCGGATATCAAGAGTTATGCCCGGGCCAATCTCACGGGCTACAAGCGTCCCCACCTTGTCGAGTTCCGGGACGAACTTCCAAAGAGCAATGTGGGAAAGATTCTTCGACGCGAGCTCCGTAGCGGTAGCTAGTGAGCGAACCCGAATGTCACTGGATTTAATTAGAGAAATGACCGCCATCCCTCGGATTGATGAAGAGTCTTGCGCCCCGAAGCGGGGACGGCGCCCGGATCCAACCAGAACGTCCAGGATCAGGCGGGCCGCACAAACGCTGTTTTCGTTGCATGGCTTCGATCGCGTCAGCATGGATGCGATCGCCGCGGAGGCAGGCACTGTCAAGGCGACCGTCTATAAGCACTTCGATAACAAGGAAGCTCTCTTCGATGCCACATTGGCCGCTTTGTTGAGAGAGCTTCCAGCGCCGGAAACATTGATTCCGAAGCAGAATATTTCGCCCTACCCAAGGCTCCTGGAGATGGCATATCGCGTTCACGCTTTGATGACCGGAAGCCTTATCGAGACGCTCCATCAGATGCTTTCACTCCCTATGAAGTCGGCAAGCGAACACAAGGGCCACATCTGGGACTCTACTTTTCAGTGCTATCTCGAAGCTGTTCGCACCGCGCTCGATGCTGAGAACCTTGAACGAAGGCTCACCATTTCAGATGCCAACCTTGCGTCATCTATGTTCTTCGCACTCGTTGTCGGGTCGCCTGCGATTCGTGCCTATCTAACGGGCAAGCCAATTTCGCTTTCACCGGGTACGGATTCCTATCTCCGGGAGGCTGTCAAGATGTACTTGATAGCTCACCAAGGAGTTTGTTCTGACCGAAGTCTGGCTGGTGAGACTTTATAGGTGGCACGCCTTCGCTTCCACGGTTGCCCCTTTGGGTAAGAATCGCTGGAGGTGAATGTCCGTCACTCACTTTGGATGGTTTCAGAAGACGGAGTGGCGTTCGGGCCGCAGGCACACCGAGCCGCAGCCAGGAACAGCGTGTTGGCGGAAAATTCTGCCTATACAACTTCCCCTATCAAAGAGTTGACGTGACCCCCGATGACCTTGATCTCAGAAAATGCGTCTTTTCGTTTCAACGGACAATGGGTCTGAGCGCTGATGCACCAGGAACGCGTGGCGATATTCGACCTCGACAGGGCGCTATTCGACGCCGAGCCGGACATTACGGAGGCAGTCAACGAGGTCATGCACATTCACGGTTTGTCTCACATCACGCGTTCGGAGGCGCTTTGTATGATGGGGGATGGCCTGTGCGTATTCGCGATACGTGCCTTCCAGCTTCGTGGCATGGCCGCCGGTGAAGACGAGATTGCCATGTTCAAAGCGCGATATGGCAGGCGCCCTACGGCGCAGTCGAAACTGTATCCAGGGGTACTGCAAGCGCTACGCACACTGGTCCTTGAGGGGTGGCGAATGATTGTCCGCACCAACCAGACGGAGGAGCTCGCCCTCAAGATTCTTAGGCGGCTCGGCATCTTCCACTTCTTCGACGCCGTGTACGGGGAGGGCGCGAAAGAGCATCGTACGTCCGACCCGAGCCATCTGGAGGACGCCATCGCCCGCGCGAGCCTTCGAAGCTCAGGGTTCTCTGTGATGATTGGCGCCCATCCGGCAGATGTATTGGCGGCTCGTCTAAGAGGCAGATGGCCGGCCGAAGTCGCAACGCGAAGCGGACACTATTGAATCTTTACTGAGCTTGGGCCCTAAGCATGGGTGTAACGAGCTCATCCAGCTTCTGCTGAGTCCATGCCGGCGCCTTGTCCTTCCAGCCGTCGTAGACAAGCCTGCCTTGTCGATCCACGACGAAGCTGACAGGCAAGCGCCAGATGCGGCCGTAGCCTTCGACATGGGGGTCACCGAGCAGCCCCGTGGCGAAGTGGAAGCGGGATGCAAGCTGGCGTACTTCCTTGAGCGTATCGGGCGTATCCAGGCTGAAGCCGAGGATGACCAGATCATCGTCGGCATGGGTATGGGCGTAGCGCGACAACAGCGGCAGTTCTTCCCTGCACGGGTCACACCAGGTTGCCCAGAACGTGATGATCACGATCTTTCCCCGCAGGTCGTGCAGGGCAATGTGCTGCCCATCCAAGGTGTTTAGCACGATGTCGGGCGCCGGCTGGTTGATACGAAGCTCGTTGGCGAACGCGCACGACACGCTCAGCCCACACAGCAGGCACGCGAAGGCCAGACGGCGAAGCATGGATGTCCAAATCATAGGTGTGTCTTTTGTCTTGAAGCGGGCATGCCGTGATGCGAGGCATGTCCGCTTCAGGCTGCTCTCGCTTACAGCTTCATGCTCAAGCCAACCGTGCCAGTCCAGCGCGGAAACAACTGGTATCCGTCCAGATGACTGTATACGGGCACCTGCACAAAAGCGTAGAACTGCAGGTTCCTGGTCAGGCTGGCGCTGATGCCGGGGCTGAGATAAGCCACGGTACCGGCAGTGTCAGGCGTGTCGGCGAAGGCGCCTTGGTCCGCGCTGCGATGGAATACGTTGATCTGCAATTGCGGCACCCAGTTTGCGTGGGCTTCGTAGCGCAGGCCGAAACTGGCGGAGGCAAGGTTGCCCGGTCGGAAGTTGGCGCCGGGTTGATCCATCTTCTCGCTCACGGCGGCCTGAAACTGGCCATTCACGAACATGTCGAAGTTTTGGCTGACCGGTTGGAAGTAATAGGCGCCGACCAGGAGATCCGTGCTGCCAGTTCCTGCCTGCAAGCTGCTGTCCAGCGACTGGCCAAGGCCAGGCCCCGAGCGGAACGTGGTGGGCTGACCGATGAACGTGCCGTCGTCGGTCTGGCCTCCGTAGTGGCCAGTGGGCAGCTTGATGCCGAACTGGACGCCGAAGTTGTGCGTTGGCAGAAAGCCTTGGTAGCTGCCAATGAGTTTGATATCGCCGATGCCTGCCACGTGGGCATGGCTGACCTGGTCGGGCGCGGTTTCGTCCGGCGTATACGGGGCCAATTGCGTGCCGTAAGTATCATGGTCGCGGATGACGTAAGGCACGAGGAAGCTCATGCCCCAGTCGGCGTTGAAGCGATAGGTCGCGCCGATATTGACGTAGCGGTTGATGGTGCCCTTTTCGATTTCGCCTCCGCCCAGCGAGGGGTCCGATGGCTGGTTGACCACCTGTTCGGGCGAAGCCTTGCTGCCGCCGTGGCGCAGCTGGTCCTGGTCGATATAGGTGTAGTCCACATTGAGGCGCCAGCCCGACGCGGTGGAATAGCCGGTGGCGGCGTCGGTGCTCAGGGTGCAGCCACAGGTGGCGCAGGCGTGGGCCGCTTGCGGCGCCAACGCGCTGGCAAAGAGCAGTGTGCCCATCGAGGCGAAGCCGCGCAGGCGCGCGCGACGAAAAGCCGAAAAAGATACGGAGGCAGGAGAGTTCATGAAGGTGTGATCCAGCAGAGTGCGGCGAACCCGGGGGGATCGCTCGCGAAACCAGGAGAGGGCACACTTTGCACCACACCGGACGGCATGGCGGCAGGGCGTGGTTAGAGGGCGGACAGGTCAGCCTTGCGCAAGTTTGCGGCAGGCATGTGCCGGGTGTTCAAGCCGCTTGCGGCGGTGCGCGCGGGCGCGCCCCAAAACGCGGCATCGAGGCGACGCGCACGGCCGGGTAAGCCACGGCGACATCGGCGCGTGGCGGTACGGGCAGGAAATAAAGCAGCGCATGCGCGGCCAGCAGCGATTGGTGTCCGAGCAACACGCAATAGCCGCAGCGGTCGGTGGCATCCGGCGAGCCGCCGGATTTGGACGGCACTGCCATGTCATGGCCGCAATCAGCGCCCATCATGGCGTGCATCGACGCGGATGCAGGCATCACGCGCGATATCAGCGGCGCAACGACTAGCAGACCCATGGCCAGCCATGCCAGCCACGTCACGAGCTGTCGTTGGGCCTTACGTCGCAACACGCAATGCACCGGATGATGACGGGGAAAGTGCACGCAATGTAGCACGCGCCGTTCGCATGGACGGATGCCACCGTTGTCGCATGACGTGCCGCAATAAGTTGCGATACATGCCGTGTTTTCCTGGCCCTTCCAGGCATCGGCGATCACGGCGGGCATGTCTGCGCGATGGCATCAGCGGGCGGGAAACAATCGTCGCGAGATCCGCGCGATGGCCGCGGCCTGCTGGTGCCACCAGCCATCACCGTAATCTCTCGACCGGCCCTGCGGGGGCGGCAGCTGATCGCGAATGCCGGTCGGCTCCTGCGCGCTGTTCCACGACGCGGTCTTGAACAACATGTCCCACCAGGGCAGCAGCACGCCGAAATTGCAGCCGTATCGCGTGCCCTCGTGACCATAGCCGATGGCGTGATGGCGCCGGTGGAATGAAGGGCTGACCAGCACGCGTTCCAGTACACGCCCGAAGCGCACGCGGGCATTGACGTGCTGCACGCTCTGCAACAGGTTGCCCACGGCGACAAGCACCACATACTGGCCAGGCTCCACGCCGATGAACAACGACAGCGCTGCAAAGAATGCCGCCTGGATCATGGTATCGAGCACATGGTTGCGGTCATCCGTCCACAGCGACATCTGCCGCTGGCTGTGGTGAACGGCGTGCAGCGCCCACCACACGCCGAAGCGGTGCTGCCAGCGGTGATACCAGTAGCCGGCGAAATCCAGTGCCACCAGATAGATCAGGAACGACACCAGCGGGCCGTCCGTCACGCCAGGCCACAGTCCGTCGAACTGGATGTCGGGCACGCTGTGGATCGCCATCAGGCTTTGCAGGCGGTCGAACCCGGGCTGCAGCAGAAAGAAGAAGGTGACGTTGAATACGCCCAGCTTGGCAATCCAGGTGTAAAGCACGTCCACGCGCGTGGCTTTGCGATCCTGCCAGGATTCGGCCGGAAACCAGGCCTCCAGTGGTCGCAAGACCACGTACATCACCACGATCTGCAGTACGCCAACGATCACCCAGTACAGTGCATCGTAGGTGTCTTCGTCGTATCCCATGAGCCCCAGCCTGTAGAGCAGCGGCTGCACGGCGTCGACGTACAGCAGCGTCTGCAGCGAGGCAATGCCGTCTTCCAGGGCGTTGATGGCTTCGTTGATCATGCGCGTTCCACGGCCTCAGTCCGGATTGGGGCCAAGCACAGGCGCGCGATTGGAGAAATAGATGCCATGTGGTGAACGGCCCACGCGAATGGTGTCCACCAGGGTGTAGGTGTTCATGTCGATCACGCCGACGTGCCGCGCGAAGCGAAACGTTACCCACAGGAATTTCCTGTCGGCGGTGAGCTCCATGTCGTCCGGACCCGGCAGCAGGCCCGTGATGTCACGCGTCTTGGTGAGGTCGATATAGTCGATGATGCTGATGGTGTTGGAAACGCGGTTGCTGGCCGCCACGTGGCGGCCGTCGTCCAGGGAGCGGAAATTGTGCGCGCCGCGTCCGGTGGGAATGCGCTTCACCACCTGTCGCTTGCGCCAGTCCACCACGGCCACATCGTCCTCGCCGGTCATGCCCACCAGCAGGTACTGGTCTCCCGGCGTCATCCACAAGCCCGCCGGTGCATTGCCTACCGGCATGCGCCAAGCGATGGTCTGTGTGGCCAGGTCGATGGCGGCCAGTTCACCCGAGTCCTGCAGGGTGACGAATACGGTCTTGCCGTCCGAGGAGAAGTCGAGATGGCTGGGCGTCTTGCCGATGGGTATACGCTTGGCCACGGTCATGTTGTGGCCGTCGTAGCGATAGATGTCCACGCGGTTCAGGCGCAGGGCCGCCGTCACGAACCAGCGGTGATCTGGCGAAAAACCCAGTTGATACGGGTCATCCACGCCTTCCATGCGGCGCTGCAACTGCCCGGTGCGTGGATCAATGAACATCAGGCTGTTGGAGACGGAGTTCGCCACGATCAGCGACTCATGATCAGGCGTGATCATCAGGTGGTGCGGCTCCTTGCCGGTGGGCAAGGTGTCCACCACTTTGTGCGTGGCCTGATCGATCAGCGTCAGTTGTGCCTCGGCCGAGTCGAGCACGATCACGCGGTCGGCGGCAAAGGCGCTGCCAGCGATGCCGGCAAGGCCACACAACAGCAAGGCGCACAGGCTGCGGCGGAGGGAGCAAAGAAAGAATCGTCGAGTGGTCATGGGTACGGCTGTCAAAAGTGGGGTCGCGCGTCAGCGTACCGAAGCGGAAGCGGTGGAATGGGTGAGCTGCTGCAGTGACACGGCTTGCGCCATGGCGGCATAGCCGGCATCGCTGGGATGCACGTGATCGCCGCTGTCGTAGGCGGTGCGCAGGTTTTGGGGTTTCGCCGGGTCGTGCACAGCCGCGTCGAAATCCACGACGCCGTCGGCCTCGCGCTGGGTGCGAATCCATTGGTTGACGTTCAGCCGCAGTGACTCGCGCTCGTTTGGCAGCCCGGCAGGCGTGAGGGTGCCCA
>NZ_DASRZX010000096.1:0-9330 GCF_035685885.1 Dyella sp. | reverse complement strand
ATCATGGCCCGGTAGTAGAACGAGAAAATCACGTCCGGACGCGCCGCGCGCACGGCCTCGGCCAGCGCCGGATCGTTCGGGTCCTCGCCATAGATGAAGGGGATACCGAGGTCGGCGGCGGTATCCGCCACGCGGCGGAACCAGATGTTCTCGTCGGGACGGTCGCGGTGGGTGACGACCAGCGCCACCTCCACGCCACGCGCCTGCAGCACGCGCAGGCAACGGTCGCCGACGTTGTGATAGGCGAAGACGACGGCTCTCACTCCATCGCTCCCTGCGTGCTGACTTCCGTCACGCCGTCGGCGCTGCGCTGGCGCGTATTGGCCTCCAGCACCGCCTGGATGCGGTAGCGCGGACGGTCGCGCACTTCCTGGTAAATGCGGCCGACGTACTCGCCCAGCAGGCCGATGCCGAACAGCATGATGCCGATCAGGAAGAAGTTCATGGCGAACAGGGTGAACACACCCTGCACTTCCGAGCCGAACAGGAAGCGGCGTGCCAGCAGCACGACCACCAGGCCGCCGGACATCAGCGACAGCACCGTGCCCACCGCCGAGAACCACTGCAGCGGCACGATGGAGAAGCCGGTCACCAGGTCGAAGTTCAGGCGGATCAGCTGGTACAGCGAATATTTCGACTCGCCCGCATGGCGCTGCTCGTGGCCGACCTCGATTTCCACCGGGGTCGAGGCGAAGGTGTACGCCAGCGCCGGGATGAAGGTGTTGACCTCGCGGCAGGCGTTGATGGTGTCGATCACGTCGCGGCTGTAGGCGCGCAGCATGCAGCCCTGGTCCGTCATGCGGATCTTGGTGATCCGCTCGCGCAGCCGGTTCATGGCGCGCGAGGCGTAGCGGCGGAAGGCGGTGTCTTCGCGCTGGCGGCGGATGGTACCCACATAGTCGTGGCCGGCGCGCATGGCTTCCAGCAGCCGCGGGATTTCCTCGGGCGGGTTCTGCAGGTCGGCGTCGAGCGTGATGACGATCTTGCCGCGCGTGTGCTCGAAGCCCGCCAGGATCGCCATGTGCTGGCCGAAATTGCCGTTGAACAGGATGACCCGCGTCACGTCGGGGCGCAGCCGGAACTGCGCTGACAGCAGCGCCGCCGAGCGGTCCCGGCTGCCATCGTTGACGAAGACGATCTCGTACGTCTCGCCGAGCCCGTCGAGCGCGGGATAGAGACGGTCGAACAGCGCCTGCAGGCCATCCTCCTCGTTGTAGACGGGGATGACGACGGACACTTCGACCTGGCTCATTGGAAGAGGCGTTTGCATGTTTCGCTGAGGGTTGCGCAGACACGTTCGACATCGGCCGTCTGCATGGCGGGGAACAGCGGCAGCGTGACGATGCCGCGTCCGATGCGTTCGGCCACCGGCAGCATGCCTTCGCGCCAGCCGAGAGAACGGTAGTAGGTAAAGAGGTGGACGGGCGGATAGTGCACGCCGGTGCCGATGCCGGCATCGCGCATGGCTTCCATCACGCGGCGGCGGGCGTCGGCGCGGCCGCCCTGCATGCGGTCGACCGGCAGTACCACCTGGAACATGTGCCAGTTGGTGGTGGCGTTCTGCGGGTCGAGCGGCAGCGGCAGTTCGATGCCGAGGTCGGCCAGTCTGGCGTCGGCGGCGGCCGCGAAGTACGCCTTCGCCAGTTCGGCGCGGCGGGCGGTGATGCGGTCGAGCTTCTCGAGCTGCGCCAGCCCGATGGCCGCGTTCACGTCCGTCAGGTTGAACTTGCCGCCCGGCTCTTCCACGTCCATGCCGTCCACGCCGGTGCGGATCACGCCCTGCAGGCGCAGGCGCTCGGCGCGCAGGGCTTCCTCGGCCGAGTTCATCACGAGGCAGCCGCCTTCGATGGTGGTGATGTTCTTGTTGGCCTGGAAGCTGAAGCTGACGAGGTCACCGAAGGCGCCGATGCGCTGGCCGCGCCAGCGCGAGTCGATGGCCTGGGCCGCGTCCTCGATCACGCGCAGGTTGTGCCCGCGGGCGATGGCGTACAGGCGGTCCATGTCGACCGGCAACCCCGACAGGTAGACCGGCATCACGGCGCGGGTGCGCGGAGTGATGGCGGCTTCCACAGCGTCGAGGTCGATATTGCGCGTGACGGGATCGATGTCGACGAACACCGGCTTCGCGCCGACCGCCAGCACCACGTTGGCCGTGGCCACCCAGGTGATCGGCGTGGTGATGACTTCGTCGCCCGGGCCGATGTCGGCGATGCGCAGCGCGATTTCCATCGTCGCCGAGCCGTTGGCGAAGGTGCGCACCGGGCGGCCGCCGAACAGGTCGGACAGGGCGCCCTCGAAGGCCTGCATCTTGGGGCCGGAGGTGATCCAGCCGGAGGCCAGCACGGCGCTGACGCTGGCAATGGCGTCGGCGTCGATCTCGGGCCGGACGAAGGGAAGGAAGCTCATTGGGCGGGTCCTTGTCAGGAACGGGCGATGAGGAAAACGCCGGCCAGGATCAGCAGGATGCCTGCCACCCGTGCGGGGCCGAGAATCTCGCCGAACAGCCACCAGGCGGCCAGCGCGTTGACGACGTAGCCGAGCGACAGCATCGGGTAGGCCACCGACACGTCCACGCGCGACAGCCCCACGATCCACACGCCCACACTGACAACATACATCGTCAGCCCCGCCAGCACCGGCCACTGGCTCAGCACGCGAAAGGCGGTGGTGAGGAGCGTGGCGCGCTCGATGGTGATGGCGCCGACGGCGTTCACGCCGGCCTTGAGGGCCAGTTGGGCGCAGGCGTTGAGCAGCACGCCGGCGAAGATGAAAGCAAAAGTGGAGAGCGTCATTGCTGCGAAGGTTGGGGCTGTGAGGCCGCCGGGCCGGTGGCCTGGCCGGCTTGCGTGGCGTCGGGGATGAAGTTGCTGACCACGATACGCCGATTGTCGGCGGCGATCGTATGCATTGGCAGCCGTTCCGCGCGCAACGCGTCGAACGTCTGCGGCGCCATCACGGCGAGGGCGCGCGGGCCGTTGCGCCAGCGGTCGGCGAAGGCGGCCATGGTCGGCAGCCACTTGTCGGGCTCCTGCTGCGTGCCGAATTCCAACTCGTCGGGATGTTCGACCATCACCAGCGGATGCGCCAGGTAGAAGGGCAGGGTGTGATCGAGCATACCCACGCCGTAGAACGGCATGTCGGGGGTCAGCACGGCGCGGATGGCGGGCAGCAGGGCGATGCCGGAAGCGCGGCGGCCCATCGCGTCGTGCCCCTGCAGCGCCAGCGTGATGCTCAGGAAGAAGCCGAGCGAGTAGGCGAGGATGCTGGGCATCACGCCGCGCGACTGCAACAGCCGGCGCGCGATCACGGCGGCAGCCAGCATTACCACGAAGGCGGCCAGGATCCACAGCGTGAACTCGCGGTAGACCTCGTTGGGCGTGCTGGGGCGGTCCATCCGCCACACGAACGGACAGGCGATCAGGCCGATCACGGCCAGCACCTGCATGGCGGTGATCTGTCGGTTCCACGAGCGGTCGTTGATATGGTCCAGCGCCGCGCCGGCCAGGATGCCGAGCGCCGGGAAGACCGGCACGATATAGCCCGGCAGCTTGGAATCCGACAGGCTGAAGAAGACGAAGATCGACACCGCCCACAGCATGGCCAGCAGGCCGGCGCGCAGCGGCCGCGTGGCATGGCCGGCGCCGGTGACGGGAGCATGCTCGCGCGCCACGGCCCACATGCGCGGCGTCAGGCCGAGCCACGGCAGGAAGCCGGCGACCAGCAGCGGCACGAAGTACCAGATCGCGCCTTGCCGGGAGTGCACGGTGGACGTGTAGCGCTCCCAGTGTTCGTGGATGAAGAAGAAGTGCAGGAAGGCCGGGTTGCGCTCGGAGATGAGCCAGAACCAGGGGACGGTCACCGCGAGCATCAGCACGATGCCCTTGACAAGATGCAGCCGGCCCCAGAGCGCGAAGTCGCGCGTCACCAGTGTATAGACCACCAGCACCAGCCCCGGCAGCGCCAGTCCGACCAGACCCTTGGTCAGGATGGCCACGCCCATGGCCGCCCAGCACGCCAGCATCCAGTTGCGGCGCGCGGTGGGGGTGGCGTCGGGGTGCTGGGCGATCAGCATGAAGGCCAGCACGCAGGCCATGGCGCCCGAGAGCGTCATGTCGAGCGCGTTGAAGTGGGCTGTGACGGTCCACATCGGCGCAGCGATCAGCACCAGTCCGGTCAGCAGGGCGGCGCGAGCGCCGTACCAGCGGGCGGCGGCGGCCATCGACGCCACGGCGCCGACCACGCCCGACAGCGCCACGCACAGCCGCGCCTGCCAGTCGCCCACGCCGGCCAGCGTGTAGGTGATTGCCGTCACCCACATATGGAAGGGCGGCTTCTCGAAGTACTTGAGCGCGTTGTAGCGGATGGTGACCCAGTCGCCCGAGGCGAACATCTCGCGCGAGATCTCGGCGTAGCGGCCTTCGTCCGGGCGGAACAGCCAGCGCCCGTCGAGCGTGCCGAACCACACCAGCAGGACGAACAGGCAGACCAGGGCGATGACGCCGGCCGAAATGCCGGCATACCGCGAGGTCGACGAAGGTCGCATAGGGCTCCAGAGCGAAAATGGGACGGGCGCGGGCCATCCGGTCCGTGCTGGTCCCTGCGAAGTCAGGTTCAACGCGGCAGGGTGCCAGTCGGTGCACAGTGTGCAGGATAGGACGCATCTGGTGACGGGCAGGCCGTCCGCCGGAACCCAGTGCCGCGCGAGGCGCGCAATGGTAGCACGCGGCCCGGCCTCGCCGACCCACGAAGGGGTCACATGGGTGCCGGGTGGGCTTCGCCGGAGTCTATATACGAGGAAGCGGAAGGACGCGCGGAATCATTCAGTGACGATGTCTGACGGATGCTTCCAGGCCGCCACGACTTCGTCCGACGGTGACAGCTTCAGGTTCACGCCCCGCGCGCCGATCGGCTGCTGGAACCAGCGCTTCTGCAGCGCCACGGCGTCGGGCCCGGCGAAGACGCCCGCGAGGGTCTGGTCGACCAGTTGTTTCTACGCCGGGTCGGCCTTCGACAGCATCAGCGCATTCTGCTCCACCGACAGCGCCGGGCCGACGATCAGGTACTTCGACGGGTCCTTTGCCTTCGCGCGCAGGCCGGCCAGCAGCACGTCGTCCATGACGAAGGCCTGGGCGCGGCCCGATTCGAGCAGCAGGAACGACTCGCCGTGGTCCTTGGCGTAGACGTCGCTGTAGCCATACCGGACCTTCAGGCGGCGGACGTGGCGGTCGCCGGTGGAGCCGGCGCTCGTGACCACGGTCTTGCCGCGCAGGTCGTCGAACGAATGGATGCCCGAATCGGCCCGCACCAGCATGCGCACCGTCGAGACATAGTGCGAGACGCTGAACGCCACCTGCTTCTGGCGTTCCAGCGAGTTGGTGTTCGGGGCGCAATCGAGGTCGACCAGGCCGTTCATCACGGCGGGAATGCGGTTCTGCGGCGTCAGCGGCACCCAGCGCACCTTCAGGTCCTTCAGGCCCAGCTTCTGGCGGGCGGCCTCGGCGGCGCGCAGGCACAGGTCGACCGCGTAGCCGGCCGGCTGGCCCTTGTCGTCACGGAAGGAGAACGGCAGCGCCGACTCGCGGTAGCCGAGCGTGATGATGCCGGTCTCGCGGATCTTGTCGAGCACGGGCGAAGGCGACTGGGCGCGGACGGGCAGGGCGGCGGCCAGCGAGAGCGCGGCCAGCAGGGCGGCGAGGGGACGGGCGAAGGCGCTTGCGGAAGCGAAAGAAGGCATGGTCGGCGGAATGACGCGAAAGGCCTGAGGGCAAACCCTCCGGTGCGGCGCGTGAAGGACGGATTGGTCATAAGCAAATTCCGCGGCCTCCGCCCCACATGCTGCATCCCGCCGGTCACATCCGCGCACAATTGGCCCGGGACAGCGCAGAATATCGGCCATGCCGGGCGCACGACCCGGCGGCGACGGGGAAGGACGCGAGGGCTGACATGACGCAGGCAGCACGGAGGACTGTGGCGATAGCGCTGGCCGGGCTGCTGGCCGGGGCGGCACATGCATGGAGCCAGGAAGCGCCGGCGCACAATGCGGCCCAGGGCGGCGCGCCGGAGGGCACGCCCGAGAGCGCTCCGCAGAAGCCGCCGAAGCCCGCGCACCCGGGCGGCGGCGCGCCTTCGCTCTGCGATGCCCCGTGGTTCAAGTCCGGCTCCAAGGTCCAGATGGAGGGCGACGGCGCGCTGCCGATGTCGATCACCATGGCGCTGCACGACGCGGTGTCCAGTCCCACTGGCTGCCGGGCAGAGCTGGAGATCACGTCGAAGTCGGCGATGTCGGCCCTGATGGGACCGCCGGTGATCATGCAGCAGGTCCACGTGATCAATATCGACCGCACGCCCAACAAGGAACTCAGCATCGAGAGCCAGCACGCCATCATCAACGCGCGCGGCAGGTACGCCCGCATGTTCGGCGAGGCGGCCTTCAAGGGCACCGGGGTGTTCAACTACGCCGGCCTGACCATCCGCGAAGGCGAGACGCTGCCCGGCCAGACTTTCGAGTCGAGCCTGTCGCTCAAGATCTATCCGCTCACGCGCGACGAAGTGGTGGGGACGATGGAGACCTCGCGCGCCTCGATCATCGTCAGCTCGCGCCACGTCGGCAAACGGCAGTTGATCGACACGGCGATGGGCAAGAAGGAGTGCCTGCCGATCGCCTACGACAAGCGCACGTCGATCGGCGCGCTGGTGGTGGGCGGCGACCTCGTCAAGATGGAGCCGACCGTCATGCATGTGACCGACTGGTACTGCCCGGAAGCGGCCTTCGTGCTGCGCACGGATGTGGAGCAGGACGGCAAGGTGCAGCGCATCGACGTGACGTCGATGGAGCGCGACACCGATATTCCCTGACGGGCTGTCGGTCCCGGGCTGCTTACGGGCCGCCACTTCGCGGAAGCGCACTTGCCCGCGCACGGACGTTATGTTCTATCATGCGCATGATAGCCAGCATGGAGGCGATGATGGGCCGCACAACAGAAGCCAGGCCGCGCAAGGCGGCGAACGTGACGTTGCCCGCTGACCTGTACGAAGAAGGCAAAGCCCTCGAACTGAACTTCTCGCGTGTGTTCGAGATGGCAATGCGCGAAGCGATCCGCGTCGAGCGAGGCAAGCGTTGGGCAGCGGAAAATGCAGATTTCATCGCCTCGCACAATGCGTTCGTCGAGCAGCACGGGCTGCCACTTGCCAGGCATCGGATGTTCTGATGGCGCGATTCGACGTCTATGTGAACAAGGACGACACGGGCACCGCGCCTTTTCTCGTCGATGTTCAGAGCGAATTTCTCGCCGGCTTGAGCACGACTGTCGTGGTGCCCCTGATCAGGGCCGATTCGCATCCCGGGGCTCGGCTGCCACCCGACCTGATCCCGCCCTTCGAGTTCCAGGGGATTCGTTGCGTGTTCTATCCGCCCTTCATGGCAGCAGTTCCCAGGCAAGCGATGGGCGAGCGAGTCGGATCGTTGCACGCTGAAAGCGGCGTCCTCGTGACGGCGATCGACCGCTTGATGGGTGCCTTCTGATTTCGCCAGCGCCGATCCCGGGTGGACTGCCAGCCTCGAAAGTCCTCGGCCTCTACACGTCAGTCAGACATAGAAGAAAATAAAAAAGCACATCGGTTCAACGTCTCATCGGTCATGGGCTTCTGCTTTAATCCATCCGGACCGAATCCAGCACCTTCAGATAATCATCGACGTAGTCGGCCCTGCGGAATACCGAAGAGTAAGGCGCAGCAAGGCTTAGCAAGAATTTTGCTGCGTGCCGAACTCCCAGATCGAATATGAATCTGATTCGAATCCTGGGAGATTTGAGGAACTTGCCGATGAGCACACCGGACTTCTTTCGCAGCCGCCTGGACGGGATGATTGATCTTCGGCATCCGCTGGCAGTGCTGGCAAGCCGGATGCCATGGAACAGCATCGAGGCAGCCTTGGCTCCAGTGCTTGCGCGCAAGGCGAAGGATGGCAGCAACGTGGTCGGCGAGGACTTGTTTGGACCGACGTTGGCGGTGGCCGGTGCAGGCATCAGTGCCGCAGGCCGGCCTCGCCTTCCGATCCGGCTGATGGTCGGGCTGCTCTACCTCAAGCATGCCTTCAACGAGAGCGATGAATCGGTGTGCGAGCGCTGGGCGGAGAACGTGTACTGGCAGTACTTCTGCGGCGAGGAGTACTTCCAGATGCGGCTGCCGTGTGACCCGACCAACCTCGTGCGTTTCCGACAGGCCCTGGGTGAGGCTGGCGTCGAGGAACTGCTGGGCACCACGATTGCTGCCGCCGTGCACATGAAGGTGATCAAGCCGGCTGAGTTCGAACGGGTCATCGTCGACACCACGGTGCAAGAGAAGGCCATTGCCTATCCGACCGACAGCCGTCTGCTGGAGGTGGCGCGGGCCAAGGTGGCGCAACTGGCCAAACGTGCCGGGATCCAACTCAAGCAGACCTTTGCCAGGGAAGGCAAGTCGTTGCGATTTCGTGCGGGTGGTTATGCGCATGCCAAGCAGTTCAAACGGCTGAGAACCGTGCTCAAGCGCCAGCGCACCGTGCTCGGCCGCGTACTACGGGACATCGAACGCAAGATGACGGCGCTTGCCGAGGATCAGCAAGAGCGTCTGCGTCCGTGGCTCGAACGCGCCCGACGCATTGCGCAGCAACGTGCCAAGGACAAGAACAAGCTCTACGCTCTGCACGCTCCCGAGGTGGAATGTGTCGCCAAGGGCAAGGCCCGTCAGCCCTACGAGTTCGGCGTGAAGGTGAGCCTGGCGATCACCGCCAATCAGGGGCTTATCGTCGGTGCGCGCAGCTTCCCTGGCAATCCCTATGACGGCCACACGCTGCACGCCCAACTGGAGCAGACCACCATCCTGCTGCAGGACTTGCCCGGATCGCCCAGACCCCGCACTGCCATCGTTGACCTCGGTTATCGCGGGGTCGATGCGGAAGTGGCGCCAGTGAAGATGATTCATCGCGGCAGGATCAAAACCATGAATCGTCGTCAGCGCAGAATGCTCAAACGCCGCCAGGCGGTCGAGCCGGTCATCGGTCATGTCAAAGCGGATCACGGCATGCGCCGGAACTGGTTGAAGGGCGAAAGCGGCGACGCCGTCCACCCGATCCTCTGTGCTGCAGGCTTCAATCTCCGTTGGCTGCTGCGGGCCATTGCCCGCCTGGGCATCCGCGGGATTTTTTTCGTCTTGACTCTGCTCACAGGCCTAGCTCTGTCCGCCAAGGATGCAGCCAATCGACTCTGCCCGCATGCCGCAGTCGCTTGATGTGGGCGGCCAAAATCCGCCACCTTTCAGCCGCGCCGAGCTCCCAGACTGAATTTTTCAGGT
>NZ_DASRZX010000095.1:0-2086 GCF_035685885.1 Dyella sp. | reverse complement strand
AGGAAAGAGGTCAAACCCGAAGTTCAATTCGTCGCCAGATCGTTCCGACAGGAGTGGCAACTATCAGAGGGAATACCAAGACGGAGGTGGCGAAGGCGTTTGGCGGGACCGGCGTGTGGACCGTTCCTTGCGGTTTTGTGATCGAATATAAGATGCTTGGCAGGTCATTGATGCGGGGAACGCCATGAGAACGATTGCTTGCCGGCTATGCGAAGGCGAAGCCGCCCATGCGTTCGACGGTCTAGCCCGCATTTCTCACCGAATCAGCTGCATTGGGGCTGAGATTCTGAGAAAATCGTGTTGCACCCTCGATCTTTTCCGAATCCACAGGACGCCCCAATGCCGACAGAGTGTAATCCTGCCCAGCTCGCATTTCCACCCGTCGATGGCCGCGCCGTGGTGGCCAGTTTCGACGGCGGGCGCATCACCAGCGAGGCCGGCGCGCTGCTGTTGGGCGCCACCGACAAGGTGCTCAGCCTGAGCCACCGCCTGGCCGGTTGCTTCACGGACAGCCGCAATCCGGTCTTCACCGAACATGCGGTTCAGACGCTGGTGATGCAGCGTATCGTCGGTATCGCGCTGGGCCATGAAGACCTCAACGACCACGACGACCTCCGCCACGACCCGGTGATGGCGGTGCTGGCCAACAAGCTGGCCGCCTCACGCGCCGACTGCGCCCCGCTGGCTGGCAAGAGCACGCTGAACCGGCTGGAACTGAGCAAGGCCGAACCCACGCGCTACAGCAAGATCGCCGCCGACACACAGGCCATCGAGCGGCTGTTCGTCGATCTGTTCCTCGACGCTCACGCCAAGGCGCCGTCGCAGATCACGCTCGACCTCGATGCCACCGATGATCCGTTGCATGGCCATCAAGAAGGCCGGTTCTTCCACGGTTATTACGATTGCTACTGCTATCTGCCGCTGTATGTCTTCTGCGGCCGTCACCTGCTGGCGGCGAAGCTGCGCCGCTCCAACATCGACGCCGCGGCTGGCGCGCTGGCGGAGATTGCCTGGATCGTTGGCCAGATCCGGGCGCGCTGGCCGCGCGTGCGGATTTTGCTGCGGGGCGACAGCGGCTTCTGCCGCGAGGCGCTGATGGCTTATTGCGAGGCCAACCGCGTGGATTACGTCTTCGGCCTGGCCCGCAACGAGCGGCTGGCCGCCGAGATCGTGGCCGAGATGGCCGCCGCCCGCGACGAAGCCGAACGGCGCGGCAAACCGGCGCGTCGGTTCAAGGATTTCCGCTGGTCCACGCTGGACAGCTGGAGCCGGATGCGACGCGTCGTCGGCAAGGCGGAATGGACACGGGGCGAGGCCAATCCCCGCTTTGTCGTCACCTCCCTGACCCCGGCCGAGATCGATGCCCGGCGGCTGTATGAGGGGATCTACTGCGCACGAGGCGAGATGGAGAACCGCCTCAAGGAATGCCAACTCGACCTGTTCGCCGACCGGACGTCAGCCGCGACGATGGCGGCCAATCAGCTGCGGCTGTGGTTCTCCGGCTTCGCTTATGTGCTGATGTGCGGCCTGCGCCGTATCGGCCTGGCGCATACCCAGTTCGCGCAGGCCACCTGCGGCACGATCCGGCTGAAACTGCTGAAGATCGGCGCGCTGGTCCGCATCAGCGTGCGCCGTGTCACCGTTGCCATGGCATCGGCCTGCCCGTGCCAGCACGAGTTCGCTCTCGCGCACGCCTTCCTGCGACGAGCCGGGGCCTGAGCGTCACGAAGCAGACACCGCATAGGCGGCATATGCCACACCAACACTGCCCCAAGGGCGGTGACGGGACGCCGCGGCCGAAAGGAGCCACCGAGGCGTCAGATCGGCATCATCAACGCATATCGTAACAAAACAACAGGCAATTTGCCATGATCGTCAGGCAGTGTGAGAAATGCGGGTTAATCCCATGGACCGATTTCCTCGAACACGCCACGTTCGATCCGTCTGTCCAGGCTGTACGCCTCAATGATCTGATGGCCTTCAGCCGCGAACTTCACGACTTCATGCGGGATGACGTCAAAGCTAGCGAGAGTGAGAAGCCCCTGTTCGTTAGTGGTACACTCATTGCGTATTCCGTTGATCCTGA
>NZ_DASRZX010000094.1:0-6084 GCF_035685885.1 Dyella sp. | reverse complement strand
TCGCAGCCGTTTGCACCGGATCGCCGTGTGCCGCAGCGTGCGCACGAGATGGGCGATGTGTCGCGTGCGGAGCATGAGCCTGTCGTCCATGTGAGCATCGGTCGTCTCGAAGTGCGTGCGGGTCCCGCGCCGACCGCGCCGGCCCGCCGCCAGGAAACACCGCGACACAGTGCCTTTGACGACTACCTGCGCGAGCGGGGCAAGGCATCGCCATGAGCAACGTACTGGCCATCGCCGCGGCCACGCGCACGCTGCGCAACCTGCTGCTGACGCAGGTGCCGGCGCTGGACAGCGAGCTGAGCGATCTGGAAGTGACGCTGCAGCCGCCGGATGTGGCACGCAAGGGCATCACCAAGGCGCAGCTCAACGTGTTTCTTTACCAAGTGGTGCCCAACGCCGCCTGGCGCAACATGGACATGCCGGGCCGCACGCGCCCGGGCGAAACCGCGCCGCCCGCGCTGGCGCTCAACCTGCATTACCTGTTGACGGCGTGGGGACGCGGCGATACGGACAGCGATGCGATCAGCCATCGCGTGCTGGCTGCGGCCATGAGCACGCTGCACGATCGCGCCGTGCTGGATGGCAACGACATCCGCAATGCGCTGCCGGACAACGACCTGGCCGATCAGATCGAGCGCGTGCGTTTCACGCCGCTGCCGCAGAGCGTGGATGAGATCTCCAAGCTGTGGACGGCATTCCAGACCAACTACCGCGTGTCATCCGCGTATGAGGCGACGGTGGTGCTGATCGACAGCCAGTCACCGGCGCGGGCCAGTCTGCCGGTGCTCAAGCGCGGTGCGCAGGATCGCGGCGTGATCGACGTGCCGTCCACCGCGGCCACGTTGTCCTCGATCGCGCTGCCGCATCAGCAATCTTCTGCGCGACTGGGCGACGACCTGGTGCTGGACGGCAGCCAGCTCACTGCCGTCAACGCGGTGGTGCGCTTTGAAAGCCTGCGACTGGACGCGCCGGTCGATGTCGTGCCGGTGGCCGGCGATGCGGCCGGCACGTTGCGCGTGCATCTGGCAGACCCCACGCAGGATGCGGATGCGCCCACGCGCTGGGCGCCGGGCATCTACACGCTGTCGCTACTGGTGCAGTCGCCGGACCTGCCTGCGCTGGTGAGCAACGAGCTGGCTTTGGCCCTGGCGCCGGTGATCACGGTCAGCCCGTTGACGGCAGCCGTGGGTACGGTCGATCTCACGGTGACCTGCATGCCGCGCCTGCGCGACGGGCAGCGTGTGTTCCTTGTGTTCGGCGATCAGCTGGTGGCGCCGCAGGGCATCACACAGCCGGGCGATCTGCATCAGCCCACGTCGATCACCTTCAAGGTGCCTGCTGTCGCCAAGGGCACCTATACCGTGCGCCTGCGCGTTGATGGCGCGGACAGCATTCCGGTCGATTTCAGCGGCAGCGTGCCCGCGTTCGACAGCAGCCAGCAGGTGGTCGTCTCATGAGCGACTACGCTGAGTGGCTGAGCGCGAACGACCAATATCTCGCCAACGCATTGGCAGACATCCGCCAGCGACTGCAGCGCGCCGCCGCTACGCAAAAAGCGTCGCCGTCCGAGGCACGCACGGTCGATGCATCCGCGCCGGTAGCGATGGCGCCGCCGGTGGCCGCACCGGCCGTGCCCGTCCGGCATGCGAGTTGGCTTTCGCGTGTGTTCGGGGAACATGCGCCACAGGGGGCTGCTGCACCGGCCGAGGCAACGCCGGAAGGGCCGCCCGAACAGGTTTCCATGTCGTTCGAAGTGCCTGAGCCCGAAGCGCCGGTGCCCCAGGCGGCCGAGGTCGCGCCGCCCGCATCGACAGACACACGGCCCCTGTCGGCCCTGCAACTGCTCGCGCAGCAACTGGGGCTTTCCGAGTTCGAGCGCAACGTGTTGCTGCTGTGCATCGGCATGGAGCTGGATACGCGCATGCCCGGACTCTGCGCGCAGGCGCAGCATGATGCGAACAAGCCGTGGCCGACGTTCGCGCTGGCCTTCGCGGTACTCGATGAACCCAGCTGGGATGCGCTGTCGCCGGAACGCCCGCTGCGTTACTGGCGCCTGCTCGACATCCATCAGCCGGGCCCGCAGCCGCTGATCGGTGCGGCGCTCAGCGCGGACGAGCGCATCGTCAACTTCGTCAAGGGCATGAACTATCTCGACGACCGCCTGACGCCACTGCTTACCGCGCTCGCTCCCATGTCGCTGCCGCCATCGCAGCAGGCCGTTGCCGATCGCATCATCGATGGCCTGCGCCACGTGCCGCCGGGTGATGCGCTGCCTGTCGTGCAACTGGTAGGCGCCGACAGCGCAAGCAAGCAGGCGATTGCGCAGGTGGTGTCCATGGCTTTCGGCGCGCAGGCCTTCCGCTTGTCCGCCGAATTGTTGCCCACGGCGCTGGCCGAGCAGGAAAGCCTGGTGCGGTTGTGGCAGCGCGAATGCCGGCTGATGCCGGTGGCGCTGTATGTGGATGCGGCCGACATCGATCACGCCGATGCAGGCGCGGTGGCAGTGAAGCGTTTCATGGCGCGCGCGGGCGGGCTTACCTTCGTCGATACGCGCGAACCGTGGAGCAGCAACGCCGTGTCCATGGTCAGCGCCGATATCGCCAAGCCGACACCGATGGAGCAGCGCACGGTATGGCAGCGCCTGCTGGGCGAGGGTTCCAGCGAACACGCGCAGCAGCTGGCAGGACACTTCGACTTCAACATCGGCAAGATCGGGCAGGTGGCACAGGCCGCGCTGGCCGCCACGGAGAAGGATGCGTCGGCACTGGGCGACACGCTCTGGCACGGCGCGCTGGCACGCACGCGTCCATCGCTCGACCAGTTGGCACAGCACATCGTGCCCAAGGCGAGCTGGGACGATCTCAAGCTGCCGGATGTCGAAATGAACCTGCTGCACCAGATTGCCGACCAGGTGTCGCAACGCGGCACCGTGTACGACGACTGGGGTTTCCGCGAACGCATGAACCGCGGCTTGTCGATCACGGCGTTGTTCGCCGGCGAAAGCGGCACGGGCAAGACCATGGCGGCGGAAGTCATTGCCAGCGCGCTGGGCCTGTCGCTGTATCGCATCGACCTGTCTGCCGTAGTGAGCAAATACATCGGCGAGACGGAGAAAAACCTGCGCAAGCTGTTCGACGCGGCGGAAGAGGGCGGCTGCATCCTGTTCTTCGACGAGGCTGACGCACTGTTCGGTCGCCGTAGCGAAGTGAAGGACAGCCACGACCGTTACGCCAACATCGAAGTGAACTATCTCCTGCAGCGGCTGGAGAATTTCCATGGCCTGGCGATCCTCGCCACCAACATGAAGAACGCGCTGGACAGCGCCTTCCTGCGGCGCATCCGCTTCGTGGTGAACTTCCCGTTCCCCGGCGTCGCCGAGCGCGCAGCCATCTGGAGTTCGGTGTTTCCTGCGAAAGCGGCGATCGGTCCCATGGATGTCGCACTGCTCGCCAAGCTGGCGCTGACCGGCGGCAGCATCCAGGGCATCGCGCTGAACGCGGCATTCCTTGCCGCCAAGGCCGGCGTGCAGATCACCATGCCGCTGATCCTGGAGGCCGCACGCGCTGAATTCCGCAAACTGGACAAGCCCGTCAACGAAGCGGACTTCCGCTGGCTGGAAGCGGCGGGAGGAAAGACGTGAGTATCGAGCTGCGCATCGAGCGGCTGGTGATCGACGAGGCGGTGCTCGGCGATGAGCGGGCGAGCAGCGTACGCGTGGCGTTGGAGCGCGAACTTGCACAAACCCTGGCACATCGCGGTGCCATCCGGGCGTTGTCGGGTATGGGCGCCGTGGTATCCCTGCCAGCTTGCAGCATGCCTGCCGCGTCGCACGCGCGCGCGCGCCTTGGTGACCGCATCGCCGCGGCAGTTGGTGAGGGGCTTGGCATCGGGAGTGCGGCGCGGAGGAGCGGCACCACCGCGGGGTCCGGAGGGCGCCATGGCTGAGCGCACGGCCAGCGTTGCTGGAGCCGCCAGGTCACCCGTCGTGGTGGCGGCGCGGATACTGCAGCGCAAGTGCGGTTGCGGCGCGCACAGTCATGGCCATGGAGAGTGCGGGGCTTGCGCAAGGAAGCGGAGCGGTCTGCAACGCAAGCTTGCTGTCGGCGCGAGCAATGATCCGCTCGAGGCCGAGGCGGATCACGTTGCCAGCCAGGTGATGACAGGCTCGGGAGCGAACAGATTCGGCGTGGCCGGACCGCGAATCCAGCGCTCCAGCGGCGGCCAAGGCGGTGCAGGGCTGGAAGCGCCGGGCAGCGTCGATGAGGCACTTTCTTCACCGGGCGAGCCCATGCAGGCGGCTCTGCGTCGCGACATGGAGTCGCGTTTCAGGCATGACTTCAGCGCCGTGCGCCTGCACACGGGAGGAGCGGCGGCGCGATCGGCTCGCGATATTGATGCCAGCGCCTACACCGCAGGAAGCCACATCGTGCTGGGTTCGGGTGCTCCTTCGTTGCAGGCGCCGTCCGGTCGTCTGCTGTTGGCACACGAGCTGACCCACGTCGTGCAGCAGTCGGCCGTCAACCTCATCCGTCGCTGCATCAATCCCAGGAAGAACGATCCCATCTACGACTCGGTCGCCAGTTCCATTCGCAACACGGCTGATTTCAAGACGCTGGATCCGCCAGACAAGGCCGAGGCCGAAGGCATCATCACGGATGCGAAGAAGAAGGCGGGCTGCCTGTACTACATCGGCGAGCTGCTCGCGCTGTTCACCACCAAGGACAAGCCGCCGGCGGCGATCGCCAAGGAAACACAGGCGGCGACGGTGGCCGCTGCAAGCACGGAAAAGGCGCGCGTCGCCAAGCCTGCGGAAGCAAAGAACCTTGACGTGGAAGAGAAGGCATCGGCCGACCCCTCGCGAAAGTACGTGAAGATCAAGGGCAAATTTGGTGGCGGAACGTATGAAGTGGACAACCGCGATCCGAAGAACATCGTCGTTCGCGCGAAGGTGTTCCTGAAGGCGACCGGCAGCGGCACCGCAGCAGACGTCGCCAACATCAAGTCGATGGAGGACGCCATCGAAAAGGCCGCGTCGCGCCCCGGGTTCATCGTCGACATCAGCTTCGTCAATGCACCGGATGCCGACACGTTTACGGCCGAAGTGGATCCGTCGAAGTGGGAAGTGGCGACGAACTGGTCCGGAGGCGATCCGACCGGGTTCGCGCATGAGCTTCTGCATATGTTTGCCTACGAGCTGGATCGCTACGACTACATCCAGTCGCATGCGCGAAATGCATCCATGCTGGTGAAGGACCGCGTTCACTGGTTCGCGATGCAGTTGACCAAGCCTGCCGGTTTCGACAACCCCGCATCCCTGATGGGCGAAGGCCAGCACCCGCTGAACGACGATGCCTGTCGAGTCGCCGGCCTGGATGTCGCCACCTGCGTCGCCGCGGGTCAGAAGCCATGAAAACGAATGCCATGTGAGGAATCGTGCAAAAGCAGACCGCCCGCTCCCTGTTGCCCGTCGCATCGCTGTCCTCCGGTTATGTGCTGCAGCGCAAGTGCGCGTGCGGAAGTCATGCTTCCGGCGGCGGTCAATGTGAAGACTGCAAGAAGCGGCTGCAGCGCAAGGGCGATGGCATGGCCGCGTCCGCCGTGGCGCCGGGCATCGTGAACAACGTGCTGGCCAGCGCGGGCCAGCCGCTTGATGGGACGACGCGGGGATGGATGGAACAACGCTTCGGCCACGACTTCAGTAGCGTCCGCGTCCATACGGATGGCGTGGCCGCCTCTTCGGCGCGCGCGGTCGGCGCGCTGGCGTACACGGTGGGCCGTCATGTGGTGTTTGACCATCACCAATACGCGCCGCATACGCATCACGGGCGACACTTGCTTGCACACGAGCTGGCACACACGATCCAGGATCCCGGCGCCAGCGGCTTGCACACGGCGATCGCCGTGGGCGATACAAACGATCCGAGTGAGGTTGCCGCCGACCGCGCGGCGGATGCCGTCATGCGAGGAGAGCGTGCTTCGGTAGCGCCTTCGGGTGGCGGCGTGATGCGACGGCAAGTGAGCGCGACTTGCAGCGCCTCGCCGGGTCGGTCCGACGATGAGCGCACGGTGAGTTGCCCTGGCGAT
>NZ_DASRZX010000093.1:0-17514 GCF_035685885.1 Dyella sp. | reverse complement strand
GGCCAAGTTCTTCAATGACGGTGCGATCTTCGACCAGCTCGGCGCGGGAGGCTGAGCCATGCGGCGGCGCGTGCTACCGGGCTTTGGCCTCAGCCTTGGCTACACGCTGACCTATCTCAGCCTGATCGTGCTGTTGCCGCTGGCTGCACTGGCGTGGACGGCATCGGGAATCGGCATCGAAGGACTCATCCGTTTGTTGTCAGGGCCACGCACGCTTTCGGCGTTGCGCCTCAGCCTGGGCGGAGCGCTTGTCGCAGCATCCATCAACGTGGTCATCGGCCTGCTGGTGGGCTGGGTGCTGGTGCGCTATCGCTTTCCGGGGCGTCGCCTCTTCGATGCACTGGTGGATTTGCCGTTTGCATTGCCCACGGCGGTGGCCGGTATCGCGCTGACCACGTTGTATGCACCCAACGGCTGGCTTGGCTCGTGGCTGGAACCTCTCGGCATCAAGGTGGCCTATACGCCGCTGGGCGTGCTGGTGGCGATGGTGTTCGTGGGTTTTCCGTTCGTCGTGCGCACCTTGCAGCCGGTGCTGGCCTCGCTTGAACGCGATGTCGAAGAGGCTGCCGAAAGCCTGGGTGCACGGCGCTGGCAGACGTTCTTCCGCGTGATCCTGCCGATCCTCGCTCCCACGCTGCTGACCGGCTTTGCGTTGGCGCTGGCGCGCGCCGCCGGCGAATACGGCTCGGTGATCTTCATCGCCAGCAATATTCCCATGCGCTCGGAAATTGCACCGCTGCTGATCGTGCAGAAGCTGGAGCAGTTCGATTACGCGGGTGCCGCGGCACTGGGCGTGGCAATGCTGTTGCTGTCGTTCCTGTTGCTCGTGATGGTCGCGCTGCTCCAGCGCTGGAGCCATCGCTGGGCGGAGAGTGGCGCATGAGTGCGCATGTTCCTTCGCGTTCGCCAGGCTGGCCACGCCGGCTTGTGCATGGCGTGCTGATCACGCTGGCGCTGGTATTCCTGGTTTGTTTCCTGGTGCTGCCGCTGCTTACGGTTTTCGTGGAGGCGTTTCGCCAGGGCGTTGCACCTTATCTGGCATCCATCCGGCAACCGGAGGCATGGTCGGCCATTCGCCTGACGTTGCTGGTGGCGGTCATTGCGGTGCCGCTCAACGTGGTGTTCGGTGTCGCTGCTGCGTGGGCGATGACACGCTTCCAGTTCCGCGGAAAGGCGCTGCTGGGCGCGCTGATCGATCTGCCGTTCTCCGTGTCGCCGGTCATCTCCGGCCTGATCTACGTGTTGTTGTTCGGCACGAAAGGATGGTTCGGCCCATGGCTGGATGCGCATGGGATCAAGATCATCTATGCGGTGCCGGGCCTGGTGCTGGTGACGATCTTCATCACCTTGCCGTTCGTGGCGCGCGAACTCATCCCACTTATGCAGACGCAGGGCAGCGAGGAAGAAGAGGCCGCGCGCGTGCTGGGTGCCGGCGGTTGGCAGACGTTCTTCCGCGTCACGCTGCCCAATATCCGTTGGGCACTGTTGTCTGGCGTCCTGCTGTGCAATGCGCGCGCCATGGGTGAGTTCGGCGCCGTTTCCGCCGTGTCGGGCCACATCCGCGGGCTCACCACCACCATGCCGCTGGAAGTGGAGATGCGCTACAACGAATACGACTACGTGGGGGCTTTCGCCGTGGCCTCCCTGCTGGCCCTGCTGGCGCTGCTCACGCTGGCCGTGAAAACCTTGCTGGAATGGCGCTATGGTGACGAAATCGCCTCGCATGCGCCCGGCGGGCACTGAGGGATCCGGATGACGCTGGAGCTGTCCCATCTGCATCGACGTTTCGCCGAATTCCAGGCGCTGGACGACGTCAGCCTCCGCATCGCGCCGGGCGAGTTCCTTGCATTGCTGGGGCCGTCGGGCTCCGGCAAGACCACCTTGCTGCGCATCCTCGCCGGACTGGACTATCCGGACCGCGGCAGCGTCCACAAGGGAGGCACTGACTTCCTTGCCACGCCATCGCGTGAACGCAATATCGGCATGGTGTTCCAGCACTACGCGCTGTTTCGGCATCTGACGGTGACGGAGAACGTCGCGTTCGGCCTGCGCGTACGTTCGTGGCGCAAGCGGCCATCGCGTGCGGTGATCCGCGAACGGGTGGAGCGGCTGCTCAAGCGCGTGCAATTGGAAGGACTTGGCAACCGCTATCCCGCGCAGTTGTCCGGTGGCCAGCGGCAGCGCGTGGCGCTGGCTCGCGCGTTGGCAGTCGAGCCCGACATGCTGCTGCTCGACGAGCCATTCGGCGCGCTGGATGCGCAGGTGCGCGTCACCTTGCGCCGCTGGCTGCGCGAACTGCATGAGGAACTCGAACTCACCACGGTCTTCGTGACGCACGACCAGGAAGAAGCATTGGAACTGGCCGATCGCGTGGCGGTGATGAACAACGGCCGCATCGAGCAGGTGGGCTCGCCGGAGACGATCTACCAGCAGCCCGCCACGCCGTTCGTGTGCGAATTCATCGGCAAGGTGAATCGCTTCACCGTGCGTCGCACGGCCGCCGGCCTTGCGGCAGGCAGCTGGGTGCCCGACGACGATCCGTGGCAAGGCCGTTTTGCCGAAGCGATTGCCTACGTGCGCCCCGAACAGCTCAGGCTGGCGGTGTCGCCCGGGCAGCCAGCGTGGGAGGCCCGGTTGCGCCACATCTACCTGGCCGGCAGCGTGGCGCATCTGGATCTTTACGTGGCCGCGCTGGATCTGGCGCTCGAAGCCGATGTGGCCAGCGAGGATCTGTCGCGACTGGGACTGCACGCAGGCATGGACCTGCGAGTGGCGCCGCGCAGCGCCGTGCTGTTTCCGCTCGACGGCCAGGGCGCCACGGCCAATCAGGAGCGCTGGATCTGGAACGCACGGAGTCCTGTTCCGGCGTGAGCCCGAAGTTGGACGTCAGTTGGCTCCGCTGTCGGCACCCGCGGGCTTGAAGGCGACGGCAGGGCCGGGCACGACGTGCTTGCGCCAGCGAGCCAACTGATCAGCGATGCCGCTGCCCACGCTCATCTGGGGCTCGGAAGGTGTGAGTTTGTCCTTGGTTTCCCACAAGGCAATTTCTTTTGACGCCTGCTGGAACGCTTCCATGAAGTCAGGCGTGCGGTTGATCGCATCGACCAGCCAGGCATGGCCGAAGTAAGTGACGTCCGAATCCGAGCCGCAGCCGAACGAGCTGCGATCCGCGCGCGCCGCCGTGATGACCAGTGTGCCGGCGCCCTGCAGGGTGGGTACGAAGCCACCCGAATAGCAGGCATTCACCACCACTACCTTCCACTTGAACGGACGCTTGTTGAGGATGTCGGCCAGGTCCTGCGCGCCGATCTGGTCCAGCGGCAGCGGGTCCATGTCGACCAGCAGGTTGTGGTCCTCGTCGCCGTGCGTGGTCATGTAGAGCAGCAGGATGTCCTCATCGGGCTTCATCACCCCGGCCAGGCCGTCCAGCGCCGCTTCCAGGTTGCTCCAGCTGGCCAGCGGGTGCTGATCCAGCGTCTCCGGGTTGTTCTCCAGCACCATGGCGTGGGTGGTGTTGCCGAAGCGCTGTGGAAACACCTTGCCCGCGTACTCCGCTTCATTGCGGAACACGTCTTCGCCGCCGTCCCCGCCAAACGCGAGTACGTAGAGATTGGGCTGGCCGGCAACGCGGGGCCCGAGCTTCGCCAGCGCCTTGCGCACCATGTCGCGCTGCGCGTACATCACCTGCTCAGGCGACGACGCCTGTGGGGGCCAGTGATCCGATGCGGCGTCCTCGTCGCTGCCGTTATCGGTTTCCGCGCGCGCAGCGATCGTGGCCGATTTGGCCGGGGCCGCCGCTTGGACGGGTGCTGCCACGGGCGGCGCATGGTGCGCCATCCCGAGCATCAGCAGTACGCCGGCTGCGAAGGCGAGCAGGGCAGTCAGGGCGATACGCATGTCAGCAACCTGCGCGGGTCAGAGGACGATGGCGTCGAAATCGCGGTAGGCTGGATGGCGTGGGGCATCTGGCAGGGTCTGCGACTCGCGCAGCAGCCAGCCCGTGCGCAAGCCGGCCGCCTTCGCCGCGTCCAGTTCTTCCACGATGTCGGAAAGGAACAGGATGTGGCCCGGCTGTTCATCGATGGCCGCGGCGATCTTTTCGTACGATGCCTGTTCCCGCTTGGGGCCGGTCTCCGTATCGAAGTAGCCGGAAAACATCGGAGTCAGGTCACCGGCCTCGCTGTAGCGGAAGAACAGCTTCTGCGCGGGCACGGAGCCGGAGGAATACACGTACAGGTGCAGGCCGTCGGCGCGCCAGGCATGCAGGCGCGCGGAAACTTCCGAATACATGTGCGCGCGGTAATCGCCGGCTTCGTAGCCTTCCTTCCAGATCATGCCCTGCAGTGCCTTCAGCGCCGTTGACTTGCGGTCCTCGTCGATCCAGCGCAGCAGCATCTCGATGACATCCTGTCGCGGCGCTTCCACGATGCCGGCTTCCTTGGCCGCCTCGTGCAGCCAGTGCTGCACTTCGGGCGTGTCGCCGTGGGTTTCCACGAAGGCGGGCAATCGCTCCCGAGCGTACGGAAACAGCACGTCCTTCACGAAGCTGATCGAGCTGGTGGTGCCCTCGATGTCGGTGACGATGGCGCGGATGACGGTCATGCGGGAGAGCCAGGGTGCGGGAACGACAAGCTTACCCGCGGCCGGGGCGCCGGGCGAGGCCTGGCGTCGGCCTCACTGCAGGAGCGCACCTGGTGCGCGATCGGCTTTGCCGAAGATCGCGCCATCGCGCACTGGGTGCGCTCCTACGGGGGGCTCGCAGTTCAGGCGGCCTTGGCCGAGCCGTGGGGCGTCATGCGCGGGAAGCGCTGGGCGATGTCCTCGCCGGTGAACTGGGCAACCCAGCCATCCTTGTTGGTGAACAGGCGGATAGCCACGAAGTACGGCGACTCGCTCATGTCGAACCAGTGGCGGGTACCGTCAGGCACGCCAATAAGATCGCCCTGCTCGCACAGGATGTCGTAGACCTTGTCGTCGAGATGCAGGGTGAACTGGCCGGCGCCGGCAACGAAAAATCGCACCTCGTCCTCGCTGTGCGTGTGTTCGCTGAGGAACTTCTGGCGCAGCGTGGCGCGGTCCGGGTGATCAGGCTTGAGGCTGATCACGTCCACGGCCTGGTAACCCTCTTCGGACATCAGGCGATCGATGTCCGCGCGATAGGCGGCGATCACTTCGTCCTGGCTGGCACCCGGTGCGATGGGCTGGTTCGCCTCCCAGCGCTCGAAGCGCACGCCGACCTTCGCCAGTTCGTTCACCACGTCGGCGTGGTCGGTATGCACGCTCAGCGGCGTGCCGGGATGCTGGTCCTGGAAAATGCGCAGGCGGCTCATGCGGAAAGTCTCCTCAGGTCGAGTTCGCAGTTGAGCAGGAATTCCAGCGCCTCCAGATGGCGCCGCGTCTCGGCCATGTCGCGGCCCCAGGTGTAGATGCCGTGACCGTTGATGAGATAGGCATGCAGCGGCTTGCCCTCGTCGAGCCATGCATCGACTTGTGCGACGAGTTCGGGCATGTGCTGCGTGTTGGGAAACACCGGAATCGCCAGTTCGCTGTCATGGGTGGTCTGCCCGGCGATGGCTTTCTGGAGCTCCCAGCCTTCGAGCTTGATGACGCCGTCGCGGGCAAACAATCGCGAGGCGACACTTTGCGTGCGGGAGTGCGTATGCAGCACCACGTTCATGCCGGGAAAGCGCCGATAGATCTGCGTGTGCAGATCGGTTTCGGCGCTCGGCCGCGCCTCCGTGCCGACCGCGTTGCCCTGCATGTCGATCACCATGATGTCGTCGCGACCGAGCTTGCCCTTGTCGCGGCCGGAAATGGTGATGGCCGCGTGCTGTTCATCCAGTCGCATGGAGAAGTTGCTGCTCGTGGCGGGCGTCCAGCCGGCGGCGGCAAGTTCCCGCGCAGCATCGGCAACCGCATCCGCACGCTGTGCGAACAGCTCGGGCGAAATCGTGGAAGGAAGGCTCTGGGTCATGGGAATGGACGTCCAAACGGAGTCGAACTATATCACGCCACCCTTGCGCCAGTGCCGAAAATGCGATTCGTTCTCACGACTTATCGAGAGGGCGAGTAGCATCCGGCAGGTATCCGTCGCGGGCGTGACGGAAGTTTCCAAAGACGGAGGTTGGACCAATGTCGCTTGAAAAAGATATCGAATCGCGTCGTCGCTTTCTCAAGGCCGCAGCCGGGACCGCTGCAGCCGCGGCCATGATCGGCAGCCTGCCGCGCCTCGCACGAGCCGCGGATCTCCCGCACCTGGCCGAATCGGATCCGACGGGCAAGGCGCTCGGCTACGTCGAGGATGCCAGCAAGACGACCGATGCGAAGCACAAGGCGGGCGACACCTGCGCCAACTGTCAGTTCTACGCCGGCGGCCCGACCGGTTATGGCCCATGTCAGCTGTTCCCGGGCAAGGCTGTGAGTGCGAAGGGCTGGTGCGTGTCCCACGCACCGAAGAAAGCCTGAACCTCTCGCTGATTCACACACGGGAAGGCCGGCAATATGCCGGCCTTCTTTTTTTGGGGAGCACGTTTGCACGCAGCGATTGATGCGCGCGCGGCGCTACGTCGATGCACGACACGTGCGATGACATCGCGCAGACTTTGTCTTCGCGCGATCTTTATACGAAAGAGAAGAACTCAAACCGAAGAACTCGATGAGTAGAAGATGCTGCCCAGACGCGTCAGGCCGAGGAGCTGACCCGCCTGACGCGCCGGGCGGCAATCCGGGGCCCACTGCCAAGTGATATACCCACGGAGCACAGATGATACTCCTGGAGGGCGGTTTTGGGGCCGGCCGGCGCCAAATTTTTATCGAAAAAGTCTCGTTAAAACTAAAAAAAACAATAACTTATCTATACATTCAAGACTGGCTCTCACGAATGTGTCGCAGGAAGCTTTCATTCGTTACGCCGGGTAAAGCAAGGGTTACCCGGCGATTTGGCCGAATTTCGCGTCAGATCGTCGAAGATCAGCTGCTTTGACCCGCGGGTCGGCGATGTAGGCGGCTGTGGCGGATGCCGTAGCCAAAGTAGATCGCCAGCCCCAGCACGGTCCAGACGATCATCAAAAGCCAGTTGAACCAGCTCATGAAGGCCAGCAGGGTCAGGCAGCTGATCACGCCGGCCGGACAGATCACCCAGGCCCACGGCACGCGGAAGCCGCGATGCAGTTCCGGCGAGGTGTAGCGCAGGATCAACACGCCTGCGCATACCGCGACGAACGCAATCAGCGTGCCCATCGAGGTGAGATCGGCCAGCAGGTCGAGCGGGAACACCGCAGCGAGGATCGCAATGCCCACGCCGGTGATCACCGTGTTGATATGCGGCGTGCGGTGCTTGGGATGGATGCGGTTGAACACCTTCGGCAGCAGGCCATCGCGCGCCATGATCATGAAGATGCGCGGCTGAGCGATGATCATCACCAGGATTACCGAGGACAGGCCGATCAGTGCGCCGATCTCGACCACCGTGCGCAGCCAGCCGAGCTCCGGATGGCCCTTGATCGCGGTAACCACCGGCTCGCTGGTACCCAGGTCGGTGTATGACGCCAGGCCGGTCAACACTGCGGCCATCGCGAGATAGAGGACGGTGCAGATGACCAGTGAAACCAGCGTGCCGAACGGAAGATCGCGCTGCGGGTTCTTGCACTCCTGTGCCGCCGTCGAGGTCGCCTCGAAGCCGATATAGGCGAAGAACACCATGGCCGCGCCGCGCATGATGCCGGACCAGCCGTATTTGCCAGGGCCCTGGTTCTCCGGAATGAACGGATGCCAGTTGGACGGATCGACGTAGCGATAGCCGGCTGCCACCACGATGATGATCAAGCCGACCTTCAGCGCCACCATGAGGACGTTCAGACCCGACGACTCGCGGATGCCGACATAGCAGAGCCAGGTGAGCGCGAGCACGATCGCCACGGCGGGCAGGTTCATCAGATGGCCGGTGGCCACCAGATGACCATCGGTGAATGCGAGCGGGGCTTCGGTCAGGGCTGTCGGCAGATGGATGCCGAGCTGGTCGAGCAGGCTGGTGAAATAGCCGGTCCAGCTGGCCGCCACGGCAGAAGCGGAAATGCCGTACTCCAGCACCATGTTCCAGCCGATGAACCAGGCCACCAGTTCACCCAGCGTGGCGTAGGCATACGAATAGGAGCTGCCGGAGATCGGGATCAGCGTGGCGAACTCGGCATAGCACAGCGCGGTAAAGCCGCTGCAGATCGCCGCAAGGATGAAGGAAATCAGTACCGCGGGTCCGGCGTGCTCGGCAGCGGCCTGGCCAGTGACCACGAAGATACCGGTGCCGATCACGGCGCCGATGCCCAGGGCCGTGATGCCCCATGGGCCGAGCGTGCGGCGCAGGGTAGGGCCGTGGGAGGCGTCGTCGGCGTCGGAAAAGTCGGTCTTGCGGGCGAGTAACTGTTTGAGCATGCGTCAACCTGGTGCAGCTGCGGGCGGAGATTCGCCCTCGGTCATAACGAGAGGGCCGGCATTGGGCCGGCCCTTCGTGTCGGATCAGGAGTTTTGCTTGCGGAGCTTGCTATGGGAATACCCATAGAAGGCATAGATCAGCATGCCGAAGGTGGTCCAGCCCACCATCAGCGGCCAGTTGGCGCGGAACGATTGCCAGAACAGGTAAAGACAGATCACCGAGCCCAGGATACTCACCACCCAGATGCCTGGCACGCGGAAGGTACGCGGCAGTTCCGGGCGGGTGTAGCGCAGGATCAGCACGCCGATGCACACGGTGGTGAAGGCCAGCAGGGTGCCCATCGACACCAGCTCACCGAGGATGCTTACCGGGAACAGGCCGGCGAGCACCAACGCAGAAACGCCGGCAATGATGGTGGCAATGTGCGGCGTACGGTGCTTGGCATGCACGCGTGAAATGGTCGGCGCGAGCAGGCCGTCCTTTGCCATGCTGAAGAAGATGCGGGACGTGCCCAGCAGCATCACCAGGATCACCGAGCTCAGGCCGGCCAGCGCGCCGAACGAGACGATCGCCTTCAGCCAGTTGAGTTCGGGATGGATGCTCAGTGCCGTGGCCACCGGTTCGGGTGTGCCCAGCATCCTGTAGGGGGCGATACCCGTGAGGGTAAGCGCCATGGCGATGTACAGCACGGTGCAGATCGCCAGCGAGCCGAGGATGCCGATGGGCATGTCGCGCTGCGGGTTCTTCGCTTCGCCTGCTGCCGTCGACACCGCGTCGAAGCCCACATAGGAGAAGAACACCAGCACGGCGGCGCGGAAGATGCCGCTGGTGCCGAAGCGGCCGGGGCCTTCTTCCGGCGGAATGAACGGATGCCAGTTGGAAGGATCGATGAAGCGGAAGGCGAACACCAGGAACAGCAGGATCACGATCACCTTGATCGCCACGATGATCGAATTGACAAAGGTCGATTGCGTGATGCCGCGATAGCACAGCATCGTCAGCGCGGTCACGATCAGGATGGCCGGCAGGTTGATGATGGTGTTGGTGCTGATCAGGTAGAAGTGCTCGGAGAACCTGGCAATGACGTGCTGGCCGGCTTTCAGATGCTCGATCTGGCCGCCGTCCATGAACGCGAGCGGCGCCGAAGCCAGGCTCTCGGGCAGCGACAACGACAGGCCCGTCCAGTGACTGAGGATCGAGAGGCACTCGTTGAAATAGCCCGACCAGCCGGCCGCCACCGTAGCGACGGCGAAGAGATATTCGAGGACGAGATTCCAGCCGATGAACCAGGCAACGATCTCGCCAAGCGTGGCATAGGAATAAGCGTAGGCACTGCCGGAAACCGGAATCATCGCGGCGAACTCTGCATAGCACAGGCCCGCGAAGGCGCAGGCAATGCCGGCGACGATGAAGCTGATGATCAGGGCGGGGCCGGCGTGTTCCGCGGCGGCCTGGCCGGTGATGACGAAAATACCTGCGCCGATGACGGCACCGATGCCGAGCATGATCAGGTGGCGTGCGGTGAGCACGCGCTTGAGGCTCGCTTCACCTTGCAGGGTGTCGTGCGGCAACTCACCCGCGTCGACGTGTGGCGACGCCTGAATCGGATGCGTCGCGAACAGGTTTTTCAGCATGTTTCTCCCCTACCGCCTTGTGGTCGTTCTTACCGCTTATAACCGTGCCAGACGTCACGGTCGTCTCGTCGCTACCCCGGCAACGACGGGGAACCATAGCCCAGCGGGGTGCGGGCGTACAAGTTGCACTGCGGTCGGCTGATCCGCCCTCTCGCGGGGGCCTTTTGGTCGATGCGCAGCCGGGGAGCCTCTGGAATAATGCCGCTCCGCCGCCGGTGAGCGGGCGGCGTTTCACCCGCAGTCGAGAGCGTTCATGCAGAGCTTGTTCGAGCAGTTCCAGCAGTACGGCCGGCAATGGCCCCACGAAAAAGACACCCCGCATTTCGTCGAGCTACTCGCGGGAGGCGAGCACCGTTTCCGCAGGGAGTCGCTGGAGGCGCATTTCACCGGCTCGGCGTGGCTGGTTAGTGCGGATGGATGGCGCGTGCTGCTGACGCACCACCGCAAGCTGGAGCGTTGGCTGCAACTGGGCGGACATGCCGACGGAGATACCGACCTGGCCCGCGTAGCGTTGCGGGAAGCGGAAGAAGAGTCGGGACTCGACGGACTGAGCGTCGATCCAGAGCCTTTCGACCTTGATCGCCACCGCATTCCGGCGCGTGGCATCGAACCGGAACATTGGCACTACGACGTGCGCTACGTCGTACGCGCAGGTGCCAATGAGGACTTCCGGGTGAGCGACGAATCGCATGCGCTCGCCTGGCGTTCTATCCGCGAGATTGCCGAAGACACGCAAAGCGACGAATCGCTGCGCCGCATGGCGTGGAAGTGGCTGCGGCGCTGACGACGCACTCGCTGTCTCGCGTAGGAGCGCACCCAGTGCGCGATCAATCTCGTCTCTGAGTTTTCAACGCCAAGACATCGCTTTTGTGGGAGCTCACCCTGTGTGCGACTGGCGCAGAGCGGCCTGCTTCACTGTGCATGCAGTCAACGGGCACGGGACCGATCAAGACCGAGTCGGCATTGCAGGCAGCAGCGTCACCGGTCGCGCACAGGGTGCGCTCCCACAGAACATCACAGGTCGCGCCAAAATCAGGCGTACTTCGCGGGCGCCGGGTTGAGGTGTCCGCATTGCTCGCAGGTGCGCGCATCGATCGAGCGATAGAAGCGTTCGAACACTGGCGGAAAATCATGTTCGATGCTGTCGAGGGTGAAATATTCCTCGTACAACTTATGGTTGCAGCGCTCGCAGAACCACAGCAAACCGTCCTTCTCGCCGGCAAGGCGGCGGCGCTCGATCACCAGCCCGATCGACTCGGGCATGCGCTGCGGCGAATGGGGCACGCAGGGAGGCAGGTAGAAAACCTCGCCGGCACGGATGGGAATGTGACGCGCCACGCCTTCGTCCTGCACCTTCAGCACCATCTCGCCTTCGAGCTGATAGAAGAACTCCGGACCTTCGTCGTAGTGATAGTCCGTGCGTGCGTTCGGGCCGCCCACGACCATGATGATGAAATCACCATCGACGATGCACTTGTTGCCCACCGGTGGCTTGAGCAGGTGGCGGTGTTCGTCGATCCAGCGCTTCAGGTCGATGGGTGGCAGCAGGGACATGGGGCCGTCCGATGGATGAAAGGCATCACGATAGCGCTACCGCGATGCGTGGGGAATGGTCAGTCGATCCAGCGGCCATCACGGACGATGGCCTCGAGTCGGGCAAGCTGGCCGGCCACGTCCAGGCACTCGGCGGCGATCCATTCGTCGTTGTAATACGAACATCGGTAACGGTCGCCACCATCGCAGATCAGGGTGACCACCGGTCCTTGCTCGCCGCTGACCTGCAGTTCGGCCATGAGTTGCAGCGCGCCGACCAGATTGGTGCCGGTAGAGCCGCCGCAGCGGCGCCCAAGCAGCCGCTCCAGCAGGCGCAGCGCGGCGATCGAAGCGGCGTCGGGTACACGCAGCATGCGGTCGATGACACTGGGCAGGAACGAGGGTTCTACGCGCGGACGGCCGATGCCTTCAATGCGCGAGCCGCGGTTCAACTGCAGGCCGATATCGCGGCACGCGTAGTAGTCGTAGAACACCGAGTGCTCGGGGTCGACGACGGCGAGCCGTACCGGAGCATGCTGCGCAGAGCGATAGCGGACATAGCGGCCGATGGTGGCCGAGGTGCCGCCCGTGCCTGCGGGCACCACGATCCAGCGGGGATCTGGATCGGGTTCGCGCTGCATCTGGCGGAAGATGGACTCGGCAATGTTGTTGTTGCCGCGCCAGTCGGTGGCGCGCTCGGCATAGGTGAACTGGTCCATGTAATGGCCGCCCAACTCCGCAGCGAGGCGTTGCGCGGCGCTGTAGACATCGGTGTCGTCGATGAAGTGGCAGTGGCCACCGAAGAACTCGATTTGCGCGACCTTGTCGAGCGAGGTGCTGCGCGGCATCACCGCAAAGAAGGGCAGGCCCAGCAGGCGGGCGAAATACGCTTCAGATATGGCAGTGCTGCCGCTGGAGGCCTCCACCACGGGTTGGCCCGCCCGCAACCAGCCGTTGCAGATGGCATACAGGAACAGCGAGCGGGCGAGGCGATGCTTGAGGCTGCCAGTGGGGTGGACGGATTCGTCCTTGAGGTACAGCGGGATGCCGGGGAAGGCGGGGAGATCCAGTCGGATCAGATGCGTATCGGCCGAGCGGTTCGCTTCGGACTCGAGAACTTGGACGGCTTGGCGGGTCCAGGCGGTATGCATTCAAGCAGTCTAGCGCCCGGGTGTGAGTGGGGCGTTGACGTGTGTCAGTGCAGTCTTTTCTTCCTCTCCCCGTTGGGGAGGGGATTGAGGTGAGGGTGGGTGCTTGCGGCGGAGTCGAAAAGATACTGGTTCGAACCCGCCTTATCGCAAGATTGGCGCCTCACCCTAGCCCTCTCCCACAAGGGGAGAGGGAACAAAGGCGAGGCTCAGACCTCGAGCGTCGCCAGGTCGCCCTTTTCTTCCAGCCAGGCCTTGCGGTCGCTAGCGCGCTTCTTGGCCAGCAGCATATCCATCAGCTTGGTGGTGCCGTCGTCATGGTCGACGGTGAGCTGGACCAGACGGCGCGTGTCGGGGTGGATGGTCGACTCGCGCAGCTGCCCCGGGTTCATTTCGCCCAGGCCCTTGAAGCGGGTAGTGCTGACCGCGCCCTTCATCTTTTCGCGCTGGATGCGCTCGAGCATCGCGTTCTTTTCGTTCTCGTCCAGGCAATAGAACACCTGCTTGCCCACGTCCACGCGGAACAGCGGCGGCATCGCCACGAACACATGGCCTTCGCGCACCAGTGCAGGGAAGTGCTTGAGGAACAGCGCGCTGAGCAGGGTGGCGATGTGCAGGCCGTCGGAATCCGCGTCGGCCAAGATGACCACCTTGCCGTAGCGCAGACCGCTGAGGTCGTCCTTGCCCGGATCGCAGCCGATCGCCACGGCCAGGTTGTGCACTTCTTCGGACGCGAGCACCGAACCCGATTCCACTTCCCAGGTGTTGAGGATCTTGCCGCGCAGCGGAAGGATCGCCTGGAATTCCTTGTCGCGCGCCTGCTTGGCGCTGCCGCCGGCGGAGTCACCTTCTACCAGGAACAGCTCGGTGCGGGTGAGGTCGGTGGCGGTGCAGTCGGCCAGCTTGCCGGGCAGCGCGGGCCCTTGCGTGATCTTCTTGCGCACGACCTGCTTGGCCGCCTTCAGGCGCGCGCTGGCGCGCTCGATGGCGAGCTGGGCGATGCGCTCGCCGAGATCCACGTGCTGGTTGAGCCACAGGCTGAAGGCATCGTGGATGACGTTTTCGACCATGCCGGCGGCGTTGCGTGAAGACAGGCGTTCCTTGGTCTGGCCGGCGAACTGCGGATCCTGCAGCTTGGCCGACAACACGAAGGCAAGGCGCTCCCACACATCTTCCGGCGCCAGCTTCACGCCGCGCGGCAGCAGGTTGCGGATGTCGCAGAACTCGCGGATGGCATTGGTGAGGCCCGATCTCAGGCCGTTCACGTGGGTGCCGCCCTGCGCAGTAGGAATCAGGTTGACGTAGCTTTCCTGCACCAGCTCGCCTTCGGGCACCCAGGCCAGCGCCACGTCAAGGCCATCAGCCTCGCGCTGCACATGGTGCACGAACAGCTCGGTCGGGATCGCCTCGGCGCCGGACAGCTCGTCGCGCAGGTAGTCGCGCAGGCCGTCCTCGTAATACCACTCGTTGACGTCACCGGTGGCTTCGTCGAGCAGCTTCACGCTGAGGCCTGCGCACAGCACTGCCTTGGCGCGCAGCAAGTGGCGCAGCTTGCCGAGCGAGATCTTCGGCGAGTCGAAATATTTGGGATCGGACCAGAAGCGAACCGTGGTGCCGGTTTTCTTCTTGGGCACCGTGCCGATGATCTCCAACTCGCTGGCGCGGTCGCCGTGCGCGAAGGCCATGCGGTATTCGTTGCCGTCGCGGCGGATGGTGACTTCCACGCGGCTGGACAACGCATTGACCACCGACACGCCCACGCCGTGCAGGCCGCCGGAGAAGTTGTAGTTATTGCCCGAGAACTTGCCGCCCGCATGCAGGCGCGTGAGGATCAGTTCGACGCCCGGCACGCCTTCTTCCGGGTGGATGTCCACCGGCATGCCGCGACCGTCGTCGGTGACTTCCACCGAGCCGTCGGTGTGCACGATCACTTCCAGCGACTTGGCGTGGCCGGAGATGGCCTCGTCCACCGAGTTGTCGATCACTTCCTGCGCCAGGTGATTCGGGCGCGAGGTATCGGTGTACATGCCGGGGCGGCGCTTGACCGGATCAAGGCCAGAGAGGACTTCGATGTCGGCGGCGTTGTAACGACTGCTCATGCGGGAGGTTTCGGCTCAGGTCAGGCGCGGGAGGATGGGTTGCGCGGGCGGGGAGGTCAAGGGTTGGGGCGGGCTCGGTTCCATCTGTAGGAGCGCACCCAGTGCGCGACCGCCGAGTGGAGGGATATCGCTCCGTCAGGTTATCGCGCACTGGGTGCGCTCCTACAGTCAATACGTGTGGGCTTACGCCAGCGGCGCGCAATGCCGCTCCAGCCACGCCAGGTCCGCATCCTCCAGCAAGGGTGACAGGGCGGCGCGTACGGTGGCGTGATAGTCGTCCAGCCAGGCGCGTTCCTCGGGATTCAGCAGGCCCGGCTCCAGCGCGCGACGGTCGAACGGGCACAGGGTGAGGGTCTCGAAGGCGTAGAACTCGCCGAACTCGGTCTTGTCGGCCTCGACCACCACCGCCAGGTTCTCGTGGCGAATGCCATGGCGGTTCGGCTTGTACAGGCCCGGCTCGATCGAGGTGATCATGCCCGGCTCCAGCGGGACCAGCGTGGCGCCCGAGGCCGGCGGACGGATGCCGTGCGGGCCCTCGTGCACATTGAGGAAGTACCCCACGCCGTGACCGGTGCCGTGGCCGTAGTCCATGCCGCTGGCCCACAACGGGGCGCGGGCGAGGGCGTCCAGCTGCGGGCCGCTGGCGCCCCTGGGGAAGCGGGCGCGGCTGAGCGCGATCATGCCTTTCATCACCAAGGTGCTGTCGCGGCGCTGCTCGGCCGTGGTTTCGCCCAGCGCCAGTACGCGGGTGATGTCGGTGGTGCCGCCCAGATACTGGCCACCGGAGTCGACCAGCAGCAGGCCCTGTGGTTTCAGCGTGCTGTGCGATTCGGGCGTGGCGCGGTAGTGCGGCAGCGCGCCGTTGGCCTGGTAGCCGGCAATGGTGTCAAAGCTCTCGCCCACGAAATCGGGTTGTGCTGCGCGCTCCCCGCGCAGGAGGGTATCCACATCCAGCTCGGTCTGATGCATGCCGGCCGTCACGCGTTCCTCCAGACGGCGGAATGCGCGAGCCAGCGCGGCGCCATCGCGACGCATGGCGTCCCGGATATGTTCCAGCTCGGCGGCCGTCTTGCGTGCCTTGAACAGGGTGGACGGGTTGGCGGCCTCGATCAGCGGCACGTTGGCGGGAATGGCCGTGGCCACCGCGACGACGACACGGCCGCTGTCCAGCAGCAGGCGATCACTTGCGCGCAGTTCGGACAGCGCATCGGTGATCGTGGCGTAGTCGGCGATGTGCACGCCATCGGCCGCAAGCGCCTGCACCAGGACATCAGTGAGCTTGCCGCGACCAACGAACAGCGTGGCGTGGCCTTCCGCCTGCACCAAAAGGTGCGCGAGGAAGACCGGGTTGCACTCGACATCGCTGCCTCGCAGGTTGGTCAGCCAGGCGATGTCATCCAGGCTCGACACCAGATGATGCGTGGCGCCGAGTTTGCGTATGGCTGTGCGCAGGCGCGTGAACTTTTCGCTGCGTGGTTGCGTGGCATAGCGCAGCGGGTGTTCGGTCACCGGCGAGGCGGGCAGGGCGGGACGATCGGGCCAGATCTGTCCCGGCAGGTCCAGGTCGGTACGCAGGCGGGCGCCGTTGGCCTCCAGCCGGTGTGCGAGGTTGCGCGTCGTGGCCAGCGATACGCTGTCGCCCGCAATGGCCAGCGTCTGGCCGGTGTGCAGACGTTGCAGCAGCCACTCCACGTGCTCGGGCGCGTGCGCTACGCGCTGCTTCATCAGTTCGATGCCGGTGCCCGCCAGCTGCTGCGCGGCCTGGGCGAAGTAGCGCGAGTCGGTCCACAGCCCGGCGTGATCCGGCGTCACCATCAGCGTGCCGGCCGACCCCGTAAAGCCCGACAACCAGGCCCGGGCTTCCCAATGGGCCGGCAGATACTCCGAAAGGTGTGGGTCGGCGCTGGGAATCAGGCAGGCGGCGACGCCGTGCTGTTGCATCGCCTGGCGCAGGGCCGCCAGTTTCGAGGGTGCGGTGGTTTCCATCGACGCATGGTAGCAGGCGTCCTGCAGCAGCGATTTGTGCCTTTTCGTGCCGTTTTCCTGCCCGCAAGGCGGGTGCTGACTCTTGCATTCTCGTGTCAAGTCGCCGCAGTCGGCTGCGCAAGAATTTTCAGCTGCGACATTGTGTCTCGGAGGCATTCAAACCCGCGCGGCATGCCGCTAGGATGCCGCATCCCCACGCTGTACCCCCAGGTTGTTCGTGAACATGCATCCCCTCCTTTTGCGCTTGCGCCATGCAAGCGTTGGCGTCGCCGTGCTGCTCAGCGGCTGCAACATGGAAGTCCTCACCCCGAAGGGGGATGTCGGTGCCCATGAGAAGTCCCTCATCCTGATCGCGCTGGGCCTGATGGCCATCGTGGCGATTCCGGTCATCGCGATGACGCTGTGGTTCCCGTGGCGCTACCGCTCCGGCAACAAGAAGGCCACCTACGCGCCGGACTGGTCGCATTCGACCAGGATCGAAGTGGTGGTGTGGACCATTCCCGCGATCATCATCGTGATCCTGGCGGCCATCACCTGGACCAGCTCGCACGCGCTCGATCCGTACAAGCCGCTGGAGTCGGACGCCAAGCCGGTGACGGTGCAGGTCGTGTCGCTCGACTGGAAGTGGCTGTTCGTCTATCCCGAATACGGCGTGGCCTCGGTCAACGAGCTGGCGTTTCCGGTCG
>NZ_DASRZX010000092.1:0-4393 GCF_035685885.1 Dyella sp. | reverse complement strand
CTCTTCCACCACCACCAGCAGACGCTCGGCCTCGCCCTGCAGGTCGACTTCTTCCTCCAGCACCAGCTCGGGCCTGGTGTCCACCAACGGGATGTAGAGCTGGAACTGCGTGCCCTGCCCCGGCTGGCTGCGCACGCGCATCACGCCGCCATGCGCCGAGACGATGCGCTTGCACGACACCAGGCCCAGGCCGGTGCCGCTCTCCTTGGTGGTGTAGAACGGCTCGAACATGTGCTGCAGGGCGTCCTCGTCCATGCCGGTGCCGGTGTCGGACACGGTCAGGCAAAGGAAGTTGCCTTCTCGGGCGTCCTCGCCTGACAGGAAAAATGTCTCGGGCAACGCCGCCAGCGACGTATCGATGCGCAGGTAACCGCCCGATGGCATCGCCTGGATGGCGTTGAGGCTGAGATTGAGCAGGCATTGCTGCAATTCGGTGTGGTTGCCGTCGAACGTTAGCTCGGGATCGCCCACGCTCATTTCCAGCGTCACATCGCGCGGCACGCTGCCTTGCAGCAGCAAGCCCAGCGCGTCCAGCAACGCGCCCGCGCGCACCTGCTCGGCACGACGCGCGCCGCGCGCGAACGAGAGCATCGACTGCACCATGTCCAGGCCGCGCTTGCCGCAGTCGCGCACGAGTCGACCCAGGCGTGCGAGACGCGGATCGTGCTGGTAGTCCTGCAGGCTTTCGCCAGCCAGCAGCAGTGGCTGCAGCAGGTTGCGCAAGTCGTGGCTCAGTCCGCCCGCCAGCATGGCCAGGCTTTCGAAACGCTGGGCGCGGATCAGCTCGGTTTCCGCGCGGCGCCGCGCGCGCTGTGCCTCGGCCTCGCGCAGGGCGCGCCGTACCGCCGAGGCGAGGCGTGCCGGGTTCTGCTTGAGAATGTAGTCGGTGGCGCCATTGCGCAGCGCTTCGATCGCTGCGTCCTCGCCCAGCGTGGCGGAGACGAAGATGAAGGGAAGATCCTGGTCGCGCTCGCGCAACAGCTCCAGTGCGCGCTGCCCGGAAAAGCCCGGCATGCTGAGGTCGGAAAGCACGATGTGCGGGCGGAATTCATCGAGGACGGACAGATAGGCGCGCTCCTCGTCGACCAGGCGCACGTCGTATTCGATCGTGTCGGCGTCCAGTTCGGACAACACCAGTTCGGCGTCGAGCTGGCTGTCCTCGATCTGCAGTATCCGGATTCTGGGCAGCGCCCAGTGTTGCCTGTCCGCCATGTGCCACTCCGTCGTGGGCATCCCGCCCGGTCGATCCACCTGCTATTCCGGCGCCTGGTTGAGCACGGCCCAGAACTGTCCCAGCGTGCGCACCGCGTCGAAGAACTGGTCGACGTCCACCGGCTTGATCACGTACGCGTTGGCGCCGATGTCCCAGCTGCGCGCCAGGTCGCTCTCTTCCCTCGAGGAAGAAAGGATCACCACCGGCATGCGGCGGAAGCGATCATCCGCGCGCAGTTGCGTGAGCACTTCCAAACCGCTCATGCGCGGCATCTTGATGTCCAGCAGCACCACGGCAGGCTCGACCGGATCGCGCCCGGCCCACTCGCCACGGCAGTAAAGGTAATCCAGGCAATCCACGCCGTCCTCGACGTGCACCACGGGATTGGCCAGATGTGCGCCGGCAAGCGCGTCCATGGCCATTTCGGCGTCGGCGAGGCTGTCCTCGACGAGCAGGATGGTACGGATATCGCGATGGTTCATAACCGCCTCTGCGCAAAGCTCTCTGCCAGGTCGGACGAAGGCAGGGTGAAGTGGAAACGGGCGCCCTGGCCCGGTTGCGCGTCAGCCCACACGCGTCCCCCGTGGCGCGTGACGATGCGGCGCACGTTGGCCAGTCCGATGCCGTTGCCGGGAAATTCCGAGGCGCGGTGCAGGCGCTGGAACACGCCGAACAGCTTGCCCGCGTATTGCATGTCGAAGCCTGCGCCGTTGTCGCTGACGGTGAACTCGTAGCTGCCGTCGCGGTTGCGCTGCACGTCCACGTCGATGCGCGCCACTTCGCACTTGCCGGTGTACTTCACCGCGTTGCCGAGCAGGTTCTGCCATACGGTACGCAGCATGTTTTCGTCGCCGATGACGATGGGCAGCGGCGCGATCGACCACACGATGTGGCGCCCGTGCGCGTCGGTTTCGGCCAGCGCGCGTGCCTCGTCGGCCAGCGATTGCATGTCCACCGGCTGCAGGCGCAACGCGCCGCGACCCAGGCGCGAGAACACCAGCAGGTCTTCGATCAGCAGCGCCATGCGGCGCGACGCGTCGTTGATGACCTCGATGTAGTGGCGCGAGCGTTCGTCCGCGGCCTCGCCCAGGTGTTGCTGCAGCTTGCCGGCGAAACCGCTGATGTGCCGCAGCGGCGCGCGCAGGTCGTGCGACACCGAATAGCTGAAGGCCTCCAGCTCGCGGTTCACGTCGGACACCTGTTCGATCTTGCCTTCGAGCTGACGATTGAGCTCCTTCACCTGCTGCTCGACCAACGCGCGCGCGGTAACGTCGCTGAGCGTCAGCAGCAGCACGGGATCGCCGCCGCCGTCCTGTTCAAGTCGCCGCGCGTTGATCACCACATGGCGATCGACGCCGTCGACAGTGCGCTGGATCAGTTCGTAATCCCACAGCTCGCGATCGAGCAGCAGCACGTCGTTGAGGCGTTGCAACAGCGCACTGTCGGTCCAGGCGCCGTCGCCGATCTCGGTCAGCGGCATCAGCTGGCGAAAATCCGGTGGAAGACCATAAAGCTCGCCGAACGCCGCATTCACCAGCAGCGTGCCCAGGCTCGAATCGAGCAGAGCGATCGGCTCGCGCACGGCCTGCACGATGAGTTGCGAGCGCTGCACGGCCTGGCCTTCGCGCACCTCGGCGCGCAGTCGCCGGCTGATCTGCCGCTCGGACACGATCACCACGATGGTAAGCAGCAGCACCTGCGCAATGGCGGTGATGGCCAGCGCCAGACCGCTGTTGAACGATTCGCGTCGCGCTTCGTCGCGGCGCGCCAGCAAGGTGTTGTTCTCGTTGCGGACGATGCCGTCGATGAGGTCGTCCATCTTGAACAGCGTGCCCGAGTCGCGCATCGCTTCCGCCGCGCCTTCCTGGTCGCCGCGCTCGTGCCGGAGGATGGCCTGCCCGGTAAGCGCGAGCCGCCCGTTGACCACCGAATTGAGCGAGCCGATCAGGGCCTGCTGGTCCGGGCTGTCGCGCGTCATCTCGCGCAGCTGGGACAGCAAGCCGGGGACTTCGTGGCCGGCGCGTTCGGCGCGCAGGCGAACCTGCGGATCGAAGTCGCCGTGGATCAGCCGGTAGATGGCCGCCTCGCCGTCCCGCGTCACATAGGCGATGCGGTAGGTGAGCGACTTCACCTCGGACGAATGGGTAACGCGCTCGTTGGCTTCGATGGCCTCGCTGGAGCCGCTGCGGGTCACCACGTAGGGCAACGCCACGATGACCAGCACGGCGGCCAGCAACCCGCCCAACCGCCAGCGAAGGGCCACGCGGTCCTTCACAGCGGGCTGGATTGTCGACGCCAATTTCCAGGATGAGCGCAACATGATGGGCATGTTTGCAGAATCACCCAGGCTATTACTACCTTCGCCGCAAGCTTTTCGCTACGTCTTTAGTAGGACGTCCCCGTCGCTGAAATCGCCGCGCTCATCGACGACGGCCTGGCGTCAGGCTGTTGTCCCCATGCCCGATTCGGCTGGGCCTGCATGGTGAAATGCAGCTCGCCACCGGCCACGATCTCGCCATGGCGCAGGAACACACGGTCCAGCGGCCTGCCGTTGAGCGTGACCGAGCCGACGTAGGGATGGGCATCGTCCAGCGGCGCGGCGCTGACCGTGAAGGTCTTGCCGTTGCCGAGGTGCAGCGTGGCGCGGGAGACGAACGGCCGGCCGATGGCGTATTCGTCGCTGGCCGGCGCCACCGGGTAGAAACCCAGCGCCGTGAAGATGTACCAGGCCGACATCTGGCCCAGGTCGTCGTTGCCGGCCAGACCGTCCGGGCGGGGCGCGTACTGGCTGTCCATGATCTGCTTGAGGCGCTTCTGGGTCTGCCAGGACGCGCCGGCGTAGTCGTACAGGTAGGCCAGGTGGTGGCTGGGTTCGTTGCCGTGGGCATACCAGCCGATCAGGCCGGTGATGTCCTCGACGTGGGCAAAACGGGCCGGGTCCACCTTGGCCTCGAAGACGCTGTCGAGCCTGGAGACAAATGCGGCGTCACCGCCCATGGCCTTGATCAGCGCGGCCACGTCCTGCGGCACGTACCAGGAGTACTGCCAGGCGTTGCCTTCGGTGTAGTCGGTGCCGTAGCCGGCGGCATCCGGATCGAACGGCTCGCGGAACGTGCCGTCGGTCTTGCGCGCACGCATGAAGCCGGTCTTGGGGTCATACGCATTGCGCCAGTTGCCGGC
>NZ_DASRZX010000091.1:0-38946 GCF_035685885.1 Dyella sp. | reverse complement strand
GTGGCGAGCTTGCTGGCGTCGTAACTGATGGCCGCGGTCCACTTGCCGAAGCTGCCGTTGAACGACTGGCCCTGGAAGGTGCTGGCGAAACCCAGCTTGCTGCCGGCCGGTTGCATCGCGTAGTCGGTGGCACCGGCGACGCCCGGGATGGCAAGGGCCAACAGCAACGTGGCAGCGAACTTGAGTGAGGTCATCAGCGTTCTCCTTGGGTGGGGGTGTCGTTGCGCAGGCGACGGAACGGCAGCATGCGCAGCAGGGTGTTGTCACGATCGACCAGGTGATGCTTGAGCGCGCCTGCCACGTGCAGCACCAGCACCAGCACCAGGAACCAGAACAGGTATTCGTGCACGCCATGCGCGACATGCCGTTGGTCGTGGTTGGCGGCGACCAGCGCGGGCAGGTTGAACATCTTGAAGAACTGCAGCGGCTTGCCGGCGATGGAGTTGAACCACCATCCGCTGAGCGGCAGCGCCAGGATGAGCAGGTACAGCACGCCATGCACGGTGTGCGCGGCCAGCTGCTGCCAGCGCGGCGCGGGATCTTCCGCCGGACGCCGGTCGCCCATGCGCCAAAGCAGGCGCAACAGGAACAGCGCGAGCACGGTGAGGCCAATCGACTTGTGCAGCGCGAGCCAGCCGATCTTCTGCATGGGCGTATCGGCCAGATCCATCAGCAGGCCAAAGATGCCGTTGCCGATGATCAGCAGTGCGGTGGTCCAGTGGAAAAACTTGGCGACCGAACCCCATCGGCGGTCAGTGCTGCGCAGACTCATGGAGACTCCTTGTTGGACTTGCCCGGATCTTCCTGGATGGCTTCCAGCTCCAGCCACACGCTGACGCCGTGCCCAACCGAATTTGCATTGGACACCATGCCGAAATCGTCACGATTGAGCGAGGCTGTCGCCGAGAAGCCGACCGTGGTGTGCATGCCGTAGATGGTGGTGCCCTTGCGGTTGAACGTGAAGGGCAACGTCATCGGCCGCGTCACACCCCGCAGGGTAAGGTCGCCATGCAGTACGCCGTGCGTATCGTCCTTGCGTTCCACCGAGGTGCTCACGAAATGGGCGTAGCGCGCTTTCTCCGCGTCGAGGAAGGCGGGCTTGAGTACGGCCGCATTCCATTCCGCCTCGCCCATGTCGAGGCTGGCGAGGTCGATGTCCAGCTCGGTGGAAGACTGGCTCCAGTCCTGTGGATCAAAACGCAGCCAGCCCTTGGCGATATGCAGCCGGCCGAAAGGCCGCGAGAACCCGTTGTGGTCGATGCTGAAGAGGATCTGGCTGTGCGTGGTGTCGTAGCGGTAGGTGTCTGCTGCGGCTTGCGCGGCTGCCCATGGCAGGCCGGCGCAGGCAATGGCAAACAGAAGACGTCGTGTCAGGCGTGATTTGCACATGGGGCCGAAGTCTGGATGATCCGCCCCAGACGCGCCAGCAGCGCGCCCCGGAACGCATTGTTTCCATGACGGCGCCTTCACCAGGCATCGCGGGCGCCTGGGAGCGGACGTCGCGCTCGTTATGACACCGTTGCTCTGGCATGATCGAACGACTCTCGGGGGAGATCATGCTGACGTCCTTGCTGTTCAGTGCCGTCCTGTCCGCAGGCTCGTCCACGTATGTGCCGGCGGCCGCGCCTGCGGTTGCGTCGTCGACAGCGGCAGGCACCACGCTGGCTACGCCGCAGTTCAGGCGCTATGGCACGGCGGAAGGATTGCCCAGCAGCACGGTCTACACGGTGGTGCAGGCACCCGACGGTACCATGTGGTTCGGCACCAAGGGCGGCATTGCACGCTACGACGGCGTGCGCTTCGAGGTGTTCCGTCATGTGGCCGGTGACCCGCAGTCGCTGACCAACAATGGCATCGCCACGCTGATGTTCGATCGCGGCGGGCAATTGTGGGCGGCGGGCCTGGAGGCCGGTCTCAACCGATACAGTCAGCAGACCGGCACGTTTCGCCATTGGGGACACGATCCTGGCGATCCGGCGAGCCTCAGCAGCGACAAGGTGTGGTCCGTCGCGCAGGACGACGAAGGCACCTTGTGGGTCGGCACGGCGATGGGCCTGGATCGCATGCGGGCCGATGGGCGTGGCTTCGATCGCGTGCTGGTTACCGGCGTGGAGCCGTCGTCGCTGGGCACGGTCGGCGCGCTCTACGTCGATGCGCGGGGCCGGCTATGGGTGGGCAGTGACAACGGCGTGTTCCGACGCGACGACAACGGCGGGTTCCGCCCTATCCATGCCGATACCGAGGGCGTTGAGCTCGACGCATGGCGTATCGAAGGCGATGGTGACGAGGTGCGCATTGCTTCCTCGCATGGCCTGTTCATCGTGGGCAGCGACGACGTGGCGCGACCCGTGGGTCGCGACGAACTGCCCGACACGAATGTGCTGAGCAGCGTGCGCGATCGCGAGGGACGTCTGTGGATCGGCACGCAGCGCGGACTCTTCCTGCAGAACGGCAAGGGCGGCCCCATCCAGGCCGTGACCAACCAGCCCGTGCTCTACGGCAACCTGCCGGGAAGCTGGGTATGGCAGATCCGGCCCGACCACGAGGGTGGCTTGTGGATTGCCCTGTTCGATGGCGGCGTGGGCTACCTCGCGCCCGGCTGGAACACGGTCAGTCGCTTCACGCATGTGCCCGATGATGAGCAGAGCCTGCGCGACTCGATGGCGTATTCCGTCGCGCGCGGCAGCGATGGCACGCTGTGGGTAGGTGAACGCAGCGGGCGCGTGGATCGCCTGTGGCCTGCCACGGGCAAGGTCGAACATGTGATCTCCGGCTTGCGCGGCGACGTGGTCGGCATGACGCAGGACCAGCAGGATCGCCTGTGGATTACCTCGCAGGGAACGCTGTTCCGCTACGACCACGGCAAGCTCGATACCGTGGCCGGCCTCGCGCAGGGTATGAAGCATCCGCTGGAAGTCGAACTGGGGCCGGACGGAAAACTCTACGCGCGCACGTTTGGCGAAGGCATCTTCCGCGTCGACCAGGACACGCTCACGGTGACGCCGGTGTCTGTGCTGCCGGCACAGGAAAAGGCGCGCTGGGGCAGCCAGATTACCCTCAAGCGCGGCGTGTTCTGGTACGCGAGCGACGGCGGCATGCTGCGCCTGGACAAGCGCTTCGAGCACTTCGAGCCGGTGCCGGGCGTCGACAACGAGCAGGCGGTGGACGCCTTCGATTTCACCGACGATGGCATGTGGATGGCGCGGCCCGACGGCCTGGAGCTTTACCACTACACCGACGACGGGCTCGCACTGGATCGCAAGATCGACGCGACGCACGGCTGGCCGTCCATCAACGTGGTTGACCTCGCGGTCGACAAGCATCGACGCGTCTGGATTTTCGGGCGCGATGGCCTGTGGCGTTTCGATCCTGCCAGCGGACGTTTTCGCAAGCTGGGGCTGCAGGATGGCCTCAGCAACATGGAATTCCTGCGCGGATTCGGCCGTCTTGCCGACGGCAACATTTATGCGCCGACGCTGGGCGGCGTGATGGGATTCGATCCCGATCGTCTCGATGCGCCGGTCGAAGCGCCGCCAGTGGCGGTCACCCGCGTCAGTGTGCGGCGCGATGGCGTGCAGCAGGAGATCATCGTGCCGTCATCGGGCGAATTCTCGCTGGGCTGGCGCGACAGCGGGCTAAACGTGGAGGCGCGCGTGTTCTCCTATGTCGATCCGGCCGCCAATCGCTATCGCTTTCGGCTCGAAGGCCTGGATGGGGCGTGGGTCGATACGGCCAGTCGCGGCGAGCGTGATTTCGCCGGACTGGGGCAGGGTGACTACACGCTCGATGTGATGGCCGCGGGTGCGGACGGCAGCTGGGCTCATCTGCAGCAGCCGTTGAAGATCCACGTGCAGGCGCCCCCGTGGCTGCGGTGGTGGGCGTGGTGCGGTTACTTGTTGCTGGCGGTACTGCTCGCGTGGCTGGGATTGCAGGCATGGCGTCGGCGCCTCGCGCAGCGTCACCAGATCCAGCTGGCCGAGCAGCGCAGCCGCCTCGCCGAACAGGCGAGCGCCGCGAAGACGCAATTTCTCGCCACGCTGAGTCATGAAATCCGTACGCCGATGACGGGTGTCATGGGCATGGCGGAACTCCTGCTGAGCACGCCGCTGAGCGCCACCCAGCGCGAATACGCCGAGGCGATGCAGCGTTCCGGCGGCATGCTTCTGAAACTGCTCAATGACGCGCTCGATCTCGCGCGCATCGAAGCGGGCAAGCTGGAGCTGGAGCCGGCGCCCTTCGACCCGCGCACGCTGGTCGAGGAAGTGGCGCAGCTCGAGCTGGGCCAGGCGCGCGCAAAAGGCTTGCGCTTCGAAGTCGACATGCCCGCCCAGCTGCCGCATCGCATGGTCGGCGACGCGCTGCGCATCAAACAGGTATTGCTCAACCTGGCCAACAACGCGCTGAAGTTCACCGAGCGAGGCAGCGTTACCTTGCGTGTCAGCCGCACCGAGGACGGCCTTCGCTTCAGCGTGATCGATACGGGCCCGGGCATTCCCGAAGCGAGCCAGGCGCGTTTGTTCCAGCGCTTCGAGCAGGTCACCGGTCCGCAGCGCCGCGCCGGCAGCGGCCTGGGACTTGCCATCTGTCGCGAGCTGGTATCGATGATGGGTGGTCATATCGAACTGGAATCGAAGGTCGCGTTCGGCAGCACCTTCCACGTGAGCCTGCCGTTGCCGGTCGCGCAGGAGCCTGCGCAAGCGGTGGCGACGCGCGGCGAGGTGCTGCTGGCGGAGCGCTTGCACGTGCTGCTGGTGGAAGACGACGCGATCGTGGCGGCCGTGATTCGCGGCTTGCTGGAGCGCGCCGGCCATGAAGTGCGCTACGTCGGCAACGGATTGGCCGCCTTGGCCGAACTCGCCCAGGCGCCATGCGATGTGATCCTGCTCGACCTGGACCTTCCCGGCATCGACGGTTTCCAGATCGCCCGCCTTGTCCGCCAGCGCGAGGAGCCGGGGCAGCGCATACCGATCGTGGCGATCACCGCCCGTTCCGGCGGCGACGAGGAAGCGCGTGCACGCGAAGCAGGCATGGACGGATTCCTGCGCAAACCGCTGACAGGCGAACAGCTGCGGGATGCGATCAACGAGCAGCTGATGGCAAGCACGGACGCGGCGACGTGGTAACCGGCTCGTCGTAGGAGCGCACCCGGTGCGCGACCGCAGCGCAATGGTGTCATCGCTTTGCAGGTCTTTCGCGCACTGGGTGCGCTCCTACATGAAAGAAGGGTGCTGCGAGACGCCGGAGACTTCGCCGGCATGCGGCAACATCACTCTGCGGGGACACACGCCCTGTTGTAGGAGCGCACCCTGTGCGCGACCGCAGCGCAACGGTGTGGTCGCCATGCAGGCTTTTCGCGCCCCATTCGAGCGCTTTTCAGCAAGCCTGCGTCCCCAAGCTCACATGTCGAACTTGTTGACCTCGAAACCGCGGCGCTTGTATTCGGCCCAGCGGGTGCGCGAGCCGGTGCGTTCGTCGGGATCGGCGGCGACGACTTCCAGTACGCGGTCGTAGCGGCCCGGCGCACAGTCTTCGCGCAGGTTGATCAGCATGGGGCGATCCGACGTGTCGATGCCAGGCGGCACGATCAGCACGGCGGTGTGTTCGTCATCGTCGTCGCCGGCCATCTGGTGCGTGATGAAGCCGTCCGGATCGAATTCCCACAGCAGTTCGTCGATGGCTTCGGCCTGGGCGAAGTCGCGGGCGAGCACCAGCGTGGGCTGTTGTGCGGCGAACGCGCGCTTCGCCAGTTCGCACACCAGCAGCAACGGCTGTTCGCGGAAGCGTGGCTTGTCGATCAGGTAGAAGTCGGCGCGAGGCATAGGGGCGAGGAATGAGTGAGGAGGAGCGAGAGGTGAGAGAAGGCGCGGCGGCCTTCTCTCGTTTCTCACTGCTGGATCTTATTTGCTCGCCTGGTCGATCAGCCACTGCACCAGCAGCGACACCGGGCGGCCCGTGGCAAGCCCCTTGCGGCCTTCGTCCCACGCGGTGCCGGCGATGTCCAGATGCGCCCAGCGCTGGCCTTCGGTAAAGCGTGCCAGGAAGCAGCCCGCCGTGATGGCGCCGGCATTCTTGCCGCCGATGTTGGCGACGTCGGCGAAGCCCGATTCCAGCTGCACCTGGTAGTCGTCCCACAGCGGCAGGCGCCATGCGCGGTCCAGCGTGGTTTCGCCAGCGGCGATCAGTTCGGCGGCGAGATCGTCATGCTTGGTCATCAGGCCGCTGGCGTGCTTGCCCAGCGCGATCACACAGGCGCCAGTGAGCGTGGCGGCGTCGATCATCACCTTCGGCTGGAACGTCTGCGCGGTGTAGGTCAGCGCATCGCACAGGATCAGGCGGCCTTCCGCATCGGTGTTGAGCACTTCGATGGTGAGGCCGGAGAGGCTGGTGAGCACGTCGCTCGGGCGATAGCTGTCGCCGTCGGGCATGTTTTCCACGGCGGGCACGACGCACACCAGGTTCACCGGCAGGCCCAGCTTCACTGTGGCCACGAAGCCGCCGAGCACGCCCGCTGCGCCGCCCATGTCGAACTTCATTTCTTCCATGCCCGGGCCGGGCTTGAGGCTGATGCCGCCGGTGTCGAAGGTGATGCCCTTGCCGACGAACGCATAGGGCTTGTCGCCTTCCGCGCCGGCCTTGTATTCAAGGATGACGAGCTTGGGCTTGTTGGCCGAACCGCGGGCCACGGCGAGCAGCGAGCCAAAGCCCAGCTCTTCCATTTTCTCGTGGTCGAGCACGGTGCAGCTCACCTTGTCGTGCGCGGCGGCGAACTGCTCGGCCTGCGCGGCGATGTAGGCCGGGTTGCAGACGTTCGGCGGCAGGTTGGCCAGCTCGCGCGCAAAGCGCACGCCTTCGGCGATGGCCGCAGCCTGCTGCAGGCCTGCCTGTGCATCGTCGCTGGCAGCGAAGGTGATGGCGCTGAGTTCCGGCTGCGCGCTCTTCTCGCGCGGCTTGAAGGTCGCGGTGTAGCGGTAGGCGGCATAGTCGGCGGCCAGTGCCGCGACACGCACGCGCCAGGCGGCATCTTGGCCCGGTACGTCGACTTCGGCCAGGTAGGACACTGCGCCGTTGATCGGCAGGCGGCCGAGCGCGCGTGCCGCTTCCATGGCGATTTTCTGGAAGCGTGCACCGTCGAACGTCTTCTGCGTTCCCAGTCCCACCACCAGCACACGCTTGGCTGCGATGCCTTCGGGCGCATACAGCACGACCGTGGAGCCGGCCTTGCCGGTGATGTCGCCGCTCTCCACCTGGCGCTTGATCGCGCCGTGTGCGGCAGTGTCCACGCGGGCAGCAGCGCTGGTGAACATGCCGTTCTCGTACACGCCGACCACCAAGCAGGGGGTTTCGACGGTTTCGGGAGCGGCGGAGCCGAGGCTGAACTGGAGAGTCATATCGTGTCCTGCAGAAAGGTCCGGAAAGGCCCGGACAGGCTAGACTTGGGGTTTGCCAGGCCCCGGAAGGGGCGGCGCCAAGCCCTTCATCTTATCCCATGTCGAGGACCTGTCCCCATGAGCGGGGCGAGAGCGCTTACACTTCACCGTTATTTGTCGTTCCGCGCGCGACCTTGCCGTGCGGGCCATTGCGTGCGTGAGGGCCGGTGCTAAGCATCCTCGATCGTTATTTTTTGCGTGAGCTGGCCCAGACCGTGGGCGCCACCGCCATCGTGCTGCTGGCCATCATGTCCGGCATCTCCTTTGCGCACGTGCTGCAGCAAGTGGCCAATGGCAGCTTTCCGGCCAGCGTGATGTTCCAGGTGCTGGGCCTGAACATGCTTGACGGCCTCACCACGCTGCTGCCGCTGTCGGCCTTCCTCGGCGTGCTGCTGGGCCTGGGCCGCATGTGGCGCGAGAGCGAGATGCACGTGCTGGCCTCCTCCGGCATGGGCCCGTGGGGATTGTTGCGGCCGATGGGCCTGCTGGCCCTGACGGTGGCCATCCTGGTAGGCATCGTGTCGCTGTGGCTCGGGCCGTGGGCCGCGCGCACGTCCGACCAGCTGGTGGCGGCGGCCAATCGTTCGGTGATCGCGGCCGGCCTTGATGCGGGCCGCTTCACGGAGTTGCCGGGCAAGGGAGGCATCATCTTCGTCGACGCGTTGAGCCGCGATGGCAGCGCGCTGGGCAATACCTTCATCGCCACCGAGCGCGCAGGCAAGGACAACGTTCCCCACATCAAGCTGGTGACCGGCAAGCGTGGCCAGCTGTACCAGGAAACCGACGGCAGCGGGCGCTTCCTGGCGCTGTGGAACGGGTTCCAGTACGACATCCCGCTGGGCGCGGACAACTGGCGCAAGATGCAGTACGAGCGCAACGACGCTTCGTTGTCCAATGTGCAATCGGACACCGATGAGGAAGATCCCGCGCACTCGCTGACCACGGTGGCGCTGTTGCGCACCGACAATCCCGATACGCGCGCGGAATTCGCCTGGCGCACGATCGCCCCGGCGATGACCCTGGTGCTGTTGACGCTGGCCTTGCCGCTGTCGCGCCAGAGCCCGCGCGAAGCACGCTTCGGACGACTGCTGCTGGCCGTGCTCGCGTTCTATCTCTATTACCTGCTGCTGGCGCTGTGCCGCGGCCAGCTCATCAAGGGACACTGGCACCATTCTTTCCCTCTGTGGCTGGTGTCGTTGCTGGTGTTCGGCATTGCCGCGTGGATGTTCCGCAGCCAGTACGTCGAGCGCGCGCCGCGAAAGGCGGGTGCGTAATGGCTGCATTGCGCGTCAGGCGCGTCGACTGGCTGGTCGGCACGGCGGTACTCGGCTCGATCCTGATGGTATGGCTGGTGATCACCGGCCTCGATGCCGTGGTGCAGCTGATGCGCCAGCTCGGCAACGTGGGCAAGAACGGCTACACGGTGACCAGCGCAGTGGTCTACGTGCTGGTGACTTTCCCGCGCCGCCTCTACGAGATGTTCGGCAATGCGGCACTGATCGGCGGCCTGCTTGGACTCGGCGGCCTTGCCGCCACCAACGAACTCACCGCGCTGCGCGCATGCGGCCTGTCCAAGTTGCGCATTGCCATCTCCGCGGTGGGCGTGGTGGCGGTGTTGATCGTCGGCGTGGTGATCCTTGGCGAAACGGCCGCGCCCTGGGGCGACCAGAAAGCGCAGGCGATGCAACTGCGCATGCGCTCCAGCAACGTGGGAACCGGTGGCGCTTCTGGTCTGTGGGCGCGTGATGGCGAGCGCGTGATCAACGCCAAGGGCGTGACGGTACGGCGCACCGAAACACACAACGTCGTGCAGTTGCATGACGTGCGCGTGTTCACGCTGACGCCGGATGGCCAGGTGGCCCGTTTCGACTGGGCGCAAACGGCGGAACATGACGGCCAGCAGTGGGTGCTGAACAAGGTGCGCAGCACCACGCTCGACGACAAGGGCACCCACAGCACCACGGTGGCCAGCGAGCGCTGGAATTCCAAGCTCAATCCGCAGGTGCTGGAGCTATCGGTGGTACAGCCGCAGTACCAGCCGATGCGTGACCTGCGACGCAACATCAAGTATCTGGAGCAGAACGGCCAGAACCCCGGCGCGTACGCCAACGCCTTCTGGGGGCGCGCGCTGTATCCGCTCAACGTGTTGGTGCTGGTGTTGTGCGCGATGCCGTTCTCGTTCGGCACGCTGCGATCGGGCGGCCTGGGCAAGCGCATGTTCATCGGCATGCTGCTCGCGATCGGCTGGTACTTCCTGCAGAAGGCGATGGTGAGCTTCGGCACCGTCTACGGCGTACCGCCGTTGATGGCAAACCTGTTGCCGGCGGTGATCCTGGCGATCATTGCCTGGTTGTATTTCCGCAAGCACGGGTAGGCGACTGGATTTTCGTTTTTAGAGGAGGGCGGTGGCGACACCGCCCCTTTTTGTTGGAGCGACAACCACTGTAGGAGCGCACCCATTGCGCGATCACTTTTCGCGTCAGTCACCACGCTCGTCGTCCCTCCCTCCGTCTGTTGTAAAGCACCTTCTGCCTTCGCAGGCATGACGAGCAGGAAAGGACGAGGCGAAAGGCCATCGCGCACTGGGTGCGCTCCTATAAGGGAGTGAGGAGGTTACTGCGTGGCCGGCTCTGCATCCGGCGCAAACTTGCCCTCCTGTGCAAGCTGCGCGAATACACCGCCCAGGCGAATCAATTGGTCGAACTTGCCTTGTTCCACCAGCCGTCCCTGGTCCAGCACGAGGATCAGGTCGGCATCACGCACGGTGGATAACCGATGGGCGATCACAAAGGTCGTGCGCCCTTGGGTCAGTCGATCGAGCGCACGCTGGATGCGCGCCTCGGTGGTGTTGTCGAGCGCGCTGGTCGCTTCGTCGAGTATCAGGATCGGCGCGTCCTTGAGCATGGCGCGTGCGATCGCCAGGCGTTGGCGTTCGCCGCCGGAAAGCGAGCGGCCGCGCTCGGCCACCAGTGTCTCCAGGCCTTCGGGCTTGCGCGCGATGAACGTGGCCGCTTCCGCGGCGGCGACGGCTTTCTCGATGGCGGTGGCATCCGCCTCGGGATCGCCTACGCGCAGGTTGTCCAGGATCGACCGGTAGAACATGCCCGCGTCCTGGAATACCACGCCGATGTTCCGGCGCAGCGATTCCAGCGTCACGTCGCGCACGTCGTGGCCATCGATGGTCACGCATCCTTCGGACGGATCATAGGCGCGATAGAGCAGGCTGAGCGCCGTGCTCTTGCCGGCGCCGGTGGGTCCGACCAGCGCAATCGTGCTGCCGGGCGGCGCGCGGAAACTCAGGTCATGCAGCGCAGGTTGCACCGGGTCGTAGCCGAAGCTGACGCGATCGAATACCACCTCGCCGCGCACGCGCGGCAACGCGATGGCGCCCGGGCGATCGTCGATCTCCGATTGCCGATCCAGCACGGTGAAGAAGTCACGCAGCGACTGCGACTGAAAAAACAGGTTCGACAGGAAGGTGGCAAATTGCTCCAGCCGCCCGATCAGCAACATCGAGAAGCCCACGAAGCTAACGATGCCGCCCACGCTGATTTCGCCGCGCGCATGCAGCGCAGCGCCGACAGCAAAGATCGCCACGATGGTCAGCGTGCTGGCGGCGCGGTTGAGCACGGAGAGGATCGCCCAGCCGCGCAGCACGGGATATTGCGCGTTGAGCGTACGCGTCATCAGCTCCTGCAGCGCGCGCGCTTCTGCCGCCAGCCGCGTGAAGCTCTGCACCACGGTGACGTTGCCGAACACATCGCCTGCGCGCGTGGCGATCTCGTGGTGCAGCTCTTCCACTTCGCCCTGCGCCTTGTGCGTGCGCTGCACGGCAATCGCGTTGAAGACGGAGAAGCACAACAATAGCGCGATCATCAGCAGCGCCAGCTTCCAGTTGATCCACAAAGCCACCGGGATCATCACCAGGATCGACAGCAGGGTCGCCAGGTGTTCGCGAAAGAAGCTCAGCCACAGGTTGAACAGGTTGCTCACGCCCACGTTCATGATCCGCGAGAGCCGGCCCGTGTGGTATTCGCCGTGGAAGGACAGCGGCATCGACGCGGCGTGTTCGAAGAACAGCGCGATGGCGGCGAGGCGGCGTCGGTGCGCCAGGCGATCGGCGTGCAGCGACACCCACACGTTGGCCAGCACGCCGGCAAAGCCAACGCCGGCCCAGAAGCCGATCAGCCGCGGTGCGTGCCCGTTGTCCGCCGAAAGCGCGTCGACCACGCGACCGAACAGCACCGGTTCCAGGAAGAACACGCCCGCCAGCGCGAGGTTCGCCAGGGCCAGCGTGATCGCCAGCCGGCGTTCCGGACCCAGCAATCCGATGACCCGCAGGTACAGGCGCAGGAACGACATGCCGCGTCTCCGCTCGATGTGCGTTGGCGCCCAAGGCTAGCGGAAATGGACGTCCACGATCAGTGACTGCTTGCGGTCGCCAGCGGGGAAGATGCAAGCTGCACGCTTGGTTTTCAGAACGAGCAGCCCCTGTGGAAACGATCGACCTGCGCAGCGATACCGTCACCCGTCCCACGCCCGCCATGCGCGCCGCCATGATCGACGCGGCCGTGGGCGACGACGTGTACGGCGAGGACCCCACCGTCAATGCGTTCCAGCAGCGCGTGGCGGACGAGCTGGGTTTCGAGTCGGGGCTGTTCGTGCCCACCGGCACGCAGTCCAACCTGCTGGCACTGATGTCGCATTGCGAGCGTGGCGACGAATATCTCGTCGGTGCGGATGCGCACACGTACAAGTTCGAAGGCGGTGGCGCCGCTGTGCTCGGCTCGATTCAGCCGCAACCGATTCCGCATGATGCGGACGGCACGCTGCCGCTGGACAAGCTGGCCGCCGCCGTGAAGCCGGTGGATCCGCATTTCGCCCGCACGCGGCTGCTGGCGCTGGAAAATACCTGGCACGGTCGGGTGATTCCCGCCGATTACCTGCGCGCGGCGCACGATTTTGCGCGCGAACGCGGGCTGGGCATGCATCTCGATGGCGCGCGTCTGTTTAATGCCGCCGTGGCCAGCGGCGTGAAGCCGCGCGAGATCGCCCGGCATTTCGACAGCGTGTCGGTGTGCTTCTCCAAGGGACTGGGTGCACCCGTTGGTTCGGTGCTGGTCGGTTCGACCGTGCTCATCGACAAGGCCCGGCGCTGGCGCAAGGTCGCCGGCGGTGGCTGGCGCCAGGCCGGTCTGCTGGCGGCTGCGGCGCAGCATGCGCTTGATCATCACGTGGATCGGCTGGCCGACGACCATGCGCGCGCCGTGACGCTGGCGGCCGGACTGGGCGATTTGCCGGGCGTGAAGCTGCTGGGGCAGTTCACCAACATGGTGTTCATCGACGTGCCGGCCGATCGGCTGCGCGAACTGGACGTCCATTTGCGTGCTGCCGGCGTGCGCATCAGCATCGGCTACCTGCCGACGCTGCGGCTGGTGACGCATCTGGATATCGATGACGAAGGGGTTGAGCGTACGGTGGCGGCGTTTCGCAGCTTTTTCGTGCGCTGAGGCCTAACCTATCGTTGTGGGAGCGCACCCTGTGCGCGACGACCCGGTGAAACAGTAACGTCGTCGCGCACAGGGTGCGCGCCTACATGGGAGACGACTCAGGCGTCCTGCTTCACCGGCTCGTTGAACTTGCGGATGAACTCGCGCACCTGCGGATAAACCGTCTGGCGCCAGCGACGACCGCTGAAGATGCCGTAGTGGCCCGCGCCTTCCACCACGCGATGCGCGCGACGGGTGGCGGGAATGCCGCTGCACAGGTCGTGTGCCGCTTCGGTCTGGCCCAGGCCGGCAATGTCATCCAGCTCGCCTTCGACGGTGAACAGGGCGGTGTCCTTGATGGCTTCGGGCCGCACGCGCTCGCCGGACACATCCCACAGTCCACGCGGCAGCAGGAACTGCTGGAACACGGTGGAGATGGTGTCCAGGTAATACTCGGCGGGCATGTCCAGCACGGCGTTGTATTCGTCGTAGAACTTGCGGTGCGACTCGGCATCGTCCTGGTCGCCGCGCAGCAGGTTTTCGTAGAAATCCCAGTGCGAGTTCACGTGGCGGCCGGGGTTCATGGCGATGAAGCCCGCATGCTGCAGGAAGCCTGGATACACCTCGCGGCCGCTGCCCGGATAGTTGGGCGGGACGGTGTGGATCACGTTGCCCTTGAACCAGCTCAGCGGCCGGGTGGTGGCGAGGTTGTTCACGCCGGTGGGATTGCTGCGCGGTTCGATCGGGCCGCCCATCATGGTCATGCTCAGCGGCGTGTCTTCGCCGCGCGCGGCCATCAGTGACACGGCGGCCAGTACCGGCACCGTGGGCTGGCAGACCGAGATCACGTGCAGGTTCTTCGCGCCGATGTGGCGGATGAAGTCCTCGATGTAGGCAACGTAATCGTCCAGGTGGAACGCACCCGCGCTGGACGGCACCATGCGCGCGTCGACCCAGTCGGTGATGTAGACCTTGTGGTCGTGCAGCAACGTGCGCACGGTATCGCGCAGCAGGGTGGCGTGATGGCCCGATAGCGGCGCGACCACCAGCACGACCGGATCGTTCTTCATCTTCTCGATGGTGTCCGGATCGTCACTGAAGCGCTTGAAGCGCTTGAGCTGGCAGAACGGCTTGTCCAGCACGATGCGCTCGATCACGGCGATTTCCTGGCCGTGCGCGGTCACCTGCGGCAGATTGAAGGCCGGCTTTTCGTATTCCTTGCCCAGGCGATGCAGCAGCTCGTAGCCCGCGGCCAGTCGATCCGCTCCCGGCACATGCGAGAACGGGCTGGTGACGTCGCTGAACATCTTGGCGCTGGCTTCGGCGTAGTGGCTGAGTGGGCCAAGGATGGCGCGCTGCCACTCATGAATCTGATAGAGCATGCGGTGAAACCGGAAGCGTCGGAATGCCGCATCTTACCCGGTTTGCGCAAGCCGTGTTGCGCCGCCGCATTGTCTCAGGCTTGGTGAATCAGCCGCTTACACGCGCCGGCAGAGCAATACCACTTCGTCCACGCCTCCGGTCGTTCCCAGGCCCGGGCGCCACTGCAGCGGCTTCTGCAGGCGTAGGCCCAGCGGCGTCAGGACGTGGTTGTACCACCACAAGGCGCGGTCCCTGTGGCTGGTGAGATAGCGCTGGCCCATGTCCAGCAGCCATGAGGAGGTGGGCTGCATGCCGTAGATCGCGCTTTGCTCGATGGCCCACCCATGAGCCGCGAGCCGGGCCTGCAGCTGTGCAGGTTCATAGCGGCGGACGTGGCCGACGAAATCGTCGAACTCGGTCCAGGCTTCCGGGTGCAGGGGCACGGACAACAGCATGCGGGCATCCGCGGAAGCCACGCGGGACAATTCCCGCAAGGCGCGGTCGTCGTCCGGCAGGTGCTCGAGGATGTCCAGGGCGCAGACCAGGTCGAAGCCGGCGCTGGGGCAGGGCAAGGCGGCCAGGCTTGCGCGCATGGCACTGGCGCCATGCGCGCGCAGCCCCGCGGTGGCGGCCGGGCTCAGGTCGATGAAATACGTGCCGTCCAGCGGCAGGCGCGGCCGCAGCCCGGGCGCCACTTCGAGCCGCCGGGGCAGCGCCATCGCCAGTTCCCGCACCATCGGCCATGTGTTGAAGCGACTGGGATCCACCAGCCGCGAGCCGGCCCATAGCGATTCATAGAAGTCCCGGTTTATCCGGCTGACCTCTGCGCTGGTATGACGGGTGACGGCAAGGCTTGGCATGCGCGCAGTGTCGCAAGCCAACACCTCACGTGAACGTGAAGTTCAGCCGATCCTGCGCAATTCAGTGCGCGCGATCACATCGTGGATGGCGCGTCGGCGGGGATCGATGGCACCGAAGCCGAACCAGGCTGCCCAACCGATGGCCACGGCCCAAAGCGCCGCGCGTGAGCCTGCCCACGGTGCGAGTGCGAGCAACAGCAGGGGCAAGGCGGCCGCCAGCAGGCGCAGCAACGCCTGTGCCGGCGTGAGCTTGCCGCCGTCGGCGCGGGTGACCCGGATGCGCCACGGACGCATGCCCAGCGTCTGGCCGCCGCGCAGCCAGGAGGCGATGAAATACGCCGAAACGACCACCGCCTGTAGCGGCTGGTACCACCAGGCAATGTGCGCGTGACCATCCACGGTGACCAGCGAGCCCCCGGTGATGCGCTGGCAGACGTAGCCCACCACCATCACGATCGCGACCACGGCGAGCAGGTCGTAGACCAGCGCGATGAGTCGGCGCCACAGCGGGCAGGCGGGAGATTGGGACGCGGTGATGGAAGTCATCGAACAGGCAGCCGGTGAAAGGGATCGCTTGCACGCGACGGGGCCGGCGGCGAGCATCGCGTCCATGCATCAGGAATCCCCAAGTATCGCCGAAGCCGACCGCCTCAGCATCGACGCCTTCATCGAGCGCGTCTGGTCCGAGGATGGCCTGGCCGAACGCACGCTCGACGCGTACCGCCGCGACCTGGAAGCGCTGGCCCGCTGGCTGGCCCCACAGGGCCTGAGCCTGCGCACCGCGCGACGCCAGCACCTGTCCGCCTATCACGGCAGCCAGCCGGTGGCGGTGCGATCGCTGGCACGTCGCCAGTCCGCATTCCGTCGCTACTACGGCTTCCTGGCGCGCAGTGAGTCGGGCTTCGACGATCCGACGCTGTTGATCGAGCGGCCCAAGACACCGCGCAGCCTGCCGAAGGCTCTGGCCGAGCGCGAGATCGAAGGCCTGCTCGACGCGCCCGACGTGGGCACCACGCTGGGGCTGCGCGATCGTGCCATGTTCGAACTGATGTATGCCTCGGGACTGCGCGTTTCGGAGCTGGTGGAACTGCCGCTCGCGGCGCTCAATCTGCGGCAGGGTGTTGTTCGCGTCACCGGCAAGGGCGGCAAGGATCGCCTGGTGCCGCTGGGCGAAGTCGCGGCGGAACGCATCGAGGCCTACCTTGCGACGGCCCGGCCGCTGCTGGCGAAGGGACGCCAACCGCGAGCGCTGTTCCTCAGCAACCGCGGCGAGGGCATGACGCGCCAGATGTTCTGGACCTTGGTGAAGCGCCACGCGCTGACCGCCGGCATCGTGGCCAAGCGCATTTCGCCGCATGTGCTGCGCCATTCGTTCGCCACCCATCTGCTCAACCACGGCGCCGACCTGCGAGCCCTGCAGATGCTGCTGGGCCATAGCGCGCTGAGCACGACACAAATCTATACGCTGGTGGCGAAGGAAGGCCTCAAGCGGCTGCACGCCCAGCACCATCCGCGCGGCTGAGGCGGCGCCGAAGCGATTCAGCGAGCTATGCGAGAATGGGTGCCTCCCCAAGCGTGGCTGCCCTGCGGGCACGTCTTCCCATGAGGTTCGCGATGTTCAAGAAATGGTTGCTGGCACTGTGCGTCACCGGTTTTTCCCTCGCCGCCTGCGCCGCTCCGGATGGCGCAGCGCAAGGACCCGAGGCCGTTGTGCGCAAGGCGTTGCTCTCGTTTGCGCCGCGGGTGAGCATCGACTCGATCAAGCCTGCGCCGATTCCCGGTTTTTACCAGGTCATCGCGTCGGGCCAGTCGGTCTACATAAGCAGCGACGGCAAGTACATGATGAATGGCGACTTGATTGATCTCGCCTCGCACAAGAACGTGAGCGACGACGGCTGGGCCATGTTCCGCAAGGCGGAGCTGGCCAAGGTGCCGGCGGCCGATCGCATCGTGTTCGCCCCGGCCAATCCGCGCTATCGCATCACCGTGTTCACCGACGTCAACTGCGCGTACTGCCGCAAGCTGCACGAGCACATCGCGGACTACAACAAGGCCGGCATCGCCGTGGAATACGTGGCATGGCCACGCGAAGGCGTGCAGGACGAAGCCGGTCGCACCACCCAGACCTACAACGAGATGGTGTCGGTGTGGTGCTCGGCCGATCGCAAGGCGGCCTTCACCGCGGCCAAGCAGGGCAAGACGCCCAAGCCCGTCAATTGCCCCAATCCGGTGAAGGACGAGTTCGAGCTAGGCGTGAAACTGGGTGTCAACGGCACGCCGGCCATCGTCACGGAAGACGGCACCATGCTCAACGGCTACCTCGCGCCGGCGCAGCTGCTGGAGAAGTTGGGCAAGAGCGGATCGTCGGGCGGCTGAGGCTCGATCAGGATGGTGGCGTCGCAGTCATTGCTGTGCACGCCACGACGATTGCGAGGGCAGTCGTGCGTTACACCTCATGGTGCAGGCTTTCCGCCTGCACCGCGCTGCCGCCACGCGGCACCAGTTCCACCAGATACATCGCTGACAGCACCAGCGCACCGCCGGCCACCATGCGCCAGGTGAGTGCGTCGTGTCCGAAGGTCACGGCGAAACCTGCGGCAAATACCGGCTCCATCGTCATCACGATGGCAGCGCGCGTGGGTGATAGATGAGCCTGCGCCCAGGTCTGCACCAGCATGGCGCCCGCGCCGGCCGCCACGGCCATGTAGATCACGGCCATCCATGCGCCGGTGTCGGGTGGCAGGCGTGGGCCGTGCGGCAAGGTGGCGAGCAGGCAGATCAGGGCAATGACCAGCATCTGCACGGTCGAAAGCGCGAAAGCGCTGCCGGGCCGCGCCCATGCACCGAGCCCCACGATGTGCAGGCCGTAAAGCGCCGCCGATGCCAGGGTGAGCCAGACGCCGTAGCCGATGCTCAGGCCATGCAGGGCGAGCAACCCCAGCCCGCCGACGGAAAGCAGCACGGCTATCCACGTCACGGACGGTAGCCGCTGGCGCAGCAACACGGTGCCCAGCAGCGGCGTGAACACCACATACATGCCGGTGACGAAGCCGCTGACGCTCGCCGAGGTGTGTTTCAGCCCCGATGTCTGCAACAGCTGCGCTACACCGTAAATCGCGCCGAGCGCCGCGCCCTGCATCCATTCGCGGCGGCTCAACCGCAGCAGCGGACGCAGGAACAGCGCGCCCATCGCCACCGCCGCGATCAGGAAGCGCACCGCGAGGAAATCGGCCACGGCCATGCGTTCCACCAGATCCTTGATGAGGAAGAAGGTGGAACCCCAGATGGCAGTGACGCAGATGAGACCGAACGTGGCGAGTGCGGCGGCGCGCTTGTCCGGCGCACTCATGCGTTGGCGTCCTCGCGCGTTGCCTTGCGTTTGGCGAGGCGGATCAGCTGTCCCGGTATTTGCAGCAGGAAGTGCGTCCAGATGCCCACCCACACCAGCGCCGACACCCAGGGCTTGCGCGCCTGGGGATCGAACTTGCGGAACCAGCGCCACATGCCTCGATGCTTGTGGCGGCTGACGAATACGGGGCGATGCCGGCTGGAACTGCCCTTGCCGTGCAGTACGCGCACATCGCCCGCCAGCATCACTTTGTAGCTCGCGTCGCGCACGCGGCGGCACAGGTCAAGGTCTTCGCAGTGCAGGAAATAGTCTTCGTCGAAACCAGCGAGGTAATCGAACACGCGTCGCGGGAGCAGCATCAGCGCGCCAGACACGGCTTCCACTTCCACCAGCGCGTGCGGGATCGGACCTTCCATGTTCACGCCTTCGCCAGGACGGTTGAACATGGTGTTCAACGAGCGCTGCAGCAGCGGATCGCGGCGATACGAGGCCGGGTCGGGCACGCCGTTCTCGTCGCATACCACGGCACCGATCACTCCGGCGCGTGGGTGCGTGGCCAGCGTGTCAATCAGGCGCTGCAACGTGGCGTTGTCGATCAGGCAATCGGGATTGAGCACCAGTACGGATTTTCCGTGCGCCTGCGCCACGCCGCGATTCACCGCGGGGCCGAAGCCAAGGTTGGCGTGGTTGTAGATCACGCGCAGGCGCGCATCGCTTTCGTGCGCGCGCGCGATCGCCTGCGGAATACCATCGCCCGAGGCGTTGTCGACCAGGATCATTTCCAGCGGCACGTTGCAGGCCAGCACGCGGCGAACGCAATCGCGCAGGGTGGGGCCGCTGTCCGCGGCCACGACGACCACGCTGACCGGCAATACAGGGGACACGGAGGGGGAAGTTTCGGTATTCACTTCCACAAGTATGCGTGAAGACGCGCGTGTTCTGGACGTGAATGACGCCGGCGGCGCGGATCAGTCCCGGCGGCCGCGGCCCAGCACTTCGTGCAGCGGTGCCGGCACACCATTCATGCTGCGCGCCAGCCAGGGCTGTTCTCCTTCCCAGCCGCTGAGTGCCCATCCCGCCAGCCGATGGATGCGGTCGGTATTTCGGTCCCACAGGAGATGGCCGCGCCGGCCGGGCAGGGAAGCTGCAAACCATCGACCGTCGGGTCCGAAGCAATAACGCGGGCCAGCCTTGTCGATGACGCGCCCGCCGAAGTCATAGCGGCCTCGATCGCGCTCGCCCGGTTCGTAGCGTACCGCGTGGCCATCTGGATCGACGATGCCGGCCAGCGCGTCGCGCCAGTCGGCCCGTGTCAGTTCGATGATGCGGGCAGCCGGACCGATGGGTGCCAGGGCCAGTTCGCTCCACTCGGGCGAAGGCGGCGTCGAGGCGCTGCGTTGCACGCGGTGGTCGAGCAGGGATTCCAGCAGGGCCAGCAAGGAGTATCCCACCAGCGCGCCGAGCAAGGCGATGCCCCAGGCCAGCAAGTCACCGCCCAGCGCCCGCTGCACGGCAAACAGCAGGCCAGGCAATCCCCAGCGCAATCCCAGGCGGCACAGGTGGGCGTAGTGGTCGATGCGGTGGTGAAAAGCCACGGCGCCCACGACCAGCAACAGCCACAACGGCAGCCCCATCCACCAGGGCAATGCTGCCATCGCGCACATCCACGCGACTGCCGGCAGCCAACGCATCCACCGGCGTGTCACGGAAGGCGCCACGTCAGGCTCGCAAGAGAGGCCTGGCGTGGCGGTCCGGCATCAGCCGCACCACACCCGCGCGTTGCGGAACATGCGCATCCACGGCGAATCCTCACCCCACTTCTCCGGATGCCAGCTCATCTGCACCGAACGGAACACGCGCTCCGGGTGCGGCATCAGGATGGTCACGCGGCCGTCGGCGGCGGTGAAGCCAGTGAGGCCACCGGGCGAGCCGTTCGGATTGAGCGGGTAATCCTCGGTCGGCTTGCCGCGGTTGTCGACGTAGCGCACGGCGCCGCCCGCCTTTGACGGACTGCAGCTGTACGGGAAACTCACCCGGCCTTCGCCATGGGCCACGGCGACCGGAATGCGCGAACCGGCCATGCCCTTGAAAAAGATGCTCGGCGAATCGAGCACTTCCAGTGTGGCCACGCGCGCCTCGTACTGCTCGGACGCATTGCGCAGGAACTTCGGCCAGTGTGCTGCGCCCGGAATGATGTCCTTGAGCTGGCTCATCATCTGGCAGCCGTTGCACACGCCCAGCGCGAAGCGCTGCGTATCGGCGAAGAACGCGCTGAACTGTGCACGCAGGAATTCGTTGTAGAGGATGGACGTGGCCCAGCCACGACCCGCGCCGAGCACGTCGCCATAGGAGAAGCCACCGCAGGCGGCGAGGCCACGGAAATCGGCGAGCTTGATGCGGCCGCTGGCGAGGTCGGACATGTGGACGTCCACCGCATCGAACCCGGCGCGCGTGAACGCAGCCGACATCTCCACCTGGCCGTTGACGCCCTGCTCGCGCAGCACGGCCACGCGGGGGCGGGCGCCCTTGGCAATGAAGGGGGCGGCAATGTCATCGGCCGGTTCGAACGTGAGCCTGGGGCTGATGCCCGGATCGGCATCGTCCAGGCGCCACTCGTTCTCGGCGTCGGCGCTGATCGGGTTGTCGCGCAGGCGCTGCATGGCGTGGCTGGTTTCGTTCCACGCCTCGAACAGCGTGCGCCAGTTCCACTTGAACAGCGTGTCGCCGCCGTGGAACAACTTGATGCCCAGCTTTTCCTTCGGGCGGCCGATGCGATAAGCCATGCCCGTGAGTTCGTGCTTCACCAGCAGCGCCTCGAACGCCTCGCGGTTGGCCGTGGCCACCTGCATGACGGCGCCGAGTTCCTCGTTGAACAGCGCGCGCAGCGCGGCTTCCGCCCAGCCATCGAGATGGATTTCCAGGCCGCAATGGCCGGCAAACGCCATTTCCAGCAAGGTCACGATGACGCCGCCGTCGGAGCGGTCGTGGTAGGCCATCAGCAGGCCGCCTGCATTGGCTTCCTGCACGAGGTTGAACAGAGACTTCAGGCGCTTGGCGTCATCCAGATCCGGCGGCACGCCGCCGCCACGATTGAACACCTGCGTCAGCGCGGAACCGCCGAGGCGATCGCGGCAGGCGCCGAGGTCGAGCAGCCACAGTTCCGAATCGCCGCGATCCATGCGCAGCTGCGGCGTCAGCGTGCGGCGCACGTCGGTGACGCGGGCAAAGCCGGTGATCACCAGCGACACCGGCGAGACGGTGCGCTGCGTGGTGTCGCCGTCCTTCCACACCGTCTGCATGGATAGCGAGTCCTTGCCGACCGGAATGGAGATGTCCAGCTCGGGGCACAGTTCCATGCCCACGGCCTTCACCGCATCGAACAGCGCGGCGTCTTCGCCCGGGTAGTTCACCGCGGCCTGCCAGTTCGCCGACAGGCGCACTTCGCCCAGCGAAGCGATCGGTGCGGCCGCGAGGTTGGTGATGGCTTCGCCGACGGCGAGGCGCGCGGCATCGGCGCTGTTGAGCAACGCCACCGGGGCGCGCTCGGCCATCGCCATCGCTTCGCCGGTGTAGTTGTCGAAATCGGTGATGGTGACGGCGGCATCGGCCACCGGCACCTGCCACGGGCCGACCATCGGGTCGCGGTGGTTGAGGCCGCCCACGGTGCGGTCACCGATGGTGATGAGGAAGCTCTTGCTGCCCACGGTAGGCAGGCGCAACACGCGCAGCAGGGCCTCGTCCATGCTGATGCCGCCGAGGTCGGGCACCACGTCGATGCGTGGCTTGAGGCGCGTCGCGTCGCGATGCATGCGCGGCGGCTTGCCGAACAGCACGTCCATCGGCAGATCGATCACCTTGGTGTCGGTGCGCGGATCGTGCACGACGAGATGACGCTCGGCGGTGGCTTCGCCCACCACGGCATACGGGCAACGCTCGCGCTTGCAGTAGTCCTCGAACTCGGCGAGATCGTCCGCACCGATCGCGAGCACATAACGCTCCTGCGACTCGTTGCTCCAGATCTGCATCGGCGACAGCGACGGGTCATCGCACGGCACCCTGGAAAGGTCGATGTGGCCACCGACGCCGGCGTCGTTGAGCAGTTCGGGAATGGCGTTGGACAAACCGCCCGCACCCACGTCGTGCACGCTGACGATCGGGTTCTTGTCGCCACGCGCCCAGCAGCTGTCGATCACCTGCTGCGCGCGACGTTCCATCTCGGCGTTGTCGCGCTGCACGGACGCGAAGTCGAGTTCCTTGCTCGACGTGCCCGACGCAACAGATGACGCAGCGCCACCGCCCAGACCGATCAGCATGGCCGGACCACCCAGCACGATCACCTTGTTGCCTGGCTGCACGTCGTGCTTCTGCACGTGGCCCGCGCGGATGTTGGCGAGGCCACCGGCGATCATGATCGGCTTGTCGTAACCGCGACGCACGCCGGCTTCGCCAGTTTCGTGCTCGTAAGTACGCAGGTAGCCGCCCAGCGCGGGGCGGCCGAACTCGTTGTTGAACGCAGCGGCGCCGAGCGGGCCGTCACGCATGATCTCGAACGCCGTGGCCATGTGCGGCGGCAACGGACGGTCCACTTCCCACGGGCGCGGCAGGCCCGGGATACGCAGGTCGGAGACCGAGAAACCGGTGAGGCCGGCCTTCGGCTTGGCACCGCGACCGGTCGCGCCTTCGTCGCGGATCTCGCCGCCCGCGCCGGTGGCGGCGCCCGGCCACGGCGCGATGGCCGTCGGATGGTTGTGCGTCTCCACCTTGATGGCGTACTCGACGCGTTCCGGATGCGCGCGCCACACGCCGTCCTGGTCGGCGAAGAAGCGGTTGCCCTCGAAGCCTTCGACCACGGCAGCGTTGTCCTTGTAGGCGGACAGCGTGTAGGCGGGCGAGTGCTGGTGGGTGTTCTTGATCATGGCGAACAGGCTCTTGTCCTGTGCCTCGCCATCCACCGTCCAGCTCGCGTTGAACACCTTGTGGCGGCAGTGCTCGGAATTGGCCTGCGCGAACATGAAAAGTTCGGCGTCGGTCGGGTCGCGACCGAGTTCCGTATAACGCTCGACGAGGTATTCGATCTCGTCGTCGGCCAGCGCGAGGCCCAGTTCCTTGTTCGCCTTGTCCAGCGCCGCCTTGGCGTCGCCACCCAGTTCGATGTAGACGAGCGGGCCGGGCTGGCCGCCGAGGAACAGGTGTTGCGCCTCATCGAGATTCGTGAGCACGGACTGCGTCATCGCATCGTGCAGCACGTTCATCACTGCGTCGTACTGCGGCTGACCGGCTGCCGGCAAGCCGGCTACCTGCCAGGCAATGCCACGCTCCACGCGACGCACGTCGAAGCCGGCGCCATGCAGGATGTCGGTGGCCTTGCTCGACCACGGCGAGATCGTGCCCAGTCGCGGCACCACCCACAGCGAAGCGGACTCGGGCGCGCCGTCCTTCGCCTCCAGCACTTCCAGCAGGCGACGATGCTGCTCGCCCTCTGGCGCGCGATCGGCGTCGATGAAATAGATGAACCACGACGACTGGACGCGCGTGCCACGGTGAATGGCTTCGAGGCGCGCGTTCAGGCGTTCGAGACGAAAAGGGGAGAGGGCGCTCTGCCCGTCGAGTGCGATCATTCGGGGAACGGGGCCGTGCGAAAACGCGCATTGTACCCCAAGGCGGGTGAGGGTTTCTGCGGCGCAGCAATGGGGGAAGATGTCGGGGTAAGGCTGTGTTCGCAGCTCATGCCAGAGCTAATTTGTTGTAAACACGGGGATTTTGCGTTGGGTGTCCTGGTTCGGCTGCCTGTCGGGCGGTGGTATCGCCCTGCCGCCCCGGCCGGCTACGTGTCCCTGCTCCCCCTGTAGGAACGCACCCTGTGCGCGAGACCTTTCGCCTCGGTCTTCACTATTCGTCATCCCGCCGCAGGCGAGCAAGCTCGCGATAGCGCTAGATCAGTAGCGCTGGCCAAAGTCACTGGACTCCTGCCTTCGCAGGGGTGACGGATAGGAAGGAGCGAGGCGAAAGGCCTCGCGCACACGGTGCGCTCCTACAATGAAAGCGAGCTCAGGCTGATGGTGAGAGGTGGCCCGATAGCGCTTCAACACGCGCCCGAAAACAGCCTCAACCTTCCCTAGCCTTCTTCGGCCTCGGCTGCATCGCGATCCGCACCAGATACACCACGATCGCGATATTCCCCAGCAGCGCCGCCAGCTTCAGCCAGGTGAAGTGATGGAACACTTCGTAGATCTCCAGCGGGATCAGCGAGCCGGTGGCGATCACGGTGAACCATTCTGCCCAGTGTTTGCGCAGCCACAGGCCCGTACCTTCGGTCGCGAAGATGACCGCATAGCCGATGGCCACAAGCCCGACCGCGATGAAGCGGCTGTGGCCCCATTGCTGGAGCAGGCCTACCAGCTGCCAGCGCAGCCCGTTGCTGTCGGTGAGCGAGAGGTGTTCCAGCCAGTGCACGAAGCGGTCGAAGTTCTGCTCGCGCTCCAGGTGGAAGGCCGCGGCGGCCACGAACAGCAGGCCTATGGTCTTGATGCCCTTGTAGATGGCGATCACGCGAAGGCCGAGGCTGTGTTGCGCCTCGATCTCGGAACTGGGGCCGGTGAAGTGGTGTTGGGTCATGGAGCAAGGTAAGCAGCGGAGGGACAGGGTCGCCGCGTCATGATGAATGCAAGGCGACGGTCTGCCCACCGCCAGCCGTCATGGACCCACAAGAAAGGCCATGCCCCGGACGGGACATGGCCTCCAAATCTCGCGGTGTCGTTTTTCAGCAGCAGCGACCGCCCGTTCCCTTGTAGCGGGCCACCTGGCGTTCGCGAAAGAACTCCTTGTAGCTGGGCACTGGCCGGTCCGGATGGTGCTCGCGCAGGTGTTTCACGTAGACGTCATAGTCGGGAATGCCGCAACAGAGGCGGGCGGTCTGCACCGCCCATTTCCGTATCGCTTGCAGGTTCGTCAGGTTCATATCGCAGCCCTCAGCGGGTGGGCACGCTCCCCAGCGCCACGTACGGCTCCTCGTGGGCGGTCGGGTGGTTGATGCGCCATGCCTTCATGATCGCATTGAGGGCAAAGCCCAGCATGGTCAGGATCAACAGCATGAAGATGCCGGTGAGCGCAGCGTCGACGTAGTTGTTGGTGACGATGCGTTGCATCTCCTCCACAGTCTTGGCAGGTGCCAGCAGCTTGCCGTCCGCAGCGGCCTGAGCGTACTTGTTGGCGGCGGCGGTGAAGCTGATCGGGCCACTCAGTTTCTGCCAGCCTGCGGTGAGCGTGCACACCACCAGCCAGATCGCCGGGATGCCCGGCACCCACACATAGCGTTCGCGCTTGAGCTTCACCGTGACCACCGTGGCCAGCATCAGCGCTACCGCGGCGAGCATCTGGTTGGCGATGCCGAACAATGGCCACAGCGTGTTGATGCCGCCCAGCGGATCGACCGCGCCCTGGTAAAGGAAGTAACCCCACAGGCCCACGCAAATGGCAGTCGCGAGCAGGTTGCCGGTCCACGACTCGGTGTGCTGCAGTGGCTTGTGGATGAGGCCGGCGATCTCCTGGATCATGAAGCGGCCCACGCGCGTGCCGGCATCTACCGTGGTGAGGATGAACAGCGCTTCGAACAGGATGGCGTAGTGGTACCAGAACGCCATCATGCCTTCGCCCGGGATGATCCCGTGCAGCAGCTGGGCCATGCCCACCGCCAGCGTCGGCGCACCGCCGGCGCGGCTGAGGATGGTCTTCTCGCCGATGTTCTGCGCGGTGCTGAGCAGTTCGTCCGGCGTCACTACGAAGCCCCATTGGCTGATGGCCGTAGCGGCGTCCTGCGCGGTGGTGCCGATCAGCGCGGCCGGCGAGTTCATCGCGAAATACACGCCCGGGTGCAGCGAGGCGGCGGCTACCAGCGCCATGATGGCGACGAAGGCCTCCATCAACATGCCGCCGTAGCCGATCATGCGGGCCTCGCCCTCATTGGAAATGAGCTTGGGCGTGGTGCCTGAGGCGATGATCGAATGCCAGCCCGATACGGCACCGCAGGCGATGGTGATGAACAGGAACGGGAACAGGTTGCCCTGGAACACCGGTCCGGAGCCGTCCACGAACTTGGTCAACGCCGGCATCTGCAGTGTCGGGGCAGCCAGGAAGATGGCCAGCGCCAGCAGCAGGATGGTGCCGATCTTGAGGAAGGTGGAGAGGTAATCGCGCGGCGCGAGCAGCAGCCACACCGGCAGCACCGAAGCGCAGAAGCCATAGGCGATCAGCAGCCAGGCCAGCGCCTTGGCGTCGAAGTCGAACAGCGGCCCCCAGGTGGGCGACACGGCGACGAAGGCGCCGCTCCAGATCGCCAGCAACAGCAGGACCAGGCCGATGATCGACACTTCGAGGATCTTGCCCGGGCGGAACCAGCGCAAGTAAACGCCCATCAGCAACGCGATCGGAATCGTGCACGCCACCGTATAGGTGCCCCAGGGACTGTGCGTGAGCGCCTTCACCACCACCAGCGCCAGCACCGCCAGCACGATCATCATTAGCACCAGCACGCCGAACATGGCGACCACGCCGGCCACGGGGCCCAGTTCGTCCCGCAGCATGTTGCCCAGAGACCGTCCGTCCCGGCGTACCGAAAGGCCCAGGATCATGAAGTCCTGCACTGCACCGGCGAACACCACGCCGAACAGGATCCACAACGTGCCCGGCAGGTAGCCCATTTGCGCGGCAAGCACCGGACCTACCAGCGGTCCCGCGCCAGCGATCGCGGCAAAGTGATGTCCGAATACCACCCATTTGTCAGTCGGCACATAGTCCAGGCCGTCATTGCGCAGCACGGCCGGCGTGGCGCGCGTGGGGTCCATGCGCAACACGCGGTCGTTGATGAACTTGCCGTAGAAGCGGTAGCCGATGACGAATACGGCAATCGCGGCGGCGACCAGCCAGATGGCGTTGATGGGTTCGCCACGGCGCAGGGCGACGACGCCCAGGCACCAGGCACCCACGATGGCGATGGCGGCCCACAGGATCTTGCCTGCCGGGCTGGGTTTGACGGCGACGGTTGACATGCGGATTGGCTCCTGGACAGTCCCCCGACAGGGTCGTCCCGGTGGCTCCGGGGGTCAATGCCATTATGCGCCGCCAAATATTAGCCATTGGTCGAATGCGGGCAGCCCTGCGCTACACGTACCGGACATGCCCCGCGCGTACACTGGGCGGCGGGGCCTGGTCCTCGAGGTCGCGGCCAAATCAATGATGAGGCGAGGTTTTTCATGATTCGCGAGATCCTGAAGATGGGTGATCCCAGGCTGCTGCGGGTGGCCCCAGCGGTACCCGACGCGATGATCGGCAGCGCCGAGCTGGACGCGCTGATCGCCGACATGTTCGACACCATGCACGACGCTGGCGGCGTGGGCCTGGCGGCTCCGCAGATCGGCGTGGACCTGCAGCTGGTGATCTTCGGTTTCGACCGTTCCGAGCGTTATCCGGACGCACCGGCCGTGCCGCGCACGATCCTGCTCAATCCGGTGATCACGCCGCTCTCGCATGACATGGAGGAAGGCTGGGAAGGCTGCCTGTCCGTGCCGGGGCTGCGTGGTGCGGTGAGCCGATACACCTTGATCCGCTATCAGGGCGTGGACCCGAAGGGCGAGGCGATCGATCGCAACGCGGAGGGGTTCCACGCGCGCGTGGTGCAGCATGAGTGCGATCACCTGATCGGGCGGCTGTATCCATCGCGGATCACGGATTTCAGCAAGTTTGGCTATACCGAAGTGTTGTTTCCGGGGATGGATCCGGGGGTGGACGAGTAGTCGTTTTCGTGTGGCCTGCTGTTGCGCAGCAGCCTGTCGTAGTGTGGCGGCCTCCCTTGCAAGCAGCCGCCCCTGTGGGAGCGCACCCTGTGCGCGACGGCCTTTCGTCCCAGTTTTTTCCTGTCGTCGTCCCAACGCACCCCCAAAGGGCTAAGGGCCGGACAAGCGCGAAGCGCGCAGAACGCCCGTGGGGCGGCCCCGAAGGGGCGAGCGCAGTGCGTCATCCAGTGACTTTGCCCTTCGCTTCTTGATGTGGCGATACCGTCAGCGTACCGCCTACGACCGAAGGAAGACTCCGTGGGACGCAGTGGGCGTTTCGACGTCCTGCCGGCGACGCGCAAGCCAGTCCCGTGGGACCGCTAAGTCACTGTTCTTTTGCTGCCCACGCACGCGCTTCGAGCGCGTGCGAACGGCGAAGCCTGCCCGCACGCGGGGAGGCGGCTCCATGGATGGCGCCGGCTTTGAGGAGCGAGGAAGGGCGGAGGGCAGGATGCCTGGCGTAAGAGAAAAGTAACCACCGACATGGCATTGCCACCACGGTGGAGAGGAGAAGGGCAATCGCGACCGTCCGCCATCTCCAGTTCGGCCTCGCCGCGGCCCGCGGTCTCAGACATATCCCAAGCCAACGCCCCAGGACCAAACCCACCCAGCCGCCCGGCACCACCAAAACCGTTGCGTATCCTCTCGATTGCGGCAACCCTACGCGCTGGCCCGCTGGGGCCGTCGTAGCCATGTCGTCCGCGGACGGCCACCAGGGGAGCAACAACATGACGGGTACGCACGCGTGAGCGCCAACCATTCCATTTCCGGAAGCCAGAAGGAACTGACCATCCGCGGCCTGATCCTGGGCGTCATCATCACGGTGGTCTTCACGGCAGCCAATGTGTTCTTCGGCCTCAAGGCCGGCCTCACGTTCGCCACCTCGATCCCCGCGGCGGTCATCTCGATGGCGCTGCTGCGCGGCTTCAAGGATTCGACGATCCAGGAAAACAACATCGTGCAGACGATCGCTTCGGCGGCGGGCACGCTGTCGTCGATCATCTTCGTGCTGCCCGGCATGATCATGATCGGCTGGTGGGCGGATTTCCCGTTCTGGATGTCGTTCGCGGTGTGCGCGCTGGGCGGCATCCTGGGCGTGATGTATTCCATTCCGCTGCGTCGCGCGCTGGTGACCAATTCGGACTTGCCGTACCCGGAAGGCCTGGCCTGCGCCGAGGTGCTCAAGGTGGGCAGTGGCGGCGAAGCGGGTTCCGATAGCGTGGAGGAGGGCCGTGCCGGCCTGCTCGCCGTGCTGTGGGGCTCGGTGGTCTCGGCGGTGTTCGCCGTGGTGGTCGCCACGCAGGTGTTTGCCAGCGACGTGGTGCAGTACTTCCGCGTGGGCAACAAGGGCTCGGTCAGCGGGTTCGATTTCAATCTTTCGTTTGCGCTGTTCGCGATCGGCCACCTGGTCGGCCTCTCGGTGGGTCTGGCGATGCTGATCGGCGCGCTGATCGGCTGGGGCTGGGGCGTGCCGCACTATTCACTGATGGGCGATCTCACCGCCTCGGTGGCGGATCTCGCGCAGGGGACTTGGAGCCACAAGGTGCGTTTCGTGGGTGCCGGCGCCATCGGCGTTTCGGCTATCTGGACGCTGGCCAAGCTGGTCAAGCCGGTGATCAGCGGCCTCGCCGGTGCCATGGCCGCCTCGCGCGTGCGCAAGGCCGGCAAGGCCGACACCTTGCCGCGCACCGAACGTGACATCCCGATCGGCATCGTGGGTCTGGTGACGCTGGCCTGCTTCGTGCCGATTGCGTGGCTGCTCGGTTACTTCGGTTCCATCAGCGGCCTGGGCGATCACGTCGCCGTGCTTGCCATCGGCGGCGTGGCCTTCGTGGTGCTGATGGGCTTCTTCGTTTCGACCGTGTGCGGCTACATGGCCGGCCTGATCGGTTCCTCCAACAGCCCGCTGTCGGGCGTGGGCATCCTGGTGGTGATCGCCGCTGCGCTGCTGCTGGTGGCATTCGTCAAGCCGCATGTGGATCCGGAGGCGGGCAAGGCGCTGGTGGCGTTTGCGCTGTTCATCACCTCGGTGGTGTTCACCGTGGCGGCCATCGCCAACAACAACCTGCAGGACCTCAAGACCGGCCAGCTGGTCGACGCCACGCCGTGGCGCCAGCAGGTGGCACTGGTGATCGGCGTGATCGCTGGCGCAGCGGTGATTCCGCCGGTGCTGGACCTGCTCAACAAGGCCTACGGCTTCGCCGGTGTGGCCGGCGTGGGCGAGCACGCGCTGCCGGCGCCGCAGGCCGGCCTGATCTCGGCGCTGGCGCAGGGCGTGATCACCAACAACATCGACTGGAGCCTGATCATCACGGGCATCTGGATCGGCGTGGTGATCATTGCGTTGGACGAGATTCTTCGCCGTACCACCAAGCGTATGAGCCTGCCGCCGCTGGCGGTGGGCCTGGGTATCTACCTGCCCACGGTGAGCACGCTGATGGTGGTGGTCGGCTCCATCGTCGGCTGGTATTTCGACCGCCGCGCCGATCGCTCGGCCAAGCCGGAATCCACCAAGCAACTCGGCGTGCTGCTGGCCTCGGGCCTGATCGTGGGCGAGAGCATCATCGGCGTGCTGATCGCCGCCATCGTCGCATTCGCCGACAAGCTGGGCTTCAGCAATCCGGCCGCACCGCTGGCCGTGGTCGGCCCGGGCTTCGCGGACAAGGCCCAGTGGCTCGGCGGCGCAGCCTTCGTCGCCGTGGTCATCGTGATGTACCGCTGGGTGGCCCGCATGGCCAGGGGCCTGAGCGCCAAATCCTGACGTTGCGGTTGCGGCTGCCTGAAGCAGCCGCAACCAGTGTCATTTCGCCCTGCCACGATCGAACAGGAGAGGTCCGCGACCCGTTATCCTACGAGGTCGCGGCGGAGGTCTTGCGCTGGTCGATGTGGAGGCGTTGAAAGCGTGGTGGAGCAGACGGGGGCGAACGCCTCGATTTCCGGTGAGGTGACGACTCGCCCCGGCCTGATGGCCCGGTTGCGCCGTCTCGCCGGCCCACTGCTTTCCGTCGCCTTGCTGTGCCTGGCGCTGTGGGCATTGCATCGCCTCGCCAGCGAGGTGAGCTACCGCGAGGTGGCGCGCTACGTCCACGGATTGGAGAACCGTCGCATTGCCCTGGCCGTGCTGCTCACCGCGGGCAGTTACGGGATGATGATCCTGTATGACTGGTTCGGCCTGGCCTCCATCGGCAAGCGCCTGCCAGGCCCGCAGGTCAGCCTGATTTCCTTCATCAGCTACGCCTTCAGCAACGCGCTGGGCATGGCGCTGCTGATCTCCGGTTCCATCCGCTACCGCTTCTATATCCAGGCCGGACTCACCACCGCCGAAGTGGCGAAAGTGGTGCTGTATACGACGCTGAGTTTCTGGCTTGGCCTGTGCGCGCTCACCGGCGTCACGTTGTTGCTTGTGCCGGTGCCGCCGTCGTTGCCGCTCGCCAGCCTGCGCCTGCCACTGGCCGCGGCGATCACCCTGGTGCCGCTGCTGTGGCTGGTGGGCGGAAAGCTGCTGGGTCGTCCGCTGCGCGTCTGGCGCTGGCGCGTGAACCTGCCTTCGCCGCTGATTGCCGCGCGCCAGATCCTGGTGGGTGCGATCGACTGGGGCCTGGCCGCCTACGTGCTGTACCTGCTGATGCCCAACGAGGTCGATACCGGCTTCGGGCATTTCCTGGCCATTTTCGTGCTGGCGCAGATCGCCGGCCTGGTCAGCCATGTGCCTGGCGGACTGGGCGTGTTCGAAGCGGTGATGCTGGCCGGCTTCGGCGCCGCGGGCAATCAAGGCCTTGAAGCGCCGATCCTCGGCGCGCTCGCTGCCTATCGCCTGATCTACTACTTCCTGCCGCTGTTTGCGGCCACCCTGGTGGTGCTGTGGCGCGAAGCGCGCGGACTGCGCCAGAAAGCGCTGCTGGCGCCGTGGTTCACCGGGCTGCTGCCGCCATTCTTTGCGGGGCTCACACTGGTCTCGGGCGCGGTGTTGCTGTTCTCCGGCGCCACGTCCGCGTTGCCTACGCGCATGGCGATCCTGCGCGACGTGCTGCCGCTGGCGGTGCTGGAAGTCTCGCATTTCCTGTCCAGCGTGGTCGGCATGATGTTGCTGATCCTCGCGCGTGGACTGCAGCGTCGTCTCGACGCCGCCTACGTGCTCACGCTGATCCTCCTGGTGCTCGGCGCCGTGCTGTCGCTGCTCAAGGGCATCGACTACGAAGAAGCCACGCTGCTGTCGCTGCTGGCGCTGGCGTTGGCGCCCGCGCACAAGCTGTTCTACCGGCGCGCCTCGCTGTTCAGTGCAAGCTTTTCGTGGGGATGGATCATCGCCATCCTGGCAGTGCTGGTGTGTGCCGGCTGGCTGGTCGGCTTCAGCTACAAGCACGTGGAATACAGCAACAACCTGTGGTGGGAGTTCAGCTTCTACCACGGCGGCGCGCCGCGCGCGTTGCGTGCGCTGGTCGGCGCGGCCGCGGCCGGCTTGCTGTTTGCGCTGGCCAACCTGATCCGGCCCGCGCGACCCAATCTGCTGATGCCGGGCGAAGGCGATCTGCAGCGCGCGCTGCCGTTGATCAAGCAATACAGCTCCGCGCAGGCGCATCTCGCGCTGATGGGTGACAAGACGCTGTTGTTCGATACCGAAGGCAAGGCCTTCATCATGTATGACGTGGAGGGCCGCAGCTGGGTCGCGATGGGTGATCCCGTCGGCGAGGACGAAGATGCGCGCCGCGAACTGGTGTGGAGCTTTCGCGACCTGTGCGAGCGCTCCGGCGGCTGGCCGCTGTTCTATCAGGTGCGCCCGGAAGACCTCGACCTTTACCTCGAAGTCGGCATGAACCTGATCAAGATCGGCGAGGAAGCACGCGTGCCGCTGGCCGAGTTCAATCTCGACGGCAAGTCGAAGAAGGTGCTGCGCAACACCGTCAACAAGCTCACGCGCGAAGGCATGCGCCTGGAGATCATCACGGCCGACGGCGTGGCGTCGATGCTGCCGCGGCTCAAGGCGATTTCCGATGCGTGGATGCGCGACAAGGGCGTGCGCGAGAAAGGCTTTTCGCTGGGCACGTTCGATCCGACCTACCTGCAGCGAACGCCGATGGCGTTGGTCTGGCAGAACGAAGAACTCGTCGCGTTCGCCAACCTGTTCCTTACCGACAGCAAGGAAGAGGCTTCGCTCGACCTCATGCGCCATCTGCCCGAAGGCACGGCCGGCGTCATGGATTTCATGTTCATCGCATTGATGCAGTGGGCCAAGGGCGAAGGCTATCGCTGGTTCAATCTCGGCATGGCGCCGTTCTCCGGACTGCAGAACCGCCGCAGTGCGCCGTTGTGGAGTCGCCTGGGTGCCTTGTTGTTCGGTCGTGGCGAGCGCTTCTACAACTTCCGCGGCCTGCACAAGTACAAGGATAAATTCGACCCCGTGTGGGAACCTCGTTATCTCGCGGTGCCTAATGGCATCGCCCTGCCGCTGGTGTTCGCCAATGTGGCGAGCCTCATATCGGGTGGACTGTCTGGCATGGTGCGCCGTTGAAAAAATTCTGGAACTGGATGATGTTGGTCGTCCTGGTCGTCGCCGGCGTGGGCGTGTGGGTCTGGCAACCGTGGCATCACGTAACGCTGGACGAGGCGATCGTGAGCGTGCCGGCCAAGGCCGGCGTCGTGCCGATGGCGGGACGCGAAGACGTGGTTGCCGTGTTCTATTCCGGCGATGGCGGCTGGCGCGATCTCGATCAGTCGCTCGGCAAGATCATTGCCTCGCACGGCATTCCCGTGGAAGGCGTGAGCCTGCTGCAGTACTACTGGCGCGAGAAGAGCGCCGCAGAATCGGCAGCGGATCTCGACGCGCTGATCGCGCGGCTGGTTGCCTCGGGCGAGAAGAAGCGCATCTGGCTGATCGGCTTTTCGTTCGGCGCGGACGTGCTGCCTTCCGTCGTTGGCCAGCTCAGCCCGGAAGGGCGCGCCCGTATCGCTCAGATCGTGATGCTCTCGCCCAGCATGGACGTGAACTTCGAAATCGAAATGGAAGGCTATATGCGTGAGGGTTGGTGGAAGACCCACACGCAGGACTTCTTCCAGTGGCTCAACCCGGTGAGGCATTACGACGCCCATGCGCCATTGCTTGCGCTGGAGGGCCATCCGCCGGTGGTGTGCTACTACGGCCTGGAGGACAAGGACGACACCATCTGTGCCGAGCCTGGCCTTCCTGCATGGATCAAGGTCTATGAGAAGAAGGGCGACCATCACTTCGACTACAACTACGAAGGGCTGGCGCGGCAGATGATCGAGGATCTGCCGGCGCATCCGTAGCATCCCTGTAGGAGCGCACCCAGTGCGCGAAAAGCGGCAGCGATGATGTCGAGCCACAGTCGTTCGCTGAGGTGAGTTGAGGCGCCACGATCGCGCACTGGGTGCGCTCCTACAGGGTAGGTTGCAGTTACTTGGGCAACGCCACCGACTGCACATCGAACGGCACGTTCCGCGGAATGCCTGCATCGTCGCCCTTGTGCGCAAACAGCAGGCCGTACTTCGATTCGATGAAGTAGATACGGCCGTTGGCGATGACGCCCGAAGACGGATCGTTGAGGCCTGCCACCAGCGTCACCAGTGACGACGCGCGGCTACCTGCCAGGGTAGCCAGCGAGATCTGTCCGCCATACGGACCGTCGTGGCCGAAGGCGTTGCTCTCGAAGATCACCAGGCGATCGGGCCCCGCGCTGCGGATGGCATCGGCGTTCTTCAGGGTGCGTGGCATGTCGATGCGCGTGACGAGGCCTGCATTGCCGTCGGGCTGCACGTCGATGCGAAGCAGGTAATACGCGGCCGTGACCGTGCTGACATAGACATGGTTGCGGTCGATGGCGACGCCGTTGAGCTTGTAGCCCTCGGGGCCGGCGCTGAATGACGGGTCTTCCTTCCACACCTGCAACGCCCGGTCGCCCGCGCGCCAGCGGAGCACGCGTGGATGGAACGTGTCGGTGACGTAGATCGTGCCGGCCTCGTCCTGGGCCAGGTCGTTGCAGTAGCCCGCCTCGGGCATGGGATAGCTGGCGCGTGGTTCGCCGGTGGCGAGGTCGTAGCTTTTCAGGGCACTGGGCCGGGTCGGCACCGTCGTGAAGCCGAACGTGCCGGAACAGATCCACAGCAAGCCGTGCTTCGCATCCACCAGCACGCCCTGGCCGTTGGAGAGCCCATGGGAGCCTGGCGACACCAGCACCTCCGCGTGGTCCGCGCCCGGCCGGATGCGGGCCACGGCCCCCTGTCGCCAGCTGCCGACGTAGAACGTGCCGTCGGGTCCGGTAGCCACGCTTTCCGGGTACCAGTCGGCAGGCAGGGGCAGAGTGGTAGGTGGCGTGTCGGCTGCCCGCGCCACGCCGGTCGTCAACAGGCAGGCCAGCAGCAGGCCGCGCATGGCGGGAAGACCTTTCATGATCGAACTCCCTGGTTTGAGTGCTGGGGAGTCTCGACGCCCTGTTCTGGTTTATAAATGCCGTTCCAGTTCCTTCACTTTGAAGCGAGACTTTGAAATGGATCGGCTGACCAGCATGGCGGTGTTCGTGCGCGTGGTGGAGAAGGGCAGCTTCACTGCCGTGGCGGACGAATTCGGCCTCTCCACCACCATGGTGGCCAACCATGTGCGGGCGCTGGAGCAGCAGCTGGGAGCGCGCCTGCTCGACCGTACGACGCGGCGGCATAGCCTCACCGAAATCGGCGCCGCCTACGAGGAGCGTTGCCGCGACGTGTTGAGCAGCGTGCAGGCTGCCGACCAGGTGGCCGAAGCGCTGCGCGCGGTACCGCAAGGCAGGTTGCGCGTGACTGCGCCAGTGACCTGGGGCGCCTATCGCCTGATGCCCGTGATCGGCGCCTACATGGCCGCTCATCCGGGCGTGCAGGTGGAGGTGAGCCTCAACGACCGCGTGACCGACCTGCATGAGGAAGGCTTCGACGTCGCCATCCGTTCCGGTCCGCTGCAGGACGACAGCTTGATCGCGCGCACGCTGGCTCCGGCGCGCATGTACGCCGTGGCCAGTCCCGGTTATCTGCAGGCACACGGCACACCTCGTGATCCGGAAGATCTGGGCGGGCACGCATGCCTTGGCTTCATGGCCTGGGGGCGGCACCATCAGTGGCGCTTCCAGTGCGGCGAGCGGACGGTCGAAGTGCCGGTGGTCGGCCCGCTGGTCTGCAACAACGGTCAGGCGTTACTGACGGCAGCGCTGTGTGGCGTGGGCGTGGTGGTGCAGGCGGACGTATTGCTCGAAGCATCGTTGCGCGCGGGGCAACTGGTGCGCCTGCTGCCAGAATGGGAACTGCCGCAGCGACAGGTACATATCGTGCGTCGCCCCGAGGTGAGGCCTACCGCCAAGCTGCGTACCTTCGTTGATTTCGTCGTGGAGAAACTGGGTTGATGGAACGGACGTCTATTCACGAGGGACGCAACAGCGGTATCGACCTGCTGCGCGGCCTCTCCATCCTGCTGGTGGTGCTGCATCACATCGGTCTGCGCATTCCGCTGAAGAAAACACTGCTGGCCGAGGTACTGCCCAAGGGCCTGCTGTCCGGCCTGAATTACAACGGCTACGAAGCCGTGTTCATCTTCTTCGTGATCTCCGGTTTCCTGATTGCCGGCAATGTGCTGCGCCGCCATGGGTCGCTGAGGCAGGTCGATCTGCGCGCGTTCTACGCACGCCGCTTCTCGCGCATCGTGCCGTGCCTGCTGTTGCTGGTGGCGGTGCTGAGCATGTTGCACGTGCTGGGTGTGCAGGATTACGTGATCAAGCGCGAAGGCCAGACGCTGCCGCGCGCGATCGTGTCGGCATTGGGCTTTCACCTCAACTGGTACGAGGGCATGACCGGCTATCTCCCGGGCAACTGGGACGTACTGTGGTCGTTGTCGATCGAGGAAGTGTTTTACCTGGGTTTTCCGCTGGCCTGTCTGTTGATCCGGCGCACGGCGGTGCTGGTGCCGCTGCTGGTGATACTGGCGCTGTCGCTGCCGCTCACACGCGCTGCGTTGGAAAGCAACGAGATCTGGCAGGAGAAGGCTTACTGGCCCGGCATGGCGGCGATTGCCACTGGCGTGCTCGGCGCCTTGTGCGTGCACCGTTATCCGAAGGTGCCGCCGCGCACTTCGACGCTGCTTGTCTGCCTGGGCGTGCTTGGGCTGGGCTGGGTGATGTTCGACGGCGTGTCGATCTGGAGCCTGTTGCGCAACGGTTACATGCTGGTGCTGACCGGCGCGGCGCTATGCCTGGTACTGACCAGCCAGTGGCGTGCAGGCGACCGACCGCTGCCGTTCCTGGGTTGGCTGCGCTCGTGGGGGCGCCTGAGCTACGAGATCTATCTCACCCACATGTTCGTGGTGTTCGCGCTGGTGCGCTTGTACAAGGCGGCGGGCGGAAATATCGCGCTGGGTTTCCTGTGGTACCTGCCGGCGCTGCCGTTGTGCTGGGTATTGGGACGACTGTTGGAGCGCTACGTGTCGACGCTCGCAGAGCGTTGGTTGCGGGCGCGGATGCTTTCAAGCCGGGAGCCTTCCACCGTTCTGGAGACTGCCTCGCCTGGGTAGGAGCGCACCCTGTGCGCGATAAGCCTACGTAGCAGAAACATCATCGCGCCGCGGTCGCGCGCAGGGTGCGCTCCTGCAGAAGAGGCACCTTCCGTCAGCGATGGCCGTTGATGGTTGGACGAAACCCGCGGTCAGCGGTGGCGATTGATGGTGTCGCGCAGCTCTATGGCCGCAGTGCGCGCCGCCTGCGCGAAATCCTCGCCGTTGCCGGCGTAAAGGATGGCGCGAGAGGAGGAGATCATCAGGCCGCTGCCATTCGCCGTACGCCCATGCTTGAGCACCGCTTCCACATCGCCGCCCTGGGCACCGATGCCCGGCACCAGCAACGGCATGTCGCCGACGATGGCGCGCACCTTGCCGAGTTCTTCCGGCCAGGTGGCGCCGGTCACCAGCGCGCAGTTGCCGTGGCTGTTCCAGTCGCGCGCAATGGTCTCGGCCACGCGCAGGTACAGCGGCTGGCCGCCGCAGTCGAGCGCCTGGAAATCCGCGCCGCCAGGGTTGGATGTGCGGCACAACAGGATCACGCCCTTGTCGGCGCGATCGAGAAAAGGCTGGATGGAATCGCGGCCCATGTACGGGTTGAGCGTCACCGCGTCGGCGCCATAGCGCTCGAACGCCTCGGTGACGTAATGCTGCGCCGTACTGCCGATATCGCCGCGCTTGGCGTCGAGGATCACCGGCACGCCAGGATGGTGGGCGTGGATGTGCGCGATCAGGCGCTCCAGCGCATCTTCGGCACGCAGCGCGGCGAAGTGCGCGATCTGCGGCTTGTACGCGCACACCGCATCGGCAGTGGCATCGACGATGGCGCGGCAGAATTCGAACACCGCGTCGGTGCGGCCCTTGAAGTGCGCGGGGAATTTCGCCGGTTCCGGATCGAGGCCAACGCAGACCAGCGAGTTGTTGCGGACCCATGCCTGTTGCAGGGATTGCATGAAGTGCATCGGGTTCTCCTCGCTGCTCTGTTCCCTCTCCCCTCCGGGGAGAGGGTCGGGTGAGGGGACAATCTTGCGGTATCGCTAAATCAGAATCGGGTTCTATTGAGGATCGGAGCAAGCCGTGGGGGGGGGGGGGGGGGGGGGGGGGGG
>NZ_DASRZX010000090.1:0-4736 GCF_035685885.1 Dyella sp. | reverse complement strand
TCAGAACAGCAGCGACGCCATGCGTCGCCGATAGCGACCCACCAGCTCCGCATCATCGAGCGTCGCGAAAGCAGCCAGCAATCGCTTCTTGGCCTGTCCGTCGTTCCACTCGCGCGCCTTTTCGAGCACGGCGAGGAACTGGTCCAGGCCGGCGGCCGCATCGTCTTCCAGCAGCAGGCGCACGCCGAGCAGGTCGCGGGCCTCCCAGTCCGTGCCATCGGCCTGCACGCGCTGCTGCAGCTCGGGCAGCGAGGGCGCCCCCTTGAGCGCGCGGGCAAGGTCGAGCTGGTTGCGCAGGCGCACGGCACGAGCGTCAGTGGCGAGATTGGCTGGCAGCGAGCCCAGTTCCGCTTCAGCGGCGTCGGCATGGCCGGCGCGCATCAGGGCCAGTGCAAGGTCGAGTTTCAGCTCGGGCTGTTCCGGCTCGGCGGCAATCGCTTGCTGGATGCGGTTGATGGCTTCTTCCGGGGATTCGGGGGCGACGGCCTCGACTTCCTCGTTGGCGGCGCCATCCTGGGGCTGCACGTGGCGCAGGAGGAATTCACGCAGTTGGCCTTCCGGCAGGGCGCCGGCGAAACCGTCGACGATCTGGCCGTCCTTCACCAGCATCACCGTGGGAATGCTGCGGATGCCGAACATGCCGGCCAGCTGCTGGGACTTGTCTACGTCCACCTTGGCCAGACGGAAGGCGCCGTTGAATTCGGCGGCCAGCTTCTCCAGCATCGGGCCAAGGGTCTTGCACGGGCCGCACCAGGTCGCCCAGAAATCCACCAGAATCGGCGTGGTCAACGAGGCCTGCAGCACCTCGGCTTCGAAATTGTCCTCGCGCACGTCGAAGACATGCGTATCGGTCGTGGAACTCACTGGAAACTCCCGTTGACGGATCGCCCACAGATCAGGGCAAACGCGAGCATATCAAGGGACTGGCCGCCCACGTTCGCATCGAGAGGGCAGGCCGTAACGGATCGTTCGCCGGCACCTCCGGCGTTCTTCACGGATATTTGCGAAAATCGCCGCCATGACCCTGCCAGCGCAAGGCACCAGCACCCCAAACGGCATCGCGCCACCCACCCTGTGGATCTGCGAGCATTGCGACACGGTGTATCACCGTCGCGTGCTCACGCGCAGGGAAGTGGCGCGCTGCGCCCGCTGCGATGCCATCCTGGCGCGTCACCACGGCTTGAGCATCAACGGCATGCTCGCCTTGGTAGTGACGGCCATGATCGCCTTCATCCAGGCCAATATCTGGCCCATCGTCACGCTGGGCCTCAACGGCCAGCACATCAGCACCACGCTATGGGGCTGTATCGTGATGATGTGGCGCGAACACGCGCAGGTGGTCGCCGCGCTTGCGGCCTTCACGCTGTTCTTCGCGCCCATCTTCAAGATGGTGTTGCTTGGCTGGGTGCTCGGATATGCCCGTTCGGGACGGCGTGCGCCGGGGTTCCGGCTGGCCATGGTCACGCTGTATCGCATAGGTCCGTGGACGATGAGCGAAGTCTTCGTGCTCGGCACGCTGGTCGCCATCGTCAAGGCGCACATGTACTTCGAGGTGATCCCTGACCCGGGGATTTTCGCCTATGGCGTACTGATGCTGGTCATCACCGCGTTCTCCAGCATCGACGTGCGTCGCCTGTGGGACCTCACGCAGGACGAACGCGCATGAGTACGTTGCCCAGGGCGGGTGATCTCGGGCTGATCGGATGCCATGTGTGTGGCTTGGTGTGCCGGGACATCAATGCGTCGGATGCCGCCTGTCCGCGCTGTGGCTCGGCGTTGCACAAGCGCAAGTCGGCCAGCTACAGCCGCACCTGGGCGCTGCTCATCGCCGCCTTCATCTTCTATATTCCCGCCAACGTGCTGCCGATCATGCGCACGGTGAGCGTAGGTGACGTGGATGACAACACCATTCTCAGCGGCGTGATCGAGCTGTGGGTGAAGGGGTCGCCGGATCTTGCGATCATCGTGTTCACCGCGAGCATCGTGGTGCCCGTGCTGAAGTTCTTCGCGCTCAGCCTGCTGCTGATCAGCTCCCAACGCCGCAGCCTGTGGGCCCAGCGGCAACGCAGCAAGCTGTTCCGCCTGGTCGAATTCATCGGGTATTGGTCCATGCTCGACGTATTCGTGGTGGCGCTACTCACGGCACTGGTGCAGTTTGGTTTCTTCAGCGAAGTGGAGCCGTTGCCCGGCGTGATCTACTTTGGACTCACGGTGGTCATTACCATGCTGGCTTCGATGACGTTTGATCCGCGACTGATCTGGGATGGCAGGGACTTTGATGACTGACGACAACAAGCTCATCGCCGACGATCTGCCCGAACCCGTGGTGCATCGCCCGCGCATCAACGCCTCGCTGGTATGGCTGGTGCCGATCATTGCGGCGCTGGTGGGCCTGTCGCTGGTGGTCCATGCATGGATCGAAGCCGGTCCGACCATCAGCATCAGCTTCCTCAGCGCCGAGGGCCTGGACCCCGGCAAGACACCGGTCAAATACAAGAACGTGATCATCGGACGCGTTACGGCCGTTCGCCTCAGCGAGGACCGCTCGCGCATCATCGCCAAGGTGGCGCTGGAGAAAAGCGCGCAAGGCTTTGCCACCGCCGATACGCGCTTCTGGGTCGTGCGCCCGCGCATTGGCCTCGGCGGTGTGTCGGGTATCGATACGCTGCTGTCCGGCGCGTTCATCGGCGCGGACGTGGGGCAATCGAACGAGCCCAAGAGTGAGTTCACCGGGCTGGAAAATCCGCCCTCGGTAACGCACGGCGCGCCGGGCAAGACCTTCGACCTGCATTCGGACGATCTGGGTTCGCTCGACATCGGCTCGCCCATTTACTACCGGCGCATTCAGGTGGGACGCGTGTCTTCTTACCGTCTCGACAAGGACGGCAAGGGCGTGACCCTGCAAATCTTCATCGATGCGCCGAACGACCAGTTCGTCACCACCTCATCGCGCTTCTGGAACGCCAGCGGTGTGGACGTGTCGCTCGGCGCCGACGGCCTGAAGGTGAACACGCAGTCGCTGGCCACGGTGCTGGCGGGCGGCGTGGCGTTCCAGGATCCACCCGGCCCGCATGACGCCACGCCCGCGCAGGAAGATGCCCCGTTTCGCCTGTTCAACGACCGGGCGACGGCCATGGCGCCGCCGGACGGCGAGCCCAGATACATCCGCATGCGCTTCAACCAGTCCCTGCGCGGGCTGGCGGTGGATGCGCCGGTGGAATTCCTCGGCGTGCCGTTCGGACGCGTGGTGTCGATCAATCTCGATTTCGACGAAAAGACCCAGACGTTCCCGACCATCGTGGGCGCCGTGGTCTACCCGGCGCGGTTGGGCAAGGCGCACGACAAGCTGGTGGCGCTGGCCAAGGCTCGCGGTGACGACGAGCAGATGTCGCAGATGATGGGTCGCCTCGTCGAGCACGGCCTGCGCGCGCAGGCCCGCACGGGCAACCTGCTGACCGGGCAGCTGTACATCGCCATGGATTTCCTGCCGAAAGCGCCGCCAGTGCCGTTCGATGGCGCGGCCAAGCCGCTGGAGATCCCGACGGCGCCGGGCGACTTCGACAAGATCCAGCAGCAGATTGCCGACATCGTGGGCAAGCTGCAGAAGGTGCCGTTCGACAGCATCGGCAAGAACCTCAACGACTCGCTGGCCGAGCTGCACAACACGCTCAAGCAGGTCAACGGCAGCGTGCTGCCCGAAGTGAAGGCCACGCTGAAGGGCGCGCAGCAGACGCTGGGCACCGCCAACAGCGCTTTCGCACCGGATTCGCCGCTGCAGCAGAACTTGGGCGGCAGCCTGCAGGAACTGCAGCGCGCCGCGCGTTCGCTGCGCGTACTCACCGACTACCTGGGCGATCATCCGGACGCGTTGCTGCGCGGGCGTCGTGCCGACGACAAGCCGCTGCAGACGCCACCGCCGCCGGCCGCGCCGACACAAGGGAGCAAGCCATGATGCGTGCCCGAAACCTGAACCTGGGCGTGGCCCTGCTCGCGCTGATCGGTGTCGCGTGCAGCTCGGCGCCGCCCGTCCGCTATTTCACCCTGGTGCCGGTCGTGGGCGGCGAGTCGACTGTCGCCCCTGCGTCACAGCCGTTCCAGTTCGAGTTGCTGCCGGTCGCCGTGCCGGCCCAGGTCGACCAGCCACAATTGGTGGTACGTCAGGGCGGCCAAGGCGTGGCCGTGCTGCAGGGCGAGCGATGGATTGCGCCGCTGGGCGATGAAGTGCGTGGCGCGTTGTCGGCCGACCTCGCGCGGGATTTCCACGCGCAGGACGTCAGCAGCCTGCCTGCGCAGGGCAAAGCCACCGTGCGCATCAAGGTCGACGTGCGCCGCTTCGATTCGGTGCCCGCCAGCTATGCCTATATCGATGCGGCGTGGAGCGTGCGTCCGCTGAAGGGTGGGGACGCGCTGGCTTGCACCAGCCGGATTACCGAGACGGTGGGCGAGGGCTATGACGCCTTGGTGCTAGGCCATCAGCAGGCCATCGCCCGCCTGGCAGGGCAGATCGGCGCCGTGGCGGGCGCCCTGGCCAATGGCCGGTCAGCCAGTTGTCCGGGTGCTTAGCTCTGTAGGAGCGCACCCTGTGCGCGACCGCAGAACACGGATGCACCGCAGTCACACAGGGTGCGCCTCCACGCCAGGAATGGCTCCGTAGGGCGGTTTCACGCCAGTTCTGCTAGTCTGCCGCGTTCACCATCAGTCAGTGTTGACTGAGGCAAAACTTCACGGCGCCGGGC
>NZ_DASRZX010000089.1:0-77219 GCF_035685885.1 Dyella sp. | reverse complement strand
ATCAGATCGCGTAGTACATCTGGAATTCCAGCGGATGCGTGCTGGCGCGATAACGGGTGACTTCCTGCATCTTCAGCTCGATGTACGCATCGATGAAGTCGTCGTTGAATACGCCGCCGGCCTTGAGGAAGTCGCGGTCCTTGTCGAGCGCGTTGAGCGCTTCGTCGAGACTCGAGCACACCTGCGGGATCTTCTTCTCTTCTTCCGGCGGCAGGTCGTAGAGATCCTTGTCGCTCGGTGCACCCGGGTCGATCTTGTTGATGATGCCGTCGAGGCCGGCCATCATCAGCGCGGTGAAAACGAGATAGCCCGAGTTCATCGGATCGGGGAAGCGCACTTCGATGCGGCGACCCTTCGGGCTCGACACGTACGGAATGCGGCAGCTGGCCGAACGGTTGCGCGCCGAGTAGGCGAGCATCACCGGTGCTTCGAAGCCCGGCACCAGGCGCTTGTAGCTGTTGGTGGTGGAGTTGGCGAACGCGTTGATCGCCTTGGCGTGCTTGAAGATGCCGCCGATGTACCACAGCGCGGTCTGCGACAGGCCGCCGTAAAGGTCACCCGCGAACAGGTTGATGCCGTCCTTCGCCAGCGACTGGTGAACGTGCATGCCGCTGCCGTTGTCGCCGACGATCGGCTTGGGCATGAAGGTGACGGTCTTGCCGTTCTGGTGGGCGACGTTCTTGATGACGTACTTCATCGTCATCAGTTCGTCAGCCTTCTGCACCAGCGTGTTGAACTTCACGCCGATCTCGCACTGGCCCGCGTTGGCCACTTCGTGGTGATGCACTTCCACCACCTGGCCCAGCGATTCGAGCACCTTGCACATGTCGGCGCGCAGGTCGCCCAGCGAGTCGACCGGGCTGACCGGGAAGTAGCCGCCCTTCACGCCCGGGCGGTGGCCAGTGTTGTTGTCCTCGTACTTGTAGCGCGAGCTCCACGCGGCTTCTTCGGAGCCGATTTCGTAGAACACGCGGCCCATGTCGTTCTGCCAGCGCACCGAGTCGAAGATGAAGAATTCCGGCTCCGGACCGAAGAAGGCCGTGTCGGCGATGCCGGTGGACTTCAGGAACGCTTCGCCGCGCTTGGCGATGGAGCGCGGGTCACGGCCGTAGGCCTGCATGGTGGACGGCTCGAGCACGTCGCAATGCAGCACCATCTGGGTGTGAGCGCTGAACGGGTCGATGTAGGCGGTGTCCGGATCGGGCATCAGCACCATGTCCGACTCGTTGATGCCCTTCCAGCCGGCAATCGACGAACCGTCGAACATCTTGCCGTCCTCGAAGGTGCCCTCGTCGATGGCGTGGGCCGGGAACGTCACGTGGTGGTGCTTGCCGAGCATGTCGGCGAAGCGGAAGTCGACGAACTCGACCTCGTGTTCCTGGATCTGATCGAGCACTTTCTGGACGGCGGACGACATGGACAACCTCGGCGGGCTAAAGGTGAGGAAACGACATGCGGTTGAGCAAGCCGCATGCCAAGACGATGTTTCTTTTTACATCAATGAGTTAATTGATCGCAAAGCATCGCAGCCGGCGCATTTGCACCTCAATGAGGCGTTGAAATGCACGATTATGGTGCATTTCAACCAAGTCATCCCTGCACGGGCAGGACTCCAGTGACTTCCCTTTGTATCCGGTCAAGGCACGGGATCCCTGCCTGCGGATGACGAGCTGGGGCCCGAGGCATGACGAACCTTCCAGGGCGCCCCAAAACCGCCACGCCAGTCCCGTAAGCTATGCCGCTTTGCGCCGGCATGGAACCCGGTGCCCGCCAAAAACCGGAGTTTTTTTGTGAGCGACCTGATCAACGTCATCCTGCTTGGCATCATCGAGGGCATTACCGAGTTCCTGCCCATCTCCAGCACGGGGCACCTGCTGATCGCCGAGAAGTTCGGCCTGGGCGCGCGCTCAGACCTGTTCAACGTCGGCATCCAGGCGGGCGCGATCCTCGCGGTGACCTTCATCTACTGGAACCGCATCTGGCAGCTCTTCACGCAGTGGCGCGATCCGGCCAACCGCAGTTACCTGGCCAAGCTGATCGTGGCCTTCCTGATCACGGCCGTGCTCGGCTTCATCGCGGTGAAGCTCGGCTTCAAGCTGCCCGAGGCGATCACCCCGGTGGCATGGGCGCTGGTGATCGGCGGCGTGTGGATGCTCGCGGCCGAACGCCTGGCCGCCCGCCAGCCGGACCGCACCGAAGTGACCTGGCGCGTGGCCATCCTGGTCGGCATCGCGCAGATGATCGCCGGCCTCTTTCCCGGCACGTCGCGTTCGGCAGCCACCATCTTCACGGCCATGCTGTTCGGCACCAGCAATCGCGCCGCCGCTACCGAATTTGCGTTCCTGGTGGGCATTCCCACCATGTACGCAGCCACCGGCTACGAGTTGCTGAAGGTGCTGAAGGAAGGCGGCGTGCACGAGGACTGGACCGCCTTCGGCGTCGGCTTCGTGGTGTCGGCCATCGTCGCCTTCATCGCTGTGAAGTGGTTGCTGGGCTATATCCGCGGCCATCGCTTCACGCCGTTTGCGATCTACCGCATCGTGCTGGGCATCGCGCTGTTGCTGCTGGTGCCGGCCGGCGCCTGAGCAAAACCGTGCGAGGATAGCGCCGCCCTTTTTCCAGCCATCCTCGCCCCATGAGCGCCACGCGCTACCGCCTGCTGGACCTCGACATCGATCTTGAGCGCCAGCGCGTGACGCGCGAGGGCGCAGCGGTCGACGTGCAGGGATTGAGCTTTCAGTTGCTGGCCTGCCTGCTGTGTCACGGCGTGGACGTGGTGAGCTTCGACACGCTGATCGACGAAGTGTGGTCACCCGCCGTCGTCGGCGAGGAGACCGTCACGCAGCGTGTGAAGCTATTGCGGCAGGCGCTGGGGGACGATGGCCGTTCGCCTCGCTATATCCGTTCGGTGCGCGGGCGGGGTTATCAGCTTTGCGAGATGCCTCGTGCGATCGAGTCGGCGGCGGAAGCCGTCGCCGTGTCGCCCGCGCGCCATGGTCGCCAAAGGCTCGTCGTCGCCGTGGTGGCAGTCATCGCCGTTGCAGCCATTGGCGCGTGGTGGCTGATGCGTCCGCATGCAGTGCCGCTTTCGGCGAGCCAGGAACGGGTGCAGCGTGCGAACTACTACGCCGGCATCGGCCAGCGTGACAACAACGAACGCGCTGTCACGCTTTACCTGCAGGCTCTGGCTTCCGCGCCGCAGGATCCCGATGCACGCATCGGCCTCAGCCGCGCCTACAGCGCGCGCGTCTGCCTCTACAACTTCCCCTACGAATGGGCGCAGGCGGCGCGCAAGCTTGGCGACGAGGCGGTAAAGAACGAACCGTCCCGCGCTGCGGCGTGGTCCGCGCTGGCCTATGCGCGCGATTGCATGGGCGACATCGACGGTGCCATCGGTGCCTACGAGAAAGCCTTCACGCTTGATCCCACCGACAACGCCAGCCGCGCCTCGGCTGCCTATCTCTACCAGGAGCGTGGCCGCCTCGACGAAGCCCTGCATGCGAACCTCGACATGCATGGCGACGCTTCACGCGTGCGCTTTCGCGATGTGCAGATTGCGCGCGAGATGGAGCTGCTGGGCTTTACCGACGCGGCCGGCCAGCGCTTCGCCCGCAGCTTCCAGCTCTATCCCGACAATGTGTTCTCCAACATCGCGTGGCCGCGTTATCTGTTCCTGCGCGGACGGCTCGTGGAAGCGCAATCGGCGCTGGACGAGGCGATGGAGCGCAACACACCGCATGTCGAGCTCTACGTGCTCGCGGGCGAACTGGCGCTGCTGCGCGACGATCGTGCCGGCGCATTGGCGGCGTTCACGCATGCCGCGCAGTTGCGCCCGCAGATGAGCCTGCCTGCCACACTGCTTGGTCTATACGGCGAACAGGCGCCCGACGGCGCATGGTTTTCCACGCGCATCGGCGAACTGCGCAATCAAGCCTCGCAGCAGACGCTGTATCCCGGCGAATGGCTGGAACTGGCGATGCTGCTGCAGGCACACGGCGAGCATGAGGCCGCGCTGCAGGCAGTAAACGCCGCCGTGCGCAGCGGCTACAGCGACAGTGCGTACCTGCAGGCGTCGCCGCTGCTGAAATCGCTTGCCTCCGATCCTGCGTATGTCGTGGCGATCGACAGCATCAACCGCCGGGTGGGCGAACAGCGGCAACGCGTTCTCGCGGCTGCATGGTGTCCGCCGGAGTTGCGTGGCTCCAGGCCCTGATACAGCCGCGTTTTGTTCGTCATTCCGGCGCACCGCCAAAGGGGCAAGGGCCGGAATGAGAGAACAGAACTCGCGTCGTGCCAGTTACGGCAACGCCTTCAGCACATACTCGCGAAAGATCTCCTGCGACTGCGGATGCGCGTTGCGTTGGTTGAACGCCGTGCTGGTGATGACGGCAACCAGCTGCTGCGATGGCATCACGAACACATAGTTACCGCCGTTGCCGGACATCGCCCATGCCATCTGGTCGACGCCGTGCACGGGGAAACGGAAGCGCCACCACAGATAGCCATAGTCAGCGTCGTCACGGGCCTGCGCATGGGGTGAAAGCATCTGCGTGATGTACGCCGTCGAGATCACCTGATGCCCCTGCCAGCGCCCGCCATCCAGCGCGAGCTGCCCCAGCTTGGCGAGATCCCTGCTGCGATAGCGTGTTCCGCCGCCGCCCATGCCGATGCCCAGCGGGGAGGTATTCCATTGCACCGCCGTGATGCCCAAGGGCTTCTCCAGCGCCTCGGACGCAAACGCCGCGAGCCCCTTGTGCGTCGCCCGTTCCACCACCGCGCCCGCCGTGAATGCGCCCGCCGTGCAGTAGGAGAACGACCGCCCATAGGGACTGTCCTTGGGCTTGCTCATCCACGGCGCGAAACCCTTGATGGGCAGGTCCAGCGCAAACTGCAGCCAGTCCTCGCTGACATACATGCGCTCCTCGTTGCCCGTGGAGAACTGGTTTTCGTCGTCGCATTCCCATAGCGAGCTCATCGTCAGCAGGTCTTCCAGCGTGATCGCCTGCTTGCGCGCATCGGCATGCTCCACCGGCTGCTTGTCGGGGAAATAGTCATAGACCCGGGCCTGCACACCCGGGATCAGCCCCCGATCGATCGCCGCGCCCACCAGCAGCGCCGTCACGCTCTTGCTGGCCGAACGCACATCATTGAGGTGTTCGGCATCGCTGCCGTTGAAGTACCCCTCATAGACCAGCTTGCCGCGCTGGGCCACCACCACGCTGGTGATGCCCTTGGTGCTGCCATCGGTGAGCTTTGCCTCCAGGGCGGCGAAGCGCGTGAGATCCCAGTGCGCGGCGCGGGCATCGGTCACCTGCCAGCCGTCGGCATGGGTAGCCGGTGGCTGGTAGTCGCTGGCCGTCGCCAGCATGGGGAGGATCAGGCCGAGTGCCAGCGGCAGCCGGCGGGACGCGAAAGGCATGGTCGTGCTCCATCGTTTGGTGTGGATGGAGAGGAGCACGGACGCGAATGAAGCGTCGGAAACACGAATGAAGAATTCGGTAGGCGCACATGCTGTGCACCGTGGGCCGGTTTCCGACTGGCGCAGAGGTTTGCGATGCCTCTGCCCTGCAGGCTTCGCACACAGGGTGCGCTCCTGCAGGGGAGAGGACCAGGGAAGATCAGGCGCGGATGCGTTCCGGCTCCGCCACCATCGCCACGGGCTTCTTGTGCTTGCCCGGCTCGTTGGTCTGCTCGAACACTTCGCGCACCCACTCAATGAAGGCCTGCACGCGCGCCGACAGGTGCTTCTTCTGCGGATAGACGATCCACACGGGCTTGCCGGTGGAGATGGTGTCCGTCATCACCAGCTCGAGCTTGCCGAAGTCGAGCATGCACGAAGCGATGACGTGCGGCGCCTGGGTGATGCCCAAGCCCGACACCACCGCCTGGATCACCGATTCGGCATCGTTGATCAGGATGTGCGCATCGATGTCCACACCGACCTGCCCGCTCGGCGTGTCGAACTGCCATTGCCGCGGACGGCCGTTGGGCTGCACGTAGTTGATGCAGCGATGGTTCTTGAGGTCGTCGAGGCTTTGCGGGGCGCCGTGGCGGGCCAGGTAATCCGGCGAAGCGATGATGACGTTGCGCAGGTAGCCGATCTTGCGGGCGATCAGGCTGGAGTCCTCCAGCGGCCCCACGCGGACGGCGCAATCGATGCCTTCCTCGTTGAGGTCGTAGGGGTAGTCGCACATCGACAGCTCCAGCCGGATATCCGGGTAGCGCTGCTCGAATTCGGCCAGCCTCGGGATGATCACGGTGCGCCCTACCGACGCCGGTACGCCGATACGCAGCTTGCCGGTGGGCTTGCGCGCAGCATAGCCCAGCGCCTCGGTGGCCTCGGCCAGATCGGCGAGGATTTCCTTGCAACGTGCATGGAACGAGGCCCCATCGTCGGTCAAACGCAGCGAACGCGTCGATCGATAGAGCAGTCGTGCACCCAGGCTTTCTTCCAGTCGGGACACGGCTCGGCTGACGCCGGAAGGCGTCATGCCCAGCTGGACGGCGGCGGCGGCGAAGCTTTTGGCCTCGACCACGCGGACGAACGCGGAGATTGCGGCAAAGTCTTCCATAGGCTCGATTCTTAACCCATTCGTGACTGGGAGTCACTATTGCATTGCACAAGGAAGTATTTATTGAACCGTATCGTATACCTATTCTCTCGCCCCTGCTCGTCGGTCTTCCCCGACACCGACGGGATCATTCTGGGAGCCCGACATGAAAAAACGATGGATCCTCGCCATTCTCGCGCTGGCCGTGGTGGGCGGCAGCTGGGCCTTGCTTGGCCATAGCGGCGACACGCATGCCCAGGCCGGCCCGCCGCCGGCGCCGGCCGTCACCGTGGCCCAGGTGCTGGTGCGCCCGGTGGATGACGCCGACGAATTCACCGGCCGCCTGCAGGCGGTCGACACCATCCAGATCCGCCCCCGCGTCAGTGGCTACGTGGACTCGGTGCACTTCAAGGAAGGCGCCGTGGTGCGCAAGGGCGACCTGCTGTTCCGCATCGACCCGCGTCCCTACCAGGCCGACGTGGATCGCCTCTCCGCCAACCTCAACCAGGCCAAGGCCGAACAGGCGCTGGCCCAGGCCAATGCCGAACGTGCCGGCCGCCTGCTCGACCAGCACGCCATCTCCAAGGAAGAAGCCGACCGCCAGGTCACGGCGTCGCAGAGTGCGAAGGCACAGGTCGCATCGATGGGCGCGGCGTTGGACGCCGCGCGACTCAACCTGGGTTTCACCGAAGTGCGTGCGCCGATTGATGGCCGCGTGAGCAACGCGTTGGTCACGCCGGGCAACCTGGTCACCAGCACGGACGTGCTGACCAGCGTGGTGAGCGTGGATCCGATCTACGCCTACTTCGACGTCGACGAGCACAGCTTCCTCAAGTTCGACCGCCTTCGACGCGCGCACAACGGCACGCTGCAGGTGGCCATGGCGCTTGCCGACGAGAAAGGTTTTCCGCACGCCGGACGCGTCGATTTCGTCGACAACCAGCTGCGCGCCGGCAGCGGCACCATCCGCCTGCGCGCCGTGTTCGACAACGCCGATGCCAGCTACACGCCCGGCCTCTACGTTCGCGTGCAACTGCGCAGCGACAGCCGCCAGCCGCGCGCCCTCGTCGACGACCGTGCGGTGGGTTCGGACCTCGGCAACAAGTTCGTCTACGTCGTGGACCAGGACCGCAAGGTGGAATACCGCCGCGTCGTCATCGGCCCCCTACTGGACGGCCTCCGTGTGGTTACCGAAGGTCTGGAAGCCAAGGACACCGTGATCGTCAACGGCATCCAGCACGTTCGTCCGGGTGTGGAAGTGAACCCGAGCAAGGTGGCGATGGAAACGCGCAGCCTCGATCCGAACAGGGAGCTCGCGTTGGCGGGTAGTGGTTCGGCGAAGAACGCAGCGCAGAAGCAATAAAGGCTCGTCATTCCGGCCTGCGCCGGGATGACGACTCAGGAAAGTCATCGGCTGGAAATGGAAACCCTCTCTCTCGAGAGGGCCAGGGAGCCTTTGTCTCCGCATCGCGCGAACAAGACTCCCCAAGTCCCCGCCTCGCGCGGGAATGGTGCCTCGAGCAACCAGGACGCATGCAATGAAACTCGCCCAATATTTCGTGGACAGGCCGATTCTGGCCGGCGTCCTCTCCGTGTTGATCCTCATCGCGGGCGGCATCGCGCTGTTCAAGCTGCCGATCAGCGAATATCCGGAAGTGGTGCCGCCGACGGTCGTCGTGCGCGCCAGCTATCCCGGCGCCAACCCCAAGGTGATCGCCGAAACCGTCGCCACGCCGCTGGAAGAACAGATCAACGGCGTGGAAGGCATGCTCTACACCAGCTCGCAGTCCACCAGCGACGGCGCGATGACGCTTACCGTCACCTTCGCGCTGGGCACGGATCTGGACAACGCGCAGGTGCAGGTGCAGAACCGTGTCGCGCAGGCGCAGCCGCGTCTGCCCGAGGAAGTGCAGCGCCTGGGCGTCACCACGCAGAAGAGCTCGCCCGACCTCACCATGGTGGTGCACCTGATCTCCCCGGATCAGCGCTACGACATGCTTTACCTGTCGAACTACGCGCGCCTGCACATCAAGGATCAGCTCGCCCGCCTCAACGGCGTCGGCGACGTGCAGATCTTCGGTGCGGGCGAATACAGCATGCGCGTATGGCTTGACCCGGAACGCCTGGCCTCGCGCCAGCTCACCACCGGTGACGTGGTGCATGCGATCCAGGAGCAGAACGTGGCCGTGGCCGCCGGTGCGCTCAACGCGCCGCCGGGCCCGAACAACTCGGCGTTCCAGCTCAACATCAACACGCAGGGCCGCCTGATCAACGAGGAAGACTTCCTCAACATCATCGTGCGCAAGGATGCCGATGGCTCCTTTACGCACCTGCGCGACGTGGGCCGCGTGGAGCTCGGTTCCAACAATTACGCGCTGCGCAGCCTGCTCAACAACCGTCCGGCGGTGGCGTTGCCGATCTTCGCGCGTCCCGGTTCCAACGCCATCCAGATCTCCGACGAAGTCCGCCAGACCATGACGGAGCTGAAGAAGGATTTCCCGCAGGGCGTGGATTACCAGATCGTCTACGACCCGACCGTATTCGTGCGCGGCTCGATCGAAGCGGTGGTGCATACCTTGTTTGAAGCCATCGCGCTGGTCGTGCTGGTGGTCATCCTGTTCCTGCAGACGTGGCGTGCGTCGATCATCCCGCTGGTGGCGGTGCCGGTGTCGCTGATCGGTACCTTCGCGGTGATGTACCTGGCGGGCTTCTCGCTCAACGCGTTGTCGCTGTTCGGCCTGGTGCTGGCCATCGGCATCGTGGTGGATGACGCGATCGTGGTGGTGGAGAACGTCGAGCGCCATATCGAGCATGGTTTGGCGCCCAAGGAAGCGACGCGCATCGCGATGAAGGAGGTGACCGGGCCCATCGTGGCCACGGCGCTGGTGCTGTGCGCAGTGTTCGTGCCGGCAGCCTTCATCAGCGGCCTCACCGGCCAGTTCTACCGCCAGTTCGCGCTGACGATCGCCATCTCTACCGTGATCTCCGCGTTCAACTCGCTGACCCTGAGCCCCGCATTGGCTGCACTTCTCCTGCAGGACCGAAACTCACCGAAGGACAAGCTGAGCCGCTTCATCGATCGCGCGTTTGGATGGCTGTTCCGTCCGTTCAATCGCCTGTTCGTGAGCAGCGCGAACCGTTACGTGGGTGGCGTCAAGCGCATCCTGCGCTCGGGTTCGATTGCGCTGATCATCTACGGCGGCCTGGTGTTGCTTGGCCTGTTCGGCTTCGCCCACGTGCCCACCGGTTTCGTGCCGGCGCAGGACAAACAGTACCTGGTGTCGTTCGCCCAGCTGCCGGACGCCGCCTCGCTGGATCGCTCGGAAGATGTGATCCGCCGCATGAGCGACATCGCGCTGAAGCAGCCGGGCGTGGAAAGCGCCGTGGCGTTCCCGGGCCTGTCGATCAACGGTTTCACCAACAGCACCAACTCCGGCATCGTGTTCGTGACGCTCAAGCCGTTCGAGGAACGTCGTGATGCGTCGCTGTCGGCCGGTGCCATCGCCGGTGCGCTGAACCAGAAATACGCTGCGATCCAGGATGCCTACATCGCCGTGTTCCCGCCGCCGCCCGTGATGGGCCTGGGCACCATCGGCGGTTTCCGCATGCAGATCGAGGATCGTTCCGATGCGGGCTTCGAGGAGTTGTACAAGCAGACGCAGAACCTGGTGGGCGCCAGCACCAAGGTGCCGACGCTGGCGGGGTTGTTCTCCAGCTACCAGGTGAGCGTGCCGCAGATCGATGCGGACGTGGATCGCGAGAAGGCCAAGGCCGAAGGCGTGGATCTGTCTGATGTGTACCAGACCATGCAGGCCTACCTTGGCTCGCTCTACGTCAACGACTTCAACCGCTTCGGTCGTACCTATCAGGTGAATGTGTCCGCGGAGCCGAACTTCCGTCACGAGCCCAAGGACATCCTGCAGCTGAAGACGCGCAGCGCGAGCGGCGAGATGGTGCCGCTGGGTTCCTTCCTCACCGTCACGCCCGGCGTGGGTCCGGATCGCGTGCAGCACTACAACGGCTACCCGACGGCCGAGATCAACGGTGGCCCGGCGCCGAGCTTCAGCAGTGGGCAGGCGCAGGCGGCGGTCGAGAAACTGGCGAAGGAGATCCTTCCCAACGGCATGACTTACGAATGGACCGAGCTGACCTACCAGCAGATCCTTGCCGGCAATACCGCGGCGCTGGTGTTCCCGTTGTGCGTGCTGCTGGTGTTCCTGGTGCTGGCCTCGCTGTATGAAAGCCTGCTGCTGCCGCTGGCGGTGATCCTGATCGTGCCGATGGTGCTGCTGTCCGCCATCTCGGGCGTGTGGATGTCCGGGGGCGACAACAACATCTTTACGCAGATCGGCCTGATCGTGCTGGTGGGTCTGGCGTGCAAGAACGCGATCCTGATCGTGGAATTCGCCCGCGAAGCGCAGATCCTCGAAGGCATGGACCGCGTGCAGGCCGTGCTGGAAGCGGCCCGCCTGCGACTGCGCCCGATCCTGATGACCTCGTTCGCTTTCATCATGGGCGTGGTGCCGCTGGTGACCTCGCATGGCGCGGGCGCGGAGATGCGTCACGCGATGGGCGTGGCGGTGTTCGCCGGCATGCTTGGCGTCACCTTCTTCGGCCTGATCTTCACACCGCTGTTCTACGTGCTGGTGCGCGGCTGGGGCGAACGCATGAGCGAACGCCGCCGCGCCCGCAAGGCCGCGCGTCTCGCGCAGGCCGGCAACCTTATCGAGGAGCACTGATATGTCCTTCTTCAAGAACCTCGCCACCACACTTCTCCCTCTCCCCTCCGGGGAGAGGGCCGAGGTTAACCACCTGAAGGTGGCAAAGGGCCAACCTCGCACCACGCTTTCATCGGGCGCCGGTTACATGGACGCCGCTGCGACGAATGAATCTTGCGCTGCCTGCGCGCCACGTTCACACCGTGGCGTGGCCAGGAAAGCCACCGCGATCGCCGCCGCCATCATGCTCTCCGGCTGCGTCAGTGTTGGGCCGGACTACCACGCGCCGCAGGAAAAGCCGGCCATCGTGCAAGGCGTCGATGCCGCACACGAATCCACCGCGAATTTCCAGGCCGACTGGTGGAAACAGTTCAACGATCCCACGCTCGACGCGCTGATCCAGCGCGCCGCCGCCAACGCGCCGGATCTGAAAATTGCCTACGCGCATCTGCGCGAATCGCGTGCCTTGCTTGGCGTGGCCAAATCGCAGCAGATACCGGACGTCGAAACCGTCGCCAACTATTCGCGCAGCCGCGGACAACAGCCGGGCTTCACCGACCAACGCACCACCGTCACCAGCTACCAGGCCGGCTTCGATGCGAGCTGGGAGATCGACCTGTTCGGTGGCGTGCGCCGTTCGGTGGAAGCCGCGCGGGCGGATGCCGGCGCCAGCGAAGCGTCGCTGCAGGATGCACAGGTGACGCTGTTCGCCGAAGTGGCGCGTTACTACTTCGACTTGCGTGGCGTGCAGCTGCGCATCGACGTGGCCGACCGGGACATCGAGAACCAGCGCCAGTCGCTGAAGCTGATCCGCGCCCGACTCGACGCCGGCACCGGCTCTGAACAGGACGTGGCCAGCGCCACCGCGCGCCTCAATGCGGTGGAGGCGCAACTGCCTTCGCTGCAGACGCTGTCGCAGAACGATACGTCGCGCCTTGCCGTGCTGCTGGGCGAACGTCCGGGCGAACTCGATGTCGACCTGTCACCGCAGACGCTCAAGCCCATCGACGTTGCGCTGTCCATCGGCAACGCGGGTGACGTGTTGCAGCGCCGCCCCGATGTGCGCGTGGCCGAGCGCGAGCTGGCGGCCAGCAACGCGCGCATCGGCGTGGCCAAGGCCGACTACTACCCGCATATCTCGCTGGGTGGTTTCCTCGGTTTCCTGTCGGGTCGCAGCAACGACTTCGGCGGCGCGGCGTCGCGCGCGTGGTCGATCGCGCCCAGCATCAGCTGGTCCGGCCTCAACGTGGAGCGTGTGCGTTCCAACGTGAAAGCCAGCGAGGCGCGCAACGATGCAGCGCTGGCCAACTACCAGCGCACCGTCTTGCAGGCCTTGGAAGACGTGGACAACGCCATCGTTGGCTACAACCTGCAACGCGAGCGCGTGCTGAAGCTGGACGAGCAGGTGACGCAGAGCCGCCGCGCCGCCGACCTTGCACGCATCCGCTACAACGAAGGCGCTGCCGACTTCCTGCAGTTGCTCGATGCCGAGCGCACCCAGCTCGCCGCGGAAGACGCGCAGGCCGATGCACAAGCGGCGATCAACCTGCGCGCCGTGTCGGTGTACAAGGCACTGGGCGGCGGCTGGCAGGCCTGCGGCAGCGAGCGCTGCGACTCATTGGCCGCCACGCCATGAACGCGGTGGCCTTTCCGGGAAGGTCGCGCCGTCGCGCGGCAGCGACCGAGCCGGAACCCTCGCAGCGCGTAGCGCTGGTGAGCGGCGCCAATCGCGGCCTGGGCTATGAGGTGTCGCGCCAGCTTGCGGCGCAGGGCGTCACCGTGCTGCTGGGCGCGCGCAAGCCGCTGCTCGGCGAAAAGGCCGCGCGGCAATTGCGCCGCGAAGGCGGTACGGTGATGCCGGTGAAGCTCGACGTGACGTCGGCGCAGGATGTACGCGAGCTCGCCGCACGCATCGACGGCGAGTACGGCCGGCTAGATATCCTGATCAACAATGCCGGCGCTTACTTCGACATCGACGACGACCCCTCCTCCGTGAACCTGGACCTCGTGCGCCAGGCATTGGAAACCAACCTGCTTGGTGCCTGGCAGCTCACCGAAGCCATGCTGCCGCTGATGCAGCGCCACGGTTACGGCCGCATCGTCAATGTCTCCAGCGGTTGCGGCGCCATCGACAGTGAAGGCAGCGCGTGTCCGGCCTATCGCGTCTCCAAGGCCGCGCTCAACAGCCACACGCGCATGCTCGCCGCCGAACTGGCCGGCAGCGGCATTTGCGTGAACGCCGTGTGCCCCGGCTGGGTGGCCACCGACATGGGCGGCCATGGTGGACGCCCCGTCGCCGAGGGCGCTGCGGGCATTGCGTGGGCCGCGATGCTGCCTGCGCGCCCCACCATTACCGGCGGCTTCTTCCGCGACCGCACGCGCATCGATTGGTAGTTGTTTCCCTGTTTCAAGGAGTGATTCATGGCATCTCGCGACACCCTCAATCGCCGCATCGTCCTCGCCGCGCGTCCGCAGGGACAGCCCACGCTGCAGGACTTCCGCCAGGATGAGACCGACGTACCCACGCCTGGCGATGGCGAGGTGCTGACACGCACGCTCTATCTCTCGCTCGATCCCTACATGCGTAACCTGATGGACGAGGCCGGCACCAGTTACGCGTCGGCGATCGCCATTGGCCAACCCATCGTCGGCGGTACCGTGGGCCGCGTGGTCGACTCGCGGCATCCGCAGTTCCGCGCAGGCGATCTCGTGCTGGGCAACGCCGGCTGGCAGGACTACGGACTGTCCCATGGCGACGAGCTTTCCCCGCTGGGCGAGATGCCCCAACCGTCGCTTGCCCTGGGCGCCCTGGGCATGACGGCGTTCACGGCCTACGTGGGCCTGCTCGATATCGGGCAGCCCAAACCCGGCGAAACCGTGGTCGTCGCTGCGGCGACCGGCGCGGTCGGTGCGGTCGTCGGACAGATCGCCCGGATCAAGGGCGCGCGCGTGGTCGGCATTGCCGGTGGCTCGGACAAGTGCCGCTACGCGGTCGACACGCTGGGCTTCGATGCCTGCCTCGACCGGCACGATCCACAACTCGCCTCACGTCTCGCCGAAGCCTGTTCCAACGGTATAGACGTCTACTTCGAAAACGTGGGCGGCGAGGTATTCGATGCGATGGTGCCGTTGCTGAACCTGCATGCATGCGTGCCGGTCTGCGGCTTCATCGCGCACTACAACGATGAGGCGACGTCCACGGGTCCGGATCGCCTGCCTGCGCTTACCGCCGTGCTGCTGCAGAAGCGCATCCGCATGCAGGGTTTCATCATCCTTGATCATTACGCGGACCGCTTCGAAGCCTTTCGCCGGGTCATGGAAGCGTGGATTGCCGACGGGCGGGTGAAGGTGCGCGAGCACGTGGTGGAAGGCCTGGAGAATGCGCCGGCTGCTTTCATCGGGCTGCTCGAGGGACGCAACTTCGGCAAGCTGGTGGTGCGGCTCGCGGACACCTGAGTCGGTGCGACGTGCCGTTCATCGCCCGGGCAACGCCGTTCGTGGCAGCCGGCCTACCGGTTGTCACACAGGCGGCGACAGCACGCAGGCCGTGGCGTAGCGTGATAGGCGATCCCGTCACGCGCCCTGGCGCAAAGGTGCTGCCATGTGGCCTTCGTTTCCCGTGGTGCTGCTGTCGATCGTGTCGCTGCTCAAGGCAGCGGCGATCGATCCGGCCACCGAACTGCCCGTCGTCTTCGCGCCCGGCGTCATCTCCGGGCCGGACGATGACGCCTCGCCAGCCTTTTCCCCCGACGGCCGCACCGTGGTGTTCATGCGGGGCACCGACGACGGCTCGGTGCTGATGGTGTCGCGACGCAGCGGTGAGGCGTGGTCAACGCCGGTCGCTGCACCCTTCTCGGGCCAGTGGCGCGACATCGATCCGGCCATGGCACCGGATGGATCGTTCCTGCTGTTCGTGTCCAACCGGCCGACCGCTGCCGGTGGAACGCCACTGGATGCCACGTTCGGCGGCAAGCGGCGCCCCGGCCAGGGCATGAATCTTTGGCGCGTGGCGCGGCAAGGCGACGGCTGGGGTGTGCCCGCGCGCCTGCCTGACAACATCAACACCTGCCCGATGACGTTCGCACCCAGCGTCGCCGCCGACGGCAGCGTGTATTACATCGGCTGCGCACCCGATGGCAGCAGCCTGCAACTGATGCGGGCCGAATGGCAGCAAGGTCGTTACCAGGCACCGCACAAGGTGGCGCTCGGCGATGCCGGCGCACAGATCCGCGATCCGGCTGTGGCGCCTGACCGCTCCTTCATGGTCTTCAGCATCAAGCATGCGCTGCAACAGCCCTACCGCCTGGCGATCGCCTTCCATACGTCCGATGGATGGAACGCCCCGCAGGACCTTGGCGACGCCGTCAACGCCGGCACGCACGCCATGGGCGCGCAGCTGGGTTGTGATCATCGCTCGCTGTATTTCTACAGCGATCGCCACGACGCCGCCGCGCGCGCCGGATGGAACAACGGTGGAGACAATATCTGGCGCGTGTCACTCGCGCCGTGGCTCGACGCGCATGGCAGTGAAGTGCCGCCCGCGGCTGCCGGCTGCGCCCGCGGTTGATGCCGCGGGCGAGATGGTGCCTTAAGGCACTGTCCTGTCGCGCCACGGCGTTCCACACTCGGCCACCGTCAGCGTCGTCGCCCAACGCGTCAACGAGGATCACGTGCACCATCGCATCCCTGCTATCCCCTGGAAAACCTGGGGCCTGGCCCTGGCATTCTGGACCCTGCTGGCACTTTCCTATGCGGCCAGCGCGGTGATTTCCGCGCGTGTCGAAGGCGAAGCAGAGAGCTGGTATCGGCCGCTGGTGTGGAGCTTCACGAATTTCTACCTGTGGATGCTGCTGTCACCGGCGATCGGCTGGCTGGGCCGCCGCACGGAAGCCTTGAACTGGCGCCGCATGCTTGCCGTGCACCTGCCGTGCGGCGCGCTGCTGGCAGCGGCGCAGGTAGCGGTCCTCATCGCGCTGTACTGGTTCTTCTGCGGTCCTTCGCCGTCGCGGCCGAATCTCACCTTCGGCGATTTCGCTCGCATGCAGTTCGTCTACAACTTCCACCTCAGCATGTTGACGTATGGCGTAATCCTGGTGGCGCTACGCGCCATCGACTCACAGCGCCACCTGCGCGACGAACGCCTGCGCACCTCACAACTGGAAACGCAGCTGGTGCAGTCGCAGCTGCAGACCTTGCGCGTGCAGCTGCAGCCGCATTTCCTGTTCAACACGCTCAACGCCATTTCCGCGCTGGCGCTGGCCGATCCGGTGCAGGCACGCCAGATGATCGCCCGCCTCAGCGACTTCTTGCGGCTGACGCTGGAGGAACGCCATGCGCAGCAGGTGCCGCTGCTGCGCGAGATGGAGTTCCTGCAGTGCTACCTCGGCATCCAGCAGGTGCGCTTCCAGGATCGCCTGACCACGCACATGGATGTGGCTACCGAGACGGTGCACGCGCTGGTGCCCAACATGATCCTGCAGCCACTGGTGGAAAACGCACTGCGACACGGCCTGCTCGACAAGACGGGCAGCGGCACGCTGCATATCGTCACGCGTCGCGACGGCGATGTACTGATGCTCCGTGTCGATGATGATGGCATCGGCCTGCCGCCCGAGGGTCCGCGCGACGGACTCGGCCTGGGCAATACGCGCACGCGACTGGAAATGCTGTTCGGCGCGGAGGCCACGCTGGAATTGCAGCGCAAGTCCGAAGGTGGCACGCGGGTGGAAATGCGTTTTCCGTTCCGGGAATGCGCGGCATGAGCGCACGCGCCATTCGCACGCTGCTGGTCGACGATGAAATACTGGCCCGCCTGGCCATCCGGCAGGCGTTGGCTTCGCATGCGGACGTGGAGATCGTGGGCGAGTGCGGCAATGCGCTGGAGGCGCAGCAAGCCGTGCGCGCGCTGGAACCGGACCTGCTGTTCCTCGACATCCGTATGCCTGGCATGGACGGCTTCAAGCTGCTGCACAACCTCAAACCCGACACCCTGCCGATGGTGGTGTTCGCCACCGCGTTCGGCCAGCACGCGTTGCGCGCGTTCGATGCCAACGCGCTGGACTACGTGCTCAAGCCGATCGACCAGGAGCGTTTCGACCAGGCCATGGCGCGCGTACGCCGGCATTGGCAGGGCCTGCATGCGTCGCCACGCGCGGATGCTCCAGCGCCCGCGGCAAGCCCGTATCTGCAGCGCCTCAGCGTGCAACAGGGCGAACACATCCGCGTGATTCCGGTGAGCGACATCGACTGGATTCGCGCGGATGGCAATTACGTGCACATCCGTGTGGGCACCGCGTCCTATCTTCACCGCGAATCGCTGCGCCGCCTGCTCGATACGCTCGATCCTGCGCGCTTCCTGCGCATCCATCGCGGCATCGTGGTCAATGTGGAGCGCATCCGCGAAGTGCATCCGCTGTTCCAGGGCAGCGCCGAAGTGGTGCTGCAGGATGGCACGCGGCTCAGCCTGAGCCGCCGCTTCCGCGTGCACGCGCGTCGCACACTGGGCATGGCCTGACCGTTCGCCCGCTCGCGCGCGCACGACGACCGCTTGTCACCGACGCGCAACCGTCGATCACAAATCAGCTGCGGCGCACGCCACCACGACGCCATGCTCCTCCATGTCATCCCCGCAGGGGTAAGGAGCGCCGTTCATGCAATTCAATCCATTCGCACTGGCCCTGGCGGTATCGGTAGTCTTCTCGGTGAGCGACGCCAACGCTGGCGAGCTGGTCGGCCCGGGTGTCATCTCGACGGGCCTGCAGGAGACGTCGGCCGCTGTGAGTCCCGATGGCAATACGCTGTATTTCATGCGTTCGGATTTCGCCGAAAAGGACGACACCATTCTCGTCTCGCATCGACGCGAGGGCCGCTGGTCGACTCCCGAGGTCGTGGCTTTCTCCGGCGAGTGGCATGACTCAGAGCCGGCGATGGCGCCCGACGGCAAGCGCCTGTACTTCGTCTCCAACCGGCCCGCGCATCCGGGTGAGGCGCCGGTAACCGCCGAGATGGGCGGCCAGCACTTCCCGGGAAGCCACCTTTGGTATGTGGAACAACAGGCTGATGGCTGCTGGGGCCGGCCCGTGCATGTGGATGGCTCGCACAACGACGGCGCGATGATCTACAACCCCTCGGTGGCGGCCAATGGCGACATCTACTTCTCTGCGCATCGCGAGGATTCCGGCAAGCTGTATCAGATCTACGTAGCGCGCCGGACAACAGCGGGTTACGCGGCCCCGCAGCGGGTGGATCTTGGCGACACCGATCACAACCGCATGGACCCGAGCGTGGACCCCGAGCAGCGCTATCTCGTCTACGCCGGCAACGAAGGCGACTCGCTGGGCAGCGCGGACATCTACATCGCCTTCCGCCAGAGCGATGGACGTTGGGGAAAGCCCATCCACCTGCCGGGCGAGGTGAACAGCGCCTCGCTGGAGAACGCGCCATCGATCGGTCGACGCTTCGGCGAACTCTACGTTTCCAGCAACCGCGAAGACGACACGCACTTTCCCAAACCGAAGGACGTGCTGTCCTCGTTGCAGCAACGACTGGAAGGTCCGCTCAACGGTTCACGCAATCTCTGGCTGTTCGACATCAGCGATGTGCTTAAAGAGCACGGCATCGAGCACTGATCGCAATGGGCGGGCCGAAGCTGCCGGCCAGTGGTACGGATGCGATCTGCTGCCGGCGATCTTCAGTACATGCCCAAAGGCATCCGTCTGTCGCACCAGCGTGCGGGAGCGCGACCTGCGCGACATGGAACTGAGCAGCGAATGCGCCTTCTAGAACCGCTGAAACATTCGGTATCAGTGAATATTCTGGAAGGCTATCTTGAAATCGATTCCGGAGGTATAGGCGTTACTTGCGAGGTCTCTTCGATAATCGTCTACGAGAAGGACTTGTGAGGAGAAGCGGTCGAAGAAATCTTCAACTTCGGGCCTCGGTACATTGAAGCACTCCAGTTGAATAGACACTCGCGCACCTTTCGAATCGGGAAACTTCTCAGCTAACTGACCGTCAAGGATCGCGTCGAGACAACCGTACAGTCGCCTTTGAATTCGCCTCAATTGATCTTCAATCGACGCGTCCCACGGCCCCTCCTCTACAAGAACCATCTTCCAGTGACCGGGTAAATCGCCACGCGCTACGAAATCAACTACGAGTTCGTCACTCACTGTCAGGTCCTAATACTGATGTCGATCAACCGTGTACATGATGTCATTTTGACAGGCTCGGCCGGCTCACATGCGCGGGTACGCGCACGATCGCGGGTACGCCGGCCAGGATCGTTCGCCGAATTCCAATCTCGCCGGTGTTCGTCGACGGCGCGCACAGGTTCGACTTGCCATCTCCCGATGCGAATGCGGGCGATGCGTGAAGCCAGCCCATGAGAAGCAGCGACAGCATCGCGAAGCCTGCGATCCGGGCTTTCAACGGCATGAAGAGGAATGACCTGACTCGCATCGGAAGGACCTGTCATCGAACGATGTCCCGGCGACGCTACATCGGCTTTCGGTACACCACAAATCCGGATCTTTCGGCGAGCTTGTCGTAGAGCTGCATCGCGGTCGTATTGGTTTCGTGCGTCTGCCAATACACGCGGGCGGCGCCGGCCAATTTTGCGCGACCGTATACCGCCTCGATCAAGGCGCGACCCACACCGGTCCCCCGCGCGGCTTGTGTGGTGAACAGATCCTGCAGGTAGCAGTGGTTGCCGATGCTGGTGGTGCTGCGGTGGAACAGGTAATGCGCGAGGCCGAGCAAGCGGCCATCGCGTTCGGCCACCAGCGCGTGCACGGGTTCGTCGGCATCGAGGAAACGCGCCCAGGTGGAATGCGTGATGGCTTGCGGCAAGGCCGTGTCGCCGCTACGCCCGTAGAACGCGTTGTAGCCGTCCCACAGTAGCTTCCATGCTTCGAAATCCCCGGCAGCGATGTCCCGCACCACCAGCGCCGTCATCAACGCTGCACCATCAAGGCGAACCAGCGCCAGCCACGCACGCGTTCGGCCACCAGCTTGACGCTGGTGAGCATGGGCACTGCCAGCAGTGCGCCGGGAATGCCCCACAACCAACCCCAGATCAGCAGCCATAGCAGGATCGCGATCGGGCTAAGCCGCATGCGATGACCCTGGATCAGCGGTGTCACCAGGTTGCCTTCGAAGGCCGTGATGCCGGCGAAGGTGAGCGCGGGCAACAACGCGGAACCGACATCGTTGAAGTTGAGCAGGCCCACGAAGGCAAGCACCGTGGTGGTGGTGATCGCGCCCACGTAGGGAATGAAGTTGGCCATCATCGCCACCGTGCCCCACAGCAACGGATCGGGCATGTGATAGAGCCACAGCATCCCGGCGGTGATCGCACCAAGGCCGAAATTGATCAGTGCCGCTGTGAGGATGTAGCGCGATACCTCGTACTGGATGCCTCGCATGATCGACACGGCATGTCGCTTGTAACCAAAGTTGGGCGACGCCTCCACCAGGCGCCGCAGCATGAGATCGCCGTAGACGAGGAAGAAGAACACCAGCAGGACCACGGTCAGCACGCCGGCGAGGATCTTGGGCGTGGTGGCCACCACGTCCCACGCGGAAATGGTCAGCCCGGGCGGCGGTGGCTGTTGCGCACGCGCGGGTCCCGTGAGGCTTTGCGTGGCCCGGTTGGCGGCCTCCAGCGGCTGCGTGATCGAGCGCAGCTTGGGCACGAACGCGCGGATCGCCGCAGGCGCCTCATGGAACCAGCCCAGCGCCGGCTGCGTAAGCATGCCCACGCCTGCGCCGATGCCGGCGATAAGGGCAATGACCAGCACGCTCGCGCCCAGCCAGCGCGGAATGCCCCAGTGCGCGCCGCGCGCCACGATGGGATTGAGCGCCAGGCCGATGAACGACGCCAGCACCAGCGGAATCAGCAGCTGCTTGGTCAGCGTCACCGTATAGAGCACGGCCAGCGCGAGGAACATGTTGAGCACGATGCGAATGCCGCGCAGGTGCCGGCGCGCGCTTTGCGTGCGCTGCACGCGCACCATGGCCACGCGCGGCTCGCGATGGGGCACCATCGATTCGACGGGTACCGGGACTTGCACCACGTCACCTTCGGTGACGGGCGACGATGGAGATTCGGATTCGGTCATGTGAAGTCGAAGCTGTCCTGGGCGTATTCGGCCAGCAGGCGCACCGATTGGCCCACCACTTCGGCGGCCGTGCCGCTGAGCAACGTGCCCAGACCCGGCACGCGCAGAGGATGCACGTCGAGCTTGCCGAGTACGAAACCGGCCCCGGCGGCCAGGCCCACCGTGGTCAGCGGATAGTGCTGACCACGCGCCAGCAGCGCCTGGGCAGGCACGGCCAGTTCGTGGCGCGCGTCTCTCGCGCGTAGGCCCGCTTCGCGCACTGCATGCAGCTGCTTGATCAGGCTCATGGCAGGTCCTCTGGGCGGTTGTCGCCCTGCGGCTCGTGACGATGCAGGACGTCCTGCATCATCGCACTCCACTCGCCCCGCGTCGCGGGCAAGGTCATCCAGTGCATGCAACGCCGGAACAGCACGATGGCGCCAACCAGCACGCCCAACTCCATCAGTGCCATGACAACCAGTGCCCAGGTCCACGAACCAAACCACTGGGCCAGCAACCAGCCGACCAGTCCCAGCAGGGTCAGGCCGAAGCCGACAGCGGCCACGGTGGCGACCAGCGCGGCAGCGAACAGCCAGTGCACCGCGCTGCGCGCCAGCCCCAGTTCGGCCGCCAACAGGCTGAGCTGGGCGCCGAACAGTTTGTGGAACGCGCGTCCCAGGCGCCCCAGATCCTCCAGCAGACCGGGCGGCGGTGGCGGCGCCGGCATGTCGTCGGGTGCCGCAGGTGCACTACCGCTATCGGTCTGACTCATCCCTCGCCCTCGCCGCCATCAGCGACGAAGTATGCGGCCAAGCAGCCAGCCAGCGCCAAGCGCAATGGCCACGGACTGCACCGGCTTGTCGCGTACGTATTCGCGTGCGCGATCAAGCCATTCGTCGGCGCGGTCGACCGCGTCGTCGTAGACCTCGCGACCGCGCTGGCGGTATTCGTCCGCCTTGTCGCTTGCGCGCGTGGCGGCGTCGGCCGCCTTGTCGGTGGCGCGGTGCAGGCTTTCCTCGACGTGATCGGCGGCGCGATCCACCGCTTCCTTGGTGTTCGTCACGGCGCTGGAAGTGGCCTGCTTGATGCGCTCGGCGCGCTCCTCGATGCGTTCGGCGGCAGAGTTGCCACCTTCCTCATGCGCCTGGACCTGCTTGTTCATGACATTCTCCGTTAAGACTTGGAATCTAACGACATCGGCTCCGCGCGTGCCGGGGCGCAACGTCCCCGGCACGCTGCCAATCAACTCGCGCGACGAAAGAACGCGATCACGGCAAGAATCAGGAAGACGATGAAAAGGATCTTCGCGATACCCGCCGCCGTACCGGCGATGCCGGTAAACCCGAACAGCGCCGCGATGATGGCAATGACCAGAAATACCAGGGCGTAGTGGAGCATGGGGGGTTTCCTCTCGACGGGGCAGTGCTTCACCCCGGCGACATTCACCCACACGCCATGCCTTGCGAGCGTGAAGATTCCCTCACGCCTGCGCGTTGTTGGTTTCCGTTCACCCAGCGCCCGCGAAGCATTCAGGCCAGCGCGGGGTTGAGCGCGTACGTTCCCATCAACTCCGCTTCCGCCAATACATGGCCGTCCATGGCGCTGCGCAGCTCCGCGATGGTGAAGCCGTCGGCAAGCTTCAGGTGCTCCACATCCAGCGCGTACAGGCGGAAGTGATAGTGATGCACGATGGAATCGTTCCACGGCGGACACGGGCCGTCGTAGCCGAGGTACTCGCCCTTCATCTGCGCATCACCGGCAAACCACCCGGTGTAGTCGTTGAGCCCCTGCACGCTGCCCGGCGGGCCGTAGGGCGCCCGCTTGCCATGCGGCACGATGCCGTCACTGCAAGCGCCTTCCGCCAGCTCGCCGCACTCCACCGGAATGTTGGCCATCAACCAGTGCACGAACTCCACGCGCGGAAGATCGGCAGGCACGGTGCGGCCTTCCTGGTTGACATCGTCCGGCTTGCTGGGCACGTCGAAATCCAGGCCCATCAGCACGAAGGAGCGCGTCGCCAGTGGCGCATCCTTCCAGGCCAGGTGCGGACTCAGGTTGTCCGAAAGCGCAACTGGCGCCCCGATCCTGCAGAAGGCGTTGGCGGGCGGAATCGGTTGCCCGTGGATGAAGTTGTCGCTGCGCAATTGCACGGTCGTTCTCCTGCGGAAGTTCCATCAAGGTGTTGCGTCGCGCCGTAGTCGGCGCGGCATGGCATCAGGGCTGGTAGGTCACCCGGTAGACCGCGCCGGCCAGGTCGTCGCTCACCAGCAGGCTGCCGTCCGGCAGCGGCTGCACGTCGACGGGTCGGCCCCAGGCGGATTCGTTCTGCATGAAGCCATCGATCAGCGGCTCGTACGACACCACTTTCTCGCCGTTGAGCCGCACAACCATCACGCGATAGCCGGACTTCTTGGTGCGGTTCCACGAGCCATGCTCGGCGATGATGACCGCGCCCTTGTAGTCGGCGGGAAACTGCGTGCCTTCGTAGAAGCGCATGCCGAGCGAGGCGACATGCGCGCCGAGCTTGTAGATCGGTGGCGTGTAGTCCTTGCAGTTCTTGCCCTTGCCGAACTCGGGATCGAGCGTGTCGCCCTGGTGGCAATAGGGATAGCCGAAGTGCTCGCCCACGCGGGTGAGTCGATTGAGTTCGTCGCTGGGCACGTCATCGCCCAGCAGGTCGCGACCGTTGTCGGTAAACCACAGTTGCTTCGTGCCCGGCTGCCAGTCGAAACCCACCGTGTTGCGGATGCCGTAGGCGACATCTTCCAGACCGGTGCCGTCGGCATTCATGCGCGTGATCTTGGCGTAGTCCTTGCCCTTGTCGCAGATGTTGCACGGCGCGCCGACGGGCACGTAGAGCTTGCCGTCAGGGCCGAATGCGATGAACTTCCAGCCGTGGTGCGTTTCGGTCGGGAACTTGTCGTAGACCACCTCGGGCTTGGGCGGATTGTCCAGGTGGTTCTCGATGTCGCGCAGCACCAGGATCTTGCTGACCGCGGAAATGTACAGGTCACCATTGCGGAACGCCACGCCCACCGGCAATTGAAGGCCGCTGGCGATCACGCGCACCTTGTCGGCCTTGCCGCTGCCCTTGCTGTCGGTCAGTGCATAGACCTTGCCGGCGCTGTTGGAGCCCACGAACACCGTACCCTTCGCGCCCAGCGCGATCTCGCGGGCGTTGCCCACGTCGCTCGCGTAGATCTCGACATGGAAACCCTTGGGCAGCGTGAGCTTGTCCAATTGCGGCGCAGCGCTGGCCGTGTGGACGGCCAGGAGGCCAAACAGTGCGAATATCCAGCGACGCATGGGCGACCTCCGGGACGGTGAGGAAGCCGAAGCGTAGCGCGAGCGCCTGCAAGCTTCCACGACCAGATTATTTCAACACCGCGCCACACTCTTGTGCAGGCGCGCACCCAGTGCGCGAAGGGCGCCCGGATCCATCTCGTCATGGGAAGACGACGACACGCCTCCAGACGCCGCCGTCGCGCGCAAGGCGCGCCCCCCATCGATAGAAGCGCTACGGGACGTCCGGCAACGTATACGCCAGCTCGTAGTGATGCACGCCGCTCTCCACCGCGATGCTCAACGCGCCCGCGATGCCACTGAGGCCATCCGTACCCGAGTCCGGCACGATGGTGATCGACAACGTCGGCGCGCCGCGATCCATCACGCCGTGATGCTGCAGGGCAAAGCTGCCTTCGCGGCCGTTCAAGCTGCCCTGCACGCGTTCCATCGCAACGTAGCCGGCCGATCCATCGATCGCCGTGCCCACCGCCAGCATCTGCCCGCGGCCGGTGGCCTCAAGATCGCCCGCAAAGCGCTTTTCGATGGACATGCGGCCCACGGACGGATCACCCACGCCTTCGACACCGGGTTGCGGTGTCATCTTCACTTCGAACGTGCCTTTCGCATGCTGCGTCATATGGATCACTCCGTGTCCCAGCCATCGTTGGAGCGCACCCTGTGCGCGACCGCCGCTTTTATCCTGCGCCCACGCCGTACCGCTATGCCTGCGTGCAGGCTTACGCCACCACCGCGTTGAAGCGTGCGGCAATGTATTCGTCAGTGAAGCTCGTCATGTCCCAGCCACGGATGAAGCCGCAATGGCCACCATAGTCGGAAATGTCCAGTTCCACGTTGGCGGGCAGTTCCAGTTTCTCGAACGCATCGACCGGAATCACGGGGTCGTCGCGCGCCGTGAGGATGGTGGCCGGCACATGCAGGTCAGCGAGCGCGCGACCGGCGACCGAATAGCCGTCCAGATACGCTTCGAGCGAACCGAAATCCGTATGGCGCGAAACCAGCGATGCGGTGAGGCCGCGCAGGTTCTGCTTGAGTTCGGAGAGTTCGAAGTACTCGTGCTGCGGAAACGCCGCCTGCTTGGCCTGCAGCGAGCGACGCCACTTGTGCATGAAATACGCCTGGTAGAACCAGGGCGCCGATGCCTCCAGCGAAAACAGGCCCTCACTGGGATCGATGATCGGACACACGGCCAGCGCGTAGCTGAGCGGAAGGCCCGCCGCAGGTGCGCGCAGCGCGGCACGCAAGGCGAAGTTGCCGCCCAGCGAGAAACCCGCGACCGCCATGGGCCGGCTGGGGAAGCGCCGCGCGATGTCACCCAGCGCATGCACCACTTCATCGATGCGGCACGAATGAAACAGCGCCTCGTTGAGATGATGACTGTCGCCGTGGTCGCGGAAGTTGAGCCGGAAGATATCCCAGCCATCCGCCAGCAGCCGGCTGCCGGTCTGCAACACATAGGTCGAATCGACGCTGCCTTCCCAACCGTGGAAAAGCACCGCCAGGCCACGTGAAGTCGACTGCACTTTCTGCCCGGTATAGGCGCCGGTCAGGCGCACGCCGTCGCCACCGTCCACCATCATCGGTTCCGCGCCATCCATCACCGCCTGCGCGCCGGCGGGCAACAACAGGCGACGCACGCCGCTGGAAGAAAGCATGGTCTGGATGTGGCCGCTGCGCAGCGGCCACGACGGCTGGAAGTCCTTACCCTTGGGCAGCGTCATGCGCGGTTGTCGCGACTCGGCTGGTCTTCCAGCGCCAATGCAATGCGCTCGCGCGACAGCTCTGCCATGCGGCGCCGCGCATCGGGAGTCGCCGGTACGGGTTCGAGGAAATGCACCTCGGCATCCAGCGGTGCGCCGCCCAGCAGGCGCAGGAAGTTCTGCATGAAGTTCTCGTCCTCGCGGAAGCCTGCGTCGACCACGCGGCGACCGTCGCGTGCAAAGCGCAGCGCTACTGGCTGCACCGGTACGTCCGCATCCAGCGCGGCCTGGAAGATGCGCGCATGGAACACGCGCAGCACGCCGTTGTGGCCCGTGCCGCCTTCTGGAAACACCGCCACCGAACGTCCGCCACGCAGGCGGTCCACCATCGCCTGCATTACTGCCGCCAGCGAATGATTGCTGCCGCGTCGATGGAAGATCGTCCCGCCCGAAGAGGCCAGCCAGCCGACCAGCGGCCAGCTGGCGATCTCCGCCTTGGCCACGAAGCAGGCCGCGCGCTGGCTGTGCAGCAGTTCGATGTCGAGCCAGGAGGTGTGATTGGCCACGAACAGCACCGGATCGGCCAACGGTTTACCGAAACGCACGGAGCGCAATCCGAAGATGCGCAGCAGGGCCGTCGACCACCAACGGATGGTGCGGTGCGCAAACGGTTCGCGCCCATTCTCCATCACCGCGTCCCGGGTCCACGTGAGAAGCAGCGAACACAACAGGATGCCAAGCACCACGTGCAACAGCAGCAGCGGTACGCGCCAGAGGTAGCGCAGGGGCCGCATCAGGTCGCGGCGGGCCGGGGCGGAAACGGTGTGGGTGTTCATCAGTCCAGTTAGTTTAGCGTTAGTCGGGGTGTCCCCGCGCCCCTTGGGCGGGGCGTGCTTAACGTTCCAGACGGGTCAGCGGCAAGGCGGCGGAGCGCTTGACGGTGCGAAGCACAAAACTGGAATTGACGTCAGCCACACCCGAGGCATTCAGCAGGCGATCCAGCAGAAACCGGGAAAAATCCTGCAGGTCGGCTACAAAGACGTGCAGCAGATAGTCCATGTCCCCGGTGAGCGCGTAACAGGAAACCACTTCGTCCCAGCCATTCACCAGCTCAACGAAGCGCTCCACCGCGGCGCTCTCGTGCTTGGTCAATTGCACCCGGACGAAAGCCTGCAGACCGAGGCCCACCGCCTGCGGGTCAACCTGGGCGGTATAGCCGGTGAGGATGCCCTCGGCCTCAAGGCGCTGAAGGCGACGCAGGCAGGCCGACGGCGAAAGGCTGACCTTCTCCGCCAGATCCGCATTGGTGATGCGTCCGTCGCTCTGCAGGACGGCCAGGATGCGCAAGTCGGTGCGGTCAAGCGTAGGCATGGCAATGAAGCTCCGTCCAATGGCCACTGTGCGCACGATTATTGCTCATTTGCCTCTGCATGCTGCAATCAAACAATCTTCATGCGCGCCAACCGGCCTAAGCTGTGCCCATCAGTATGCACCGCCGCCAGCGCCAGGAGCCCGCCATGAACACCACGCCTCGCCGTGTCGAACACCAGCAGACCGACCGCGGCTACGTGCCGGTGTACGCCACCGGGATTGTGGAACAGCCATGGGCGGACTACTCCCAGACCGACCATGAGGTCTGGGACATCCTCTACAAGCGCCAGCGCGAGTTGCTGCCCGGCCGCGCCTGCCAGGAGTTCCTCGACGGCGTAGAGCGCTTTGGGCTGGGCGACGGTGGCATCCCCAGGTTCGCTGACCTGAACAAGCTGCTGGGCCAGGCCACGGGCTGGGAAGTGGTGGCGGTCGAAGGCCTGTTGCCCGATGAAGTGTTCTTCGATCACCTCGCCAACCGCCGCTTCCCGGTGAGCTGGTGGATCCGCAAGCCCGATCAGCTGGACTACCTCAGCGAGCCCGACCTGTTCCACGATCTGTTCGGCCACGTGCCGCTGCTGCTCAACCCAGTCTTCGCCGACTACATGCAGGCCTACGGCCGCGGCGGCATGAAGGCATTCGCCATCGGCCCCGAAGCGCTGATGAACCTGACGCGCCTGTACTGGTACACGGTGGAGTTCGGCCTGATCAACACCAGCGAGGGAATGCGCATCTACGGCGCGGGCATCGTCAGCTCCAAGGGCGAGTCGATCTACTCGCTGGATTCACCCTCGCCCAACCGCATCGGCTTCGGGCTGGAGCGCGTGATGAGCACGCGCTATCGCATCGATACTTACCAGCAGACCTATTTCGTGATCGACAGCTTCGAGCAGCTGTTCGAGGCCACGCGTCCGGATTTCACGCCGATCTATGCGAGCCTGCGCGAACAGCCGCCGCACGCCGCTGGCGACGTGCTGGATGGCGATCGTGTGTTCACGCGTGGCGACCGCGAAGGCTGGGCGACCAACGCCGATACCTGAGCTGCTTCATCGCGGCCCGAAGGCCCGCTCCGGCGGGCCTTCCGCTTTTCAGTGGCCGCCCGCGGCCGATGCCGGCTTTTCGTCGAGAAACGCCACCGCCTCGCTGAGGAAAGGCGCCATCTGCGCGCCGAACACCGGCAGATGATCGCCTTGCGGCACGATCCACAGCGCCGAGACCGGGATCGCGCCAAACATCTCCACCGGCAATGCGACCGGGAAGAACGGGTCGCGATCGCCATGCACGATCAACGTTCGTGCACTGATCTTGCCGAGCGTGGCAGGCGTGAACGCCATATCGTCGTGACTGTCCGCGAAGTGCGCGAACTCCTTCACCAGTTCCTGCACCTGCGGCTCGCCACGTGCCGCGCACCGGCGATAGCCCGCCAGTACCGGCGGCGGCAAGTCTGCCGGCGAGGAAAGCTTTCGCTGGATGGCGCGCGCTTCGTCCGTGAAGCGTGGCGTGGCGCTCACCAGCACCATGGCATCGACGCGCTTCGGCTGCAGCGTGGCCATATGCAGCAGGGTCATGCCGCCGGAGCTGAAGCCCATCGCCTTGAAGTGCTGGATGCCAAGCTTGTCCATCAAGGCCAGCACGTCCTGTGCCGATTGGCGATGCGTGAACACCTTGGACGGATTGGTCGACTGGCCGTGTCCGCGCATGTCGATCGCAATGCGCTGGTACACGCCCAGCGATGCATCGAACGGCGCGAAGATGCCCGCACAGGCACCGAACGGATGGAGCAGCACCAGCGGTTCGCCGGTGCCCGCCACGGTGTAGTGCAGCGCCACGCCGTTGATCGTCGCCGTGTGTTCACCGGCCGACAACATGTCCGATGCATCGGCGACTCGCACAGGCAACAGTACTACTGCCGCAAACCACAGCATGCCCAGAATCAGCTTCATCACGCGCCTCCCCGGAAGAGCTCGCGAGAGCTTAGGTTCGGCCTGCCACCAGTCCTATATCACCAACGGCGTAGCGGCAGCGAACAGCCGCCGCGGCGAAGTTATTGCCCCGTATGCGCCAGTGCCTGCAACGCCCCGGCATCGATGATATCGATCACCTGTCGACGCTGCCTGATCCATCCGGCCCGCACCAATGTACCGAGATGGCGCGACACCACTTCGCGGGCGGTACCGATATCAGCCGCCAGCTCGGCGTGCGTCATGGTCACTGTTCCACCTTGCATCCTCGCCAGCAGGTGCCTGGCCAAGCGTGTTGACGGGCCTTCGCTGATGAGGCTGTCGATCTGCGTCATCAGCATGCCTACCCGCATCGCATATTGGCCGAACACATAGGCGCGAAACGCGACATTCGTGTCGAGTTGCTCCCTGAACACTGATGCTGGCAGAAACAGCGCCGTCGTTTCCCGTTCCGCCACGCCGAAAACCGGATAGCGCTGTTCTTCCATCAGGCATCCCGCCGAAACCGCGCAACCCTCTCCCTCCCGCACGCGATAGAACACCACGTCATGACCGAACGGACCGATGCGGCACACACGCACCTCGCCGGTCAGCACCACCGGATAACCACGACACGCGTCCCCGGCACGGAACAGGACCGTGCCTTTCAATATCCGAATGATGAGCGCCCGGGCTTGCGGCAGATCCTGCAGCCCCAGGCGCCGCAATGGTTCACGCATGCAGTCGTCCATGGTTTCGGTAGGTTTTTTGCATTCCATGATGCGCTCGGAGACATCGCGCCGCTCAGATTTTGCAGCTCGCTTCCTTGCAAGTGCGCAGGCCGAACAGGCGATAGAGCGGGCACCAGCTGAACACGGCGGTAGCCAGCGGCACCAATCCGATCCATCCCCACGGTGTGCGGGGTCCGATGAACACGAGTGCGATGAACACGCCACCGACGATGACCCGGATGACACGATCAGCGGTTCCTACGTTCTTGCCAGACATCATTTGCTCCTTGATAGGCGGGAGTGGCGACGTTAGGAGGCGCGACTTTACGCTTCAGTGACTTTGTCACCATGGCGTCCCTGAAAATCGCCGCATGGCAATGCGACAACGCGTGGGCGGCTGAAGACTTGTTGTGCTTTCGCGGCCAACCTGGCCTGCGTCCGTATGCCCTATATCGGTTTGATTCAAGTCAAAACCGCACAACGAAATTCTTACGAGCATGGCTTCGTTCCGAACGAAAACCTACACGGATGAACGCCATGAAAGCTCTCCTTCCCCTCGCCCTCGCCGCTACCCTCGGCGCCTTCGCTGCCCCCGCCGCCCACGCCGACAACGACAATTGGGTCGTTCGTTTCGGTGCCCATGCCGTCGATCCCAAGAGCAACAACGGCACCCTCGCCGGCGCCCGCTCCTCGGTCAGCAGCAGCGTGCGTCCCACCGGCAGCCTTGAATACATGATCACGCCCAATCTCGGCGTGGATCTCCTCGCGGCGTGGCCGTTCGAGCACGACGTGAAACTGTCGGGCCTGGGCAAGGTGGCCCAGACCAAGGAGCTGCCGCCGACGCTGGGCATCAACTATCACTTTCTGCCCGACAGCCAGTTGTCGCCGTTTGTCGGCGTGGGTGTGAACTACACCAACTTCTTTGATACCAAGAGCGCCGGAGCACTCAAGGGTGCCAGCGTCAGCATCGACAACAGCTGGGGCGTGGCAGCGCACGCGGGCATCGACGTGAAGCTCAATCCGAAATGGATCTTCACCGCCGACCTGCGCTGGGTGGACATCGAAAGCGACGTGCACGTGAACGGTACCAAGGTCGGCACGGCCAAGATCAATCCGCTGGTCTACGGCATCAGCCTGGGTTACCGCTTCTAGGCCCGCTACGGGCTACGGCACGGATGCCGGACGGGCCTTCTTCGGGAGGCCCGTTTTTTTGTCCGTCGAAAGCGCTCAATGGCGCTTCCATTCCTCGACGGCCAGCACCTGCGCGATGCGCGTGCCATCCCAGCGGTACATCAGGTGCTGCGCCTGCACGCAGGGTGCGACGCGATCGGGATAGAACACGGCAACGCATTCACCGCCCGCATGGCGCACGCTGTCGTAAACGATGCCATCGGAGCCCGCGCCACGCAGCTTGCGCGCCAGCGCGACGCCGGCCGCGTAGTCGTCCGGATCGTGTTCGGCTTTCCAGCCACCGCGCAGGTCATGCAAGCGCGCGTGGATGCTGGTGCGATAGCAGCGCATCTCGATGTCGCAGGGTGCCTCGGCGGTCGCTGCGAGGAACCTTTCGCGGTGATAGACGGTTTCCTCGACGGCGGTGGCCACGCTGTGGCCGGCATAGAACACGCCCCAGCTGCCGTCCGAGAAGCGGCTTCCTTCTGGATTGAGATGGGTGAAGGCGGCCATGACGGGAGTGGTTCCAGGTCCGCTGATGCGTCGGTCTTTCGCCACCAGTGGCAATTGCCCCAACTCGTCGCGCAGACGCGGATTGGTCAGCGCCTCGATGGCGTACAGGGCTTCCAGGTCGCCGGGTGCGGCGATGCGATCGAACACGCCGACCGGAGGAAATCGGCTCGGCACGATGCGATAAGCCTGGTTCCAGCGGATGCGTTTAAGGGGTGGAATGTCTGCCATGACGAGTGCTGCTCACGCGATCTGCCAGAGTCATCGAGTATGGCGGGCCGGCGTATCGCTGGCTGCGACGTAGGCCGCAGGCAATCCGGAAACTTACTGCCCGCCCGTCAGCCCCAGCCGCGCTGCGCGTCGAGGTACTGACGCACCACGTACAGGTCGGCCACGTTGCCCGACAGCATGCGCTGCAGGGCCGTCTGGCCACCGAACACCGTTGCCTGGTTGGCGCGATGCACCCAGGTGTCGGCCTGCTGTTCGTCGGGGAAGAGGATCTGCAGATCCTTCCAGATGCCGAGCAGGTAGCTGATGCGCTCCAGCGTGTCGCGGCCCAGCGCGCCGTCCTGCAGGCGCTTCCATTTGTAGAAGGTCGATTCCGGCGGATCGCCGAGCAATCGGCGCTGATCCACGATGCGCAGGTTCCAGCGCTCGGCGAGGTTGAAAAAGGCGCGCAGGGCGGGGCCGCTCAGGTCACCTGCCGGGATAGCTTCGGACTGGAGATGTGCAGCCATGGCGTACTCTCCTTATAAACCTTGACGTCAATATACTGTATTGGTGAAGTTTTCGCCAATAGGCCTGCGCAGGGCTGCCCAGCCCAGCCCAGACCGCGCCGTCGCTCGGGCGCTGGCGGCGCGGTACGCCAACCAGCCTATGTCTGGCGCCGCGCATGCCGCGCATACTCCTGCGGCCTTCTTTGCGGGAGAACACCATGCGTGCCCTGTTCCTGCTTGCTGTCGCGGCCCTGGCCTGCCCGATGGGCGTCCGTGCCGAGGTGAAGGAATCGGCTGCGGACCACGCGCTGTTCGTCAACGCGCGAACGATCCATGCGTCGCCGGACAAGGTCTACACGGCGTTGATCGACATCGGCCACTGGTGGGACAGCCAGCATACCTATTCCGGCGATGCGGCAAACCTCAGCTTGCAGGCCTCGGCCGGCGGTTGTTTCTGCGAGCGTTGGGCCAGCCAAGGCGTGGAGCATGGGCGCGTGATCTGGGCGAACCCGGGCCATCTGTTGCGACTGGATACCGCGCTGGGACCGCTGCAGGGCATGGCTGTTGAGGGTGTGATGACGTTTGCGCTCAAGCCGTCTGGCGATGGCACGGCACTGCAGTTCGAGTACCGCGTGACTGGTTCTTCCGCGAGCGGATTGGACAAGCTGGCACCGGATGTCGACGGCGTGCTGATGCAGCAGCTGCAAAGACTGCAGCACTACGCGGAAACCGGCAGCGCTGCGCCCATCAAGCCGTGAGGGTGGTACGTGGAACGCACGGGACTCAGGCGCGGCAGCTACCCAGTTGCATCCAGCGTAGTCCGAACTTGCCAGGATGCAGGCGCACGCAAACGGCGTCGCCCTTGTTCACCGCATCGAAATAGCTGCGCGATACCGTGATGCTGTCTTCGTGGATGGTGTCGTTCCATGGCGCCAGGTACACCTCGTAGGTGGTGCTCTTGCCGTGGCTGACATGCTTGCCGGAGATGGACGTCTGGAAGACCTGCGCGGGGGCCTCGTCCCACATCGTGTCGACGATGGCAAGCAGCCCGACGCCGTAGGCGGCCACGAAGGGCAGCATGACAAGGGGAAGTACCCAAGGCTTCTTGGATGCGGGCGTGGACGTCTTGGGCGTCAGGACGACGGCCAGGCACAATGGCAATCCCAGTACGGCGCCCCACAGGAACAGCGGCTGGAGATCGACGATATGGACGTCCAATAGCGCGCGCAACGCCAACACCATCGGCGGCATGATCAACAACACAGCGACGTTCGGACGCACATCGCTTTGCTTGCCATCAAGCTGGTACAGGTTCGGCTTGGCCCACGAAAGCACGATCGCCACCCACGGCAGCACCGCGGCACACGCGACCACGGCGGCATAGGGCTGCGGATACATGAAGCTCCAGGCCAGCAGGATCATCGGCAGCAGGTTGAGTACCTTGCCCATCTTCTTGGCTTTTTCCAGCGTCGCCAGTCGCTCCTGCGCGTTGCTGCCCAAGGTGACGTCCCGCTCGACCATCGCGAGCGTCGCCACGCGTTCCTTTTCATCCAGGTCGGGCAAGTCGTCGAACCACGCATTGAAACGGTCATCGAGGCCAAACGTCGAGCGGGCAATCTGCATGGGCGCACCCTGCTTCGGCACGATCAGCGGATAGACCGCATTTCGTCCGCGCATCAGCCGGCGGCCCTCGATGCCTGCCCGTTCCAGGCGTCGCGAGCCGAAAGCCTTGCGGATCTCGATGGCGTTCGCCTCCAGCGTCACGCTGGCGTTGCTCGCGTAAGCGAAGGCATAAACCGGGATGGCCAGCAGGCACATCGCCATGAAGGCCAGGAACGCGGTGGCGAGTCCATCGGAGTGGCCCGTCTGCAGCAGGTAGAGCAGGCCGATGCCCATGGCGCCGAACAGCACGCCCAGGAATCCGCAAGCCACCTTCTGGCCGGTGGTGACCCGATAAACCAGCGGATAGCGAATGTCCCGCTGCCAGTCCTTGCCCAGTACGCCTTGCATGTCACTCATGACGTCGTTTCCCCCTGAAACGGTGCGCGGTGATGGTGATGAAGCTTGGTGAGTCGTGCAGGGCGCGGGCATCTGCGTTTCACCGCGCGTGTCCGGTGCGCCATGGCATGCGGAATGCAGCGAGCGCCCTCTCGTGGTTCCCCAGGGCCACTCGCCCTGGAGGAGAGAGGAAAAATGCGACGGGTTACGGCGCTTTCTGCCTGGCGCAATCACACCCGAAATCCGGCGCCGGGCCGCCATCGGCGATGAAGCGGTCGATGCGCTTTTCCAGCACCGGCAGCGGCACGGAACCCAGCTGCAGGATGGTGTCGTGGAAGTGGCGGATATCGAACTTGGTTCCCAAGGCCTGTTCTGCCTTCTGGCGCAGCTCCAGCATTTTCAGGTAGCCCAGCTCATAGGACAGTGCCTGGCCTGGCCAGCTGATGTAGCGGTCGACTTCGTTGGCGATTTCGCGGTCGGACAACGCGGTGTTCTGCGTCATGAAATCGATCGCCTGCTGGCGCGTCCAACCGAGGTGATGGATGCCGGTGTCGACGACGAGACGACACGCACGCCACATCTGGTAGGTGAGATAACCGAAGCGGTCGTAGGGCGTCTTGTAGATGCCCATCTCGTTGCCGAGGTATTCGGAATACAGGCCCCAGCCTTCACCGAACGCGGAGATGTAGCCCTCGCGGCGGAACGCCGGCTGGCCCTTCTGCTCTGCCGCCAGCGCCAGCTGCAGCGAGTGGCCGGGTGCCGATTCGTGCAGGGTCAGCGCGGGCATGTTGTAGAGCGGGCGCGACGGCAGGTCGTACGTGTTGACCAGGTAACTCGACGCGCCGCCGCGGCCCGAGGTGTAGTACGGCGCAATGTCGGCCGGCACCGGCACGATGGCGAAGCGCTGGCGCGGCAGGCGGCCGAATTCCTTGCCCAGTTGCGCGTCCACCTGTTTGGCCACCCAGGCGGTGCGCATCAGCAGTTCATCAGGCGTCTTGGCGTAGAACTGCGGATCGGTGCGCAGGAAATGCAGGAAATCGGCGAAGCTTCCCTTGAAGCCCGTCTCCTGCATGGTCTTGACCATCTCGGCGTGGATCTTCGCCACCTGGTCCTCGCCCACCTTGTGGATGGTGTCGGGATCGAGATCGAGCGTGGTGTATTCGATGATCTGCTGGCGATACCACGCCTTGCCGTCCGGCATCGCTTCGGCCGCCAGCGTGGTACGTGCCTTGGGCATGTATTCGTTGCGGAAGAACGTGAGCAGGGTACCGTAGGCCGGAATCACCTTGCTGCGGATCACCTGCTTTGCCTCGTCCTGCAGCTTCGCCGCTTCGGCCGGCGCGATCGAGGTCGGCATCTTCTCGAATGGCTTGTAGAAGCTGCTCTTGGTGGGATCTTTCAGTTCCGCCACCGAGGCGATCGACACGTCGCGTCCGTTGAGCACTTCGCGCGGCACGCTGAAACCACGCGCGAGGCCATCGCGCATATTGTCGATCTGCTGGTTGAAGTACGACGGCACCTGGCCAAGTCGGTCGAGGTAACGGCGATAGTCCTGCGCGGTATGCAGGTTGTCACCTTCGAGCACGTAGCCCAGATCGCTCCAGAACGCCGAGTCGCTGTTGAACGGCATCTGCCACTGCTTGAACGTCTGCACGGCGAGCAGGTTCTGGATCTGTGCGCGGTAGATCGCGTAGTTGACCTGGTCTTCGGCCGACAGCTGCTTCACTTCGACGCCGTCGAGATCCTTCAGCACCTTCTGCCAGTAATCCTGCCGCTTCTGCTGGCTGGCGGCGTCGACGTTGTCCAGTCGGCCGCTGTTGGGCTGCGCCTCGCCGGAGGAGGCGATGCCGGACTGGTCGTTGCGCCAGGACCATTCCTGGTCGTAGATCTGCTTGAAGCGGGCGGCGGCGTCCTGTGTAGCCCAGGCGGGCGCAGCGAGGGCGAGGGCGGCTGTCGCCAGCCAGGTCATGCGGAAGGTATGGGTCACAGCGGATTTCCCTTGGCCGAGATGATGCGGGCACGAGTGCCAACCCGACATCCTCGGCGGTTCCCTGCCCCCGCGCCTGTGGCGAAAGCTGGGTCGCGTCGGGAGGCAAAGCCGCCTGGCACCTGCTTCCATCCTGCCATGACCGGTGCGGCCACGGAAAACGCTCAGCTTTCCATGCCTTCGTAATAGCCGCGCATGGCCTGCAGATAGGCGTCGAGATCGCGACCCTGCTCGCTACCGAAACGTTCGCCGGTAATGGTGCAGTGGCGGATGCGGTCAGGGCGGAAATTGCGGAAACCCACGCGTAACCGGCACCAGGTGCCCAGCGTCCACGCACCGCCCCAGAACGCCAGGCACAGCGGTTCCACCTCGCGCGCGCTCTCGCGTCCCGTTTCGTCGGCGTATTCCAGCCGCAGCACCTGGTTGTCGGTGATGGCCGCATTGAGGCGGTCGATCAACGCGGCGAAGTCGGTCTTGGTCTGGTCGCGCCAGATCGGCGCATAGATGCGCGTACGCGTGGCGCGATCGCGCAGTTCGGGCGGCAGCACGGCTTCGATCTTCAGCAAGGCCGCCTGTGCGCTTTCGGCCAGCTTTTGCCCGGCGAAGGCGCGTACGAAGCGCGTGCCGACCACCAGCGATTCGAGTTCGTCGGCGGTGAACATCAGCGGCGGGATGTCCGAACCCTTGCGCAGCAGATAGCCCACGCCGGCTTCGCCTTCGATGGGAACGCCGGAAAGCTGCAGATCGGCGACGTCGCGATAAACCGTGCGCAGCGAGACGCCGAGCGTGCCCGCAAGCTGGCGCGCCTGCAGCGCGGTGCGACGGCCGCGCAAGGCATGGATGATGAGGAAGAGCCGGTCGGCGCGACGCATCGGCAGATGATCGCCGAGCCCGGCGCCAGGAGCCAGCGCCGGGAGTCACGGTTCGGCGTGCTTACGCCAACGACGTCGTGCCGCGCGCCTGGTTCGCCGCCGCGAAGGCATAGATCAAGTGAGACGAGGCCGGTTCGTCCCATGAAAAGGCACTGGACCCCGGCTTTCGCCGGGGTAACAGGCGCGAAACCCGAAGGCGGCAGACGATGGCTCACGCCGCCTGAGCAGCCGCCAGTTCGGCATCGAGTTCTGCGGCACGTTGCATGGCCGGGCGCGAGGCAATGCGCTCGATATAGGCCGTGATCACCGGCAGTTCCGGCACCAGCTTGAACAGGGTGGTCCAACGCAATGCCGTGCCCCACAGGACGTCGAGCGCGCTGAAACGCTCGCCCAGCATGTAGGGCCCGCGCTCCAGCTGCGCCACCAGCGTGTTGAACATGGTGTCCCAGTCGCCGTACGGGCACGTCGAAGGTTGGGCCGGGTCGCGCTTCATCGAGCGATCGACCAGTGCAGGCTCGAAGCAGGAACCGTAGAACACCATCCAGCGCAGGTACGGGCCACGCAACGGATCGCCGATGGCAGGCGCCAGCCCCTTTTCCGGATAGAGATCCGCCAGGTACAGGTACACGGCGGGCTGCTCGGTGATGAGCGCATCGTGGTGCCAGATGGCGGGTACCTTGCCCATCGGATTGACGTCCCTATAGCCGGGCTGACGCTGTTCGTTGTGTCGGAGGTTGAGCACCTGCAGGTCGTATTCGACGCCCAGTTCCTCAAGCAACGCACGCGTGCCGGCGGAGCGGCTGTTGGGCGCGTGGTAGAAGGTGACGCGTGAGGTGGCCATGGCGTGGGTCTCCATTCAGAGATAGCTGGTGATGGCGGGAGCGTTCCACCAGTTGTTGTCGCGGCCATCGGAATAGCGCACGGGCGCGGCGGCCCATTCCTCGTCGCTGGCGTCATCCAGGCAGGCAAGATTCGCCGACAGGAATGCCCCGCCGATCTGCTCCACATAGCCGCGATGGAACGAGTGCACGCCGCAGTGCCGGCAGAACAGGTTGTGCGTGCTCTGGGTGTTGAACTGGTAGTCCGCCAGCGCGTCTTCGCCACTGATCAGGCGGAACGTGTCCGGCTTGGCCATGGCGCCCCAGAAGCGCAGCTTGCGGCAGATGGAACAGTTGCAGCGGCCGGTGCCGGAGGCGAGGTCCAGCTCGGCTTCGAAGCGCACCGCCCCGCAATGGCAGCTGCCGTGATAAACGCGGCTCATGGCGTGGCTCCGCGCAGCGGCTTGCACGCGATCACCGTGGGCAGGCGCTCGGACTTCGCTTCCGGCGCCGGCGTGTCCGCCCGCTTGCCCGTCGTTGCCGGGTTGCTGGCAGGCAACTTGTACTGGCCATCCATCAGCAGGCCACGCAGGTAGAGCGGCCGGTAGGCCATCAAAATCTTTCCGATCGGGAACGGCATGACAGGCTCCTTTCGTCAGGCCGCCACGGCGGTGGCGGCGTCGCTGGCGCACCACGGCGGCGGCAGGGCGTGCTTGAACAGGCGATACCAGTGCTCGCGGTCGCTGGGGCTGTACAGATCGAGCGTGTGGATCACTTCGCGGGCGAATTCCACGCAACCGAGCTGGCTGGCGGTGATCACGCCGCCGTCGCTGACCGCGAGCACGTTGGGGTCGTACTGATCGGCACCCGCATACGCGCGCACATGGGTGCCGATGTGGCCGGGCCAGCTGCCGGTATGACGGCAGGCATCCAGCAGTCCGGCCCGGGCCAGCACCAGCACGCCACTATCGATGGCAGCGACCGGTGCGCCGGCGGCATGGACGCGGCGTGCGGCATCCACCGCTTCGTCGCCGTGGCCGTGTTCCCACAGATAGCCGCCGGGCACGATCAGCAGCGCCGCGCGCTGCAGGTCCAGCTCCTCCAGGGTCAATTCGGGCACCACGCGCAACCCGCCCATGGAAAGCGCCGGCTGCATGGAAAAACCTACTGTCCTCAACTGCCATTCGCCCGGCCGCCGGATCTCGCAGAGCGCATGCGCCGCATGCCAGTCCGCGAAACCATCGAACGCCAGGAAATACACCGTGTCGCGCATGAGAATCCCTCCTTCTGACAGGACGCAGTGTGGGGACCCCCTGCTGCCAGCGTGTTGTCAGCAGGCACCGCGCGCGATCAACTGTAGGAGCGCACCCAATGCGCGATCGGACGGCACGGCGGCGAACCGCTGGGTTCCTGCGACAGCCGGCTGCTGAGGTACTCCATGACGCTCGGTCGCGCACTGGGTGCACTCCTACAGAAGAGCCTAAGGTTGCGCCACTGGTTCGCCGGAAAAGGTTTTCACGACACATAGATGAGCCCACTGGTCACATATTGAGCTGACAAGGAGCAGGGGCAGCCGGGACAATAGGTGTCCCTTCCCTTGCGGGTTCGCCATGAAGTCCATCTCGCTGATCCAGTTCCTGATCGAGGAACGCCGCGCCGGCCGCGTCAACGCCGAGCTTTCCCTGCTGATCGAGGTGGTCGCCCGCGCCTGCAAGCGCATTGCGGTGGCCACCAACAAGGGCGCCCTCGGCGGCGTGCTGGGCGAGGCGGGCACCGGCAATATCCAGGGCGAGGCGCAGAAGAAGCTGGACGTGATCTCCAACGAGATCCTGCTGGAAGCCAACGCCTGGGGCGGTCAGCTCGCCGCCTGCGCGTCGGAGGAGATGGAAGATCCGCAGCCGATCCCCGACATGTATCCCAAGGGCCATCACCTGCTGCTGTTCGATCCGCTCGATGGCAGCTCCAACATCGACGTGAATATCTCGGTCGGCACGATCTTCTCGATCCTGCGCTGCCCCGATGGCGTTACCGAGCCCAAGGCCGAGCATTTCCTGCAGGCCGGCACCACCCAACTGGCCGCCGGCTACGTGGTGTATGGCCCGGCCACGGTGATGGTGTTGACCTTCGGCCACGGGACGCACGAATTCACGCTGGACCGCGAAGTGGGCAGCTTCGTGCTCAGCCGCCGCGACATCCGCATTCCGGACGAGACCGCCGAGTTCGCCATCAACATGTCCAACCAGCGCCACTGGGAAGCGCCGATGCAACGCTACATCGGCGAGCTGCTGGCCGGTCGCGACGGCCCGCGCGGCAAGGACTTCAACATGCGCTGGGTGGCCTCGATGGTGGCCGACGTGCATCGCATCATCACGCGCGGCGGCGTGTTCTTCTATCCGCTGGACGCCAAGATCAAGTCCAAGGGCGGCAAACTGCGCCTGATGTACGAAGCCAATCCGATGGCCTTCATCATCGAGCAGGCTGGGGGCGCCGCCACCACCGGCCGCGAGCGCATCATGGAACTGCAGCCCACCGGGCTGCACCAGCGCGTGCCGGTCTTCCTCGGTTCGAAGAAGGAAGTGGAAGTGGCCACGCATTACCACGTGGAGGCGGACGCGGCAGCGTGACCGGGACGGGGGAGCTGGCCTTTCCATAGCCGCGCCCTCACTGTCATCCCTGCGAAGGCAGGGATGACGGCAAGAATGCTGAGCGACGCCCAACAAGCGCCCCGCACCGACAGCACACCGCCCTTCGGCGGCCTTACACTCGCGCGCCAGTCACCGCCTCGTACAAGGCGGTGACACCCCAACCCAACGCGCCACAAGCCATGTCCGCGACACGCCGCTATCGCCTGCTGTTTCCCCTGTTCGCCAGCCTGGTGCTGTGCGCCTGCTTCGGCGGCACCAAGCCCACGCCGCCGCCCGCGCCCATCGCGCCGCCACCGGTGGTGAAGCTGCGCATTGGCCTGGCGCTTGGCGGTGGCGCGGCCAAGGGCTTCGCGCACATCGGCGTGATCAAGATGCTGGAGGCCAACGGCATCCGTCCGGATGTGGTGTCGGGCACCAGCGCGGGCAGCGTGGTGGGCGCGCTGTATGCCAGCGGCATGGACGCATTCCAGATGCAGGAAACCGCCTTCTCGCTGGATGAGAGCAGCATTCGCGACGTGCGCCTGTTCTCCGGCGGCATGGTGCAGGGCCAGAAGCTGCAGGACTACGTGAACCAGCTGGTGAAGAACCGCCCGCTGGACAAGCTCGACAAGCCCTTCGCGGTGGTGTCCACCCAGTTGGAAACGGGCCAGCGCACGGTGTTCGTGCGCGGCAATACCGGCCAGGCGGTGCGAGCGTCCAGCAGCGTCCCCGGCGTGTTCGAGCCGGTGGAGATCAACGGCAAGCATTTCGTCGACGGTGGCGTGGTGAGCCCGGTGCCGGTCGATGCCGCGCGCCAGCTCGGCGCCGACGTGGTGATCGCGGTGGATATTTCCAGCAAGGCCAATGGCAGCAACCCGCAGGGCATGATCAACATCGTCGGCCAGTCGATCAGCATCATGGGCCAGAAGCTTGGCGAGCAGGAGCTGGCACGCGCCGACATCGTGATACGCCCCAAGGTGAACCAGATCGGCCCCGCCGATTTCGAGCAGAAGAACCAGGCCATCATGGAAGGCGAGCGCTCCGCGCTGGCGGCGATGCCGGCGATCAAGGCCAAGATCGCGCAGATCCAGGCCGCGCGGCAGCAACAGGCGATCGCCGCGCACTGATTGCACATGCGCTGGAGCGCACGCTACGACGGCGCAAAATCTTGAGCGCGCCCCGGCCGTGGCATGACTTATGGACGGCTGCCTACACGCGATGGAAACGACCTGTTAGCGTTTACGCTTTCCACCGCAACAGGCACGTCCATGCCCCAGCCCGCTCGTCTTCTCCTGCCAGTGCTCATTGCCGCGCTGGCGCCCGCCGCCTTTGCCGCGCCCGCAGCGGTCGATCCACGCATCGAGCAGTTGCTCGCCGACCTCGGCAAGGTGCGCCAGATCGATTCGGTGCAGATCTCGCCCGACGGCACGCAGCTCGCCTGGGTGATCCGCACCGAAGGCAAGGATGGCATCGAGGTGGCGAAGGTTGACGGCAGCGACGTGCATCGCGTCAGCGACGACAAACCGGGCACGTGCAGCTCCGGCGAAATCGCCTGGTCGCCGGATTCGCGCCACCTCGCCTTCGTTTCCAACTGTGCGAGCGGCGGCAAGCAGAAGGACCTGTTCGTGGTGGACACCTCGGCCAAGGCGGCGCCCCGGCGGCTCGCCGAGCTGCCGGGCATGTCCGATGGCCTGAACTGGTCGCCGGACGGCAAGTCGCTGGGTTTCCTCTACGTGCCCAACGGCACCCGCCGCGCCAGCGCCGTCTATGCGGCCAAACCGGCCGCGGGCGAAATCGGCGTGGACGGCGTGGAAGTGCAGCGCGTGGCGAGCGTCGATGCCGGCGGTGGCGCCGTGCACCTGCTCACCGACGCCAACACGTATGCGTACGAGTTCAGCTGGTCGCCGGATGGCAAGCGCATCGCTTACGTGGGCGCGCCGCCGCCGGGCGACAACAACTGGTGGGTAGCCAAGCTCTACGTGCAGGACGCCAGGGCCGAGGCCAAGGCGACCATGGTGCTCGACCCGACCACGGTGAAGGGTTCGCTGCACGGCCTGCAGATGGCGCTGCCGCGTTTCTCGCCGGATGGCCAGCGCATCGCCTTCATCGGCGGCCTGATGAGCGACCAGGGCTCCACCGGCGGCGACATCTACGCGGTGTCCAGCCGCGGTGGCGACCCGGTCAACCTGACGCCCGACACCACGGTGACGCCGGTATGGTTCACCTGGACCGCCAACGCCAACATGCTGGTGTCGCAGGTGAGCAACGGCCAGAGCGAGATGGCCGAGTATGCCGTTACCGGCAACAAGGCCGCGCCGTCCGCCACGCTGTTCACGCTGCCGGCGAGCCTGCATGACGGCACGGCCTCGATGGCCGTGTCGCTGTCGGCGAACCAGACCCGAGTCGCCTTCATCCAGAGCTCGTTCGACACCGCGCCCGAAGTGCATGCTGGCGAACTCGGCAAGACGCCGCCGCCCGCCGTCACGCACCTCAACACTGGCCTCAAGCCTGGCTGGGGCAAGACCGAGTCGGTGGAGTGGGACAACGAAGGCCACCACGTGCAGGGCTGGCTGCTGTATCCGGCCAACTACGATCCGAAGAAGTCGTATCCGATGATCGTCACCGTGCACGGCGGTCCGTCGGCGGCGGTGATTCCGCGCTGGCCGGGCGTGGGCTTCGGCGGCGTGCCGTTCTCTGCGCTGGGCTATTTCGTGTTCATGCCCAACCCGCGCGGCAGCTTCGGCCAGGGCGAAGCCTATGTGCAGGCCAACCGCAAGGATTTCGGCTACGGCGACCTGCGCGACATCCTCGCCGGCATCGACGCCATCGAGAAGACACTGCCGGTGGACGACCATCGCCTCGGCCTCACTGGCTGGAGCTACGGCGGCTTCATGAGCATGTTCGTGCCCACGCAGACGCAGCGCTTCCGCGCCGTGGTAGCGGGCGCCGGCATCAGCAACTGGCAGAGCTATTACGGCCAGAACCTGATCGACCAATGGATGCTGCCGTTCTTCGGCGCTTCCGTGTACGACGATCCGTCGGTGTACGCCAAGAGCTCGGCGATCAACTTCATCAAGCAGGTGAAGACGCCCACGCTCGTCGTGGTTGGCGATCGCGACGCGGAATGCCCGGCGCCGCAGTCGTTCGAGTTCTGGCATGCGCTGCGCGCGCAGGGCGTGCCGACTTCGCTGGTGGTGTATCCGAACGAAGGCCACCATTTCGTCGATCCGGACCACCAGCGCGATGTGCTGCAGCGCGCGCTGATGTGGTTCGACAAGTACCTGCCGGCGAAGGGCTGAACCGCTTCCCGCCGTAAAAGAACCAGGCCGCCGGTGGAAACATCGGCGGCTTTTTCTTGCGGCCGGTCAGCGCTTCGTCCTGCAGCAGCGCGCCTACGCGGAAGCGGCAGAAGAACTTGGCGATGGCCGTGACGTTGGTGTTGAGGTCGCTCATGGCTTTCTGCTCGGCCGCGGCGTCATGGGCCGTACTGGCATCCGTAAGCGCCTTCACGCCGCCCCAGTGGCGGCAAGCAACTGCAGGGGCTGCTTGCCCGCAGGCTTGCCATAGAAGCCGGCCACGGGCTGGGCCTGGCTCATTTCGCGCAATGGACTCATGTGTAAAGGCCACACGCCAATGCTTTAGCGGCACGCTAAGGGTTCAGAACAGCTGACCCTGCGGCGACGGCTTGCGCGGCGGCACGAACTTGCTGGTGTCCAGCGACAGCTCGCGGGCGCGGCCGAAGTGGTGCTTGCGGCAGGCCACGTCGAAGCGGCGCCGGATGAGTTCGGCAAAGACGCCCTGACCGCGCATCCGCATGGTGAAGTCGCTGTCGTAGTCGCGGCCGCCGTGCATCTGCTGTACCAGACTCATCACGTGCGCCGCGCGCTGCGGTACATGCAGCGCCAGCCACTCGCGGAACAAGGCCTTCAGTTCGTAAGGCAGGCGCAGCGTGGTGTAACCAGCGCAGCGTGCGCCGGCATCGGCGGCCTGCTCCAACACGGCTTCGAGATCGCGATCATTGAGCGCGGGAATGATCGGCGCCACCAGCACGCCGACGGGCACGCCCGCGTCGGCCAGTGCGCGGATCGTTTTGATGCGCCGGTGCGGCGCGCTGGCGCGCGGCTCCAGTTTCGCCGCCAGCTGGTTGTCGAGCGAACCGATCGAGACGAACACCTGCACCAGGTTGTCGCGTGCCATCGGCGCGAGTATGTCCAGGTCGCGTTCCACCATCGCGTTCTTGGTGACGATGGTGCACGGATGCCGACATTCGGCCAACACTTCCAGCGCGGCGCGCGCAAGTTTCCAGCGACGCTCGATCGGCTGGTAAGGATCGGTGTTGCTGCCGATGTTGATCGGACTCACCTGGTAGCCAGGACGCGCCAGCTCATGCCGCAGTACTTCGGCGAGGTTGCTCTTCGCGCGCAGCTTGGTTTCGAAGTCCAGGCCGGGCGACAGGTTGAGATAGCTGTGCGAGGGCCGTGCGAAGCAATAGATGCAGCCATGCTCGCAGCCGCGGTAGGGATTGAGCGCCTGGTTGAAGTGGATGTCCGGCGAATCGTTGCGCGTGATGACGCTGCGCGCGCGTTCTTCGGTTACTTCCGTGCGTGGGCGCGGCGCGGCGTCGTCCAGCAGCAGGCTTTGCCAACCGTCGTCCTCGGCATGATGTCGGATCGACTCGAAGCGCCCTTCCGGATTGGAAGCGGCGCCCCGACCCTTCAGGGCCTGCGGCGGGATGAACGTGTCGGTCATGCCGGCGAGTGTGCACCCGGCAGATCTCAGTCAACGCGACACATCCGGTTCGGCGGGCGTCAGCTGGGCGCGCAGCGCTTCGGTCATCGCGTCCAGTGGGTAGCCCTGTTCGAGCTGCCGGCCCATTTCGGTGAATACCGGTGCCGAAATGGTCCACCCTAGCGGAATGGGGTAGTCACCCGGGCAAAGACGGAAGTGCCACAGCATGTCGCCTTGCGCCGGATCGTTGTCGTCGGGCTTCAATGCATTGAGCAGCTGCACGCGCGCGTACTCCCCGCGCGCGCTGCGTGTATCAAGCAAGGCAGCAAGTGGCGCCGACGCCTCGCCACGCACGGTGTCACGCACCACGCCCGGCACTGGCGGACATGCGGCGGAATACAGCGGCATCGGGTGATCGCGGTCGTGCCGATCGATGAAGTCGCTCATCTGCGGATCGTTGCTGATGTGGATGACGATGAAGCGCAGTGACTTTCCCTGCTGCCGCGCATGCGCGCGCAACAGTCGCATCACCTCCAGCAGCGTGGTGGTGCCGGAGTTCTCGAAGTAGCCGCCATCCACCAGTTGCAGTCGCGCCGGCACCGGCGGATTCGCGGCGCGCGATTCCAGCGTACCGGCCGGGCTCACGTAGGTGAAGCGCGCGCTGTTGAGCACCGCTTCGCTCAAGGGCACGCGCGGGTCGAGCCAGCTTGAACCATCGAAACCCGCCGTCCACGGTTGCCGCTGCGGCGTGGCCATCGGCTGGAACGGATGCTGGATGAAACGCTTGCCTTCATTCACCGTCGTGCTGTTGAGGAACAGCGCAGGCACGGCCGGCGGCGTCGCCGCCGACGATGCGTAGAGCGCGGCGAACGGCTGCGCGAAGGCGTCCACGCCTTGCTTGCGCGCCGCCGATTCCCACGCACGGGTCAACGCTCGTGCGCGATCGTTCATCCACGCGCCCGGCAGCCAACGCTGCGTGAAGTCGACGAAGAACGTGTTGGCCAAGGTCGGTGCGAGAAAGTCGTGTCTCAGCAAGGCCTGTGTGCGCGCTTCCAACGCTGCGGTCGGTGCGCCGGCCGGTTGTGCCAGCAACGCGACATAAGCCGCAAGGCCCAGGCTTCCGCCCGATACGCCGCTGCCGGCGAACAGGTAGCGTGCAAACTGCGGCGAGTGATCGGGCTGCAGCGCATCGAGGCGCGCGGTGAGTCGCGCAAGTACCAGCGCTGACCATGCCGCGCCGCGGATGCCGCCGCCCTCGGCCGACACGAGGATCACCGGACAACGCGTGAAGCCCGCACAGCGACTCGCCAGCCAGGCATCCGTGTAGGCATCGAAGCTGGGACGCGTGTCCGCCGGTGGCGGCCGCGGGTGCTCGTGCGTGCTCATGTCGGGGTACTGGCGCACACGATGGTTGTCGTTCAGGTGCAGCCAGTGCAGTGTCGCGCTCAGCAGGAGCATCGCCGTAAGCAGCGGCAGTCCGCGCCGGTCACCCACCATGCACAACAGGCCGCCGCTGAAGCACAGGAACCCTGCGGCGATCAGCAGGATGGCCAGCGGTCCGATGCCGTCGAATGCCTCGGGACGCAGCGCGATCACCACGGTCGCCAGTACGTTCAGAAGCACCGCGGCGACATACAGGCTGCACGGCACGACGCCTAGATCACGCACGCGCCAGACGCGCTCTTCCAGTGATGGCTTGCGGCTTGGCGGCCGTACCGAGGCCACATGCCGCGACAGCGCCATCCACATGCGACGGCGCGTCACGAAGAAGGTGATGAGCAGCAACGACTCGATCGCCAGGCCTGCCGCGCGCCAGCTGCGCTGCTGGCAAGGCGCGGTGTCGCCACACGGACCGTGCGCAAGCGCCAGCAGCGCAAATACATAACCCAGGCATACCAGCAGCGGCACGGCGGCGCCAAGCACACGCGGTAGCCAGTCACGCAAGGCGGCACCGCTTTCGTCCTGCAGCGCAGGCCAGCGTGGATAGCGCACGCGATAAGCGTTACGCGCGGCATACCAGATCGCCAGACCCGCCAGCGCGCTGCTGGCCAACAGGGCGAGATAACGCCGCGCGCTCGGATCGGTCCACAACGCGATGAGAAAGAGTTCGGCAGCCTGGTCCACGCCGACGGCAACACCCGCCGCCACCGCCAGTATCAACAGCGAGACGCGCACGGGCTTGAGGTGATCCAGCAGCAACGCGATCCATCCCAGCATGCTGCGCCAGCGGCGACGCAACCGTGGCGTTGGCCTGGTCGTACGCTCTCGGGTCGTCATGCGCTTCCCGTGGATCGCAGGGGTGGGCGTATCTTAGAGCCGTGAGTGATTGAGATTTCGTGTAGGAGCGCGCACGGACGTGGCATGCACGATCGCGCAACCCTCATCGACCAAAGTCGTGCCGACATGCCGCTGTCGCGCACAGGGTGCGCTCCCACAGCGGTCGTGCGAAACAGAAAGGGCGCGGCAGTGCTGCCGCGCCCTTCGTCATGCATCGCTGCGCGATCAGTGGCGGATATCGACGTCCTTGGTTTCGCGCAGGAACAGCAGGCCGATGAAGAACGTGGCGATCGCCACGATGATCGGATACCACAGGCCGTAGTAGATATCGCCCTTCCACGCCACCAGCATGAAGCCGATGGTGGGCACGAAGCCGCCGAACCAGCCGTTGCCGATGTGATACGGCAAGCTCATCGAGGTATAGCGGATGCGCGTGGGGAACATCTCCACCAGCCACGCGGCGATGGGGCCGTAGACCATGGTGACGTAGATGACGAGGATGGCCAGCAGCACGATCAGCATCACGTTGTTGGTCTGTTCCGGATTGGCCTTTTCCGGATAGCCGGCGGTCTTCAGCGCGGCGCCAAGCTGCGTGCCGAATGCCTTGCCCTGGTCGGCGAAAGCCTTGCTGTCGATCGTCCCGCCTTCGAACGAGCTGATGGTGGTGTCGCCGATCTTCACTTCGGCAATCGCGCCGCGTTCAGCGGCCACGTTCTGATAGGGAATGCCCTTCTTCGCCAGCGCACTCTTGGCCACGTCGCAGGAACTGGTGAACTTGGTCTTGCCCACCGGATCGAACTGGAAGCTGCACGCCTGCGGGTCGGCCACCACCTTCACCGGCGACGTGGCCGCGGCCTGTTCGATGGCCGGATTGCCGTAGTGCGTAAGGCCCTTGAAGATCGGGAAGTAGGTGAGCGCCGCCAGCAGGCAACCCGCCAGCACGATGGGCTTGCGGCCCACGCGGTCGGACAGCCAGCCGAAGAACACGAAGAACGGCGTGCCGATGACCAGTGCTGCGGCAATCAGCAGGTTCGCCGTGGTGCCGTCTATCTTCAGGCTCTGCGTGAGGAAGTACAGCGCATAAAACTGGCCCGTGTACCACACGACGGCCTGACCGGCGGTGGCGCCGAGCAGCGCGAGGATCACCAGCTTGAGGTTCTTCCACTGGCCGAAGGCTTCCGTCAGCGGCGCCTTGGACTGCTTGCCCTCGGCCTTCATCTGCTGGAACACCGGCGACTCGGACAGTTGCATGCGGATGTATACCGACACGATCAGCAGCAGCGAGGAGATCAGGAACGGAATGCGCCAGCCCCAGGCCTCGAACGGCTCGGTGCCCATCCCCAAGCGCGTACCGAGGATCACCAGCAGCGACAGGAACAGGCCGAACGTCGCAGTGATCTGGATGAAGCTGGTGTACAGGCCACGCTTGCCCTGCGGCGCGTGTTCGGCCACATAGGTGGCCGCACCGCCGTACTCGCCACCGAGCGCGAGGCCTTGCAACAGGCGCAGTGCGATGAGAATGGTGGGCGCCGCCACGCCGATGCTGGTGTAGCCAGGCAACACGCCGACCAGGAAGGTCGACAGGCCCATGATCACGATGGTGATGAGGAAGGTGTACTTGCGGCCGATCATGTCGCCCAGACGGCCAAACACGATGGCGCCAAACGGACGCACCGCGAAGCCCGCGGCAAACGCCAGCAGCGCGAAGATGAACTGGCTCGTCTCGTTGAGGCCGCTGAAGAAGTGCTTGCCGATCAGCGCGGCGAGCGAGCCGTAAAGATAGAAGTCATACCACTCGAATACCGTGCCAAGACTGGACGCCAGGATGACGCGGCGATGGTTGGTGTCGAGCGATCCGCGTGTGTCGACTGCGGTCGTAGCCATGATGAAAGCCCTCGGTAAACGGTTCGGTCGGGAGTTGGATGGGAAAACGCAGGGTGCGACGGACCGGAGCGGCCAAGCCGCCCTCGCTCTCTCTCCGCTGTCGGGTAAGGGCAAATCCGTAAGCCCGTTCCCGGCCGATCAGGCGGCGATGCCTCCGCACCGCCGCCGTGAGACATCAGAACTTGTACAGACCGTTCAAGCTGACCTGGTTGCCGTTGATGTTTCGGCGTTCGCCTTCAGCACCGGTCTGGTAACGCAGCTTGTCGTATATCCATTCCACGCCAAGTTCGTACGCGCCCGAGGCGTACTGCAGGCTCAGGGCGGACTGCTGGTCACGCAGCAAGCCGTTGGCGGTGGCGCTGCTGCCGATTACCCAGCGCCGCACGTCGGTCTGGCTGGGATTGGCCTGCGAGTAGAACGCGTTGACGCTCCACTTCGGCGTGAAGTTGTAACCCGCCTGCACGAAACCGCCAGCCTCGCTGATGTCGCCGAACTGCGACATCGCACCGAAGATCTGTCCCAGCGCGTTGCCCGTGTAGATCAGCCCCTTGAACGTCCACGGACCCGGCTTCCACTGGCCGCCCAGCTCGTAGCCGTAGCTGTCGATGTTGTCCTTGATGGGCGTGGCGAACGAACCATTCACGCCCCTGAGGTTGAGCGAGGAATAGTGGGCCACGAAATAGGCGAGCCAGTCCTTGTCCGCCACGCGCAGGCGCGCTTCGATCTGCGGACGGAAGTTGGCGTTGCCCGCAGTCAGGTAGTTGATCGTGTTGGTGCCACCGGACGGGTTCGGACCGTTCCAGTTACCCGAGAACGCAGCGATGTCCAGGCGCCACTTGGCGCCGTTGGAACCGTGGTTGAGATCCTGCATCCACACCACGCCCGGGTAGCGCCAGCCCACGAAGCCCGAGCCGAAGCCCAGCGGGAAAGCGATGTGCGAGAGCGAGGTGGGCGTGTTGTCCAGCGGGAACATCAGGTTCCACTGCTGGCCGATACGGATGGTGGTACCGGAATTGACATTGGCGATATCCATGTACGCCTGGCGCAGGCGCGGCGTGGGTTGCTGCTGTGCGTACGCGCCGGTGCCGTTGAAGCCACCGAAGAAGTCCATCTCGATGCGTCCGCCGCCGCCCCAGTTCTCATTGAACTTGGCACCGGTGAAGTCGAGCCAGAAGCGCGTATTGCGCACGTCCACGCCGCTGAGCGAACCCTTGTTGGCGGCGGCCGGCACCGCGGGAATTTCCGCGTTCTGGCCATTGCCGTAGGTGAAGGTCTTGTCCTGTCCGAACGCACTGGCACTGATGAAGCCATGCAGCGCCACGTTCAGGCCTGGCGCGCTGGAGAACACCGGCTTGCCATTGGGCACCACCGCTTCGACCTTGGTGGATGTCGCCTGCGCGGTGGTCGCCGCCTGCGTAGCCGTAGCCTGCGCCTGCTGCGCCGTCTGCGCCGCCTGCGTGGTGGCCTGCTTCTGTTCCTGGATCATGGCCTTCAACTCGGCCAGTTCCTGTTCCAGCTGGTTCACGCGTTGCTCGAGCTGTTGCTCGTGCGTGCTGCTCTTTCCCGTGCTCTTCGTCGTGCTTTGTGCGTGCACCCCGAGTGGCAGTGCCAGCGCGCAGGCGATACTGATCGCCAGCAGCCGGCTGCCCCGGGCGGTGGTAGGAAATGTCATGGCAGGCCTCCCCAGGTCGATGACCGGCCCGAGCATGTCCATGCTGCAACGCGGTCGCCTATTCCCCATTGGTCGAACCTCGACCAAAGTCGAAAGCGCGCGGCAACGTAAGGATCACCGCCCAACCGCTACACTCGGTCGCTACCGCCGGCCATGGTGCGCTGCGGCAACATTCAACGCATGAGGAGGCCGGCGAGACCGGCCGCAGGAGCCCCACGATGACCAAGCTCTACCCCGTCAAGCCCGATTTCGCCGCCAACGCCCGCATTCGCAAGGACGATTACGAGCGGCTTTACGCCGAATCGGTGAAGGACCCGGCGGGCTTCTGGGGCAAGGTGGGCGAGCGCCTGCAATGGACGAAGGCGCCGACGAAGATCAAGAACGTCTCCTTCGATCCCCATGACCTGCATATCCGCTGGTACGAGGACGGCGAGCTCAATGTCGCGGCCAACTGCCTCGACCGCCACCTGGCCGAGCGTGGCGACAAGACGGCCATCATCTTCGAAGGCGACGACCCGAACGAGTCGCGCCACATCACCTACAAGGAACTGCACGCGGAAGTGTGCAAGTTCGCCAACACGCTCAAGCACCTTGGCGTCAGCAAGGGCGACCGTGTGGCCATCTATATGCCGATGGTGCCGGAAGCCGCGGTGGCCATGCTGGCCTGCGCGCGCATCGGCGCCGTGCATTCCGTGGTGTTCGGCGGTTTCTCGCCCGACTCGCTGGCCGGCCGCATCGCCGACTCCGCCTGCAAGGTGGTGGTGACCGCCGACGAAGGCGTGCGCGGCGGCAAGAAGATTCCGCTGAAGGCCAATGTGGATGCCGCCCTGGAACGCCCGGGCACCAACAGCGTGGAGACCGTGATCGTGGTGCGCCGTACCGGCAGCGCCGTGCCGATGCAGTCGCCGCGCGATCGCTATTACCACACGCTGATGGACGGCCAATCGGCCGATTGCCCGCCGACGCCGGTGGATGCCGAGCATCCACTGTTCATCCTCTACACGTCCGGTTCCACCGGCAAGCCGAAGGGCGTGCTGCACACCTCGGGTGGCTATCTCGTCTATGCCAGCTACACGCACGAGCTGGTGTTCGACCTGCGCGAGGACGATGTGTACTGGTGCACCGCCGATGTGGGCTGGGTCACCGGGCACAGCTATGTGGTGTATGGGCCGCTTGCCAATGGCGCCACCACGGTGATGTTCGACGGCGTGCCCAACTATCCGGACACCAGCCGCTTCTGGAACGTGATCGACAAGCACAAGGTCACGCTGTTCTACACCGCGCCCACCGCCATCCGTGCCTTGATGCGCGAAGGCGAAGGCCCGGTGAAGAAGGCCTCGCGCGCCTCGCTGCGCCTGCTCGGTTCGGTGGGTGAGCCGATCAATCCGGAAGCGTGGGAGTGGTACTACCGCGTGGTCGGCGACGAGCGTTGCCCGATCGTTGATACCTGGTGGCAGACGGAAACGGGCGGCATCCTGATCACGCCGCTGGCCGGCGCCATCGACGCGAAGCCCGGTTCGGCGACCAAGCCTTTCTTCGGCATCATCCCCGCCGTAGTTGACGCCTCCGGCACCGTGCTGGAAGGCGCCACCGAAGGCAACTTGGTGATCACCGATTCCTGGCCGGGCCAGATGCGCACGGTGTACGGCGACCACCAACGTTTCATCGACACCTATTTCAGCGCGTATCCGGGCAACTACTTCACCGGCGACGGCGTGCGCCGCGACGAGGACGGCTACTACTGGATCACCGGTCGCGTCGACGACGTGATCAACGTGAGCGGCCACCGCATCGGCACCGCCGAAGTGGAAAGTGCGCTGGTCTCGCATCCCAAGGTGGCCGAAGCCGCCGTGGTTGGCGCGCCGCACGACATCAAGGGCCAGGGCATCTACGCCTTTGTCACGCTGATCGCCGGCGAGAACGGTAGCGAGGAGTTGCGCAAGGAACTCGTCGCGTGGGTGCGCAAGGAGATCGGACCCATCGCCACGCCGGATTTCCTGCAGTGGGCGCCCGGTCTGCCCAAGACACGTTCGGGCAAGATCATGCGCCGCATCTTGCGCAAGATCGGCGAGAACCAGCCGGATCAGCTCGGCGATATTTCCACGCTGGCCGATCCGGGTGTGGTGAAGAACCTGGTGGATGAGCGCCTGATCAAATGACGAGGAGTGAGTGAAGAGGAGTGAGAATGCTGCCGTCCTCTCGTTCGCGCTTCTCTTCGCAGGCTTCCTTTGGCCGTGAACAGCAACGCCTGAATCGGAACGGGAAGCGAGTGTGCTCTCTCTCGTTTCTCACTCCTCTGCACTACTTTTCTCGCTTATGCCCGATGTCCTGATCGCCGACGACCACCCGCTGTTCCGCGACGCGCTGCAACGCGCCGTGGTGGCCGCCGTGCCTCATGCCAGCGTGCATTGCGCCGACAGCGTGTACACGCTGCTCAGCCTCATCGAGCAATATCCCGATGCCGAGCTGCTGCTGCTGGATCTGCACATGCCGGGCGCGCGTGGGTATTCGGCGTTGGCGCATATTCGTGGCCAGTTCCCGGGCCTGCCCACCATCGTGGTATCCGGCCACGAGAACGTGCAGGTGGCGCGTCGTGCGCTGGCCCATGGTGCCTCCGCGTATATCCCGAAATCGACGCCGGGCGAAGACATCATCACGGCGATCCGCAAGGTGCTCGATGGCGACGTGTGGCTGCCGCATCAGTTCGTGGGCGGCGGCGCGGAGCTCAAGCCGGACGAAGCCGCCGTGGCCGATCGCATCGCCACGCTCACGCCGCAACAGTTCCGCGTGCTCACGATGATTGCCGAGGGCCTGCTCAACAAGCAGATTGCCTACGACCTTGGCGTGTCCGAAGCGACAGTTAAAGCGCACATGACGGCGATCATGCGCAAGCTGGGCGTGAACAACCGCACGCAGGTCGCGCTGGCCGCCAGTCATCTGGCGATCGACAAGGAAGCTCTACCGCCTCTGCCGGACGACGACGAATAACCAGCGGCGTTCATGCGTAGGAGCGCACTCAGTGCGCGATCAGACGCCTCACACTCGCCTAAGCCGGCGTCTGCCTCCTCACCAACGCCGTCAACAACGCCCGCAATGCCGCCGGCCGCACCGGCTTGTGCAGAATCGGATATCCCAGCGCCCGTGCGCGCTGCTTGAGTTCGCTGCTGCCGTCGGCGGTGATCATCGCCACCGGTGGCATGTCGTCCACTGCACTGCGTAGCTGCTGCAGCGCCTGCAGGCCGTCCATGTCGTCGCTCAGGTGATAGTCGGCAAGGATGAGGTCGATATGCCCGCGACGCAGTTCCTGTTGCGCCTGCGCCACATCGAGCGCCGTCCTGCAATCCACGCCCCAGCGCTGCAGCAACGCGCGCATGCCATCAAGGATGGAGGAGTCGTTGTCCAGGCACAGCACGGTGAGCGGCAGTTGCTCGTTGGGCAGCGGGTGCACCGACGCACGGCGACGCGGCACCGCACTCTCCGCGCGTGGCACGCGCACGGCAAAGCGGCTGCCCTTGCCTTCGCGCGAATCCAGTTCCAGCGTGTGATGGAGAATGCCGGCGATGCGCTCGCAGATCGACAAACCCAGGCCCAGGCCTTTCTCGCCCCATGGCGATGGCCGATCCAGGCGCTGGAACTCGCCGAAGATGCGCGCACGCTGCGCGGCGGCGATGCCCGGCCCGGTGTCCCACACCTCGATGCGCACTTCGCTACCCATGCGCCGTGCACCCAGCAGGACGCTACCGGTGCGCGTGTAGCGCAGCGCATTGGAAATGAAGTTCTGCAGGATGCGCCGCAGCAGTTGCGGGTCGCTGCGCACGGCGAGTTTCGTGGGCACCACGCGCAGACGCAGGCCACGCTGTTCGGAGATCACCGCGAACTGTGCCTTCAGCGAGTCGAAAAGGTCGGACAAGGCGATGTTGCTGATGTCGGCGCGATAGCTTCCCGCGTCCAGTCGGGACGTGTCGAGCAACGCATCGAGCAGGTCTTCTGCGGCGCGGAACGAGGCATCGATGCGTTCCGCGAGTTGCCCCGCTTCCGCATCCAGCCCGGGATGCTGGCGCAGCGCGGCGGTGAAGAGTCGAGCCGCATTCAGCGGTTGCAGCAAGTCATGGCTTGCCGCCGCCAGGAAGCGTGTCTTGGATGCATTGGCCGTCTCGGCATCGCGGCGCGCGTTGGCCGTGGCGGTGAGTGCTTCGCTCAATTCCGCGGTGCGCTGGTCCACGCGCTGCTCGAGGTTTTCATTCGCCTCGATCAACGCCTGCTCCGCATGTTTGTATGCGGTGACATCGGTATAGGTGGTGACGTAGCCGCCGCCCGGCAGCGCGCGTCCGCGCATTTCGATCACCGTGCCATCGGGGCGGATGCGCTGGAACAGATGCGGTGATCCCGCGCGCATATGGCCGATGCGCTTGGCCACGTGCGCTTCGACTTCACCGGGCCCGCATTCGCCGTGATCGGCGTTCCAGCGGATCAGGTCCGCCACCGGTACGCCGACGTAGACCATGCCGTCTGGGTAGTCGAACAGTTCGAGGTAACGACGATTCCATGCGACCAGGCGCATGTTCGCATCCACCACGCTGATGCCCTGCGAGACATTCTCAAGCGTGGTGGAAAGCAGTTCGCGATTGAAGCGCAGCTCCTGCGAAGCTTCGTCCATCAGCGCCATGGCTTCGGCAATGTCCAGACCCGATCCCGACAACGCGCCCATCAGGATGCGACGCGCGCTCGCCGCGCCCACGGCAGAAGCCACCAGGCGCTCGGTGTACTGGATCAGGGCGCGGTCGGCGGCTTCACCCGTTTGCAGCGGCTTGCCGCGACGCTCGGCGTACTCGTCGAAAGCGCGTTGGCTGGTGCGTTCGCCCACAATGCGCTCGGCGATCGTGCGCAAATCCGCCACGGCCACACGGCCACGCCAGTCTCCCGCACCGCGGTTATCGATCGCATACGGGTCGATGAACATTGCGGCATGCAGGCGTTCCTCAAGGTTGGGCCGGAACCGCAAGGACACGAAGAGCAGGCACGCCACGTTCATCAGCAGCGACCAGAACGTGCCATGCATGACCGGATCCCAACCGCTCAGGTGGAACAGTGCTTGCGGCTGCAGCCAGCTCAATGCCATCGGACCGGTGTCGAGCCAGTCGGCCGAGCGATCCATCGCGGGTAGCAGCAGTGTGTACGCCCACACCAGGAAACCCGCGGCAAGACCGACCGTCACGCCGCGCCTGCTCGCGCCACGCCAGTAGAGTGCGGCGACGATGCCGGGCGCAAATTGCGCGACGGCGGCGAAGGCGAGCAGGCCCGTGTCGGCGAGATTGGTGGCGTCGGCCACCACGCGGTAGTACAGGTACGCCATGGCCGCGAGCGCAATGATCGCGATGCGGCGGACCAGCAGCACGAGTTGCGAAAGATCCGCACGCTCGTCCAGCCTGAAGCGTCGCACGCGCAACAGCATCGGCATGACGAGGTCGTTGCTTATCATGGTCGACAGCGCCACCGACGCCACGATCACCATGCCCGTCGCCGCCGAGAAGCCGCCGATGAAGGCCAGCAACGCCATGCCTCGATCGCCATAGCTCATGGGCAGGGTAAGCACCCATGCATCCTTGTTGCCACCCAGTACCTGCGGGATGTGCAGACCGGCCGCCACGATGGGCAACACCGCCAGGCTCACCAGCGCCATGTAGATGGGAAACAACCAGCGAGCTCGCGAAAGATCGGTGGGGTCTTCGCATTCCACCACGCCGATCTGGAACTGCCGCGGCAGGCAGAACATCGCGCAGAACGCGAGCAGCGTCTGCGCCAGGAAGCCCGGGGAAACGCCTTCGGAAAACTGTTGCAGTGGCAGATGCGCTGTAGCCTGCAAGCCAGGTCCGCGCCACAGCGCGTAACCTGCCAATGCGAGGAAGGTCATCAGCTTGATCAGCGATTCCACCGCGATGGCCAGCATCAGTCCGTGGTGATGCTCGGTTGCATCGATGGTACGCGTGCCGAACAGGATGGCGAATGTGGCGAGCAGGATGGCGCACCACAGCGCACTGTCGCCGAACTGGTTGGCACCGGGCGCACCCATGCCGCCCAGCACCGAATACGACATCGCCACTGCCTTGAACTGCAGCGCGAGGTAAGGCACCACGGCAATCACCGCGATGATGGCCACCAGCGCCGCCAGTCCATGTGACTTGCCGAAACGGGCACCGATGAAATCGGCGATGGAGGTGATGTTGCGTTGGCGCGCGAGCAGCACGAGTCGACGCAACAACCCGAAGCCAAAAACGAACAGCAGGATCGGACCGAGATAGATCGGCAGATAGCCGAGTCCTTCGCGTGCCGCCGTGCCTACCGCGCCGTAGAACGTCCAGGACGAGCAGTACACGGCCAGCGCAAGGCTGTACACCAGCGGCCGCAATCTCGGCTGCCGTGGATACAGCGGCCGCCGGTCTCCCGCGTAGGCCACGACGAACAGCAGGCCCACGTAGAGCAGTGACACCAGCAGCAGCAGCCATCCGGCGATCAAGCGTGATTCTCCGTACTGAGGCTTCCCTGCAGGCAAAAGGCCGTGCGGCGCGGGCATCGACGTTCGCGATGCTTGTCAGTGCCGCCATCCACCCGGCAACATGCGCGGATGATGACGACGGACGGCCAGACGCCAGGGAAAGTAGCAGAGCGGCTGGGCGATGACGAGATACACGTGTGGCGCCTGGCGTATGACCACCATCGCGGGCGCGCCCCGCTGATCTGGATGCTGGCCGCCTATCTCGGCGTGCCGGCGGAAGCCGTGCAGCTTGAGGAGTCCGATCACGGACGCCCCATGCTCGCCGACCCGCACCGCGATGCGTTCGCCTTCAACTGGTCGCACAGCCACGACCAGGCGCTGATCGCCATCGCCCGCGGCGTCGCGCCGGGCGTCGATCTGGAGCGGCTGCGCCCGCATCCCAAGGCGGTGCCCATCGCCCGGCGCTATTTCAGTCCGGACGAGGCAGCGTGGCTGGAAGGCGTGCCGGCAACACAACGCGACCGGGCCTTCCTCGACCTCTGGACCGCCAAGGAAGCCGTGCTGAAGGCGCTGGGCCGCGGGCTGGCCTTCGGGCTTCATCGACTGAGCATCGCGGGCTCCTCGGAGCTGCCCATTCTTGGGCGTCTGGAGGGTCACGAGGCCGGCCAGTGGCAGCTGCACCGACTGGCGCTGGACGAAGAGCATGTCGGTACGCTCGCATGGCACGGCGAGCCTCGCCACGTGCGGCTGTGGACACTTGCCGACCCTGCCTGATCGGCGCACTGTTTGCGACCCGCCGCGCCTATCCCGCGGTCCTCGACTCCCGAGACGTGCACTCTCCATGACCCTGCTCAGCGTCAACGTCAACAAGATCGCCGTGCTGCGCAACTCGCGCGGCGGCACCGAGCCAGACATCATTCGCGCAGCGCAGACCTGCATCGATGCGGGCTGCGGCGGCATCACCGTGCATCCTCGTCCCGACCAGCGCCATGTGCGCCCCGAGGACGTGCGCTCACTCGCCGCCATGTTGCGGGGCCGCGTCGAATACAACATCGAAGGCAACCCGTTCGCGCCCGCACGCGGCAGCTATCCCGGCCTCATCGCACTCGCGCGCGAAGTGCGGCCCACGCAGGTGACATTGGTTCCCGACGACGATGGCCAGATCACCTCCGATCACGGCTTCGACCTCGATCGCGACATCGAGGTGTTGCGCCCGCTCGTCGCCGAGCTGCGTGACATCGGTTCCCGCGTGAGCCTGTTCGTCGATGCCGGTGCGAATGGCTTCGAGGCCGCAGCTTCCATCGGCGTGCAGCGCATCGAGATCTATACCGGTCCCTATGCCCACGCGTTCGCTGCGGGGGACGTGCAAGCCGAGCTGGAGCGTTGCGCCGACACGGCAAGGCGCGCGCAACACGCGGGTCTTGCGGTGAATGCCGGGCACGACCTGAGCCAGGCCAATCTCGGCACGTTCAAGGCGGCCATTCCTGGCCTGGCCGAAGTATCGATCGGCCATGCGCTGATCGGCGAAGCCTTGTACGAAGGACTCGCGGCCACGGTGCGCAACTACCTGCAGATTCTGCGCTGAGCCTTTCCTCGATAACGCAGCGCCCTGCAGATACTTCGCGCAGCCTTTTCTCGTCGATGTGATGTTGATCGCGCACCGGGTGCGCTCCTACAAGAACAGCGCCACCTTGTAGGAGCGCACGCAGTGCGCGATGGACCTCGCAATGTATTCGGACGTCTAAACGTCCATGCCAAACTTTTCGAATAGCCCAAAAAAGAAACCCCCGCACGGGGCGGGGGTTTCTAAGGGTAGTGTTACTGCGGTTTACTGCGAAATCACTGACCTTCGGTGAAGCCGATCTTGGTCAGGCCGTAGCTCTTCGCATCGGCCAGGACGCGGGCGACGTGCTCATAGGCAACGCCATCGTCCGCAGCGATCTGCACTTCCGGCTGCTTGGCCGGATCGCCCAGACCACCAATCACCGCCAGCTGTGCCTTGAGGCCCAGCTCGTCCACCGGCGTATCGTTCCAGTACAGCGCGCCGGACTGGTCGATCTTCAGGCGAACGGGTTCCGGCGGATTTTCCGGCTGGACCACGTTCGGATTCGGCTGCGGAAGGTCGATCTTCACTTTGTGGGTAAGCATCGGCGCCGTGATCATGAAGATGATCAGCAGCACCAGCATCACGTCGACCAGCGGCGTGACATTGATGTCAGCCATTGGCCCCTTACCACTTCCAGAACTGAATGCCATTGACTGTTACTCCTTGCCGGTCGTGATGAAACCGACATGGACCATGCCTTGTTCCTTGGCGCTGGCCAGGATCTTCTTCACGACCTTGTATTCCGTGGTCTTGTCCGCGCGGATCTGCAGTTCCGGTTGCGGGCTCTTGGCTGCCGCAACCGCAAACTGCGCCTTCAGCTCGCCCTCGGTGACTTCGACGTCACTGAGGTACAACGTGCCATCCGGCTTCACGGCCAAATCCATCGGTTCCACCGGCTCGTTATCCGAAACCTTCGGATTGGCGGTCGGCAGATCCACCGTGATTCGGTGAGACATCAGCGGTGCCGTGATCATGAAGATGATCAGGAGAACCAGCATCACGTCGACGAGCGGCGTGACGTTGATTTCCGACATCGGGCCGCCGGAATTATCTCCAGTGCTCATCGCCATGGGTCAGATCCTCACTTGCCTTCGACGCGAGCGCCGGTGGCGAAGAAGTCGTGCAGGTCGTGCGCGAACTCGTCGAACTGAGCGTAGGTCAGGCGGTTCGAACGGTTGAAGAAGTTGTAGGCGAGCACGGCCGGGATAGCGGTGAACAGACCGAAAGCGGTCATGATCAGAGCTTCACCCACCGGACCTGCCACAGCTTCCATCGAAGCGTTGCCGGAAGCCGAGATCGAGATCAGGGCGTGGTAGATACCCCACACCGTACCCAGCAGACCGATGAACGGTGCCGACGAACCGACCGTGGCGAGCAGGGTCAGGCCGCCTTCCAGACGGAGGCTCTCGCGAGCAACAGCCTGGCGCAGGGCGCGATCAATGAACTCGGAGCGGCTGAGCGACTCGGCGAGGCGACCACCGCCGGCCGAAGCCTGCTGATGGTGAGCGACGGCCGAAGCGGCGTCCAGGGCGATCTTGGAGAACGGTTCGCCCTTGGGCTGGGCTTCCAGCTCGCGGATCGCGTCCTGGGTCGAACCATTGGCCCAGAAACCGTTGATCACCTTGTCGGCGCGGCCACGAACCATGGCGTTGCGGATGGCATTGGCGATGATGAAGTACCAGGAGGAGAAGGACATCACCACCAGCACCACGAACACGATCCAGCCAAGGAAATCGAAGTGGTGAATGAGGTGGTCGAAGCCCATCGACTTCATGGCTTCGGCGTTGGTGGTACCGCCCGCGGGGGCCGGAGAAGTTTGCAGGAACATAACGCTACCCTTGGAAAGTCAAGCGTGAACTGATTGACCGTAACCGAAGTTACAGCTGATTGAGATTGAAATTGACCGGGACGCGGACATAGCCTTCCGTCTTTTGTCCGTTCCTGATGTTCGGATTGAAGCGCCACTTGCGCGCCGTTTCAATCGCTGCCTGATCCAGCTCGCGGTAACCGCTGGACGATTCCACCTTGATGTCCTTGGGCGAACCATCCACACCCACAAGGATCATCAGCGTGACCGTGCCCTCGTGACGCTGGCGGATAGCCTGCGGCGGATACTTGGGCTGGATACGGCTGTTATAGCTGATGTCCTGGCTGGCGGTGATATCCGCAGGCGGAGCCGGAGGAGCAGGCGGTGCCGGCGGCGGTGCCGAGACGGCGTTCGCCGAGCGCTCTTCCACAGCCGGCGGCGGTGCCGGCGGCGGCGGTGTCGGCGGCGGCTTCACCTGCTGAATGATCTTCGGCGGCGGCTGCTTCGGCGGCTCCGGCGGCGGCGGCGGCGGCGGCGGCGGCGGCGGCGGCGGCTCGATGAAGTTCACCTGGACAGTGCGTTCTTTTTCTTTCTGTACCTGCTTCGGCGGTGCCATAGGCGCCACCAGCAACAGAAACGCGAACGCATGCAGCGCGATGGCTACGGCCAGCGCCCAGGTACGCCTCCAATTGAACGGCCCTTGGCCGGTTGCTTCGTTACTTGAGGCCATCTGTCACTATCTGGAGCTAGTTAATCGGTGAGTCGTGGTCACGGCATCCGGTGGCAATATCGATCCAAACAAGGGATGACATTTGCCACTGGACGAGAGCACGGAAAGGTTTCAACGGTACAACAGCACATGGCATTTGTATAGCACCCGTGAGGCATCCATATGGACGTCTATCCGCCTCACGGTAGATACACTTTTTGCCTTACTTGCTAGTTCCCTGCGCCTTCAGCCAGGCCTTGGCCTTGGCGGAGGTTTCAGGATCCTGTGCGGCCTTCTCCATGGCTGCGATCGTACCGGGCTTGTCCTTGAGGCCACGGCACGCTTCGGCCAGCAACATATAAGCAGTGCCCTTGTGCTGCACGCCCTTGTCGATGCCCTGTTGGATGAGGCCCTTGGCCTCGGTGTACTTGTTGTCCGCGATCAGCAGCTGGCCGGCGCGGATGTTCGCCTCGCCGTCCTTGGCCATCGGGATGGCCTTCTGGTACGCGGCGAGCGACTTGGACGTGTTGTCGGACATGTAGGAGGCGGCGCCGAGCAGCATGTAGTTGTCATACGACGACTGCACGATGCCCTTGCTCATGCCCTCCTCCAGCGTGGCCACGGCCTTGGAAGCCGGACCCTTCTGGTCGCTGCTGTCCTGGCCGGTGACCAAGTAGAGCTTGGCGAGGTTGACGTAGTCCTTCTCGGTCTTCAGCTGGCCATTGGCCTTGGCCTTCTCCATCAGCGAGATCGCTTCCGGATACTTCTGGGACTGCATCAGCACGGCCACGGCGTTGTTCAGCGCGTTGGCGTCATTCGGATTGGAAGCCAGTTGCTGCTGCGCCAGCTGCGCGGCCTGGTCGCCCTGGCCCGACTCCGAGTAGCTGGCCATCAGGATCTGGTTCCAGCTGTCGTTCGGTTTGTCGGTCATCGACTGCGCCTTCTTGATGGCGGCAATCGCTTGCGGGTACTTCTCGAGACGGTAGTAGGCATTGCCTTCCAGCGCGTACGAGTCGGCGGTTTCCTTCTTGCCGTCGGCGCGCCACTTGGCAATCGTGTCCAGCGCCGGCTGGTACTGCTCGTCGGCCAGGTAGAACTGGGCGAGCTCGTACTGCAGCTGGAAGTACGTGTCGTTCGGCATGACGCCGTTGTCGAGCGCGCGCTTGAGCAGGTCGATGGCGCCCTTCACGTCGCCATCGTTGTAATGCATGTTGGCCAGGCCCTGGAGGGCGAGTGCCTGTGCGTACTTGCTCTTGCTGCCGCCATCGGCGATCGGCTGGAGGATCTGGTTCGCCTTGTCCTTGTCCTGGTTGGCGACCGCGTCGAGGCCTTCGTTGACGGCCTTCTGATCCTTCTCGCTGGTCAGGTCCAGCTTCGGTTCGGCGCGGGTGGTGTTCGGGTAGAGCACTTCCTTCTTTTCTTTGGAAGAGCTCGCGCCTGCGATGACCGGGGTGCTCACGACGGCCAGGGCCAGCGCCGTGCCTGCAAGCATCTTGATCAAGGGAACACGCTTCATGGCAGTCCTCAGGTGTAAGGTTTTCACGCCCATTAGGCGCGGGGGATCGCTGAGCGTAACCTGACTAGGCTGCAGATAACAAGTCGCAATGCCACAACAAAGATTGTTAAAAATCAATAAGTTGAACCATACGGCCGCGAACTGACATCATTTGCAAGCCCGCGAGCAACGTCATGCGTGACTTTTTGCCCTTGGAAATCGCGGTTTTGCGCTTTCCAAGGCGCGCGCTAACGTATTAATGCGCTAACACGTCGCCCGAAATGAATGCCGGTGTGACCGCCGCCGCAAGGCGACTGCCAACACCGGCACGGTGAATCAGATGTCCAGATTGGCGACCTTCAGGGCGTTCGCCTCGATGAAGTCGCGACGCGGTTCCACCGCTTCGCCCATCAGCATCGAGAACATCTGGTCGGCGGCAAAGGCATCCTCGACGCCTACCTGCAGCATGCGGCGGGTTTCCGGGTTCACGGTGGTCTCCCACAGCTGCTCCGGATTCATTTCGCCCAGGCCCTTGAAGCGCTGGATGGTACGGCCCTTCTTGCCCTCCTCCAGCAGCCAGTGGCGTGCTTCGGCAAAGCTCAGGACGCCACGCGAGCCGTTGCCACGGCGGACCACCGCGCCCGACTGGACGAGGCCGGCGAGCTGCTGGCTCATCTGCAGGATCGGGCGGAACTCGTTGCCGCCGAAGAACGGCTGCGGGAGCAACCAGGTGTGGCTGAGGCCGTGCTGCTCTCGCACCACCTCGATGGCGGCCGGGTGCTCGTCCACCGCCGGGCGCAAGGCAAGGCGATAACGCGGCTTGCCCAGACCACTGGCGGCCAGGCGCAATTCCACACCGGCCAGCCAAGCCTGCATCGCGGTCGGGTCGGTCCACAGCGCCGGCTCGACCGGTGCGTACTCCAGCAGCGCGGTGAGCACGGTGGCGTCGAAACGATGGCCCAGTCGCTCGATCTGGTCGAGTGCGGTCTGGTAGTCGCGCAGCAGCTTTTCCAGTGCCTCACCGGAGATGCCTGGCGCATCCGCCGAATACTGCAGTTCCGCTCCATCGACCGCGCTCGAGACGAGGTAGCCGTTGAGGGCCGCGTCGTCCTTCAGGTACATCTCGTTCTTGCCCTGCTTGATCTTGTACAGCGGCGGCAGGCCGATATAAACGTGGCCGCGCTCGATCAATTCGGGCATCTGGCGGTAGAAGAAAGTCAGCAGCAAGGTGCGGATGTGCGAGCCGTCCACGTCCGCGTCGGTCATGATGACGATGCGGTGGTAGCGGAGCTTGTCCGGGTTGTACTCCTCCTTGCCGATACCCGTGCCGAGCGCGGTGATCAGCGTGCCGACTTCGGCGGAGGACAGCATCTTGTCGAAGCGGGCCTTCTCCACGTTGAGGATCTTGCCCTTCAGCGGGAGCACGGCCTGGGTCTTGCGGTTGCGGCCCTGCTTGGCCGAGCCGCCGGCGGAGTCACCCTCGACCAGGAACAGTTCGCACAGGGCGGGGTCCTTCTCCTGGCAGTCGGCCAACTTGCCCGGCAGGCCGGCGATATCCAGCGCGCCCTTGCGGCGGGTCATCTCGCGGGCCTTGCGGGCGGCTTCGCGGGCACGCGCGGCGTCGACCACCTTGGAGGCGATGGCCTTGGCTTCGTTCGGGTGTTCCAGCAGGAATTCGCCCAGCTTCTCGTTGACGGCCTGCTCCACCGCGGTCTTCACCTCGGAGGACACCAGTTTGTCCTTGGTCTGCGAGGAGAACTTCGGATCAGGCACCTTCACCGACAGCACGGCGATCAGGCCTTCGCGCATGTCGTCGCCAGACAGCGCGACCTTGGCGTTCTTGGCCAAGCCTTCCTTCTCGATGTAACCCTGCAGCGAGCGCGTCAGCGCCGCACGGAAGCCGGTGAGATGGGTGCCGCCGTCGCGCTGCGGAATGTTGTTGGTGAAGCAGAACATCGTCTCCTGGTAGGAGTCGGTCCACTGCATCGCGAGTTCGACGGAGATGCCGTCCTGCTGGGCGCTCAGGCTGATCACGTTCGGGTGCAGCGCGGTCTTGAGCTGGGCCAGATGCTGCACGAACGAACGGATGCCGCCTTCGTAGGCGAAGCGGTCATGGCGACCCTCGCCGCGCTCATCCTTCAGGTCGATGGTGACGCCTGAATTGAGGAACGCGAGTTCACGCAGGCGCTTGGCCAGGATGTCGTAGTGGAACTCGACATTGGTGAACGTGCCGGTGCTCGGCAGGAAGCGCACGGTGGTACCGCGCTTGGTGGAATCAGCGACGGGCTTGATCGGGTACAGCGGCTCGCCATGGGCGTATTCCTGCTGGTACTCCTTGCCTTCGCGGAAGATGGTCAGCCACAGATGCGAGCTGAGCGCGTTCACCACCGACACGCCCACGCCATGCAGGCCGCCGGAAACCTTGTAGGAATTGGCGTCGAACTTGCCGCCGGCATGCAGCACCGTCATCACCACCTCGGCGGTGGAACGGCCCTCTTCCGGGTGCGTATCGACGGGGATGCCACGGCCGTTGTCGCTGACGCTGACCGAGCCATCCTCAAGGATGGTGACGGTGACGTGGTCACAATAGCCGGCCAAGGCCTCGTCGATGGAGTTGTCGACGACTTCGAACACCATATGGTGAAGGCCGGTACCGTCATCGGTGTCGCCGATGTACATGCCCGGGCGCTTGCGCACCGCTTCCAGGCCTTTCAGAACCTTGATGTTGCTCGAATCGTAGGATGCGTTCATTCGTCGACCGTTTCCTGGGGCGCCAATCCCCGCCCGGTTCGGCGCCGTGTTAAGGCCGGGCGGAATACACAATTCGTCGATTATAGCAGGGGCCTGAGCTGGCCTTGTTCCACGTGGAACACATGAGCGGTGGCCTCCTGCAGCGCGTCAGGAACCTCCGTTCCTGTCACCAACACCTGCGCCCCGGCATCCTTGAGGCGGGCGACCAGGGCCGCCTGGTGCGCCTTGTCCAACTCCGAAGCCAGATCGTCCAGGCAAACGATGGGCCACTCCTTCCGCTGCTCTGCATAGAGCGCCGCCTGCGACAGGACACAGCCCAGGGCTGTCAGCTTCTCCTGACCGCGAGAAAGGTGCTCACGCAGGGGGGCGTGTTCGAACGCCAGCGACCAATCGGCGCGGTGAGAACCCACCGTGGTGTGCCCGCGCGAAAGATCACGCCCTCGCTGCGAGGCTAGTACATCCGCCAGACCGGCCTCCTCCGCCCAACCGCGCTTGTAGCGCAGCTCCACTGCGCCGAGCTCTGGCAAGAGTGCCGCCATGGCCTGTTCTAAATGGGGGCGGAGTGCACCGAGGTAAACCTGCCGTTGCCGATCGATGACCTCCGCCGCGGAAGCCAACTCAGCCTCCCAAGGCAGGAACTGGGCGTCGGGGACGGGGTTGCCGGCTCGCAACAAGCTGTTGCGTTGCTTTAGTGCCCGCTGATAACGCCGCCAGGCCAGAAAGAACTCGTGTTCCACGTGGAACACGCCCCAATCCAGGTAACGCCGTCGTTCTTCCGCCCCGCCTGCGATAAGGGCGTGGGATCCCGGTTCGAAACAGACCACGGCGCACTCGCCCACCAATTCGCTGAGTGTCGCCAGCTGCCCGTCCACCCTGGCCTCCCAGCGCACGCCCTGCCGGCCCAGACCCAACCGACGGGATTGCCCATCGTCGTGACGCAGTTGCGCGAACACCGACAACCGCTCGGCACCACGTTGGAGCAAGGCGTCCTTGGCACCCGCCCGGAAGGATCGTCCATGCGAAAGCAGGAAAGCCGCTTCCAGCAGGCTGGTCTTGCCTGCCCCGTTGGCGCCGGCAAACACCGTCACGCCAGGCAATAAGGGTATGGTGACATCCGCCAGGCAACGCAGGCCCTGGATGCGCAGACTCTCAAGGCGCATTTACCCTGCCCCCGAAGCAAGAACGCCGGAGCGTCTTGCGACGGCCCCGGCGTTCCCTTGTGGCTTGCCCGTTTCCGGCAAACGCCTGCCCCACATCACAGGCGCAGCGGCATGATCACGTGGCGAGCCTGGTCGCTATCGTCTTCCTGCACCAGACAGCTGGACTGTGCGTCACGGAGGTTCAGGCGAGCGCGCTCACCGCGCAGTGCACCCAGTGCATCCAGCAGGTAGCCAACGTTGAAGCCGACGGCAAGATCGGACACCACCGTCTCGGCCTCGACTTCTTCTACGGCCTCTTCCTGCTCCGGGTTGTGGGCGACGATGCGCAGCTTGCCCGGGGAGAGTTCCAGCTTCACGCCACGGTACTTTTCGTTGGAAAGAATGGCAGCACGCTGCAGTGCGCCGCGCAGCACTTCACGATCGAGTGAGGCGTGCTTATCGGCACCGAGCGGGATCACTGCTTCGTAATCCGGAAAACGGCCATCGATCAGCTTCGAGGTGAACACCACGTCACCACGACGCACGCGCAGGTGGTTGCGGCCGAATTCCAGTTCGACCTGGCCATCGCCCGTCTCGAACAGACCGATCAGCTCGTTCACGCCCTTGCGCGGAATGATGATCTGGCGACGCGCGGCCACCTTGCTGTCCAGCTTGGTTTCCTTCAGCGCCAGACGATGACCGTCGGTGGCGACGCAGCGCAGCGTGTGCTCCTGCAGGTCCAGCAGCATGCCGTTCAAGTAGTAGCGCACGTCCTGGTTCGCCATGGCGAAGGCCGTGCGTTCCATCAGGTCGCGCAGCACTTCTTCCGGTAGCGTGACCCGCTCGACCAACTCGATTTCATCGATGGTCGGGAACTCCGTGGCAGGCAGCGTGGCCAGCGTGAAGCGGCTACGTCCCGCGTTCAGTGCCACCCGGTCGCCATTGAGCTTCAAGTCGATCTGCGCACCGTCGGGCAGCGCACGCACGATGTCGAACAGCTTGCGCGCCGGGATGGTGATCTCCCCGTCGGCCAGCTTGTCGGCAGCCGTGGTCGCGACCATTTCGACTTCGAGGTCGGTACCCGTCATCGACAGTTTGCCGTCGGCGACCTTCACCAGCAGGTTGGCAAGCACAGGCAGTGTCTGCCGGCGTTCGACCACGCCGACGACTTGCTGAAGCGGCTTGAGCAGAGCTTCTCGTTGGATGCTGAATTGCATGTTTTCGCTTCCCCTAAACCTGCTTTTCTGTTTTTAAAAGAAGTTCTGTAGTGGTGGTAGGCGGAGTGGATAACTCAAAAATCAAAAAAAAACTAAGAGAATCAAAACTTTATATGATTCTCTCATTGTGTTCCAAAGGGCCGGAAGATTGTGGGCCGAATGTGGATAACTTTGCCGGCCGAATCGTCCACCTATTATCCACAGCTTGCCACCACACTTTTCAAGCATTTCATGCACAACCCCCGGTAATTCAGCCGGTGAGGATGCGGATCAGCTGTTCCCAGTCCTGGCGCATCCGGGTATCGGTCTCGCAATGCTTCTTGATCGTGCGGCAGGCGTGCAGCACCGTGGTGTGGTCGCGGCCGCCGAACGCCTCTCCGATTTCCGGCAGGCTGTGTTCGGTCAATTCCTTGGACAGCGCCATGGCGATCTGTCGCGGACGCGCCAGCGAGCGCACGCGGCGCTTGGACAGCAGGTCCTGCAGGCGCACCTGGTAGTAGTCGGCCACGATCTTCTGGATGTTGGGCACCGTGACCGCCTGCGCATGCGTGGCCAGCAGGTCGCGCAGGGTTTCCTCGGCGAAATCGATGGTGATCGGCTTGCCGTAGAAGTTGGCACGCGCCGCCAGCGTATTGAGCGCGCCTTCGAGGTCGCGCACGTTGGAGCGGATGCGCTTGGCCAGCAGCATCGCCACGTTTTCCCCCACCGCCACGCCCTTGTCGTGCGCCTTGGACAGCAGGATCGCCGCGCGCGTCTCGAAATCCGGCGGCTCGATCGCCACCGAGAGGCCCCAGCCCAGGCGCGACTTCAGCCGCGGCTCCAGCTTGTCCACTTCCTTCGGGTAGCGGTCGCAGGTGAGGATGATCTGCTGCTTGGATTCGAACAGCGCGTTGAAGGTGTGGAAAAACTCTTCCTGGGTGGTGTCCTTGCCCGCGAAGAACTGGATGTCGTCGATCAGCAGCGCGTCCACCGAACGGAAGCGGCGCTTGAACTCGTCCATGCTCTTGGTGCGCAGCGCCTCGATCATCGAGCCGACGAACTGTTCGGAGCGCAGGTACAGCACCTTGAAGTCCGGATTGCGCTCGCGCATCAGGTTGCCAGTGGCGTGCATCAGATGCGTTTTGCCCAGGCCCGTGCCGCCGTACAGCAGCAGCGGGTTGTAGGCGCGGCCCGGATTCATCGCCACCTGCATGGCGGCGGCCTTGCCCAGCTGGTTGGATTTGCCTTCGACGAAGGTTTCGAACGTGTAGTGCGGGTCCAGGTTGTGGTTGAAGCTGGGCGCCGGGGGTTCGGCCATCATCGTTGCGGTAGATGCCGCCGCAGGCCTGGCAGCCGCGGGAGGGGCAATCTTGCCGCTGGGATTGGCGCGGGGCGAACTGGAGCCGACCTCCAGCTTGACCGTCAGCTCATGCCCGGTCAGCTGGCTGATCACCGTCTCGATGCGCGCCAGGTAGCGCTCGCGAACCGTGTCCAGGGTGTACGGATTGGGGGCGAACAGCTGCAGGCCATGGGTGTCGTCGCGCGCCTGCAGCGGCATCAGCCAGGTGTGCAGGTCTTCGGCGTTAAGTTCGCCCTCGAGACGCTCGAGACAGCGCCGCCACAGGTCACTCATGGATACTTTTCAACCACAGGAAGGGGCGCTTTCGCGCGGGGTGGACCGGCAAGTCTAGCAGCACGAACCCTCCTTCATGGGATGGATATCCACATGGATATCCACAGGAAGCCAACAGGCTGATGTCAACCCCTTTGACAGGTGGATTTGACAGCGCCCGCCATAACCCTGCATAATTTCCAACCTTTTTATCACTTTAACTTCGGACGAAGCCATGTCGAAGCGAACCTTCCAGCCCAGCAAGCTCAAGCGCGCCCGTACCCACGGCTTCCGCGCCCGCATGGCGACGGCCGACGGCCGCAAGATCCTGAACGCGCGTCGCGCCAAGGGTCGTAAGCGCCTGATCCCGTAAGCGGCGCGCCCTGATGCGTGCCGCCGGCCTGCCGCGCGAGGCGCGGCTTCGCCGCGCCGGTGATTTTGCCGCCTTGCGTCATGTCAGCGGCCGCTTCGGCGGCCGCTGTTTTTCTGTGCGCTATCGCCCCAACGGGCTTGATCACCCTCGCCTGGGCCTGGCCATTTCCAAGCGCGTGTCCAAGCGCGCGGTGGATCGCAACCGCCTCAAGCGCCTCGTGCGCGAATCGTTCCGGCGCCATCGCCTTGAGCTTCCGGCCATCGACCTCATGGTGATGGCACGCGAGCAGGCGGCGCACCTGCCCGGCCCTGAGCTGCTCGATGAACTGCAGTTGCTCTGGAAGAAACTGCGTTCCGTGAGGCTCGAGGCCACATTGAAGCCGGGCGATGCGGCCGGCACAATCGTGCGTTGACCTTTATTCACCCTGTTCCGCGGCCCGATGTCGCGGCATGCACCGGATCTGCTCCGCGATGAATCAAACGCGTACGTTCCTCATCTTTGCCCTGTTGGCCGTGGCCTACCTGCTTTTCATGGCCTGGGACAAGGATTACAGCCCGAAACCACAGGTCGCCGCTGCATCGTCCTCCAGCGCCGCAGTGCCTGCCGCCGACGCCAGCGTGCCGGGCGCTTCCGCTCCCGCCGCCACCGCTCCCGCCGCCACCGCTCCCGCCGCGGTGCCGGGTACGACGACGGAAGCTTCCGCGCAACTGATCACGCTGACCACCGACGTGCTTCGCCTCACCGTGGATACCCGCGGCGGCACCGTGGTGCGTTCGGAGCTGCTCAACTACCCGTCCATTCCGCGCACCAGGAAGGATCCGGACCCGGCGCCGGTCCGTCTTCTTGATGACGAGCGTTCCCAGTATTTCGTGGCGCAGAGCGGCCTGGTGAGCAACCAGGGTGCTGCACCCGATCATCGCGCCGTGTTCCAGGCCGCGCAGACCAGCTATGCGCTGGTGCAAGGCCAGGACGAACTGAAGGCCGACCTCACCTGGACGGACGCCTCGGGCCTGACGGTTACCAAGACCTATACGCTCAAGCGCGGCAGCTACGTCATTTCCGTGGGCGAGAAGATCGACAACGCCGGCAGCAACGCGTGGCAGGGCAATGCCTATACGCAGCTGCAGCGCGTGGCGCCGGTGCAGCAGAAGAGCTGGTGGCAGAACTTCAGCGACCCGTCCTCGCACAGCTTCTACGGCGCCGCCTGGTACAGCCCGGAAGACAAGATGTCCACGCTGCCCTTCGCCGATTTCGCGAAGAAGCCGCTCAACCACGTCATCACCGGCGGCTGGGCATCGATGCTGCAGCACTACTTCTTCGTGGCATGGATTCCGCAGGGACAGGAAGCCAACACGTACAGCACCAGCGTGATCAATCCCGACACCGCGCAGCCCATGTACCTGATCCGCGCGATCGGTCCGTCGCTGAGCGTGGCTCCGGGTCAGAGCACGACCATCGCTTCACGCCTGTATATGGGTCCCAAGTTGCAGGGTACGCTCGACACCGTGGCGCCGGGCCTGGATCTCACCACCAACTACGGTTGGCTGACCGTCGTGGCGCAGCCGCTGCACTGGCTGTTGTCGCAGCTGCACGCGATCAGCGGCAACTGGGGCGTGGCCATCATCCTGCTGGTGCTGCTGCTGAAGGGCGCGCTGTGGAAACTCACTGCCGCGCAGTTCCGCTCCGGCGCCAAGATGCGCAAGCTGCAGCCGCGCGTGACTGCTCTGAAGGAGCGTTACGGCGACGACAAGATGAAGATGCAGCAGGCGATGATGGAGCTGTACAAGAAGGAGAAGGTCAACCCGATGTCGGGCTGCCTCCCCATCCTCATCACCATGCCGGTGTTCTTCGGTCTGTATCGCGTGCTGATGGAAAGCGTCGAACTGCGTCACGCGCCGTTCTTCGGCTGGGTGCACGACCTTTCCGCGCCTGATCCGCTGTTCGTGCTGCCGATCCTTTACATCCTGGTGATGCTGGCGACGCAGTGGCTGACGCCGGCCGCTGCGGGCATGGACCCGGCGCAGCAGAAGATGATGAAGGTGATGCCGGTGGTATTCGGCTTCATGTTCCTCTTCTTCCCGGCGGGCCTGGTGCTGTACTGGGTGGTCAACGGCCTGACCAGCCTGACGCAGCAGTGGCTGATCACGCGCAGTGTGGATCGCGCGGAAGAGAAGGCGAAGGCGGGCTGACCGCTGTCGCCGTTTTGAGGAAAAAGGCCGCTGATGCGGCCTTTTTTTCGTCTGCGGATTCCGTCCTTTTGATCGCTTTGTCGCTCGACTGTAGGAGCGCACCCAGTGCGCAATGGTCCTGCCAGTCCTTCCATCCAACAGCAGACGCCAATTTCCTCAGAACCTTTACCAGCCTGCATAATTCCACCCATGACCTCCGCTGATACCATCGCCGCCATCGCCAGTGCTTCCGGCGCCGCCGGTGTCGGGGTGTTGCGCGTGTCCGGTCCCGCTGTACCTGGCATAGCGCACGAACTGCTGGGACGCGACCCCGATCCCCGCCACGCCCACTTCGCCGCCTTCCGCGAAAGCGACGGTGAGTTGATCGATCGTGGCCTGCTGCTCTATTTCCCGGCGCCGGCTTCCTACACGGGTGAGCATGTGCTGGAGTTGCAAGGTCACGGCAGCCCGGTGCTGCTCGATGCGCTGTTGCGACGCATCTGCAACATGGGCGCGCGGCTGGCGCGTCCCGGTGAATTCACCGAGCGCGCGTTCTTGAACGGCAAGCTGGATCTCGCGCAGGCCGAGGCGGTGGCTGACCTGATCGCTGCGCGTTCGCAGGCTGGCGCGCGCGCCGCATTGCGCTCGATGGAAGGCGTGTTCTCGTACAAGGTGTATGAGCTGCTGCAATCGCTGGTGGCCTTGCGCGTACACATCGAGGCGGCAATCGATTTTCCCGAGGAGGAAATCGACTTCCTGGCGGATCCGCTGATCACACAGCAACTCGATGCCTTGCGCGTGCAGCTGGCCGCTTTGTTGTGCGAGGCGCAGCGCGGCGTGCGCCTCAACGACGGTTTGCGCGTGGCGATCATTGGACGTCCAAACGCGGGAAAGTCCAGCCTGTTGAACGCGCTCGCCGGCAGCGACCGCGCCATCGTCACCGACATCGCCGGCACCACGCGCGACGTGCTGCGCGAGCAGCTCCATCTCGATGGCGTCGCGCTGGAATTGGCCGATACAGCGGGATTGCGCGAGACCGACGATCCGGTGGAACAGGAAGGCGTGCGTCGCGCGCGTGGCGAACTGGCGCGCGCCGATATGGCGTTGCTGGTGACCGACGCCGATCACGTCGAATTCGACCTCGTGCTGCTCGCCGATCTTCCGGCCAGCGTCGAGCGCCTGGTGCTGATCAACAAGATCGACCTGGAACATGTCGGCGCGCGATACGAGACGCGGCCCGACGGCGTCTGGGTATGGGCCTCGGCCAAGACGGGCGAGGGCCTGAATGCGCTGCGCGAGCACCTCAGGCAGGTCGCCGGTGCGGGCAGCGGCGAAGGCGCCTTCAGCGCGCGTCGCCGGCACGTGCTTGCGCTGGAACAGGTGACTGTCCATCTGGAACAGGCCGACCAAGTGCTGCGTGCCACTCGCGCCGGCGAACTCGCGGCCGAGGAACTGCGCCAGGCCCAGCACGCGCTGGGCGAAATCACCGGCACCTACACCAGCGACGACCTGCTGGGTGCGATCTTCAGTTCGTTCTGCATCGGCAAGTAGTGCCGCCAATCATGTCAGCCGGTTGCAGCACGATCTGCTGACGCTCGTTAGGCATTGGCGCTAACATGCTGAGTTTGCACGTGGCAGCATCGAACACTCCGGCATGCTCACTTTCTTTTTTGGCGCCTTCGGGCTGTCCACCCTCTGCTTGATTCCTCTCCTGTGGCGCCTCGGCAGGCGGCTGATGGCGCGTGGCCCGCGCCCGCCGGGTGGCGAAGGCACCATTCGTTTCTGGCTTGGCGCGCTGCTGGTGTTGCTGGCCTGCGCGACGCTGGAAGGCCTGGTGATTGACCACTACACCGACGATGCCAACGTGGGCGGCGCGGTGTGCCGCGCATTGGCCCATGCGTGGACCCGTCTGCTTGGCGCGGGCCTGAGCAGCGTATTGATGCTTGGCATGCTGGCGGCTGCCCTCCCCTGGTATCTCGGCGTGCCGTGGCGGGCCATGTTAGGCCGCGTGTCGGTCGTCATCGATGGGCTGGCCACGGTGTTGCAGCACGCCGTGGATCGGGTGGCATCGCGCCGCGGCCAGCCGCGCTCACCTTCGCGCTCCCGCGGCGCGGTGCGACGGGTGGAACGCAAGGCCATGAAATCACACAAGCGCCAGGGCGATGCGGTACGGCGAACACAAGCCCCCGCGCCCCCCACGGCAGCGCCTGTGCGTGCGGAACAACCGTTGCCGCCCATGCCCTCGTTCAGCCCTCGCACGCGCCAACCTTTGCGCACCGAGAAAGTGATCCGCGAACCGTGGCTGACACCCAAGCACGGACGCGCGCCGCCCACTGCTTCGATGCCGTTGGCCAGGGCCGCACCGCTCGTCAAGTCAGCGGAGTTGCGTGGCCATGCCGTGGTCGTACCGGGTGCGGCAGCGGCACACGCATCGTCACCGCGCACCGTATCGCTTTCCGCGCAAGCCGAAGCGCCGTCGCTGGCGAGCGTCGATGCGCAACGTGTGCTGGCATCCCATGGGGTTGCCATCGAGGCGCCGGCGGAGATCACGCCCGCCGATGAAATCGAAAGCACGCGGCTGCCCATGCCGCCGTCGGGCGTCATCGCGCCGGCGCGCCATGTCGCGGCAAACGACGACATGCAAAGCGCCACCCGTGCCGACGTGGTGCATCCCGTCATGTCCACGCCGACCCGGCCGCGCAACGACCCGGTGCTGCCGCCGCTTGCCTTGCTCGCGCCGCCGCGTCCGTCATTCGATGCGATCGACGATGCGCAGCTGGCGGAAACCGGCGAGCTCATCGAGCAACGCCTGCGCGAGTTCAAGGTCCCGGTTTCCGTCGTGGGTGCATCGGCCGGCCCGGTGATCACGCGCTTTGAAGTGGAACCCGCCGTGGGCGTGCGCGGCAACCAGATCGTGGCGCTGATGAAGGATCTCGCGCGTGGACTGGGCCGCTCCTCCGTGCGCGTGGTCGAAACGATCCCCGGCAAGACCTGCATGGGGCTGGAGCTGCCGAACGAGCACCGGCAGATGATCGCGCTTTCGGAAATCCTCGACTCGGCCGAATACCGCGGTTCCGATTCGTTGCTCACCCTGGCCATGGGCAAGGGCATCACCGGCGAGCCGGTGGTGGCGGACTTGGCCAAGGCACCGCACATGCTGGTGGCGGGCACCACAGGCTCGGGCAAGTCGGTCGCGGTGAACGCGATGATCCTGTCGATGCTCTACAAGGCCACGCCCGACGACGTGCGCATGATCATGATCGACCCGAAGATGCTGGAGCTTTCCGTCTACGAAGGCATCCCGCATTTGCTCGCGCCGGTGGTGACCGACATGAAGCTCGCCGCCAACGCGCTGGCCTGGTGCGTGGGCGAGATGGAGAACCGCTATCGCCTGATGTCGGACCTTCGCGTGCGCAACCTCGCCGGCTTCAACCAGAAGGTGCGCGAGGCGCGGACGTCTGGACGTCCGTTGCTCAATCCGTTCCCCGCGCATCCTGAAGTGCCCGAGACGCTCGATACGATGCCGATGATCGTGGTGGTGATCGACGAGCTGGCCGACCTGATGATGGTGGCTGGCAAGAAGATCGAGGAACTCATCGCGCGCCTCGCGCAGAAGGCGCGCGCCGCAGGCATCCATCTGATTCTTGCCACGCAGCGGCCATCGGTAGACGTGATCACCGGCCTGATCAAGGCGAACATTCCCACGCGTGTGGCGTTCCAGGTGTCGAGCAAGATCGACTCGCGCACCATCCTCGACCAGATGGGTGCCGAGAGCCTGCTCGGCCAGGGCGACATGCTTTTCCTGCCGCCGGGCACGGGGTATCCGCAACGCATCCACGGCGCATTTGTCGCCGACGAAGAAGTGCATCGCGTGGTGGCGCACCTGAAGTTGTACGGCGAGCCGGATTACAAGGACGAGATTCTTGCGGGCCCGACTAGCGAGGGTTCGGGCGAGCTGTTCGGCGAAGAAGGCGCCGATGCCGAACTCGATCCGCTGTACGACGAAGCCGCGGCCTTCGTGCTGCGTTCGCGGCGCGCATCGATCTCGTTCGTGCAGCGCCAGTTCCGCATCGGCTACAACCGTGCGGCACGACTGGTCGAGGCGATGGAGGCTGCCGGGCTGGTGTCGTCGATGGGCATCAACGGGCAGCGCGACGTGTTGGCGCCTGGGCCGTCGGACTGAGCGAACAGCGGTGCCCCTTC